>JAFECK010000010.1 GCA_018242185.1 Pseudomonadota bacterium
CTATTACAAGCACAAATCCATATAGGGTAAAAGCGCAAGCACTAAAAGACTTTGTTGCTGGTGCCGATTTTACTGCTGAGCAAACCACATCCTTGAGCAATAGCGTCAACCTGATGCTGAAATACGAAGTTACGCCTGAACAGGTTCTCAATAGGCTGTATAGTGCACATTGTACCGCAAAACTTAATGTTCCGGAGGATTTAAATAATGGCTTTACACGAAACACCATTGCTATTGCTTACGCTTCAGCTTTGAAAGATATACGGGAAAAGAAACATGGCATTCAATGTTCTCCTGCCTTTATACCCGATGATATCCCTTGGGTCGCTATTATGGTTGCTTTAGCGGGCGCGGGTGGAATTGCGGCGGTTGCCGCCTCAAGCAGCATGGGACATCCATGGGTGTTAATGGATTTAGGAGTGAATGTTGGACTTGGAGATATTGTTATGTGCTCTTCTGTCTGGCTTATGGCCGTCTCTTGCCTGTATAGCTATAGTAAAAGCGTTAAAATCAACGTGGGAGTGGCGATACAGAAAGGTATTAACTTTTGCGGCTCAGGAGCGGTGGCTGGGTACCTCTGGGTTTGGACTGCTGGCTTATGGCAGCAAGAACTAAACTTAGTGAGTTCTGGTGGTGTTGCGCAACAGTCAAATATTGACAATCTAGATCCAGAGATGCAGAATTTCTATGCAGCTAATAAAAAGTTGCTCTTAGACACTGTAAAAAGGGGAACTTTATTACAGAGTATATATTTTAAGTGTGCAATGGTGTGCGATTGGCTTACGGCCACTGCATTGTCGGCTATACTCATAGGCGGTGTGCATTATGGAATAGGCTCGGCGTTACAAATGGAGTTTTTGCCCTCCATATTAACGCAAGCTGGTATCGGCGCCGGTATATTAATTCTACCTAATACGCTCGGGTTGTTGGGTGATGGAGTAAATGGTGAGTTAAGCAAATATAGTGGCAAGGATATAATCCGCATAACTATTTGCTTTGCTGGCAATATATTTGCTGGCGCGGCAAGCACTGCGGTTGGTCCGGTGATAACTCATTATTTTGTTCAAGATGCTGCTATTGCTCATGCAGTAAACGTAGGCATTAGCATTGGATCCTTGTGCTTTATATTGGCCTTAGGGTATATTATAATAAGCCGTATTAACGCTTCACAAAGCGCCGCGCAAGGCGAGCAACCAGCTTCAATTTAAGTGATAAGGAGAAAAGCTCGTAAATAAAAATGGCCTGTATTACTACAGGCCATTTTTCCCAGCTACATGCTAGTTTTGAACTGATTAAGACAGAAGACGTAGTAGGTCTTGGCTCAATTGGTTCAGTTTGCTCAACATTGCGGTGTTTGCTCTAGCAAGTACTTCAGATTGAGCAAATATAGTAGATTCAGCTGCTATATCAGCATCTTGTAGTACGCTGATCGCTTCTTCGAAAGCACGCTGGCTACTTTCGATGTTGCCTTCAGCAGCAGCAAACCTAGATTGGAATGCACCTATTGCAGCACGCATTCCTTTAATCTGGTTCAATGCTCCGTCAAGAACATCAGCTGCATTTTGCGCACCTGCTATAGTTGTGATATCGATTGTTTTGCCATTAAACAACGCTTTCGTAGAAACGTCATCTACGTTTACAGCAATTATCTGTTCACTCTTCAGGCCAACCTGGAACTGCATACCATGCTTGTTTGCACTGAATGCAGAAAGAAGATCGCTCTGTAGGCTGTTAACAGAAGTTTGGTCAGAAAGATCAACATTGCGTCCGAAGATGATGTTGATGCTTTCGTTGCTGTTGTTAACGTTAGTAAATACAACACGTTGACCCTGAGTTACACCTTCACCTAAAGTAGTGTTCTCAAACACACGACCATCAGCAGCTACGATAGATATCTTAGCTTGCTGGCTGCTACTAGCTTGAGAATTACGTACTTCAATGCTCTGCACATTTAGGTTGAAGTTAACTGCGGTGAGACTTGCAGTGCTTCCCTCTATGCTTGTACCAGCTGCTTTGAAAGAAGTGATATCACGGGTTTGATAGAAGGTTAGCTCTTTGATGGCTGCATCAACATTGCTAGCAAAAGTGTTAGCATCTGTTTGAGAAGCCACTACAACACCTTGGTTAGCCGCGATAGTAACATCAAAGTAACCGCCTTTACCGCTAATATCGGTAGAAGCCATACGTACTATGGTGTTAGCTGTTGGCGCTGTGTTGGCAACGCTACCTTGATAGGTATAATCACCAACTTGCACAGTCAATTCAAGGGCATTAGAGCCACTCATACTTGCAGTAAAGCCGCTTACAGTGCCGTAGAATCCTGTGTTATCAGTGATGTGCGACACATCAAGACCGCCTGTTGCACCATTAGCTGGGCTAGTACCACCACTAGAACCATCAACGCTAAAGCTGTTTGAGCCAACTGCGAAACCAACTCCATTGTGGTAAGCAGAAGCGCCTTTAGCAGTTATTCTAATCTGAGCATTTGCACCGCTTTGTCTTACTTCATAGAAATAATTCGCAACATCAGGATCGTTTGAATTATTCAAGAAAGTAGCAACATTCTGCAATGTCTGTAGAGCGCTAGCACTGTTACGCTTGATTTGAGTCGCTGGGTTGGTCACTGCATCCATAATAGTAAATGAGCGGCCAAAAGCATTCACTACAGAGCTGTTAGCTAAATCTGAAGAAGCTACAGTTACCCAACCAGAAGTAGCTTTGGTTTGGCTTAGTGATTGCACTATGCTGTTACCCACAGTACCAACAACGCTTACGTTGCTGACGCCAAGTCCCCCAGTAGTACTACCAGAAGCATATGCAGCATTAACAGAGCCAGTAGCAGTTAGCGTGGTTGTGCCAGCTTGTATGCTTGCGATATCGCTAGTGTTACCTGCATCAAAGCTTGCTGTGAACATACCAGCTGCACCACCGTGCTTGCTAGTAATGGTTACAGTACCTCCACTTGCACTTGCAGATAAGCCACTGAGCCTATCGCGCATTACCTGTGTCAACGATGAATGGCTGATATTAGAACTAGTATTGTTAATTATGTTAGCAAGTTCTGTAGCCTTTTGAGCAGCTGTATCGTCCATCTTAAAGTTAAGAGCGTTATTAGCGCTGTCATAGTTATAAGTTGTATCAGTCGCAAACTGCACGCCATTGATAGTAAATATATTAGTATCAGCAGCGGTTGCAGAAGCAGCACTGAATTGTAGCTGTATAGAAGACTGAGCAGAAGTGCCAGTAGTGCTTGTTGTCATAGCCCCACCACCTGCTAGAGAACCATCAAGAAGTTTAATGCCGTTAAATTCAACGGTATTAACCATACGATCTTGTTCCATAACTAACTGTTGTACCTCTTGGTTCAGATAACCACGCTCAACGTCGGAATATGCTCCTGAGTTAGCTTGGGTTGAAAGAGCTTTTTGACGTTGTAGCAAGCTAGCTGTTTGTTGCAAAGCCCCATCAATCATCGACGCAACGCTTTTACCTGTAGCTGCGTTACGCTTGGTCACTTCCAAACCATCACGTGCCACTACAAAACCTGTTACTACAGCTGCAGAAGCTGCATCATCAGACGCTTTCACGATACGCTTACCAGAACCAATACGAGCAGAAGAGTTAGCTGTGCTTTCTAATGCTTTGTTCAAAGTGCTGCGTACATTACTTGCAGGAAGGTTGCTTAAAATAGAAGTATAAATAGACATATGTGTTCTCCTACATGGATTAATTTATAAGGCTACTGCCCTTCTCGCTACTTGCGAGAACACCTTAGATTGGCTTCTTACCTCACTAAGGAGTAATAAGGATCTTCGATCCATCAAGCGCACTAATCATGCACCAATATTCTCACGTTAACACAATAATAATATATTTTCAACATATTGTTATATTAATTTATAAGCTCTCGTAGGTTTTAAATCTTAGCCGCCAATATCCAGAGCTAAAGCATGAGGTATGAGAAAGTGCAGGAAAAGGTATGTTTTTGTGCTGGAAGTTGTAAGATAACCTCGTAAATAAATCGACCCCGCCGCAAGCAGCGGAGAATAAATCCCTAAGTGATTAAAATCTTCTACTATCTATATTTAGGTAACACTGCCATATCAGGGCGCAAAGTATGAGGACGCCTATTCCAGAACGAAGTGCAATTAGAGTGGTGTAAAATATAAGGTGTGAAGTCTTGAAAATAGTCAGGCATGTGAGATAACTTCTTTTTGTAACAAAAAACAAAGAGGTTAACGATGCCCAAAGGCTATACACACCTGACGTATGGACAAAGATGCCATATTTCAGCATATTTGCAAGGTAATTTTTCACAGAAAGAGATAGCTGCCAAGCTTAATATTTCGCCATCAACCCTGAGTAGGGAGATACGCAAGAACTGCAACAAGGATGGCTGTTATGCTGCTAAAACAACTCATAAGAGAGCAAAGAAACGTAAGGTGAAATGCTACTAACCCAAAGAAGCTGACTAAGAAGATGGTCTCGTATGTAACCCAGAAGCTGGAGCTAGGGTGGAGCCCAGATCAGATATCTGGCAGGTTACAGCTGGACTGGGGGGTTAAGCTCAGCGATTCTGGTATATACGAGTTTATCGCCAAAGACCGAAAACAGGGAGGAAAGCTCTATCTTTATTTACGCCGCAAAGGTAGAAGAAAGAGGGAGTACAACCGCAAGAGGGCTGGTAGATCTCTGATACCGAACAGAGTGGACATTAGCAGCCGCGACCCTGTTGTTGAGGCTAAATCTAGGATGGGTGATTGGGAAGCTGATACTGTTATAGGTAAAGGTCATAAAAGTGGTATAATTACCTTGGTAGAACGATATAGTAAACTTGTGCTGATTGCTAAGATTGATAGTTTTAAGTCTGAGCATGTTGCTGCTAAAATCGCTGCTATGTTGCGTAAATACAAGCATAGGTTGCATACTATAACCTTTGATAATGGCCTGGAATTCGCTTTGCATACTGACCTTACCAAGCATTTTCCAGCTCTTAAGACATATTTTGCTGAACCTTATAAATCTTGGCAAAGAGGGCTTAACGAACATACCAACGGCCTTATCAGGGAGTATTTTCCTAAAGGAACTGATTTCTCACAAATCAAAGAGTTAGATATTATGCGCGTCCAAAATAGGCTTAACTTTAGGCCACGAGCTGTGCTACAATACAAGGCTCCAGAAGAGGTCTTCTTTCGTGCCTATGCTAAACATTGGGGGATAGAAAATAGCCTAAACCTAGTGCTTGACGTGTCTTTTAATGAGGATAAATCGCGTATTAGGAAAGGGCTGCGGATCATAATATGGCTACTCTCAGAAGGCTGGCTCTCAACCTCATAAAACTCAATAAAAATGCAAAATACTCAATAAAAGCCACAAAAATACTCGCAGGATGGGATGATTTTACTCTAAAAAATCCTCATGCTTTAGGTCGTGCTGCCATATCCCTGCTTATAATATTCTCATTTCCTTAGTAGCTTGGATATGCTCTAATGCAATAGTTACATGTCTAGGTAAAAATTTGATGGATAGCTGGTATATAATTATCGTTGTTTTATTTATCCTTCTAGTGGTTGCCATATTATCCATCATTTCCGCCCTTATGAGTCAACGCAATGTTAGGCTGGGTCAAAGGGCGGTTGAAGATGTATATATGGCCTCGCAATATCGCAATCGCCCACCTCAACGCCATATACCACATAATGATTTCATAGCACGTAATAAGTTGCTTGAGGAAAGGAGGCGTAAGGAGCTTGCTGAGCACGGTGTAACTAAGTATTATCCTAACAATGCGATTGCGCAAGAAGCGCAGATGGAAGCTGAGATAGTAGGCATAGTCCAGCCTAAGGGATTCTGGACTAGATTTATTATAAGCCAAAAGCTCGGCTATATAATGGCACGCCTAAATTTTCGCAAACGTGGCGGTGGACGCTGGGTTAACTTTATCGCAGCCCAAGGCTCGCAATATGGTAAAGACCAAACTCGGGGCAGGTAATCTATTATGCAATCACCTACCCCAATAAAAATGCTATACTCGACCATAATCATCAGCTACACGGACTATATCATCTTCGTCTATATACTCGCCTACTTGTATTTCTAAGATTAACAAATCGGTATCTCCCACATTTTTAATTCTATGGTTATGGAACTGTGGTATGTGAACGTATTTTGAGATAATGGATGGGATTAAATTATCCTCTACGCAAAACAAAGCATTCCCTGAGATCGCCAACATATGCTCTTCTCTAAACTTATGGTACTGCAGTGAAGTTTGCGCTCCTGGCTCTATGCACAGTTCTTTCACTACACAAACTTTAGGCTGGACCGCTAAGGTTTTAATATATCCCCAAGGTCGACGTTCCCACTCATTGACAACTACCATACTATCTATCTCAGTATTTTGTCTTTGCCATCTAGGTATAATTTCTTTTGCTGTGCTTAAGTCCAAGAGCATCTTAAGCTCCTCTCCCTCCATAACAGCGATTTCAGACATGCCTATTGCCAAAACTGACTCTCCAGCAATAAAAAAGCATTTTTGTGCTTCTAGATATACACCGTGAACATGCGATAATTGTTTGTTATAAGGCTTTTTAGCGTTTTGCGGCATAACATCGAGCCAACGCTTGATTCCAAACCATGAGCCTAGATCATACCAACCAGAATTCAAACGAATTACAGCCTTGTTGTCGATTTTGCTACACAATGTACTATCAATGGATGGCGTTGACTCTAAATTTTCATAATTCTTTAGGTGTATTTGGTTCTCACAACAAAATGCCGATTTTAGTGCCTTAAAGGCAATATTATAATAAGTAGCCTCGTATATAGCAGCCCACTCGAGGAATTTACGTGCCTTAAACACAAAAATACCAGTACTCCATAAAACTGACTTTTTAGCGATTAATGTTTGCAACACTTCTTTTGCAGGTTTTTCGTAAAAAGCAGCTATAGGCGTTGCTCCGATATGTTCTAGCTCCACTTCATTATCCACACCTGGCTCTATATAACCATAACCAGTGTAGCCAGCCTCAACTGGTACGCCCATTAATAATAGATCTTGGGTTTCTAGTGCGGCAACACAGCGTAAAATCGCTTCTTCGTACGCTGCCATATCGGATATATATTGATCAGATGGCACCAACAACACATATGGTTCTTGGTGTTGTTGCAAAGCATCCAGCGCCGCAATTATTGCAACTAAAAGCGTCCCCCCGCCTTTCTGCTCAATTATCAGGCGTATATCATCGTGCACGATGTGAGATTGCCCCATGACCATCACCTGGTATTTATTCGTTGTCAGAACTGTAATTGGATTGCACTGCGCAGCATGCCTTAATATGGTGAGCTGAAGCATGCTCATGCTATCATTAAGACTTAGGAACTGTTTTGGTAGCTCAGGTTTAGAAACTGGCCACAGTCTTTTACCATCGCCGCCAGCCATTATATATGTGAAAAGATTTTGCATAGATCACCTTCCTTTATTTAAATGTCCGCTCACCCGTTAGCGTATGTCATGTTCAACTAACTGTCAACAATCATATTAATCCATACAGGGGCTGCTTCACAAAAAATTTTTATTTTTTCAACTAAACACACTTTCACTATTTGTTACATCCGTTTATATCGACATTAAAGAAATTTGAAGGCATTCATATGACACTAATGTGGAAGAAAATAGCCACTGTAGCAAAGCGATGCGTCAACGTCATGTACATAGGTGCAAGGCAAGTATTATGTTTTGGGTACAATGATTGCGCTTCGTCCTGAAATAGGTGAGTTACAACTCAGTTTCAGGGAACATCTGCTTGGCGTTATTCAACAGCATCTTCTCAAAATACTTGATAGCCTCTGGCTGGTGTTTGTAGTGTGCAGCAGCCTCAGCCGCTGAGACCGCGCCAATAAAAGCGCCAAGGGCACCAAGGCACAAACCAACAATCAAAGAGACCAGAATCGGGTTGCCGGCAACGAGTCCCTCACGGAACTTGTCGAACAAGCCCTCGCCTACATCCTGCAATGCTTCCATCGCCACTTTTTTGACCTCATCGTCGCACGCAAGCCCTATGGCGCCGCCTGCGGTAGTGATGAGCCCTGGCAATGCACCAACACTTGCACCTTTCGCCCGCTTCCATATAGCAGCAGCCATAGTGTCGCTTCTAGTGTAAACCATCTCAAGAGCATAAAGCTTGGCTTTGCGGTCGCTGATGTGCTCCTGTAGGGCTGCGTATTTCTGCTGATTCTCAGGTCCGGGCTGGCTCCTTAAGTGCTTGGCATACACGTCTAGCATTTCCACATAGATGCGTTGCGCTCTAATAATGTCTCCGACATTATTACCGTCATGAGCGCTACGCATATTGCTATGTAGGTCCTCTGCTTCTGGTGCCCCCATGCGATATTTCTGGAGTACCTTTTGTAAAGCGGGCTGTAAGGACGTTACTTTATATGCTTCTGTAATATACTGAACTCGACCATTTGCCGGTTGCCCGTATTTAATCTCCTCTCCCTCATGAACCCAATCCGGACGCCTTAACAAAACTTTATATGCATAGCCAACAGCATTCTCGACATTAGGGAAGCCGTCAAAACGACTAGGCGTCCCACTTTCAAAATTTTTGACCAACGTTGTGAATAACCCTGTCAAATTTGCCTTCGCCACCTCATTCAGTGATGGCTCTATATTAGCGTTTTTCAGCCCTTCCTCTGCCTGTGCATGCATCTGAGCGACAAAGCGAGCGTTAAAAAGAGTACTGACTTGTGATCGCCGCACCCAGCTTTGGTGGGGTGCTTCAACACTGCTCGCGAAAGCCCGCAGCGTTGTATTGGCATTCTCTTTATGTCTTGTAGAGTAAGCATTCATCGTAATCTCACCAATATAGCCTCTCTGCAGCGGAGTTAAGGTTCCAAGCCATTTCTTGCGTGCTTTATCGTTCTTTTGTGATGGTGCGGTAGTATCCCAATACATCTCTTTTCTTGTGTCTGTAGTGTCATATCCCAAAAGAGCCAGCAATACCGTGGCTTTTGGACTTGCTCTTGTGACATCATCCGAAAAGAAGTATTGAGCTTTACCATCTGCCAAGTCTTGCAGCTCTTGCTTGGCGACTGTTATCAAGAAATCCAGGTTATCCCGCAATAATTTTTGACTATTATAATTATCCAAACTTTTGTACGCTTCGTACAATGCTTTAAAAGCTTTATCGCTAATTCTCATCTATACACTCCAATGCACATACAATTTTAATAATAGCACGTAAATAGTGCAAACATCAATCAATTAACGCCTTACTCACTGCTTTTTGCAAACCATCGCCAGTTAAGCCACCAATTTTTGCTATTGGAGTAAGTTTATTGCTCAGGCGCCCAGCTTGGCCGCTGACAATCAACCCATGGGCAAAGCGCCAGTGCTTGCTGCCTTTGATCGCATCCGGCAGGTATATATAGGTAGGCTTGCCAGTCAGGCAGCATTCAGAGCACATGGAGATAGAATCCGCAGTAATCATCATATAATCAGCCAGACCTAGCATGCCCAGATACGGATTAGGCTCTGGTGAGCCATAGGCATAGTAATAATATGGAGTCTGGGAAGTGCGCAATTCACGCTCCAGCACAGCCAAAACTCCAGGAGGAGTGCGCCTGCTTGAGGAGATTAGCAGCATAGCCCCGGCAGTGCTTGCACAAGCACTCGCATGCGCCCAGAGTTCACGAAACTGCTCTATTGTGAAGGGTGTGTTTTTAGTGCTACCGCCAAGCAACAGAGTTATGTAGGGACCCTTATGCTGTAGGCGCTTGCGTAGCTCATCTGCGGCATTAGCGAGGTTTTTAGGATCGAAATGCACGATAGCGCCATGGTGAAAATGGACATTGCTCGGGTAGCGCACCCAAGCTTTGCGGTCATGCTCTGGCAGTATGATGATGGAGAAATTATGAAAGCCACACTGTGGGCCCATGATCTGCACCAGCTTTACTCCAGGGTAAAGTTTTTTTAGCGCCACAGCCACACACGCCGCACGCCTGCCAGCGCTCACGATGATCTTAGGCGGCTCTTGGACACCCCGCAGTAGTGCAGCAGTAGACTTGTCTAGCGAGCTCAAGCCTACTTGCAAGAAATTTGGCAATAAGGCTAGATTAGAATATTCCAGTAGCTTTTCTTCTGCATGATCCCAGCCCATAATCCTGGCCAAAGCCCTGGCTTGATTGGAGTTCCCTACATATTTATCGACCAGCAGCCAAACCCCGCCTTTTTGCTGCGCTTTCTTAGCTCTTGCCATTAGTTATTACTTTTTATCCTCTTTTTTAGTGTTTTTCTTGGCATCAGTGTTCTTGGGTTCTGCTTGCTTAGCAGCTGCCTTTTTAGGACGGCCTTTGCCTTCCTCTTGCTTATTCCCAAGACCTAGAAGTTCTAACACTTCTTCCCCACTCATTGTTTCGCGCTCAAGCAAGCTCAAAGCAAGCTTATGAAGCAGGTCCAGATGCTTGTTCAGTATGCCCATTGCTTTTGCATGGCTTTCTTCCAGTAGGCGCTTGATCTCATCATCTATAGTACGGGCAAGCTGGTCAGACATATGCTTCTGCTGACCCAGTGAATGGCCTAAGAACACTTCTTCCCGCTCATCTCCCACCAATACCGGACCAATCTTCTCGCTATAGCCCCATTGGGTCACCATTTTTCTAGCCAGAGATGTTGCTACTTTGATATCATTTGAAGCGCCGCTAGTTACCTTTCTTTCGCCGAAGATCAGTTCTTCTGCAGCTCTGCCACCCATAGCAATAGTAAGGCGAGCTTCAAACTGCTCTAGGGTCATAGAGTAACGGTCATCTTCAGGCAACTGCATCACCATACCCAGGGCCCTACCGCGTGGTACAATAGTGACTTTGTGGATCTTGTCTGCGCCAGGGCTGAACAGGTTAACAATAGCGTGCCCACCTTCGTGGTAAGCAGTTAACCGGCGTTCTTCTTCATTCATAACCATGGATTTGCGCAAGGCTCCCATCATCACTTTGTCAATGGCTTCTTCGAGCTCCGCCATAGTAACAAAGTTATGGTCACGGCGCGCTGCGAGCAAAGCAGATTCATTAATAACATTAGCAAGATCGGCGCCTGAAAACCCTACAGTTCTACGTGCTATTGTAGCTAAATCTACATCAGGGGACATAGGCACTTTGCGAGCATGAACTTTCAGTATTTCTAACCTGCCTTTGTAATCTGGCAGGGCCACAGTTATCTGCCTATCGAAGCGCCCAGGGCGTAACAATGCTGGATCAAGCACATCTGGCCTGTTAGTAGCTGCAATAACTATTACCCCTTGGTTTTCGCTAAAGCCATCCATTTCCACCAACAACTGGTTCAAGGTTTGCTCGCGCTCGTCATTTCCGCCGCCAAGGCCCGCACCGCGATGCCTACCCACTGCATCTATTTCGTCTATAAACACAATACAAGGCGCGCTTTTCTTAGCCTGGTTGAACATGTCGCGCACACGACTAGCTCCCACACCTACAAACATTTCTACGAAATCTGAGCCAGAAATAGTGAAGAATGGTACGTTAGCTTCTCCAGCTATAGCTTTAGCTAACATAGTCTTACCTGTGCCAGGATGGCCAACAAGCAAGCAACCTTTTGGAATCTTGCCGCCTAACCTTTGGAACTTGCTTGGATCTTTTAGGAAGTCTACAATCTCCACAAGCTCCTCTTTTGCTTCTTCCACTCCTGCCACATCTTTAAAGGTAATCTTGTTTTTATCTCTAGTGATCAACTGTGCTTTGGATTTGCCAAAACCCATGGCCTTGCCACCGCCAGTTTGGACGTTGCGCATAAAGTATACCCATACACCGATTAAGAGTAATATAGGGAACCAGGAAAGAAGTATAGCGACAAGATTGCCCATAGATGTTTCAAGGGGCAATACTTCAATCTTCACTCCTTTGCTCATGAGTATACTAGTTAACCCCTGATAACCATGCGGCACCACCGTGGTGAAAATCTTGCCATCAGCGGTGCGACCTTCGATCGCATCACCACGCATATATACTTCCTTAACATTTTCGGCTTCGACTTGGTTTACAAAATCGGAAAACGCAATCCTCGAGTTGGTCATGCTGCTACCGATAATCTGGTAGAACAGCAGAGTTATCATGACAATTGAAAGCCACAACAGAAGGTTTCTGCCATTATTGTTGCCATAACGATTAAAATTTCTCATATACTTCCCTGTACTTATCTAATTCACCCGAGTAGCGAGAATGCGCTATAAGCGATATCGTCGCCGGATAGGACATACATCCTATAACATATCAGTCTTCTTGTCTGCAATTTTCTACTACAATAGACAAAACACTACTTTGTTCGTCAACCCATTGAAACATCGTGTTTTAGGGTCAATCCTAGATGTGCAGCGATTTGCGCAACTTCTTCTGATTTTCATCATTTAGTGCGCCAAAACAATATTTCAAGACGCTCGGATAACGTTGAAAAATTTCCGGATATTCCTCTGCTGCCTGCAGCACTACTGCTGGGTTCAGATTAGTGAATTCTCGCATAACGGCTCCTTCTTGCGCCCTTTCTGCTACCTCAGCCATATGAAAAAAGCATGCTACCAAAACCTCACGTTGCACTTTCGGATTAAACAGCTTATCCAATGAGGCTAGTCGCGGATTTTCAAAACATTTTCTTGCTCCATCTATTCCTTCCCATTGCCCCCTACGCACAGCTGATTCCAGTGGCTTAAGAAATGGCCTAACCACATCTTCAACCACAACCCCTTGATTGGTATGATTCATGTAACCCCCTTATTACAAGTTTAATAAATGCCAATACATTACGAGCATAGGGAGTGCCATAAAACATTGCAACAATGTTTTAATATATTAAGGAAATAGCCGGGAGCGACAAACCCTAAGGCGTTAAAGCAGGTTAGCTAGGGCTGCCGAGCAAAGCGCTGATCTCATCCAAAATTTGGTTGGTGTTTTTTACGACCATGCCATCACTCCATTCAATCTTGCAGTCACTTAACCCCAATCCATGATCCACCACTACTTCTATTTCTTTACGCTTGATCATTTCGCTACAGGCTTGTTCAACTAAGCTTTGTATCGATTGATGCACTGTAATAAGTACGGGCGCCGGAGGTGTAGCTTTGTCGAGGATAGTGCGTACAAAACTTAAAGTGCCCGCAGCAACTACTTCCACGCTAGTGTTGCTGATAATCTTGCGAGCTATTGCTATAGCTAGAGAAATGCACTCGTTGTAATGACGTTGTTTAGCCTCATGTAGCTGCTCATTAATCATCAAAATATATTTAGCAATTTGCTCTAATGCTTGCACCTTTTCGCGCTCTACTTGCTCAGATTCCTTTGCGAACATTTGCAGTGCCTCTGCTTGGCCTGCTGCGAAAGCTTGCTGCTTGATTAGCTCAATTTCCTCTAGGCTATAAGTAAAGCTATTGGTATCGGCCGTAAGGTCTTGGTTTATGCCTTGCACAGGTTGCTCAATGATTATCTTATCATGCTCATTAGCAGTAGGCCTATGCTCTGCATTTTGCAACGCGTCCTGCTCAGCTCTGAAATCCCTAAATGGGAAGCGCATACTAATACCTCGGAGTGGTTAATTAACAAAAGGATAATGGGTATAGAGATCCAGTGCAAGATTGATAATTTTGCATGCACTATTGGCAACAAACAGGCATTTTTGATTTGTTTGACTATAAGACTTGCATAGCAACATATTTTAATATTATATTAATAAATAGGGGAAGGCGCCGTGCCACCGTTACGTTGGTGATGGCGCCTATTACGTGTTGAATTAAACGCGAGGGGAAAACATGGCAACATCAGTACAGAAATTGCCAATCCGCGTGCTGCTGATCGAAGACGATCCTGCAGTTGCAAAGATGGTGGAGCTTACGCTGGCCTCTGAGGGGATTGTGTGCGATATAGGTGAGTTAGGGCAGGACTGCATTGAAATGTCTAAATCTGCGGACTATGACCTGATTATCATGGATTTAATGTTGCCTGATATGAGCGGACAAGACGTTTTGCGACAACTGCAGGAAAGACAATCTAAGGTCCCGGTGCTGATTTTATCAGGCATAAAGAGCTACGAAGAGAAGATAAAAAGCCTTGGGTATGGTGCCGATGATTACTTAACCAAACCTTTTAATCAAGGCGAGCTGACTGCGCGTGTAAAAGCTATAATACGCCGTTGGAGAGGATATACTGGCGCAGTGATCCAGATTGATGGGTTGATGGTAAACATGGAAAAACATACTACGCTAGTAAACGGTAGGCCAGTTCACCTGACGGGTAAAGAACAGGCGATGTTAGAATTGTTGGCGATTCGCAAAGGTAATACGGTTAGCAAAGAAGCGTTTCTAAACCATATTTATAACGGCATGGACGAGCCTGAACTTAAAATTATTGATGTGTTCGTGTGCCGTATGCGTAAAAAGCTAATGGAAGCCTCTAATGGCGTGAATTACATAGAAACCAGTTGGGGTAGAGGTTATGCTTTGAAGGACCCAAGGCAAATCCTGGATATAGTGCAATAACAACCATTAAAACGCGGCATCTCCGCATAACATCAAAGATGCCGCATCTTATATATTTTCTAGTTAGCTGCAGCAGCTGGCTTATCGCTTGTCACTGCTGTAACATCCCCTTCTACTGATTTTTTCTCTTCAGCAGTATTGGTTGGCGCTTGCTCCTTCTTAGCTTCAGCATTTAGAGCAGGAGTACCGTTGTTATCGTTAGCAGGAGCAGGAACAACTTTCATCTCTGAGCCACCAGCCTCAGGCTTTACACCTTTCGCAGCGTCGATTTTTGCCTGCAACACTTCTTGCTCCATTAAACCGATGAACAGCTCACCGTTAACGATGAGCGCTGGCGCACCACGCACTCCAATCTCAGTCGCTAGCTTGCGGTTGTCTGCCAATAACTTATCAAGCTCTGGATCTTGCATAGCTTGTTTCAGTCTGTCAGCGTTAATGCCAAGACCAGTAGCTACTTCTATAGCAGCAGCAGAAACATTGCTATTCTGGGATTTCATTAAGTTGGTATGGAATTGGTAATATTTGCTTGGGTCTATTTTATATATAGCCAAAGCGGTTTTAGCAGCGCTCGTTGAAGCTTCGCCAAACATTGGCATTTCTTTGAAAACTACCTGAATATCAGGATTGCTTTGCATTGCTTTTGCCATGATTGGCTGCATCTTACGACAGAATACACACCCATAATCGAAGAACTCAATCACCTTAACATTAGCTGCATCAGGGCCCACTTTAGGATCGCCAGCTTTTTGTTCCAAATCAGCTTTCTTAGCTTTGATATTAGCGCTCAATTGCGCCATCATCTCGCCAGCCTTTCGCTCTTGATATTCTTCTAGGGACTTGATGATTACTTCTGGATGTTGCTCTATGTAATTCTGCATAGCCGCATCTATGCTAGTCGCGGCAGCCTGTTCCATACCTTGCGGTTGGGGCTCTTTTTTGAGTAGCAGGAAGCCTGCGATCATCAGGGTTACAGCAACAGCCCCGATTATTGTTTGGTTAGAGAAAGTCATTTGTATACCTCTTATAGTTTTATTGCGTGCATAAAACGATACACAGTATGCAATTTTCATGCAAGGGGTATTTGTTGTATTGTTTACCAGGGTCTTGGCCTTATCTTATTATCCACCCCGTGACGCTTCGT
>JAFECK010000011.1 GCA_018242185.1 Pseudomonadota bacterium
TATTCCGGACAACAGTGGGCTTGATCGCACAATTCAGCAAATGCTATACTTACAAGATATGCTTTTGTCGATGCTCAACTATGCAATTTCATTCATAGTGTTAACCTTGCTTAATTCACTGGATGGTGTGGTCAAGCCATGACATTTATAGGCCTTTGTAGCCTGTATTAAAAACTTATCGCAAACTTATAAGTTAAGCCTTGCGCAGCCCTGTATTTGTGAAAAAAACAAACTATTTGCGCCCTATTTTTGATCATGCTATTATGCATGGCATAAAGTTGCTTGGCTGTGAGTAAAAGATTAGGGTGTCCTATGAGGGAGCGGTTTGAGTTGTGGATTTATAGCTATATGAGGGTTTTATGGATAGGGAGATAGAAGATTATGAAGACGATGATGAAGAAAAAAGTCACCGAAGTGGTGAAGAATCTGACTCGTCGAGCAGCAATAAAGTCAGTATGTTTGCTATAATATTGCAAGCAGCTGGCAATCCTGAGGGGTTTAATTCAAGAGGAAATCGAGCGCCATTGTGGGTGGTAGCTCTTACGACAATGAGTTCTCCAGTGCATGTTTTTCAGAACTGGTTGCTGTCGATGTTTTACGCCGGTGCGTCTAATAAATGGCAGCAACACAATCTTGTTTCATTAGATCCTGGTGATGTAAGCCGTAGTGTTAATGAGGTGCAAGATAAGATAGGGAAAGTAATAGCTAGTATTGCCCTTACCAATAATGTCTTGGAACTAAGTATAACTGTTTATGACGAGCTTTGCGATTATTTCACGGAGTTATATAGCAGCAGGTTGCCTTCGCTTTCTCTTCCAGTATCTGGTATAAAGCATTCTAATGCTCATGAGAACAACAAACAGCGGGATCATGGCGATGAAGGTGAAGATAATGATTACCGCTTGCAAGAGCAAGATGATGAATCAGAGCAGCTATCAAATTTCAGAGATTATAATAATACGAAATTAGACGCCGGTTTGAGGTTGTTCATAGAAGATGCTTTGAAGGGCGTAGGGGAGCCGAGAAAGGTGCTTGCTAACATCCCGCATATATTAACTGATGAACAAGTTCAGCAGATCATGGGCTTCATTGAAGATGAGAAAAAAGAGCATCACTTAGTGCTTACAAAACCAGGCCCAGAGCCAAAACCTAATGATCAAATATTCGGTTATAGTGCGACGTTGGTAGCTTCTGTGTTTCAAGGCGTGCTTGTATATGCAGCTGTATACGGTATAGGACTAGGGTTTGCTGATAGTGGTATTGCGAGTTTAGTATTTCACGGTGCTGCCTCAGCGGCCGTCGGCGTATTGTTAGGTAGTGGCCGCAGGGTTTCAGGATGCGTAAGCGGCGCGTTTGTTGGCTTAGGCGCATTCGCGATGCAAAGATTTGCTATAGATGTGATGCGTGACCTGCCGCTGTTTGAGCTGAATCCACAATTGATGGCCGGCTTATGTATTGTGGTGTTAGCTATTGGCGCTGAGAGTTTAGCATTAAGCACGACTCGTATGGGTACTATTAAAGGGATGCCATCGATCCGTGCTAAAGCTGAAGAAGTGGCCGCGGGGTTTGACCAAGCTTTCCCAGTCCATCATTTTGTTCGCACTAGCCTGCGCGAAATTATGCAGAAAGGTTGCTGCAGCAAGCGCAATGATTTCAGCGACTACTAAGACCGTTAATGGAGTTTTTTTGAAAGCTTAGCACGGCACTAGCCTTGGAGGGTCCAGCTATGTATGCTATCATGGCAAGATGATTTTATATACGGATGAAGAATGAAGGCTATATCGGAAGATGGCATAAAAAAACAACTCAATGAAGTGCTTGGTTATGGCTATGAAGAGACTACAAACTTTGAGCCGCTACACAAGCAAATAGATGCTGAGCTAAAAAAGCAGCCTGCTTCAACGATACCAAAATGGCTATTGAACTTGCATAAAATCAGGCTGATTGCTGCGGATATAGTTTTCGATTATGCCGTTTCTAAACAATGGAATCTCGGAGAAAAACGCAAGCTAGAGCTAGCAAAGGACGTCAAACAAAAAGGACAGCGGCTGGCTGCTTTAATGTTGGAGTATGAGAAAGACAATAAAATCACAGTTGAGAATGCGGCGAAAAGCGAGGAAGAACAAATCAAATTGTATCTGGCATCTCGACAGCTTCTGGTAAATGAATTACAGCCAGCTTTAGTAGATTATGGTATTGTTCTGCCAGGCTCAGTCTCGTTTCCAAGCTACCGCCAGACCAATGAGTACTTAGAGAATATCGTAGAAAAAGCACAAAGAAAAATATCCAAGAATGTTGGAAGTAAAGAAGCGCAGCTAGGCAAGCTGACCAATATGCATGCAATTTTATCTTGCATATCAAAAGAAAACGGAATCAGTTCTGATGCACTGGTTAATGGGTTCAGGGAGGTGTGGTTATATAATAAAGTGAATAAGTTCTACACATGGAATTACCATAAACAGAATGAAAATTATATACAACAGCTCATGCAAGAGTATAACGAGATAGCGAATAAGTTAAATACAGCTGATAATAAGAAAAAATTGGAGCAGATATATAAATCTAGAGAGTTATCATCCCAGCAGCAAGACCAGGTGTTTCAGCTGATGGTTATCGAGTGGAAGATTCAGATATATCGAGAAATAAATCCAAAGAAAAAGGCGTATAATAAGTCGATGCTCCAATTTCTTGAAATTTTGTCTGAGCTGCCAGAATCAGGGAGGAATGCTAGGGTAGTGATATGCAAACGCTTGGCCACAATAGGGTTTGCTATATTAAGCCTGGCAATACCAGCGGCTGCGGCAGCTGTAGACTTGTTGGCACATGGAACCTTGCAAGAGGCTATAAAAAAAGCTGTGGAGCAAAATAGCCTGGATATTTGCAATGAAAGGTTATTGGAGGCGATAAACCAAGTGATGCCAGAATTTCTGACGGTTGTTACTGTATGTGGCATACTTGGGATGACAGGAGTGCTCGCTGCTGCAGTATGGCGGGATAATTCCCCAGTTCGGGCAATAGGTGATACTGAGACGTTGCGCAAGGGGCTGATAGAGTTGGAACAAGCCTTTATCAAGGCGTATAAGAAAGAGCAAGATGAAGCGCAAAGTAAGGCGAAGGATAAGAGTAATTGAGGTATGGTATTGGGTGCCGCTAAAACCACATATCTCAATGAAAAAAGCGCCAGTAACGTTATCACTAACGCCAGGCGCTTTTTTGTTAGCCGTTAAGGTGGACTTACCAGCTGTGGTGACGTATGTGATACTCCCAGCTGTGGTCACGCACGTAACACTCACGGTGCAGCCATAGGTCTAGATCACTCATGTGGTGATGATAACCATTATGCTCTTCGTGGTGTTTTGGCTTATGATGATGTTTCTTCTTCATAGGTTTAGCTTCTTCACCCTCTTTGCCTTTTGCAGCTTTTTCGGTTTTTTCAGCTTCTTTAGCTTTGTCAGCTTTCATAGCTTCCTTAGCTTTCTCAGCTTTTTCAACCTTTTCAGCTTTTTTAGCGCTTTCAGATGCTTCTGCTTTTGTTTGTTTAGAATCTGTTTGGTACTCCGCGTAGGCAGTCGCGCTTACTAGCGCTGTGCTCACCGCAACTAGAGCAAACAATTTTAACGCTGCTTTCATAATCACTCCTTATGAACTAGTTACTTAAAACCTTAATGCACATACACGAAAAGCATATATGCCATCCCCTAGTAGGTTTTATAATTAAGGCTACCATTCAGTGTAATAGCAAATTCATAAACATCAATACCCTCATTTATATTATAACCAATATATTTCGAAATTAATAAATGACGTTGCTCTTTGGCAACTTGGGAGCGTAGCATTGGATCACTCTCAACCGCTAGATTATCTGGGAAAAACATCTCAGTCTCAAAATGCTGGATCTCTGGGTGGTCTATGCTAAACCGTATATGTGGTGCACGATTGTGCACAGGTCCAGGCATTATAGAGAAGAAAGAATATCGACCTAAGTTGTCAGTAAATGTGATACCAGAGCCTGTAAAACCTCGATCACGTTCTTTATCATCTGAATAATGGCCTAGTGAATCAGCCTGTACCAGCTGAATGCGCGCCCCGGTGACTGGCACACAGTTTTGGTCTAATACTCTACCTACTAGGTTGATCATCTTACCTTGCGCTAAATAAGGCGAACCGCTAGTACGCCGCAAATCATTGCTGTGATGTGTAGCTGGATATGACTCTACTTCCCATACTTCAGGGGTTAAAGGGCAGCCTTCCACGGCTTGGGCACTAGCGGCTTCTGCGCTTTTCTGAGCTATATGCGTGTTGTCATATTGGCTTCCGGCGTTATTTCTGGCATTTGCTTTCTCTGAGTCGCACTGAGCGGACTCGTCCTCACAGTATATCTCCTCAAGGATATTATCTTTAGTAATGTGCGGATAGGTATTGTCATATTGCTTCTTAGGTGCTGGCTGTTTTTGTTTTCCAACTTTAGGCTTTGGCTTTGCCGCAGGTTTGGTTTGGGCCAAAGGTTGCTTGTTTTCTTCAGCGGGCTTGGCTTGAGCTTCTGGCTGCTTGTTTTCAGCAACAGGGTTTGTTTGCGCAGCAGTGTTATGAGTAGTAGTGACTACTGTAGTTGCGTTGCTGGTTTTCTCCTCAGCGCCTGCAAGCGCAGGAGCGCTAAGACATGCGGTTAATATTATAGTCGATAGAAAAAAATTATACTTCATATGTTTTACCTTTTTTTGCCATTTCAATTACTTTCATCACTAAAGCAGCGATGCCATCCCCGATTTTACCGAGCTTATCGTCACGCATATAAGCAGAACAGCTAACCAGACGATTGTCGTTATCCACACATATTTGCTCAGATTCACACACCTCTTGTGTCGCCCCAAGATTTGCTAGAGTAGCACTATATTCGCCGACAGTAAGGTGTGGTTTAATGCCGCCGCCAAGCGCTGCAGCCACTACAATTGGTGCTATACACATAGCTCCAATTGGTTTGCCGGCTTTGTGGAAGCCAAGAATGATCGCTTTGATATCTTCTTTAGCAGTCACATTATCCGGGTCCGTTAACATGGTGGAGAAATTTTTTGCCATACCAAAGCCGCCTGGCATAATCAGGCCGTCAAAGTCTTCCGCTTTTAGTGTGCCAAGCTCTTTGATATTGCCGCGCGCTATTCTGGCGGCTTCTTCTAGGATATTGCGCTCCTGAGTTTTTTTAGCACTTGTCATATGATTAATGACGTCCACTTGAGGGCGATTGGGCGCAAAACACTGAACTTCAGCCCCATAGTGATCGAGCGCTAATAAAGTGATCACCGCTTCTCGGATTTCGCTACCATCTTGGTGTCCGCAACCGGCTAATATTACTGCAATCTTGGTCATACCTGTACCTTTTAGAATAATGCTGGTAATAATCTGGCATGACTTTCGCGAAAGCGCAAATCTTTTCTGTGGCCGCCCGTAATGCATTGCTGCAATTATGAACGAACCTGCTCTGTGGCACGGCTCTTGGCGTATTCTTCAATGTTATGTTGTAGTTCTTTGGCTATAACCCTCATTTTGCTGATATTATTTACTTTATTTTGCACCGCATCTTCAACTACTACCAGCATTTCTATAGCACTCTCTTTTTGTAAAGCTTTTTCTATTGCTTTTGGCCCGATGAGGTCTAGCATCTGCTGCGCTGCACGATGATGTACTCCTGGCATTTCATCAATGCCGAAACCTATCATACCAGCACTAGCAGTCGTATATAAACCAATCAAAGTTAAAAGCGAGACAATACATACCCCAGTAAAAACTGATTGACCAGTGCTATGTTCAAACAAGTCTTTAAAAGCTGCTGCTGCACTAATGTGGCTATATTCATTTATATTAACCCACATGCCTATAATAGCTCCAACCGTTATCGCCAACGAACCTACCGCCGCTCCAGCCATAATAAGATTGGCGCGAGTTTTGAGCGCGCTATATTTTGCACGATGTCCTTCATTTTTCATCATCTCTACCATTTCGCTGAAACAATCATCTATAGCATTTTCTAGTTCTTGTGCCTTCCGATTCAGAGCAAGGTACTGCTTACCTAATTCGCTATTTTGAACTTCTCCAGCTGCCTTATTCCATGTCTCCGTTGAGGCTCCTTTGCCCATAGCTTCTCCGAGTTTTTCCCCGAACTTATGCTCAATAAAATATACCTTTTCAGTTTGCTCAGCATGTGGCTTTGGTAGCTTCAAATCCAAACCACATGGGATACCGCGAGTACATGCAAGAAAAACATTATAACGCATTTCTCTTTTGACCTCGTCAAGCGCTTCTGATGAATTTTCAAGCTCTGCAGGCGCAATTCTTGACAGTTGAAATAAACCCATTTGCAAAGCCATATTAATGCGCTGCACGAAGCTAGATGCTTCCAGCTTTGCCACATAACTGTGGGTAACTTTTTGATTCATACACATCTCTTTTTAATGAGATAATAAGTATAAATAGTGAATATTTAGTTACTAGCGCTCCTGCTTTTTCCCTCAATCTGTGGCAATAAAATTCGAACAGTAGTGCCTTGATTTACTTTGCTACACACGCATATATGCCCGTGCGCTGCTTCCACTATGTTGAGTACATTTGCTAGGCCAATGCCGCTGTTTTTCTCACTCATCTTGGTAGTAAAAAATTGCTCAAATATCCGAGGCAATACGTCTGGTGCAATGCCGCAGCCGTAGTCCTCTACTTCTATAACAAGGTATGCTCCTGTCTCCAGTTGACGTTTGCCTGGTACGTAACAGCCTACACAGAAAGTATGTGGGTCTTGCATTTCAACGTTATAGCAGCGAACTAGCACTTCAGACTCTGGGCTTGAGGCTTGTACCGCATTCAAGAGCAAATTGAGTATGGATTGTTCGAGCCAAATATAGTCCGCTTTCACATGGTATAAGTCTTTTGCTACCTCCATGCGTATTTGTACGTTTGTTTTGCTTAAGTGCGCTATCAGAGGTGCAATATCCTGAAAGAGCAGGGCAGGGTGGAACTCTTCCTGTTTGCCACCACGTTGTGAAAGACTCAGTAAGCTTCCGGTCAGCTTAGTTGCACGCAATGCTGCCTCCCTGATCTGCGTAATACAATAATTGGGAGTGTATACTACGTCTAGACTAGTGGCTAAATCGCAGTAACCAAGAATTACAGTCATGATGTTATTGAAGTCATGAGCAACGCCGGTGAGCACGCTGCCCATTAGGCGCAAACGCTCGTTATGTAATGCTGTTTCTTCATTTTGTGTGTCGTTATTAGTGGCCATATATTAAACCGGTTTATATCTTTGAGAACATGGCCATCGCTTCTAGTTACCAGCTCTTACGTCTCGCCCTAGAGTTTGCAGCCCCATTCTGATTAACTCTTGCAGGTCTAACACATTTTCTTTATCTATGATAGTCCTCAATGCGATTTCTATGTCATTTTTATGAAAACCGAAGTTGGCAAGAGCAGAAACAGCATCATTGAATATCGTGATTTCTTTTGGCATGACCTTATTGTCGAGATTTTTCTGGTTCTGATTTGCCAAGGAAATCGAATATTGTTGGGCATATGTTGCTGCTTTATCTTTTAGCTCTGTCACCAACCGAGTCGCCAGTTTACTGCCGACACCAGGCACCATCTGTAGCATATTTTTATCTCCCGATACTATAGCTGTGGTAAGCGCTTCGGGAGCAAGAAGCGATAGTATCGCAATTGCGAGTTTAGCTCCTACTCCTTGTACAATTTGCAGTGTTTTGAACCAGCGTTTTTCTTCCAAGTTGGCAAAACCAAATAAAGATATTTGATCTTGTTTGACATCCATCTCAATCCAAAGGCTAGCTGTTTGACCTGCCGCAGTATGGTGCAACACAGAGCCGGTGGGGTGTACCAAATAGCCTACACCACCAACGTCTATAATTAAGTGATCAGCTGCTACGTGCAATATTTCGCCTCGCAAATGCCCAATCATAGAGTTATACCTAATGGTGTTATTATTGCTTACTACCTGGGATCTTCTTTCCGTAAGCCTCGTTAAAGATGCACAATACGTCAGGGCCATGCCTAAAGGTGAACTTTTCGGCTACCCGCTCAACCACCATATACCCGCCTTGGATGCGGAAGTTGACTAAAGATTCCCTCTGACCAGAGTTCACCAGGAATACAGCTGGCAGCTCAGCATTAATATCACGGAATTTGAAGAAGGTAAACTCTCCATCATCAAACACTTGTAATGGTTCCATGTACTTTGCTTCACCGCTGATAGTGTATTGGAAATTATACCGCTCTGGATGAGTCAAGTCTGGAGCTGCATCCACCGACATTTGCCTGATTGAGTTGAAAGTCTGATCCTCTGGATAGACAAACTTAACTATAAAGGATAGATCTGTATCTTTCACGCCTTTTGCTTCTTCAGCGTGCATTTCGAAGAAATACATTCTTTTATTGGTGATAACAGTCATATTGGTTGTAGCATCACTTTCCACAGGTTTGAGGAAAATACGGTTGCCGGCTGGCACTAGCTGCCAAGGGGTCGGGGTGCCCATAGAGATTGTTTGTATCACCTCATCAATACCAAACTCTATAATTGACTGATAGGTATAATGCCCAACGAATTTGAATACTGTGTTTGGCATATAGTTGATTACCTTAATCCTCTGCTCTCCACCAAGCGGGCGCGGGCTAGAACCAGCAAGCGCTTCAGACGCGCAAATCTGGCCTACGAGCGCAGAACATATAAGCATTACACCGACTATTCTCTTCATACATCAACCTAATAAATTATTGAATTTGCTCTACATTATATTTGGTTACCGCAAACTGCAATTTAATTTTTTCATCAGTAATTGCATCTAGATCTGTCATACTTAAATCTAGGTTTGCTTGCCATTTAGTGAGTATAGCGCCATTACTTCTATTCTCTTTGGCATCGTATAGTATAGCGACAGAGACTGGCACATTATCTAACATCTTGAGCTTTACATCTGTAATGATTATATCTCTCTTGATTTGCATTTTGTATATCACCTGGGGGCTGTTTGGATTATTTGGGTCCACTTCGTACTGGTAATTGGCATATACACCTCTGGTGGACATTGACCTAATACGGTTTATTTTCGCATCCCATTCTTCAGAATTTAATAAATATGGGTTATAGCTCTCACGATCTTGCACATATTTACTAGCTAAATATCTAGCTACAGATATGCTCACTGGCTCCATTCCTGAGGCTAAGCGTTTGATCTGTACATATGACTTAACACTATCACTAAAAAAAATCGGAAACGGGTAGCGCTCTACCCAATACCCACTCAATGTGATGCCGATGACTATATATGTGGAAAACATTGCAATAAGTGCTAACACGCCAATAATAAAACGCTCAGTATAGATCTGAGTATAAGTGTATAGGTGCCACTTTCTAGCTTCTGAGAAATACTCACCACTCTGGACACTATGAGATATAGAACGCGAGCCACTTTCCATTTTTCCCCCATTTATATAAATAGCTAACCCAGCACACGGCATGGATTAACGCTACCTAAAGAGAGTACGAACTTTTTTAATATAGTGCAATCGAAAACTATGCACAGTAAGTGTTTATTAACTAATTAATAATAGTATAGCTGAGAACGCATATTGGTTAATGCAATGGATCTAATGAGTTTGGTAAATCATGCTAGAGAGCATAACGCTTCGGATATACATATTTCTTCTAATCATCCGCCAATGCTAAGGGTCATGGGTGATATATCATATCTAAACGTACCACCGTTGACGCAAAATGATGTCATGCAAATCCTCAAATCATCTTTTAATGATGCGCAAATGGAGCGTTATCAGCGAGATTTTGAGCTAGATTCATCGATCGAGGTAGGTAAGAATCTTTATAGGGTAAACGCTTATTACACCAATAATGGGCCGAGTATTGCGTTGCGGGTGATCCCAGAGCATATCATGACCTTAGGAGAATTAAAAATTCCTGCGATTGTTGAACAGTTTGCTTCTATGACCAGGGGTCTCATTCTGGTTACAGGTCCCTGCGGTAGTGGTAAAAGTACTACTCTTGCGGCTATTATCAATTATATAAACCGTAATTTTAGCAGACATATAATAACGGTCGAAGATCCCATAGAATACCGTTTTCAGTCAGAAAAATCATTAGTTAATCAGCGAGAAATAGACACCCACACAAAGTCATTTAGTCAGGCATTACGTAGTGCATTGCGTGAAGACCCTGACATAATAATGCTAGGTGAATTAAGAGATTTAGAGACAATCCAGCTAGCCTTGACTGCAGCGGAAACTGGTCACCTTGTGTTAAGTACCTTGCACACTAGTTCTGCGCCGAAAACTATAGATAGGATAATTGACGTGTTCCCTAGTGCAGATAAACCACTGATTAGAACTATGTTGGCGAGTTCGCTTGAAGGTATAATATCGCAGGCGCTTATACCAAAGGTAGACCATAAATCAAGGGTAGCGACTTATGAAATCCTAGTGGCAACGCAAGGTATACGCAACTTAATTAGGGAAAATAAGGTACATCAGATTACTTCGATGATGGAAATCGGCAGTAAATACGGGATGATGCTGATGTCGCAACACTTAAAAAAACTTGAGGCTGAAGGAGTGATTAATGAAGCAATCGCTAAAGAGCTGTTTATCGAGAGTTTGGATGAGAATCATAAAGAGGGGGGCAGGCTGCAAATAGATGTTACGCCTAAGTCAAAAAATAACGTCAATAATACTTACGCGGATGATTCGCAGTTTTAAGTGAGATTCCGTTAGTTTATAAACCATGAAAAGCCACTACATATTGCGATACTTTTATGAATGCACAAAAAAAATCGGATAAATCTAAGATTGCACGTTTACCTGATCGTTTGAGCATATTCCTAGGTGTATGGGTCACAGTTATATTTGCGGTATTAGAGGTTATTTCTACCTTAAACTCAACTGTTTCTACTGCAGCTATAGGTTTCATGTTTCTCCCAATTGCTGCCGGTATTGTTTTTATAGCTGCTGGATTTTTTGGTTTCTTACTTGGTATTGTAATCCGGGGAGTTCTGGATCGCCAATATGGGTATGATCTCAGTTTTTTTTCGTCCCTTTGCCTGATATCATTGCTCTTGTTCTATTCCCTACCTTTTGCAGTAGAACTTAGCTCTACCTACCGCAAAGTAAATAAGATCAATATGATGAATTCACAAGAGCTGGAAGAAGCATTTGCTAATCTGCCGATCACTTCATACTACGGTTATGATATTTTTTTGATTGCTGCTATCGCGCAAAATAGCGATGCAAGCGGTGAATTACTTGATAAAATCGCTCACCTTAATCACCCAAGATTGGACGAACGATTAGGCAGTATCATTGATTTGACAGGGAAAAATCGCAAAGGCTATGCGGCAATACGTTTGGTAGAGATGAATCCTAATGTAACTCTGGATACGTTGCAATACCTGACAGATTCTAATAATTATTATGTCCTTGGTGATATAGCTGGTAACCCTAGATTGCCAGAGAAATATTTGCGCAAGTTATATGCGAGATCACAGAATCATCAGGAAGGATATCTGATCGAATGGGGCTTGGCCGCAAACCCAAGCACTCCGCTTGATATACTGCGAGAGTTGTCTAAGAAAGCAAATCGTGAGAAATTGTTTGATGCACTGCAAGCGTCGTTGAATATGAATCCTAACGCTCCACCAGATATCAAAAAACCAGCATTTACTAATAATCAATAAACCCGTTTTTTCAACGGTACAGGCGCTACTTGATCATCTAGTGTGGTCATAGTAACTGGGCGGTAGTCTATCTTACTGTTGCCCGCATCATCTAGCCAAATCAGGGTATGTTTGAGCCATTTCTTATCGTCGCGCTCTGGGTAATCCTCCCTAGCATGTGCGCCTCGGCTTTCTTTGCGGTTGAGCGCGCTCACAATAGTGGCCAGCGCCTGAGCTCGCAAATTATCTAGTTCTAGGGCTTCTACTAGATCAGTGTTCCAGATCAAACCGCGATCTTTGATAGCAAGCTTGTTAAAACTGCCATATACCTCAGTCATCTTCTGCACCCCAGCGGCCATACTTTCCTCAGTTCTAAATACTGCTGCGTGCTTTTGCATGGTACGTTGCATCTCAAGCCTAAGATGTGAGGTATGTGAGGTGCCGTTTGCATGACGTATCGTATCAAATCGCTCGATTGCTTTATCCGCTACATCACTTGCCAGTGGCTTATGTGGGCTATGAGGTTTCAGGATGCGGCCAGCTTGTTCTGCTGCTGCCCTACCAAACACCACAAGATCAAGCAACGAGTTTGATCCTAGACGGTTGGCGCCATGAACTGAAATGCAGGCAGCTTCCCCCACAGCCATGAGGCCAGGCACCACTTCCATCTTATTATCTTTTTTAGTTAGCACTTCTGTGTGGATATTAGTTGGAACTCCACCCATGTTATAATGTACGGTTGGTTGGACTGGTATTGGCTCTTTAGTGACGTCTACCCCAGCAAAAATCTTCGCTGTTTCAGCAATCCCTGGTAAACGTTCGTGTATTACCTTTGGGTCAAGGTGCGAGAGTACAAGATGCACATAATCTTTGTGTGGCCCGCAACCACGTCCTTCTATAATCTCCATGGTCATTGCGCGGCTCACTACATCACGTGAAGCTAAGTCCTTAGCAGTGGGTGCATAGCGTTCCATAAACCGCTCACCATTAGCATTCACTAAATATCCGCCTTCTCCACGTACACCTTCTGTGATTAAGCACCCGGCTCCATATACTCCAGTTGGGTGAAACTGAACAAACTCCATATCTTGCAACGGCAACCCTGCACGTAATACCATGGCACTACCATCTCCGGTGCAAGTGTGCGCTGAAGTTGCGGAAAAATAGGCCCTACCATATCCGCCAGTTGCTAAAATTACTAGATGTGCCTTAAATCTGTGTATACTGCCATCTTCTAAACAATATGCCACAACTCCTCGGCACTCGCCGTCTTGCATCATTAGGTCTATTGCAAAGTACTCGATAAAGAACTCTGCATTATGCTTTAAGGACTGCTGGTATAATGTGTGTAGTATAGCATGCCCCGTTCGGTCTGCAGCAGCACAGGTGCGTTGCGCTGCTTTCCCTTCGCCATAATGCGTTGTCATGCCGCCGAATGGCCGTTGATAAATCTTCCCCTCTGCAGTGCGTGAAAATGGTACGCCATAATGCTCTAGCTCGATTATCGCTTCAGGAGCTTGTTGACACATATACTGAATAGCATCTTGATCGCCCAGCCAATCTGAGCCCTTGACGGTATCATACATGTGCCAGCGCCAGTCATCCTCACCCATATTGCCGAGAGCGCCACTAATGCCTCCTTGTGCAGCAACAGTATGGCTGCGGGTGGGAAATAACTTCGTGACGCACGCTGTCTTTAATCCTTTTTCTACAGTGCCAAGAGCAGCTCGCAGACCGGCTCCGCCAGCACCGACGACAACGACATCGTATTCATGATCAATAATTTTATAATTTTTCATATGCCAGGTAACCTAAGAATAAAAAATAGATGAAGGGTGAGGGCTGCTACAATAGAACTTAACGCCGTTATTACGCAAAGAAAATAAAGCGTGAGCAACAATGTAGCGCGCAGCAATTCGTATTTGACGTAATCTTCTATAATCATACGTATGCCTATCATGCCATGAGCCATGCCCCATATGGTCATTAAGATCATTGCAACTAAATGTGCTGGTGAAGAAATAAACTCCACCATTTTCTCATTTGATGAGCGCATCAAGATGATTATAGATACTACAAACCATACAGAAAGTGGTATGAGAGCAAGTGCGGTAACCCTTTGTATAATGTGTTGGTAAGCGCCAGATCGCGCAGAGCCTAACCCTTGTATTTTTGCTGTGTCTGAACGATATTCCATTATATACCTCCTACAGAAAGCGCTATGCACCAAGATGCTATAGCAAGTATTAGCGACGCAATGACCGCAAACCAGCCAGACCAATTGACGGTTTTTAGCTCAAACCCCAGTCCTACATCAAGAAATAAGTGGCGTATGCCAGTGCATAGGTGAAAAAACAAGGCGTAGCTCCATAGTATTATGACGCCCATGCCAATATCTGTAGAAGCTGCCCGCCATAATAAAGATTGTTGTGGGTTAGTGCTGTATGTCATATACACGATCCACCATAGTATGACGACAAAGCCTATAAACAGAGCGAATCCTGAGATGCGGTGCAGTATCGATAGCGCCGTGGTTATCTGTGGTTTATATATGGAAAGATGTGGCGATATAGGCCTATTTTGCTCGTGTATCATGGTTTAGTACTTCCCAAATAAAGTTAATGATTAATTAATATGCTATTGCCATGTAGTATTGATGGCAACCAATATTTGCGCTGATACTGTAATTACTTGAAAGGCTTGTAATGGGGAAATTTCGGTAGTCAATGCATTAAAAATATAAAACACATCTATAGTTTGACTATTAATACATATTGGCATATAATACGCATACGTAGTCCACACAAACAAAGGCTAGGTTGTTAATTTATAAATGGAGTTCGGTATGAAATTGAAAAAATTTACGGGGGCGTTGTTTTTTTTAAATGGGGTTGCAGCGTTTGCGCCAGCAATATCTGATGTTGTGGCGGCATCAAATGCAAATCCTGCGTTTATTTCAGCATACACTGCATGTGGTGGCCTATTGGCTGCGGCTGCGGTTGCTGGGATAGGATATTTGATTGCTCATAATACAAACGAGGACCAAGGAAAGATGTCTTACATTCCGATGTGCCTTGCAATAGGGCTAGCTGCTATAGCAGCTGTAGGCTTAATTTTTACAAGTATAGCTGCAGGGCTTTCTACATATGCCCTGCCGGCTGCATTGCCTAATACACTTAGCGGCATGCTTCTGATGCAAGCAGGTGTTGCGCAAAGCGCGCTTGTTGGCCAAGAAGTATGGGGCGTGACCGCTGGTTTCTTATGTGCTGCAGCTGTGTGTTTGAGCATAGCAGCGGTAATCTTTAACGGGAAAGATTGGCAATGCTGCGTCAGAAATGATGATTCAGGCTTTAATGAACAATATCGTGACATGAAGAAGATGTAGTATAGAAAGCGTATTACTGAGTCGAGAACTATCCGCATTATATGCTAAAATCTTCTTTTCATGGAACGCTTTAATCTGTATACTCGTCTTATACCAAGTTTCGCAAATGGTGAAGTTACGGGCTTGTCATTCCGGCGCAGGCTGGAATCGGAATAACAGCTATGGTGCCGGACATTTCAGGTCTTAGCCGTGGTATGACAAAACACGTTTTACCTTAGTTAAATTCGGGAATTGGTACTGCAAGCTAGTATAACGAGGATAAGATGTCGGCGAATGAAAGAATGACTAAGCAGCATGATGCTAAAATGGTTGGGCATGGCGAGGAGATAGAGCGCGTTATCAGCGCTAAAAGCTCTGGACGTATGCATCACGCTTGGTTGATCAGCGGCCCTCAAGGTGTGGGCAAAAGTATGTTCGCCAAACAATTCGCTAAGTGGCTGCTGCAAAGGGGGCCCGAAGATAGTTCGGCCACAGTGTTCAGTTATCCAGAGAATGATCCAGGCGCCCACAAAGTGCAGGCACTGACACATCCAGATTTTATGTTGATAGATAGTGGCGCTGATCTGCTAGATGTGGGTAAAAGTAATGGTACTATTGTGGTCGACGAAGTGCGAGCGGCTAGTAGTTTTTCTCATAAAATGCCAGTGGAATCGCATTATCGCGTGTTGATTGTCGATAGTATTGATGAAATGAACTTTAACGCATCTAACGCCTTGTTGAAGGTGCTCGAGGAGCCACCGGAAAATATGGTATTGATCTTGCTCAACCATGCGCCAGGCAAGGTGTTACCTACTATACGTTCCCGTTGCTACCAGTTGAAGCTAAATCCGTTAAGCTTTGAGGAATTCAGGCGTGTGTTGCTGCGTGATCATGCTTTGAGCACTATAGATCTGGAGAAGCTCTATAAGATTACCGCCGGCGCCCCTGGTATGGCTCTGGAGGCTATATCACTGCACCTGCTGCCAACGTTGAGTAAATTGCCGCAAGTTCTACAGTCCAACGATATTGAAGCTTGGCGCGAGCTTATTGCTTTATGTAAAAAACACCAATCTTCTATCACTTCTATCGCTGATTTACTGTTGTCCACTCTACGTATCGAAATTAGCGAAATAGCAGCGCATAATCTAGAGTGCGCTCATACAATGCTCCAATCACTGATGGCTATAGAGCAGGCGTTTGTTAATGCCAAAAAATCGCACCTTGACCTGGAATCAGCGCTGCTTGCCGCATTCAATAATGCTGCACTATTTGCTAGGTAATATGATGCAAAATCAACAAACAGCTACAATAATAGGTGGGGGGCATTCTGGCCTAACAGCAGCTATTATGCTGGCAAAACTGGGAATTAATATAGTAGTGCTGGAGCGCAGCGAATATGCTAACAAAAAAAATAGCCATCAGGAGCCTTCAAGATTGCTGGCGCTTGCTAAAGGTTCTGTGGACGCCTACAGGAAGGCCGGTGTTGCTAATATAGCCGAACTAGGCCAAAGCATCAATCACATAAGGGTGTATGATCGTGGCTCCGGCGCGATCATCGATTATGCGCCTGAAGAAGTGGGCTATGATAATTTTGGCTATATGCTCCCAGAGCGGGTTTTAATGCAGTTATTGCTTGAGAGCGCCGCTAAATATGAGAATATAGAGATCAGATACGGCGTGCAGCCAACGAAAGTAGAGCAGCAAACCCACCAAGTGCTGGTGCATTACCCAGAGGCGAAGTCTTTGAGCGCAGAGCTGCTGGTGCTGGCGGACGGGCGTAATTCTAAGTTAGCCAAACGCATCGGTCTAGAATCACAAGAGTGCGATTATAAGCAATATGGCATAGTTTGTGATGTTGCGCATGAAGAGGATCATTGCGGGGTGGCGGTGGAGCTATGCTTGCCGGGTGGCCCGTTTGCGATACTACCAAAAGCTGGTGGATATAGCTCTTCTCTGGTCTGGGTGGAGCCAGTTGGCATAGCGGAAGATGTGGTACGTATGGCGCATGATGACATAGAGACGCTGATTGCAGAGCGCTTTGACGGATACCTAGGGCGCGTTAAACTGGTGAGCCAAGTGAAGTTATTCCCATTACACATGGTGACTTGTCGGCAGTATTACAGCAACCGTACTGCTTTAATTGGTGATACTGCGCATGCCATTCACCCATTAGCAGGGCAGGGCTTTAACCTCGCGATGCGTGACATAATAGCTCTCGCTGAGCAGGTGCAGGCTCAGCTGGATACTGGCTTGGATATAGGTTCGCTTGCTATGCTGCAGGAGTATAACAATATTCGCAAATTTGATACAAATCTGATGATTGAGGCAACAGATAGCCTTAACAAAATTCTGAGCAGTAATTTTGCACCATTGAAGGTATTGCGGGGCATGGGTATGCGCGCCATCAATCAAATAAAGCCACTAAAACGCAAGATTATTCGTTATGCTATGGGGCTTTGATCATGCGAATGTAGGGTAACCTTTTATTCACCTTTTTCTTATACTCTGACAGTAGCTGTATTGCTACATATAGAAACTTAAGTACTTGTTATCTCGGCCTAAAGCCGGAATAACCTTAAATATACATCAGAGGTGTGATGCAGGATCACGAGCATAGAGAGGCGGATAAAACGACTGAAGAGACGTATGAGAATGCGTCCAAAGGACGGCGTACTCTTGTTATCTTTGGTGCCGCTATTGTAGAAGCCTACAAGAAATCAGAAAAAGCTGCGGGGATGTATGCACAATCTTTAGCTCAGAGTGATAGCACGGTACTCAGAGCAATCTATTACCCAATGCAGGGCCTATATTACGCACTTCGTGGTTCGCGAGCAGTAGTGGGCGGCGCTATTGATATGATATTTAGCCCTAATGGGGTTATGCTTTGGACTATGGCAACTGCTGCTTTTATAGGTCTCAGCACGTGGGGAGCTGGCGCAGCTTTCTTGTTATTTGGCATTACCGCAGGTGCTGCTGTGATTACCACTGCCTACCGCGCACAACAGCTGTTTGAAATAGAGCAGGTGCGGCGTGAACATCGGATACTCTCTGAGTTAAATAGCTTAAACCAAGAACTTGGCATGCGTCGTGGTATTTTGAGTCATCTTGGTATAAGTCTACCTGATTATGATGCTCCGGATAGGAAAGAGTTCGGTAAAGACAGGAAGCATAACCCAGGAAAGGGTATTTTTCAGGGGTTTATCAACAGTTTGCCAGATTGGGCGGTTAATATTGCCGCACTGCTAGTCGCGATTATAGCGGTTTCTACGCTTAGCCCTTATATGATCGGGTTGGCCGTTGTTGTGGCTATAGGTGATCTGGCTTTGCAAATAAATGCTGCGGTTAATATCGATGAGGCGCGCACTTATCTGGTCAACGATATTGAGCTGCGAAAAAGTGCTTTGGGCCTATCTTATACTGGGCATACCGGCCAGACCATGGCGGAACAAATTAATGTACTGAAGCAAAAATATCATGATGCCTTCTTAAGATTGGAGGCAGTAGAGAAAAGAGATGCAGTAGCTCAGGAATTGCAAACTTTTAAAGATGATGTAGAAAAACTCAAGGCTCATTATACAGCTAATATGGAAAAAAGCGGATGTCGTACTAAATTTGACAATGCGCATGAGCGTGTCAAGGGCCGGATAGACAGTGAAGCTCTAGATGTTGCTAAAGAAGGATTTAGCGATGCTTATTCGAGGCTTATAGAAGCGCACCAACAGCATCAACTAATAGTAAATCAAATACAGTTGAAGGAGGCTCAAAAACTTGCTAACTCAGTTACTAGAGCAGAGACTCCACCCAAACTAATATGGGCGGATGATAAATTTCAGGAGTTAGACCAGCTTGTACAAAAAACAACAGCAGAAGGAGGCAAAACCACTTACTCTGTTGCACCAGAGAACACCAATAGCTTTCAGGCAGCGCAAAAGGCGTTAAGTCATGCTTATACTGAAGAAAAGCGGATAATAGACAATTATGAAGCATCAGCTCTTGCCGTTTCTCAAGTAGAAGAAACTGTTGATATCATGATAAAAGGAAGAACAATGTATAGGCCTCCGATCTTAAAAGTTCCAAGAGCAGAGGTGACTTTAGAGGAGTCAATTGCCGACATAGGTGAGGAGAAGCCTAAAGAGCTAAGAAGTGCGGAAGAGGAGGAAGCTATTACAAAGAAGAGGTTGATAGACCGGGAGAATGTCAGGGTTGCTAGGTATGCCAGTATCGGGCTTTACGATCATAAGGATAGGGAGACAAGGGTAGATGTGAAAGGAGCAATAGTGAAAGTGGATCCGGTAGTTGGCCTGGCAAAGGCTGGAGGGTACTTTAGCTCTTTGATAGAGCTATTGGCTGTCAGTGGCTCTAGAAGCACTACCATACAGTTATTTAATCCATATACTTATTATAGCGGGCGCAATTATACAATAGAGCAAAGCGGGGTAGAAAAACGCGAAGCAGCGATGAAGAGCCTAAGAGTTACACCTGTTGATGATTTCATTAATAACACCAAAGGCGCAGGCCGTGGAGTGGGGTTGAAGTAGGGCTAGGGCCACCCTCATAAAGATTTTTCATTTTATTACCAACTTGCACTAACGCCTAATATATGGGATAATCACACTGCAATAATCAAAGGTGTAATTATGAGAAGCGTTACAGTTAAATATACCAATACTGGCGGTAAACCCAGTGATTTGCAGATCTTTATTCCGCAAAACGGTACTGTGGGGAATGTACAAGCCGCTTTAGTTATGCAATTAGGCGGTGATGCTGAGCAATATTGTATAGTATCGCTAGGCGGTGGGGAGTCGCACCGCACGGCGCAAATACCTAATGAAATGAGCGAGGTTTATGTTTGGGAAAGAACGGCTTACGCTCTTCGTCTATTAGATAGTAGTGGCAATCTCATTATTGAAGCAAAACAGTACCTATTAAGGACAAATACTGTGGGCGATCTGAAAAGTAAAGTTACCTCTTATTTCCAGGGTCTGGGTCTAAATGTTGTGGTGCAGGTTACTAGAGTGACCGCCAGTTATCAAGACCAGATGGCCCCAATTCCTATTGTGCGAGAGTTAAATGACGGGGATTCAGTGGGTGGTATACAGGTTGGTAATATCATTAATGTGCAAACCGACTTACTAAAGCGAAGCCAAAACAGCCAACAACAGCCAGATATTAACGGCGGCGCTAAGCCTAAAACTCCGGCTCCTTGGTCGCGAAGAGATTACCTCTTGGCAGGTGGTAGTGTTGGGATGATTGTTGGTATATTAGCTAGTACCGCTATAGAGCAAACCACTGGCTGCAATCAAATGGCGGTATATATGACAGTGATCCCGGTTTGTATATTAGGGGGCCTAGCGCTATCTTACTTAGCACATTCTAGGGCGGCGGCTAACCATAGCTACGCGAAAATGGCATAGTATTCAAGAGATTGCAGATGGTTCGGCAAAAATCCAAGCAATGGATAGAGTTTGCGAATCAATTAGAGGTATTGGTCAGCTTCGCGGCGCTTGAAAAAGGTAGGTAATATAGGCCGATAAATGCCACTGCATCTTGCATATTTATTGCAACTATGACAGTATCCCTTCATAACTAGGAGATTTGAGATGGATATATTAATATTAGCAATTATAGCCGGCGCGGTGCTTTGGCGGCTTATCAGAACCTTTGGCCAGATGAGTGATAATGTCAGCAAAACTCTCACAGCAGAATATGCTATATTAGACGAACGCAGCGAACATGTGCAACATATACAGAAGCAGTATGAACAGGAGCAATTGATGAAGCTGGAATCTAGTCTGCCGGCGCGTGCATTGGAAGTGCTTAGAGTCGCAGAAATGCGTCTTAAAGGCTTCAATATTACTATATTCCTAGATGGTGCGCGCAAGGCGTATGAGATGCTGATGCTTGCTATTGCTAACGCTGATATGGAAACTATCAAACATCTTGTAACGCCTGAGCTGCAGGCTAATTATAAAAAAGCGTTAGAGGATCTTAAGCGTCAAAGGTACACTCAAGATCTGCTTTTTATAGGAATTAACAAATCAGAAGTTAGAAAGGGTGAACTTAGCGGCAATACTAAGGATGGCACCATCTCTTTTACAGTGTATTTTGAAAGTGAAGTGGTTAATGCTATCCTTGATAAAAGTGGAGCTGTGGTTGAGGGAAATGCTAAGAAGATTTATGTGTGCAAGCATAATTTAACTTTTGTAAAGGAGCTAGATAGTAAAGATAGTATGTGGCTGATTACTGAAAGCGATATATGATGCTATAATTTGTTAGGGGAAAATGATGGGAAAGAGGAATATGATGCGGAAGCTTTGCGCTGTAATGCTCTTAGCTGTGCTTATTTCTGGGTGTGCTGGGGGTAAGCCGCCTCGTGATACTTATATGAGAGCAACCACGTTTTCACATTTGCCTGGTTGGGGGAATGATAACTATCTTGCTGCTTTGAAATCGTTCCAAGGCTCTTGTAGAGTGTTTGCTAAATATAATGGTGATCGGCCAATTAGTAAACTTACAGATATTGGCGGCAGTGCTGCATTGTGGCATGAGCCATGCAATGAAGCATTGAGCCATGCTATTTTTACCAATCAGCAAGCACGTAAATTTTTTGAGAAATGGTTTGCGCCATATGAGGTAGCAGATCAAAGCGGCAGCCATACCGGCAAGTTTACTGGTTATTACGAGATCATCCTGCATGGCAGCCGCAAAAAAACCAAGCACTATAAGTACCCTGTATATGGGCCTCCTCGCAACTTAGAAGATATTAAAGGCAGCAGTTGTATAAGCCGTACCGCTATTAATAAAGGTTCTCTGGCCGGAAAAGGCTTGGAGATAGCGTGGGTGGATAATGAAGCAAGGCTCTTTTTCATGCAGATTCAAGGCTCTGGAATGATCTTGCTACCTGACGGTAAACACATGAAACTCGGCTATGCTGGGCAAAATGGTTATGATTATACCGCTATAGGTCCATTGTTCAAAAATTACTGCCATGATAAAATACGCTCAGCTGATCAAATGATGGCTTGGATGCATAAACATCCTAAAGTCGGCAAGGAGATTATGGAAAATAACCAGTCCTATGTATTCTTTAAAGAGCAAGGGGATGGACCAATAGGCGGGCAGGGAGTACCTCTCATTCCAGAGCGCTCTATTGCTATTGATCACGGGCTTTACCCATATGGAACGCCGGTGTGGTTAGCTACCACTTTGCCGCACACCAACCACCACCATAAGCATGGCTACCATAGGCTGGTAGTGGCTCAGGATACAGGAGGAGCTATCAAGGGGGCGGTGCGCGCTGACGTGTTCTTCGGCCGTGGGCATAGAGCTGAAGAGCTAGCAGGCTCGATGAATCAAACTGGTAGTTACTTTATGCTATTTCCTAGAAAAGCAAGTATACCAAGACATTATCAGAGTAAATAGGGCGTTTTTTATTTGCTTATCCGGCAAAGCCTTAGCGTGGACGGAAGCCAATAAGTTAGTTGGTTTGCCCTCACAACACGGTCACCTTTGGGTAAGAATCAACCACTTCTTGTTGTGCGACCGCCCAGCAGATAAACTGGGTGGTGGAGTCAATCTGGTCATCATGCTTTATATATGGGTATCGAAGCAGCTCCTCCTCGTAATCCTTCAGCCAAGTTGCATACACAGGATAGTGAACGCGGCCACTCTCAATATGCACGGAGGCGCGTAGTAATCTTGCTTCTTTACTCCCTTCTGGCATTATTGCGCATACTGGGACATTAGTAGAGTGAAATTCCTGTAACAATTGTTGTCCGCTCGCCTTATCTTCGATTAACACCGCTAATGGCTTGTAAGCTTCATAGCAACTTACTATACAGCGCCGTAGTTCACTATATTCCAAACGTTTCCGCAAAACATTCATCAGATAATAGTGGTCTTGGTGTATGCCCCAAGTGGTGCATACACTGTAATCATTCTTATAGCCTATTTTGATAGCGCAATCCCAGCTTTGGAAGACAGATAGACCATTTGGTAGCGTTTGATAGCGCTTTATCCAGTCGCGCTTTATCATGGTGCAGCTAGAAAGGTTGGGATCTTGCTGATATTGGGCAGCGAAAGTATGGCTACCAAACTCTTTATGCAGTGCGTCAAGTTCTTTTTGGGTCCAACCCTCGTATAGTATGTGATCTGCTGGTCTATGAGCTTTTATCCTGCCTATCTTAATCTGCTGAGAGTTCGTAGTATGAAGAGGTAGAATAAGCTTAGCGTAGCCTTTTTTGCTATGTAAATGTGCGGTGAGATCGCCTTCATGCAGGCGTTGCATCACCACAATCACCCTGCCTTTAAACGTGTCATTCAAGCGAGTTAATAGAGTTTGGTTATACCAAAACTTAACTTTTTCGGATTGCGCAGGGCTGCGAGCCTGTAAAGCTGTCTGCGGATCATCTACTATTATGAAATCCGCGCCTTCGCCAGTTAATGTCGAGCCTACTGAGGCTGCAAGACGAATGCCTTGCATAGTGGTGGTGAATTTGCGCTGAGTGTTTTTGCCTTTACTAATTATCGTCTTAGGGTAGTGATGGATGTACCAATCGCTTTCCATAATCATTTTAGTATCTTGTGCATGTTTAATGCTTAATGCCTGGCTATAACTGGTAACTATAATTTTATTGCTAGGATTAACTGCTAATAACCAAGCTGGCCAAGCAACGCTTATAATGGTTGATTTGAGGGATCGGGGAGGGATGTTGACAACCAACCGCTTCACATGCCCTAGCTCCACTTCTTGTAGCACATCAGTGATTAGGCCAATATGCCAGTGTTTAATAAATTCTCGCCCAGGGTTAAGAATAGAAAAAGCATGCGCAAGGAACTGAGAAAAGCTCTGGGGAACCTGCTGATTATCTATAGTTTGGTTGTCAGTATCATTTGATGACATATCGCACCTATTCATTTATAATTGGTGCGTGCAGTATTAGCGCATTACCTAATTATTGGAAGAGGGGAATTATAGGAACAATTCGTCCAAAGATGCTATTTGATGTTTTTTGCGACAAAGGAGTTGCAGCTACTCCATAGCCTAGCTTTAATGGCGACTTATCTCCTAAAAAGTAGTGCCTTTTGCATATAACCTCTGCTCAAAAATTATTATTTGCGTTGTGTTATGCAGCAATAAAGAACGCGTAACAATGTGTTTAATCATATTTTATACTATTTTCTTAATAAATCTCTTGAATTTATTATCCAATAGTAAATATAAAAGTTGCTTGCGTGAGCGCGAAAAGCGGTATATCCTCACGAACGGACAGCAGAAATTTATAATAACATAAGATGGTGACTCTATGACCGCTAGAATACTGATCGTCGATGATACGGTTTTCAACGTCAAACTCTTGGATGCTAGGTTAAAACAAGAATATTATGAAATTTTTACCGCAACCAGCGGAATGGAAGGGATTCAAATAGCTAAAGAAGTGCATCCTGATATCATTTTGCTTGATGTAATGATGCCTATTATGGATGGGATGGAGACGGCTCGCCGCTTGCGTGCTGATCCCGATACCACCTATATCCCCATCATCATGATTACTGCGCTGGACGGCCAAGATGACCGAGTGCGTGGGTTAGAGGCTGGGGCGGATGATTTTGTGAGTAAACCCGTGGATGAGCAGGGGTTGATTGCCCGTATTAAGTCGTTACTGCGCCTTAAGTTCATGATGGATGAGTTGATTTTGCGGGATAAGACTGCTGTACAATTCGGCATTGCTGAGCAGCCTACTATGGACGTGAGCCGCAGCGTTGATGGGGCGAGCGTCCTTTTAATCGAAGACGATATGGCGCTAAGCAAGAAGATACATGATGTATTGCAGAGCAAGGGCATCAAGGTGGAGGATTGCGCCAACCCCAATACTGCTATTGAACAGGCTGAGCAGCATGATTATAGCGTGATTATCGTCAACTCTCAGGTGATGGGAACTGATGGTCTGCGCATCTGTTCGCATCTTAAAAGCCATGAGGCATTGCGCAACGTCCCTATACTACTAACTGTTGATGCTGACAATAAAGGCATTATCATGCGTGGTTTGGAGATAGGGGTGAACGACTATATTACCACGCCGATTGAAGTGAACGAGCTAGTGGCAAGGGTGAGCACGCAAATCCGCCGCCGACGTTATCAAGATATCTTGCGGCACCAATACACCCAAAGTATATCTATGTCAGTAATAGACCAGCTTACAGGCCTTTATAACCGTAGATATTTGGACATCCACTTAGACGCGTTAGTGCGCAGAGCACATGAAATGAACCGCAACTTATCGCTTATGATACTGGATCTAGACCACTTTAAGGAAGTTAACGATACTTATGGCCACCAGAGCGGGGACGCCATTTTGAAGGAGTTGGGGCAAAGGGTTATGGGGAGTGTGCGGGTGACGGATTTGTGCGCACGTTATGGGGGCGAAGAATTCGTTGTTTTGATGTCTGATACTGATGAAAGTACGGCTATGACTATAGCCGAGAGGATGCGGCACGCGATAGCCGATAGGCCGATGCCAATTGTAGTTCCACCTGGTCAGATTACTAAAACCGGCAGTATAGGTGTTGCTGGACTTAGAGAAGGGGAGAGCGCTGCCGCGCTGCTAGGTAGGGCGGATAACCTGCTGTATTACGCGAAAGATGGTGGTAGGAATAGGGTGGTGAACTATGCTATAGCGCTTGAAGATATATCCAGCGGCAGAGTTGTGCCAAAGCCAGGCGATTCTATCTTGGCGTCTAGCAAGACATCTGCGCCGCAAAGCTCCAAAACTCCTGTTAATGCGCCGACAGCGCCTTCACCTAAAGATATAGTGCAAAATAAAGAGGAGGCCGGCACGGCCAGTAAAGCTTCTGCTCCAACAGCGTCAGTACAGCAAGAGACAAAGCCCGCCAGCTCTAGCGGTGATTCATGGTGAGCTAAACCGGCGGATCACTTGTTGCTTATGCCCGCGCGTATATTGTCATCTATCCGTTTTTTTAAGGCTGGGTATGCCTTAAACCGTGCGGCCTGTTTAGCTCTCACTATATTATTGGTTAAGGTTTTTGGGTTGTATGATAGGCGCGCTTTCCGTTGTGCGATATAAAAGCGACCAAAATCACGCACTCTTACCTGATTCTGCGCCAGCAATCCTTGGATGAGCGCTCCTATAATGGAGTCGACGATGATATGAGAATTATTAGCGCTCAAACCCAAATCTCTGCTAATCGCTTTAGCAAGATCTGATCTAGTAATGCTTCTTCGTGCTCCCAATTTATGGCTCATTTCAAGCTACCCCTTAAAGGACTTCTAACTTGTTTGGACCCTAACACAATATTATATGAGGCACAAGCTCCATATGATACGATTGAAATGCTAGAACACATAGCGATATAAGTAAGAGCTATAGCCCATCAGACTACTGGTCAAGTGCGTACCACCGTAGATAGATGGGAAAATTTGCACCCAAGACAGCTGAGTCAGTTCGCAATCGCGCCACATGATCGCTATACAGCTCAAGAAACACCTTTAACAATCCCTACAAGCGTCTTCTCGTTGTCTTTCCTGGACCGTAGCGCTAACTTCTCTCAACATATTAGGCTCAATATTGGTGACAACCGGTTGTTCGTTAATAAAATGACTCACAAATGCTTCTAACTGTTCCCCCATACGAAAACCAAAAGATATGCCGGTTGCAGTTAAAAGCAACTGAATAACTCTGGCTGTTTGGCTTGTTTGATCATCTATTTTGTGTTCCATGTTTTTACCATAATTACGTTACAAGCATTACATCGCCATATCTGGCTCTCTATGGCCGCTTTGCTTCATCATCCCTAATAATTTTGCGTATGCTTCGGAAAGGGCAAATATTATGTTTTCTGCCACCTCTATCCCTGTTGCTCCAATGCAGCCCCAGATGGACAATGCGGTGGTGTGCCCATCCTTGATATGGTGGCTGTAATCAGCCACCACCTTATCAATCGCGGCGCCGTTGACGTAATAAAATAATTGGTCGAAAGCAAAGACAAGGCTGCCAATACCCCACTCAGTGAGTTTGTAGTGCGGTTTGTGTATTAGAGTCTTCCAATTATCTGAACGACTTGTAGACACTATCAGGTCATAACCCACAGCTCTTAAGAAACCTATGGTTAAGCCGGTCAAGATATGCACTGCCATATAGCATAGCACCTGGTCTATAGCTGGGTTGATTAGCACTGCTCCAGCTTCCACTATTAGCTTCTGATAGAGAGTTTGGGTTAGGGCAAAACGCATGGTATACTTACTCATCTCAACTAGGAAACGCCATAATATCTCTATGGTAGTGAAGTTTTTATCACTCAACGCGTCTTTTTGGGAGCTGGCTTGATAAAGCCGCTTATAAATGTGATCCATACCAACAAAGACAAAGCTCATACAGAACGCAAAGGATAAAGTGTAAGCAAAGTGTGCGCCAGTTGTCTCTTCATACCAACTCAAAAAGGCTTTCAATACATCTTGCGAATCTAACCAGTCGGACACCAACTTATAAGTCTCGCTAGCGAGCACGAGGTTGAAAGCATTAGCGATCATCAAGGAGCCAAATAAGTTGCTGAAGATATCAAATACGAAGCTGTTCCATTCATACCTAATCCGATTCTTTTTGTCGAGTCTTGGGAAAAGGTTATACAGAGTCCCTATATAGTTCCGCTCATCATCGTTATCCTCATCACCTACCGTGCCATAATAAGTCACAAAGCGCTTCTTCTCTTTCATATTATACAATATTGGCATTGCCACGAGGTATATCAGGAAGCCCCATAATCCAGGTAAATGCGGCGCAAAACCTATCGGCATAGACATATATCCACCTACTGGGCTAGCAGTATATAAGGACGCGCTCATAGTAAAGCCGACGCAAGCTGCTAACGCCATAACGCTTATGGATAGGTCTAATTTCTTCTTCCAGTTCATGTTGGAGCCATCCGATTCCTTAGCGTCAGAAAGAGCAGGGAGGACAAACTGCTTCGTGATAGCATCAACCGCGCTAATTGCAGTACCTAATAGCATTGCATTCCACACATTTGCTTCTCCTATAATGTGTATAGGAAGCATTGGGTATAACACCATACCTAAAGAGGCGGCTATGGCAACTCTAAATGCCCTATTGCCCCATTCTTCAGCTGCATCTTTTGCTTTTGCATCATATCTGTCCTGGCCTTTGGCTACATCTTCTACGAAGTATTTTAGGCCATAGCCTAAGCCACCCAAAGCAAAGTTTAGGTAATGAGAAGTTATAACGTATGGGAGCCATAGCTGCACCATCATAACTGAGGTTTGGCTAGCCACTTGCAATACAGACACCTGCCTTAAGTAATCTTCTCGTTTTTTACTGAATTCTTTGCCGTGCTTCCGGTCGCCGGCGAAGAAACGGTTCACCATGAAGCTGGACATTCTGTCAGATAATACAACCATCATAGGTCCTACTATTGCCATACCTATAGTTCTGCTTATCAGTCTAGCAGGAGTATAGAGAACGCCTCTAACTTCTATGCTGCCATCGGGTAGTAAAGTTCTATAAGATGCTATAACTCCGCCTTTAAAAGTGGTGATATGGAATAGCCTGCGCACCATCACTTCCCACTGAGATGTGCTAAACACTGCCAATGAAGCGATTAAAACAGATTGCGCAGTAATTGTTTGTAATAACCGTGCTACATCCCGAGACATGTACTGTCCGTGGGGGTTATTAGTACCATTAGCTGCAGTGATGCCAGAGAGGCTCAATATTTTTGTTCCACCGCTCAACAAGAAATGCAGACCTACAGCAGTCACGAAAGGTAACTGGGCAACAGAGGCGGGCAGGGCAGTGGACAGCAGCATAGACGGGATTAAAAAGCTTGCCAGGCCGTCTAAATACCAGCCAAGCCGCAATGCATTCCGTGCGACCGGGTTTTCGGGGCGCTCATAATCTGCTCCTTCTGGCTTATGAGCTTTTGCTAGCAAGATAGAGTTAAAGGCATGCTGTAGCAGTTCCTCCTGTCTTTTAAACTGTTTTTGTAATTCAGCTTTAATAGCTTGCTCTTCGGCCGTTGTGTTCTTAGCGCGCAGCAGGGAGACGCCACTTGATACGGTGCTGGCGATACCGCTGAATAAGTTAGGCAACATACCTAGCGATGACGTGTCATTCAGCATAGCAACCTCCTCAAAAGAATTTATAATATATTTCTCGTTTCCGAGCGCGTAGGGGAATTTTACCATGAATAGCACTCGGAGGTCAAGAGCAAAAAGCAGCTCTAATGTAGATTTTTTGCGGACAGTGTTATTTTATTAAGACCATTGTCTAACCTATCGTTTTTTATGGAAGTTCTGACAAAAAAATGCCTCATAAGGATATGCCTAATTATACCATAATGTAGATTATGGAAAATAAAACAGTAGTAAAAAAGCAGTGTTAAACCTTTTTGCTTGTCATGATGTGACGACTGTTTATAATGTAAATCTCTAGGTTTGGTAATGTAATCAATCTTACGAGACTGCGGTGCGATTTTTTAAAGGTGGCTAGTTATGCAAGAGATGGATTATTTAAGAGATATCCTTGTGATATTGGCTTCGTCTATTCTGATTATTGTACTATTCCGTCGCATGCGTCTAAGCCCTGTGCTAGGCTACCTAATTGGTGGTGCTGTAATTGGAAAGCACGGCTACGATGTGATATTAGACCCAAGTCAAACCCATTTCCTTGGTGAGCTTGGCATAGTATTCTTGCTATTTATGATTGGATTAGAGCTAACTTTTGAACGTTTGATTAAAATGCGCCGCCATGTATTTGGTTTTGGCGGTTTACAGCTGGTTCTAACAACTATACCTATTACCTTGGCCATCCAGCACTACCTAGAGTTAGAAAGTTCTGTTGCTATGGTTTTTGGCGCCGCTTTAACATTGTCTTCCACGGCGATAGTATTGCAAGTGTTGGCTGAATCCCAACGGCAGTCTACGCAAGTTGGTCGGCTCTCGCTTTCTGTGCTACTGATGCAAGATTTGGCTGTAGTGCCATTACTTGCCATTCTTCCGCTGCTCACCGAGACCAAACGAGATATAGTAAATATTTTAGGGGTCGCAGCATTAAAGGCATTGATCGCGATTATTGGCATTACAATACTGGGCAGGCTATTTTTGCGCCCTATGTTCTCCTTTATCAGTAGTGTTAAAAGCGATGAAGTATATGTGCCAACCACCCTACTCCTGGTGTTAAGTGCCGCTGTAGCAACGAGTAACCTTGGGTTATCTACCGCTATGGGGGCATTTATTGCTGGATTGTTGATTGCTGAAACTGAGTATCGCAATAAAGTAGAAAATAGCATTATGCCATTCAAAAGCTTACTGCTCGGGCTTTTCTTTATGAGCGTGGGGATGTCAATAGATGGCCACTTTATTTTAGATAACTTGTTGAACCTAGTAATGGCAGCATTTATACTGCTTTTGGTTAAGGGAGTCATCATATTTATGCTTTGCAAGGTATTCCGCTTCCAATGGGGAGCCTCATTGCACTCTTCATTTTTGCTCTCACAAGGCAGTGAATTTGGTTTTGTACTTATTGGGCTGGCTAGTCAACAAGAGATTATTGGAAATTACGAAGCACAGTTTTTGCTCATGGTTATTGCAATTACTATGGCGGTGACTCCAGTGTTGTCCATACTAGGTGGATATTTGGAAGATAGGATAGATTCTTTGGAAAGTATGGATGCTAACATGGAGTTTAAGGGTATCAGCGACTTGGATGGCCATGTGATTATTGCTGGGTTTGGCCGAGTAGGAAGAGTGGTAGCTTATATGCTTGCCGCTGAAAGAATTAATTATGTGGCCGTTGAGAGTAATGCTGCTCTGGTAAAAAAGGCGCGCCACCAGGGTTTCCCGATATATCATGGAGATTTGAGTGACTTAGACACCTTACGCTCAGTTGGGGCACAGAGGGCTAATGCAGCTATTTTGACCATGGATGACAAAATATCTTTACGCAAAGCTGTTAAGAATGTTGCCGTTCATTATAAAAATGTGCGTATTATGGCGAGAGTTGAGGACTATCGTCACGGTAGTGGAATACGTAAACTTGGTGCGACCATTACTGTACCTGCTACTATTGAGATAGGATTGCAGCTTGGTGGTGCGTCTTTACGCATGCTTGGTATACCTGAGCACGAAATATTGGCGATGAAAGAGCGGGTTCGACAGAATGACTATTCGTTAACCCATGAGATTGAGCTGTTCAGAGGGATAACGCAGGCGAATGTGATTAATCACTTAAAGAACAATGAAGATGACAATAACAATAGCACTGATTCTGCAGATGCAGGAAATCAGGGTAAAAACAGTAATAATGGGATTGGTTAATTATGATTGTCAAGATTACCAATCACATCTTAGCCTTCTGCCAAAACGTTGCTGAAAAAGGCATGTTGTTATTGCTTGCTGTGTTTATAGCCATTATTCTTTCTAATTCCGCATATAGTGAGCTATATAAGGCGTTTACAACAAGTGAGATCACTATCACAGCTGGATCCCTACACTTATCAATGTCTTTGAAAGATTGGGTGAATGATTTCCTTATGGCAATTTTCTTCATGATAGTAGGTATGGAGATGAAGCGGGAGATAATCGAAGGGCATCTAAATACATGGAGTGCGCGCGCCCTGCCCTTTATTGCGGCTTTGATGGGTGTACTTACTCCTATGTCTATCTTTGTGATGTATAATCAGCATAATCCTGATGTATTAGATGGTTGGGCAATCCCTGTAGCCACTGACATAGCTTTTGCCCTATCTATACTTGCCATCATTGGTCGAGGTATCCCAGACTCTTTACGGGTATTTTTAGCGGCGTTGGCAATTATTGATGATCTTATGGCGGTGGTCATCATAGCGTTCTGGTATAGCGCAAGCATTGAGATACTATATATAATAGCTATTTGCGCTATTATGCTAACCATTTTTTTATTAAACAGACTCCAGTATTCTGGCATCTTTATACATATAATATTGGCTTTGCTGCTGTGGTACAGCTTTTATTGCTCTGGGGTGCACGCTACAGTAAGTGGCGTGTGCATGGGTTTTTTGATGCCGCTATATAGGGGTAAGGATAACAGCTCCCCACTCGTATCTACAGAGCGGGTATTAGCCCCATATTCTGCATATTTCATCTTACCTCTTTTTGCTTTTGTTAATAGCGGAATAGATTTGAGCTTCTTCTCCGTAGAACAGTTGAGTAACAGTATTACTGCTGGTGTTGCTATAGGGTTGTTTTTGGGGAAACAAATCGGTGTATTTGGCGCGGTTTGGCTAATGGTACGCTTTGGTTTTGCTAAGCTACCACTGCATGCTAATTATGGGCAGATGTATGCAGTGGCAGTGTTATGCGGAATCGGCTTCACTATGAGCATGTTTATTAATATTTTGGCGTATGACTCCACGCCTATGTACCAAACATATGCGCAGCTTGGAGTTATTCTAGGTTCAGCTCTTTCTGTGTTATGGGCAAGCATAGTGCTATATATGGCGCGCTACAGTATAAAAGGTTCCCTACTCACTGGAGTGCAAGCAAAACAGGCAGCACAAGAATGACTGAGATTTTAAAGCACGATCATGAAGGATTATCAAGAGCTGCAATGCTAATGTTTCAAGGAGAAGTAATAGTAACTCCCACGGATACTATATATGGTTTAAGCTGCGACGCTAGCAATATAGCGGCGATAAATAAAGTGTATGCTTTAAAAGAAAGGTCCCATGACAAAGTCATGCCTATCTTCGTATCCAGCTTGGAAGAAGCTATGAAAATAGCTTATTTTCCAGAAGGAGCTGTAATGTTGGCTAAGAAATTTTGGCCTGGACCGTTAACACTGGTATTAAAAGGGCGTACAGAAGCGCTACTTGGTAATACACAGCGCGGTATAGGTCATCTGTGCATGGAAGATGGGACGCTCGCGATTAGGGTGTCTAGCAGCGATACTATAACCGCATTATTGAAGCTGTTAAAACGGCCGATGATAACTACTAGTGCTAACAAAAGTGGGCAGGATCCACTATCAGATCCAACCAAAATTGCTGTTGTTTTCGGTCCAGCCCTGGCGGCGGTATTACGGGATCATAAGACAAGTGCTACAGAGCTGCTTGGTGCTCAAGCTTCCACTATAGTGCGCTGTTTGGAAGGCAAAGAAATTGAGGTACTGCGTCAGGGTGCAGTCAATATAAATGGCTAGATGATAGCCTTATTACCTGCCCTGGGCCGGCGCCAAGTGCGACCGCGAGTGAGAACTTTACGAGAGCAGCGACGCACATATGCTGGATCCAACTCAGCACGATCACAAATTAATAGGAAATTGATGGAATTAGCGCGCAGCCACTTAATAGCCTGCTTTTTATGCATTTTTTCTTCAGTTTTTTTACTTACTCGAGTAGCATCTAATAAAGCCTGCATAATCACCGCACGCCATAAAGCCCTATAACTCTTGGAAATTCTATTATGCTTGATATCGTTATAATTGATACCTTGCATGAGTGTTCTGAATAAAGTGCGTTGCGTTACCATAAGAAATACCATGATTGTGATTGTTGTGCTGATGATGAAGGAGAGCTCCACCGGCTGCGCATTGTAATGCAATGCTCTTGATAGTACAAGGCATTATTTTAATATAATTTTAAAATATTAATTAGATCTATCTCTTATAAGCGATTCTTAAGTAAATCTCATATGGTTAGCGTGGCAAATTGCGATAGATACAGCATCAGCAGTATCTGCTTGCGATATTGAGGCGCCTGGTAAGATATACCGTAACATTTGCAACATTCCGGTTTTATCAGAATGTCCTCGCCCGGTAATGCTTTTTTTCACAGCGTTAGGTGTATACTCTGCTGCAACCAACCCTACTTCTGCTAAGCTAACAAGAGCTACTCCGCGCGCTTGCGAAAGTAATAGAGAAGAGCGAAAATTGCGGTTCACAAATGTTTCTTCCATAGCTGCAGCTTGCGGTTGATACAGCTGCAGAATTAGTAAAAGCGAAGTGCGTATGTGTAATAAGCGCAAGGGTAGCGGTTGCGTTGGGTCGGTCTGGATAACGTCTCCAGCTGCAAAGCGTAGTGTTCCAGGCGCCGCCTCAATGATTCCCCAGCCAGTGCGCTGTAAACCAGGATCTATACCTATTATCCTATTCATTAGCCAGCTTTTCTAGAAGTTCAGGAGCTATCTCGAAATTTCCGACCACCTGTTGCACGTCATCACTATCCTCCAGCGCTTCTATAAACTTCAGGATTTTACGCGCCATTTCTATATCATTGACTGCCACCATATTATCAGGCCTCCAAGTAATCTCTGCCTGAGCGGGCGCGCCTAGCTTTGACTCAAGCGCTTCACGAACTTGATGAAAGTGGCTTGGTGCGCAGATAATCTCGTGACCATCTTCGTCAGAAATACAGTCATCTGCACCAACTTCAATGGCTGCCTCCATAAGCTGATCCGCGGACCCAGTTTGCACTCCATAATGCATGGACCCGATAGACTTAAACATATAGCTAACGCTACCAGTTTCGCCTAAAGCCCCACCGTATTTAGTGAAAGTGGAGCGCACCTCAGAAGCTGTACGATTGCGATTATCTGTAAGTGCTTCGACGATGAATGCCGTTCCGCCTGGCCCATACCCCTCATAGCGCACCTCATCATAGTTAGAGCTTGCATCATTTTGGTTTGCACGAACTATTGCCGCATCTATCTTATCTTTCGGCATATTTTCGGCTTTTGCGGCAGCTATTGCTACTCGTAAGCGGGTATTAAATGCAGGGTCTGCTTGCCCTTCCTTTACAGAAACAGTAATCTCGCGCGAAAGCTTGGTAAATAGCTTGCCACGCCTTTTATCTTGCGCACCTTTACGGTGCATAATGTTCTTAAATTTCGAATGTCCTGCCATAAGCTTTCTCTTTAGATTTTAATAGAATTCAGCATAGAGCAATACTGCGACAATGGAAAGGGGGTTAGTATTGTAAGCAGAGCTATCTCTAAGCTTTTCAGCTCTTACTTGAATCGCCCAAGCCTTTCCAATGGCGCACCAAGCCAGACTCTATACCAAATAGATCCAGCACCCGGCCCACTTGATGCTCCAGCATCTCCTCAATACTGGCAGGCTTAATATAAAGCGTTACCACTGTCGGCATTACTATAGCACCCATTTGAGTGACACGCTCCATATTCTGGATATGGCCTAGATGTAATGGAGTTTCTCGCACCAATAACACCAGCTTACGCCGCTCTTTCAGCATCACATCCGCACTCCTAGAAATAAGAGAGCTACTTATACCGCAAGCGATTTCCGCCAAGCTTTTGACCGTGCAAGGTGCAATGATCATGCCGCTCATTTTACACGATCCAGAAGCAAGGCACACAGAGATATCATTGTTATGATAGTAGTGATCAGCCATTTGCACCACCTCATCAAAGCTATGTTCCGTCTCATGCTCAATAGTCAGGCGACCAGCTTTGCTGATCACCAAATGCGTTTGCACACCGCATTTACGCAACACCTGTAACAGCTTGATACCATATATTGCACCAGAAGCACCGGTTATAGCCACAATCATGTTTTGTATCTCTGCCATATTATCCTTTTTTCTTATACTCAGTGATTGGGTAACGCCAGTCCTTGCCAAAATTACGGGTAGTAATCTTTGGTCCTAATGCTGCTTGTCGGCGCTTAAATTCAGCACTGTGCAACATCTGCCTGATGCGTAAGATCAATTCATTAGCTATGCCCTGCTCCACCAGCTGGCTACTACTTACATTACCTTCAATCAAATATGCCAAAATCAAATCTAATACTTCGTACGCTGGCAAACTATCCTGATCCTTCTGATTAGGGCGTAACTCAGCGGTTGGCGCCTTCTTTAGTACGTTATCTGTAAACGGTTGCACCAGTGCATTGGTTAGGCTCGCAGGTGGTATATTATGATTGCGCCAATGTGCCAGCCTATAAACCAGAGTCTTATAAACATCTTTGATTGGTGCAAAGCCTCCGCACATGTCACCGTAAATAGTGGCATACCCGACTGCGTATTCAGATTTATTGCCAGTAGCTAATAGCAACTGCCCATTTTGGTTAGACGCCGCCATCAATAGCAAGCCACGCAATCTTGCCTGTAGGTTTTCTTCCGTTAAGGACGCTATACCTACTCCAAGACCATTGGTTAATTCACCCGCTGCTATCTCGTGTAGTTGCTTAATACTCAAGGTATAATGCTTGCAACCGAGCTTATTGATTAGCTCCATAGCGTCTTTATAGCTCTCTTGCGAAGTATATTTCGATGGTAACATTACTACACTCAAAGCCTCTGACCCTAAAGCATCAGCGGCTAAAACACTAACGAAACTAGAGTCCATACCGCCAGAAAGACCTAGCATCACTGAAGCAAAGCCATTCTTATGCACATAATCTCGCAAACCCAGCATCAAGGCTTGGTATATATCACCCTCATCCTGAGCTGGAATTTTCACCTGTGAGCGCTGCCCTTCTTCACTAGATATTTCTACAAACAGCACATTCTCCTGCCATGGATCCGTACTTGAAACTATAGTGCCTTTACTGCTCAGCACAAAACTGGCTCCATCAAACAGCAGTTCATCTTGTCCGCCAATTAGGTTGGCATACACTAGCGGTTTATTATGTTTTTGCGCTATACCTTGCGCTATATTCAACCTTCTGGCGCGTTTTTTCTCTTCATAGGGCGACGCGTTTAAAACTACAAATATATCAGCGCCGGTAGAAACAAGCCGATCTGGCACATCATCATACCACATATCCTCGCAAATCATCACGCCGAGCCTACGACCAGCGAACTCAATCGACGCAAGATCACTCAGGTGGGTATTTTGAAAATAACGTGTCTCATCGAAGACGCCGTAATTAGGTAAATGATGTTTATAAGCTCTGCCTATTTCTTTGCCATTAGCGAATAAAATAGCCGCGTTATAAAGCTGCGGCTGGCGAAATTTTGGGCTAATATCATCATTCGAGCCGCAGTCTACCGGTAAACCCACTAAAAGCCCGGTCGTGCGCCCATCTGTTATCTCTGCTAGCTCCTGCAGCACCTGCTCCTGTTGCTCCCGCCAGCTATCACCTAATAATAAATCTTCTGCCATATAGCCAACAACCGCCAGTTCTGGCGTAATCATTAAGTCCGACCCAGATGCTGTTGCTGCATCGTATGCAGCTCGAATTTTCGCTATGTTGCCCCGAATATCCCAAACTGTCATATTCAGCTGTGCTATTGCTACACCTATGACTCCAGGCCCCTTCACGTTGATCTATCCTTGTATGTTAGTATTATTTATTATACAGTACAAATTCATACAGTACTTTAGACACTATTATGAGCAAAAAAACAGTATCAAGCAACATAAAAACGTTGGTTGCCAATAATAAACGTGGGTATTTTGACTACCATATAGAAGAAAAGATCGAAGCCGGTATCGTATTAAAAGGTACTGAGGTAAAAAGTATGCGCTGCGGTAAAATTAGCTTGAATGATGCGCATGTTGAAGAAATAGACGGAGAGCTATACATAACGGGCTTTTCCATCCCCGAATACGACAAGGCAAGCCTGTTCAACCACTATCCGAAGCGGCCTAAAAAGCTGCTATTAAACCGTAAAGAAGTAAAACAAATTATGGGGTTAATCCAGCGTAAAGGCTATACAGCCATTGCTCTACAGGTGTATTTTAATCAGCGCAATCTTATAAAGGTGGAGATTGGCTTAGCACGCGGCAAGAAACAGCATGATAAACGTGAAGCTATTAAGCAAAGAGAATGGGATAGACAGAAAAATAGGGCAGTAAAAGAGAATCGCTAACCCTTACCTTGCGCCCCTTACTCCAACTCTCTCTTGTTCTGTATAAATCTTATAAAGAGCTATTTCACTAGCTAAATAGACCAATACAGGTATAGCTATTGCTGTTAATAGAGGAGCGAGAAGCCATGTATTGTTAGTATCAGCCTCAATGATGCCAGCTAGCGTAGTAAACCATGACCCTCGACTAAAGTAAGCCTCTATGCTGCTAGGTGCACTATATAAATCTGGGAAATTCCAATATAATGCTAGCTCATTTGCACCCTGCAATACTGTAAAAATAGCCACCCCACCAACTGCCCCCAGAAGCGCTGCTTTTATAGTTAATTTTGTTTGATCCTTATCGCGGTTTTTTATATAGTCTACGTATTCTGAGCTTTCCTCTCTGTATGCCAGCAAGTCATAGGTGGCAGCAACGCTCAGGATGGTATAGGAATATCTAATACCAATTATCAGACTTCCTGCGAGATTAATGAAAAAAGCTGTTTTCACTGAAGCGGCTAAATTGAAGCCTGTGAAAACTATGGTCGACATACATATACCGATACAGCTCGCCATTAGTTTCTCGGATTTTGCTTTATATAATAATGGCAATTTTCTCCGCTGTTCCGGTGACATCCACAGCAGCGCCGTACCATTTTTCTGCTGTTTTAATCTAGTAATCAATTGATTATTGGCCTCAATCTGCTCAAGCGCGCCTCTTTGGCTCATAGGAATATTAGCATCAACCGGCATCATAGCATTGGCTGGAATGGCCTGATTGCTCTGTTGTAGCATATGGTTTTTATATTCGATGAATTCTACCATTGCGCATAAAAATACAGAATCCATGTTTTGCAAGATCTCAGGAGGGGCGAGTCCTTTCCAATTTCCTTTTTGTATAGAGCGCCCGATAGCGGGTAGCGGGTCCATTCCATATAACATAGGCGTATAAAAGCCCTCTGCAATGAAAGCCATATACATAAACGGGATATCATCCGCCCGTTTTACTGTCTTAGCTTTGATCTGAGTATTCCAGTCACCTATTAAGCTATTCATTAGTACGTCTGCTGGCTGTACATTATCATAATTCTGCTGGTTTATTAGATTGGGGTGGGCGGTCTGGCAATGATTCAAAGCGCGTTCTATGAGCTTTGGGTAGTTTGGTTGATCCCATAAAAATGTCTCGTGGAAAAAAGTGTTCCCTCTTAAATCAAGCGCATTAACTCCATCTGCTTTCACTACATCTACTTTCACTATTTGGTCAAACCATTGTTTAGCCGTATTCTCATCCTGAATATAACCATATTGCCTAGCCCATGCATGTATTAGCGCCTTACCGTTATTCAAACACGTTTTCACCATGTCGAAGTGAATACCAGGAATGAGTGTAGAAATATTATCTTTGAGCGTATCAACAAGATTTTGGATCTTTTGGAACGCTTTTTTAGCTTGTTCGCGTATTTCTAGCTGTTTTGTGTTATCTGGGTCTGAAAACTTATCTGGGTGGAATACTATGCTCAGATGACGCAATGTCTTTATCAATGCGTTTCGCTTGGCATTATCATCATCACCAACAACCTGCTGCAGTATACAACCCCCAAGATCGGATAGGTCTTGGGCTTCATTGATATACACAGCCCACTTAAGGCGTTTGGCCTGTTCCTGGTCTCTACTAGTAAATATTTTCTCCCACTGGTGTTGCATTACTTTCCCTTGGATCGATATATGCGTCATATTAATTGATATTCAGGCAAAGATCAATGATAAAGATCTTGTATAATCTTTATGGCTCTATAATTGCAACAATCAATATACCTCTTGTAGATAGCTACAATATCACCTATCGTTAACAAAAAATGGAACCTGATATGTCTAAACAGCAGCCAAACAGCAGTTATAATAAGCTGAAAAACATCTTTAAAGAAATCCATATAATAAGAGCCATCCAAAGCAATTTGCATTGGGATATGGAAGTGATGATGCCTGAACAAGCTGTAGATGCTAGAGGAGAACAGCTTGCCTTCTTAGAAGAACAGGTTGTACATAGAATTACAGCGCAGGAGGTGTCTGAAATGTTAGATCAGGCAGTAGCTGAGGTGGCTAAGCTAGATCAGTGGGAGCAAGCTAATTTACGCAATATGAAGAGGATATACACCAATTACATCGCTGTGGACGGAAAACTTATGGCGCAATATAGCGAGATTTGTAATAAATCTAATGCAGTTTGGCGTGAAGCTAGAGCAAATAACGACTGGGAGATGTTGACGCCATATTTGGAGAAAGTAGTAGATATGGTGCGCAAAATTGCAGAGCAGCGTGCAGATTATCTTAGTATGACTCCTTATAATAGCTTACTTAATGAATTCGATCCTGGTCGGACTTCTGCAGAAATCGATGAGCATTTCTCTTACCTTAGTAAAGAACTTCCAGAGATTTTAGGTGCTAGGATGGAAACGCAGCAAGTCAAAGATCGATGGCCGTTTTTAGTACCCACAGAAGCACAGAAAAAACTCGGAGTAGAGTATATGCAGGAGATGGGGTTTAATTTCAGCAGCGGGCGCCTAGATACTAGTACTCATCCCTTCTGCAATGGTGGATGGCCTGATATCCGCATTACCTCTCGGTATGACGAATCTGATCCTATCACGGCGCTGTATGGCATCCTCCATGAAGCTGGGCATGCGTTATATGAACAGCAACTACCACGTGCTTGGCGGGATCAGCCTGTGGGATGCGCGCATGGCATGAGCTTGCATGAAAGCCAGTCTTTGTTTGTAGAAAAACAAATAGGCCGCCACCCTAAATTTATCTCGCACCTAAGTAAACGCATGAAGGTTGTATTTAATGAATTTGGAGATACGGTAGACGAACATTGGCTGCAACAATATATGCTGCATGTTCAGCCTTCTTTTATTCGGGTAGATGCTGATGAGGTGACTTATCCAATGCATATAATTATGCGTTATAATATTGAAAAACGCTTATTTGATGGAGATATAGGGGTACGCGATATGCCGAGGTTATGGAATGCGTATAGCCAAGAATTGCTTGGCATCATTCCTCCTGACGACGTCTCTGGCTGCCTACAAGATATTCACTGGCCTTCTGGTTTATTCGGATATTTCCCTACTTACACCTTGGGCGCCATGAATGCTGCTCAGCTTGCCAAAGCCATGAATAAGGCGATGCCTCATTGGCGTGACCAGCTAGCAGATGGAAGATTAAAACCCGTAATTGAGTGGTTGGGTACACATGTCCACGCATATGCCTCTCTTTTTGGCACAGCAAATGAGTTAATAGAGCATGCAACGGGAGAGATCCTTAACCCCCGTTACTTTATCGAACACTTGCGTTCTCGTTATTTATAGATGGCATCAGATGGGTAGCGGAGAAAAAGGTGGATACATACTGGAATATATCGTTTGCGGCAATCTTCTAAAAGTGAGTGCCGTTGATCCTGAAACTGGTAAAGAAGCTGTAGTTTGGGGGCGGCGTAACGCTAAATGGCCATTAGTGCAGCTAGCGATCGGTAAGCTTGAGCGTTTGCTTAAAAGTTCATAGCTAAGTTCTTAGCTATGTATTGGTTTATAACCTATGTGTATTGCCACCACTCCAAAGGTTAGCTTGCGGTAGCTAACTCCAGAAAAACCGGCATCTTCTACCATGACCGCAAACTCAGGTGCTTTAGGAAATTTGCGGATGCTTTCCACCAAATATTGGTAAGCGCTCGCATCACCAGCGATAATCTTGCCAATTGCCGGCACTATGTTGAATGAATATTGCTCATATACCTTAGCTATAACTCCTTCGCGTACATTAGAAAACTCTAAGCATGCAAATTTTCCCCCGGGCCGCAATACCCTATAAGCCTCTTTCAGTGCCTTAGGTATATTAGTAAAATTGCGGATGCCAAATGAAATGGCATAGTAATCAAAGGAGTTTTCATCAAACGGGAGTCTCTCACCGTTTCCGCGCACCCAAGTAATAAGATCGCTTTGCAAGGTAGTGGCCAATTTTTTCTTACCGCGCTCCATCATCTCAGCATTTAAATCACATACAGTAGCCTGCACGTTTCTATAGCCTTGATTATTAGCTGCTACTAAGAACATATTTGATATATCGCCAGTCCCACCTGCAACATCTAATAAATTTACTTCATTATATGGGGGTAGCTCAGAAATAAACTCGGCCTTCCAACAATGATGCAGACCAAAGCTCATCAGATCATTCATAAGGTCATAGTTGGAAGCAACATTTGAGAACACGCCCTGTACTAGCCTTTCTTTCTCCGCTTCATTAACTTTACGATAGCCAAAATAAGTGTGACGCTTTCTCTCTGCCATAATAATTTGTTTTCAGTTCTTACCTTCGGTAGTCTTCCATAAAACAAGAAGATTGTCCACTATGATTTGGCCAAAGAATAATTCAGGGTCCTTTCGCGGAGTTAAATTTGTATTAAGTAATTGCCGTTGGGAAATGATGCAATTCTGATGGTTGTCGTATAAACTGTAAAAAAGATGTCATGGTGTGGCCTACGCCCACTG
>JAFECK010000012.1 GCA_018242185.1 Pseudomonadota bacterium
CTGCTGCTATAGGAATAAGTATGATAGGATGATAAAAATTATTAGCTAATAATATAACGGACATTAAACTACTGCTATACAGAGCTAATAAAGATGCGCTTAGACCGAGTGAAATAGTTGCAAGCCTTGCGTTGCGAATATCGTCGGCATCTTTAAGTTTTGGTTTAAACCATTTGACTATATCATGCGATATAGTCACCGCTGCCGCGTTCAACCAGCTATCAGCCGTTGACATGGTAATTGCTAATAGTCCCAAGGCGATTCCATTGACCACAACCGGATGCATAGTGCTTTCCACAATACTTAGAATTTCCCCTTTTGTAATGCTCCCATCGCCAACTGTAGGCAATAAAACAACCGCAATACAACTTATGGCAAATATTACTAATAAATCAAGTATTGCTACGTATGAGAATGTCTTTTTTAGTTGCTTTGGAGAGCCACTTATCAATAGCCTTTGGATAAACGGGGCATCACCACCTATTGGTATTATTGAATATACCATAACTCCTATTACAAGCATCGCAGAATGCCAGTCGTGTGGTATAACCCAAACTTTACTTTGCGGTAGTAGAGCTAAAACATTTTGTTCTACCATAATCCTTTCCATAGCAAACCAAAATACTATGGCTATGATTAAGCAGAATAAGGTCATCTGTAAAAGATCAGTTAGTATGACAGCTTTGATACCACCAGAAGTCGAATATGTAGTTATTATGGCTCCACTTATTGCAATACCCCATGTTGACGATAGACCGAAGAAATATTGGAACACAAAGCCCATTACCATTACTTGTCCGGCTATTAACCCTATACTGATTATCAGAGTCGAGATGTTGGAGCTCCATAGGCCAAAATTGCCATATAATTTCTGCATAACAGTGGCTTGACTAATACATCCTTTAAAATTGGTGATGTAGCTGGAGAAAATCGCCTTCGTTATGCTCCATCTGATAACGCCAATCATGGTCAAAATTGCGCATATAATACCTACGTTACTAATTTGCTCTATTAAACCTAACGTTGCTCCAGCTCCCAGATGAGTGGCGAATATAGTAGCCACTAAAATAGGCGTGGATAGTCTCTTGTCACCCAATGCAAACTCCCTCAAGTTTCCCACGCGCCTTGCGCTTACAATGCCAAAATAAATGCACAGTAAAGTGTATACAAACACCGATACAACGTCGCAACCAACCAGCAAACTACTACCCAGCATATACCTATCCCAAACTAATAAGTTGTTTCATATTTTCTATTTAATTCAGCAGAATGTCAAACAAAAATTTCCAGATTATTTTTATATATTAAATTAAAGTTAAAAAGATTCTATTGGTCGTCCCATATCCACTTTTGATTGCATCAGCGGCGTGCCGTCTGCTCTGAAGAAGCTCCACTTCTTAGACCATGTGAGGCCTACTGTACTGCCTATTAGGCCAAAGAGTAGGGAGATAAAGCCGAACTCGCCCTCTATGTAGGCGCCTAGGAAAACTGCGGCGATAGAGGTTATTACTGCCCGTTTATAATCCATCTCGGTAAAATTATAACCTAAAAAACCAGCCGTAATCGGTATGTATAGCAATGGCATGCTGAAGGACTCAGTTGCTAAAAGTAACGACATTACGCTGCCTCCTATCCATGCGGCTACAGCCGCCGTCACTCCAAAAATCACCGTCATCATTCTTGCAGCTCTTACCTGCTGAGCATTATTCATTTTATGTTTTGTTGTGATGCAATGTGTTGCTATCACCGCTCCAGTATTAAGCCATGAATCAGCTGTGGACATTGTAACTGCTGACACACCTAATATAACTGCAGCTATAAAAAACGGATTCATCGCGTCCCTAGCAATCGCAAATAGAGACATTCTATCTAAGGTACCTTCTCCAGTATCTGGTAATAGCAGTATAGCTACTGAACTTATGACGCAGACCACGATGCAATCAATAAACGTAACGTATGAAAAAGCTTTCTGTAATTGGCGGTCAGAGCCGCTTATTAGGATACGTTGTATGAAAGGCGCCCCAGGCCCCATGGGTATAAAAGCATATACGATCATGCCCATAACTAGCAATGTCGAACGCCCATCATATGGCATAATCCATGTTTTACTAACAGGTATCAATTGCCAAAAGTCTGGCTCAGCTACCATTTTATGAACAGACATATAAAACACCACAGCCAATACTACAGCAAACAGTAGTATTTGCATTAGGTCGGTGAGTATCACTGCCTTTATACCACCAGATGCTGAATATGCCGTTACCACCAGTGAGCCCAATAAAATTCCTGTAGCGGTAGATAACCCAAAGAAATATTGGATAACTAAACCAAGCATAAGAATCTGAATTGCTACAACTCCAATACTATGAACAACGCTGATTACATTAGTTGCCTGAAAAGCGAACGGCCCAAATAATGTTTTCATTACATCCGCTTGGCTCAGACAGTCTTTAAATCGCTCCACGCCATTACAAAATATGACCCTCGATATGTACCAATTACCTGCTCTTACCAGGCCTATTATCACAGCAACAATACCAATGTTGTTTATTTGTTCTATCAAACCCAACGTCGCGCCAGCTCCCAGATGAGTAGCATATATGGTAGCCACTAGCATACCCGTAGAAATATCCTTATAACCAAGTGCGAATTGCCGTAAGTTTTTCACCCCTTTGGCATGCAATATTCCCATAAATATACACACCACCATGTACCCAATTACCACAGCTCCTAAGATTTGCTGCACTAGAACGGCACTTGTCATATGTTCCTCGCGTTTTATAACTTCGTACGGTCGATTATATTGCCAATCCCAAACAAAGGCAAGAAAAAACTTAGAAAGCCTTAGTATATTAAGAATATTTAAAATTATTGATTGGGTGCAGCCCTTAATCCTTTTGCCATCCAGTTGGAGGAGCAGAAGATACTTTATCTTGCGCTCCAAAGGTGATGAGAGTTAGCAGAACGCTTAAAGCTGCGGCTGATACCACTATCAACGCATTCATCATGGGATCAGTTTTCATCACGTGAGAGGCAGCTAAAGGCAGTAACGTTGCGCCTACACCCGTGACAGCGCCGATAGCTCCTCCCACACCAAGAGTTTTGTTGTCGTCTCCTTTTAATTGGGCGGCTATTGCTAGCCCTGCTATCAAGCCTGTAATAGCTCCTGCTGGGATTACAGCAGCTACAACTTCTTTAATTTGCAATTGTGCAGCTATATAAACAGGGCCGTAAAAACTCACTCCTACTACTGCAGGACCAGCCAGTATGGCGGTTGCAGCGACAGGGAAAGCCATTTTTTGCTGTGTATGGCCTGATTTCTCAGCATAAAGCAGGTCATTAATTAAAAAGCCGGTGATACCTATAGTTAGCAGCGCCGTACCTCCGAGCAACAGGGCATCGCCTAAGGGCGCCATAGTGCCAGCAGAAGTCAGTACTTTTATATCCATTAGGTTTATGGTCAAACCCAAAGTTATAAGGCCCACACCTAGCCCAGCTGCTACAGACAAAGGGACAACTGCTTTTAAGTGTCGCAATGGCCTTGCCATGTATTGCAAATCCTTATTTATTTGAGGGCTCTGCCATTCTTCATTAGCTAGTATGAGTAACTCTTTGGGGTGATCTAATAAAGCACTGCGTAGCGCAAACGTGCACTCATTATTGAGAGTATACATTAGGGTAAATATCTGTTTCATCTCAGGTTTGACAAGCAAGGGCAAAACATCTGCCATGCTGTCTGCTAAAATCTGCTTTCGCTGTCCTGCTGCTGGCTCTGGCTGTTGCATTAGTCTCCGCTGTTCAGCTTCAATTATGGAGCTAAGCACCTCAAGCGTCATTGTTGGCCTACAACCGTTCATCAGTGTTCCATTGTTTGTACTGCTTAGCTGCAATATGTCATAAAAAGCACTTGTAGTTCGCCCTTCTTGGTGAAATGATACATGTTTGAGAATTCTAACCAAAGCTTTGCCTAATGCCTCTTTTCCTTCACTCTGCACCTGGTTTGAATAAGTAGCTAAAAGCTCTTGCACTATACTTAGCAGACTGGCATACCTTCCATGGGATTTAGAATCAAAACTATTTAATTGATGTTGAAGTAGGCTAATTTGAGAGTTGTCTTTGGTTACTTTTTTTTCTTCTAACCACTCAACTAAAGCAAGAAGAGGAACTGCAGCATTATTATGTCCACCTATTATCAGCATCAAAGGCATTGCTTCATCTAATGCCTTGCCATCTCCTAGATTGTAGGCGGCATCTAGGGCTTGCTTAAAACGCTCTAAAGGTATCTTTTTAGCAATGGTCTGTATGAATAGGCCATAAACTAGTAGTTGCTCGCAACCATTCACTATAACTGTAGCTTTGCTAACTACAGCTCCTGACTTAACCAACTCTTGTGCCTGCATATAATTCGGGTCGTCTACTATCTTACCTTGGCCGGCCCAATCTATCTTACATAAAGCATTAGAGAGCACGCCATTTAGAACTTCAACCGCTGCCCGGCTTGACTTTTGCTCAGGAGAAGAGTTTGGCTGTGTTGTAGGAGTAGAGGAAGCTGTGCTCGTAGGCGCAGAGGGAGCTTGGGCAGATTCAGATTTAGCATTCTCGCTATAAAGGGATGTAAACAAAATTATGATATTGTCGCGATTTTTCAACCCATTGTCTGCTAAAGTTGCGCCGCCAAGGATCGAATCTCGATCTATCAAATCTTTCAACGAGCTAAACTGGTTTTTGAAGCCTTCTGTGTTATTTGAGGTGACAGCTTCTGCTGCAAGTTTTACCGCAGCAATTTCTAATTGCTTGCCTAACGTACGTTCTCCTGGCCCTTGAACATACGCCAGCCATTTTTTATACTCGCTTTTATCTGAAGTTTTATCATTATCATATAGCCATTTAGCCAAGCAATACACAGAGTTGGCCCAATCTGGCCTGTCATTATGTGCCAAGCTTAGCGAGCAACAAATAACTTCCTTACTTACTCCTAAGCTAGAAAATACATCAAGTGCCCGTATAAACCTACTATCACCAATTCTAGCACAAGTTCGATCTTCGAAAAGCCTCTTTAAAAATTCTGTGTTGTTAATGCGAGCGCCAAGAGAAATCAGCTTTTGCGCTATTTTATAGGCTTTATTGCTCTCGAGATCTTTGGTGAAGGTTATGCCTTCTACTTCCTTTATCAGCACCCAATCTATGACATAAAATACCTCATGATGTTTAGCGAGGTTGTTATACACTTCGGGCTCATTCTTTTGCACCCAATCTAATAATTCTTCCGCAAAAGCTCCGCCGTAGAATTCTGCGTTACGTGGCTTAGTTGTACTGGTTGCAGTAATCAAGCTAACGCCATTAGACGCTAAAGCTTTTATATTATCTACACTGATATGAGCATCCTGCTTCTTTAGCCAATCCAGGCAAGCTTTAAATTGCCCCTCAGGCAGCTTTTGCTCGGCTACATTGTTAAGCAACGCACCGAGGCCTTGCGCCCCTGTAAGCAGACTTTTATCTATAGCTTCCGAGCTATTAGCGCCTACTAACCTATTGCATTCATTAATGTCGCCTTGTGCGAATGCTCGAACGAGCTGCTCATTAAATTTCACAGTATTTATCCATAATTACTTGGCAAAGCTATATAATTTTGCCGATCTCTAGCTTAGCTCTGCTATACTCTCTCAACTGTAGCACAAAGCTGCGTAATTAACAAGCAAGCCTCCTCACCTAGCACTAATAACAATTCCCTAAAATACTCGCCCCTACACAGCTATTTTAGGTATTTGGCGCAACAAAAGAGCTCGCCACCAGAGCTCTCATATTAACCGCTACGTTGTGCACTCGCAAGTAATCAACGCCTTGAGATGCCAACAAAACGCTCATTGTCGCAGTTTCCAGATCTCTTTCTGGAGGTGGCAGTACAGAAAAAACGCGCACGAAAGATTTGCGGGAGTGGCCAACAAACAAAGGGCACCCCAATTCCTTTAACCTACTAGCCTGCCGTAAAATGGCCATAGATTGGTATGGAGCTTTGCCAAATCCTATACCAGGATCGAAGATCACACGCTCTTTAGAGATGCCATGGTTGCCAATTTGCTGGAGCATATCTCTACCCCAAAGAAGTAGCTGCTCTATTGGATCCGGTTCCACAGGCAGGATATTAGTAGGGTCGGACGGCACGCTTAAGGAGTGCATTAAAACCACGCGGCAATCCATATTAGCAAGCAGTTCCAGCATTCTAGGCTCTCTCAAACCTTTGACATCATTTATCCATAAAGGGTTGGAGAGCTTCATTTCTTTTATTTTCTGCACAACATCTGGGTAATACGTGTCCACGCTAAGGGGCACCTGTGCAAGCAGCTCATCGTTTTGCACGGCCCGCAACACTGGCTCAAGGCGTAGCCATTCCATTTCCCAACTGATCTGCTGAGATCCTGGCCTGGTAGACTGCCCCCCCAACTCAAGAACGGACACGCCATCCGCTACCAGTTGTCTCATATGCTGAACAGCGGTGCCGGTATCGTTATGCTTGCCGCCATCCGAGAAGGAGTCGGGAGTTATGTTGACTATTCCTACCAGTTTGGGGTGTAGGAGATAGCTTCTAGGGGGCTCAGGATAAGGGTTTTCTTGCCGCCAGGAGAAGGGCCCAAGATCCAAGGAGGCCATCAGAGAGCGCAAGAATGGTCTGTTGGGCAATTCGTGATGTGGGATGGTCAGCTGCTCGGTGCTAAGCGCTGGGCCGCTCCAATCGAGAATATCTATATCAATAATCCTAGGCGCCCATTTATCTGTATCACGCCTTCCCATATCATACTCTATCTGTTTAATTCCTGTGAGCAGTTCATGAGGGGATAACTCAGCTTTCCCTGTTATCACCATATTTAGGTAAGGCATATCCCAGGAGCTGGGAGCGTTTTGTGGCAAAATTGCCGCTGTTTCTAGAATTGCAGAGTGCCGCATGTTTTGTAATGCCGGCGTTAAGCGTGTGGCAGCATCTTGAAGGTGACCAAGTCTATGGCCCTGATTACTCCCCAATGCTAATATATATTGGTGCGGCATATATGATCCTTATTTTTGTCATGCCCACAAAGGCAGGTACCCAGTTTACACAACGCTTTCAATAAATCTCTCCACTTAGGATTTACCTCTTCGATCAAGAGTATTTTCCCATAAAGTCTCATTCATACTCTCCTTTATTTTTCTGGATTCGCGCTTGAGCGGCAATAACCCTAAGACATAGTTTTATTCTTTAGTGAAGCTACGCCATATATCTTTCAACTTCGTAAAGAAGCCATGGCACTTAGGGTGCGTGTCGTCTTTACTTACCTGTTCGAATTCTTCGAGCAATTCTCTCTGTCGCTTGCTTAATTTAACCGGCACTTCTAGCTCCAGCTCAACATACATATCTCCGCGGGTTTTAGAGTTCAATACCGGCATGCCGTAGCCCTTCAAGCGAATCTGTTTGCCGTTTTGTGCGCCGCTATCTATATGCATTTTTTCGATTTTACCATCTATAGTAGGCACTTCCACCATGCCGCCTAAGGCAGCAGTGCTAACCTTTATCGGCACCTTGCAATGCAGGTCCGCACCCTGGCGTTTAAAGAATGGGTGTGACTTTACGCTGGTAAATATATAAAGATCTCCATTTTCCGCACCCATTATCCCTGCCTCTCCTTCACCCTGTAGTTTTATGCGGCTGCCATCATCAATACCAGCCGGTATGTTAACTACTAGGCTGCGCTCCTTCATGGCCCTGCCCTGCCCACTACAGGTTTTGCATGGATCCTTCACTGCCTTGCCACTGCCGGAACAGGTGCTGCATGTGGTCTCCACTACAAAAAAGCCCTGCTGCATTCTGGTTCTGCCGGAACCGCGACATGACAGACAATCAACAGGAGCAGATTTGCTAGCAGATCCAGTGCCGTTGCAAGTTTCGCATTTCGAAGCAACGCGATACTTGATATTTTTTTTCACGCCTTCGAAAGCTTCGTCCAAAGTTACGCTTACATCATAGCGCAGGTCTGAGCCTCGCATGGCTGTAGCGGAAGCGTGTTGATTAGCTCCGCCAGTAGCAGCTTTAAAGAATTCGCCAAAAATATCAGAGAAGCCGCCGCCAAAAGCTTGCTCAAACCCTTGCGCTCCATGGAATGGGTTGCCACCACCTTGTTGGAAGGGATGACCACTGCCAAACCTATCGTACTGCGCTCGTTTATTTGGATCTTTAAGGACGTCATAAGCTTCGTTTATCTCTTTAAATTTCTTCTCAGCTGCTGCATCTCCTTTGTGGCGATCTGGATGGGATTCCAATGCTAGCTTACGAAATGCTTTTTTTAGCTCATCTGGAGTGGCATCCTTACTAACACCTAACACCTTATAATAGTCTTTTTCCGCCATAATTCTCCCGTATCTTCAACAAAACTCGCAGTATATTTAGTCTACTCGTCCACCAGATAGGGCGCTAAAGTTTTTTATCAAGGCCTCAAAGCACAAAAAACTATTTCTTAAACATAAATCGCAGAGCGCAAGTTTTAGTTGTGACAGACAGATTGTAGGTTGCGGTTAGTGTGGTCGCGGAATAGCAGTTGCTTGCGCCACTGCTTCCATCCGCCATTACCACACCATTGTTGGGGTTGCCATCATCGATTTTACTATCGATAAGATACGCGGTAGCCGGATCAAAGACCGGGTTGACAGGCTGTGCGCTTGCTTTAAATGCGCCTATCTCCAAATACTGGCCGAATCCAGTTGGCGGGCTATAGCCACCGGTAAAATCAAAGCTCCAGCCAGCACTATTGGAATACGCTGCGATTGGCACGTTTACGCCCAAATCACCCTGACCGGCTACTGATGCTACTCCTGTGAAGTTGCCATTAGTCATGCCAGCAAGTTGTAGATGCTGCCAAGCTCGGAAACGTTCATCCACACCGCCTGCGTTGTTTTTGATATAGCCATCGCCATTGCCGTTGCATCCAGAAGCTGGAGAAGCGCAATTAGTGCCCCAGACGGAGCCAGCGTTTGGAAAATCTCCAGGAAAAGAACCATACTTGTCATTGAAGGCCTGCAGCTGGTTGATGAAGTCATTCGATTCGTTAATGACAGTGCGCACGCGCGCCTGCTGCACCAGGTTAAGCGCATACATGATACCTGCAATTAGCAAACCAATAATTAGTATCACTATACTTAGCTCGACTAGCGAGAATCCTTTGTTATGCTTCATGTGATTGCCTACAGTAATATTCTTTACCCTTAGTGTATAGAGGGCATTACTGTTTAGCAACCTCCTGCTGCTGCACATATTCGTCTAGTACATGGCTCCAGATTTCCTTCATTTCTTTTGCACCACCCTTGCCATGCGCTTTTCCCACACCATCAACAATGCCAACAGCGAAGCCAATTGCTCCGCAAGAAAGCGCGATCATCACAGCGATTAAAAGTGGATTATGCGCAGCCAGGCCATCCAGAAAACGTTGATGATTGCCTGTAAGCAGCTCTTTGATTGCTTCCCAGGCTTCTTGGTAGCTTTCAGCTTCGAGCGTGAAAAATGCGTCTTTATCGTCTATCGGCAGCGCTCCACCAACTGCTGATATGCCCAGATTTAATGCTCCATATACACTGCCCACACCCACGCTTGCTATAGCGGTAAGTAGAGTTGTACCAACTCCTACTAGCGCTCTATCTGCGATTAGACGAGCGTGTTCGCCCTTCTGTAGGTAAGCTTGGATTGCAAGCTTCTTAGATTGATCAATTGCAGCAGGAGGTTTTACAGCCTGCGCGGTGCCGGTGCTTTGCTGTGGCGGCTTTGCGATCAGCATTTCCTTTAATAACGCGGCAAAGGCGGATTTATACTTGTCATTATAGCGTACTGCACCACTTGCCTTCGGATTGTATTCCGCCTCAACTACCTCGCGACTCATTATCCCTGCCAGCACATCACAGAAAGCGGTCAGCCTTTGATTATCATCCAGAGGTTTTTGTTTATCAACCGCTTCCCGCGCTTCTTTCAGCAGCTTGAGGCTGGTTATATTGCCTATCTTGGCCTGGCCTTTAACTTCGGCATTGAGCTTGGGTTTCAACAGGATTTGATTAGCCTTAGGCGGCACTTGACCTTGAGATGGCAGCTCTTGTTCGTCATTGGGAGAAGATGCATTGTTTTGGAGGTCTTGCTCTTCCTCTTGCCGTAACTCCTGTAAGGCGTCTTCGAAAATCTCTTCCTCTTCTAGAGACAGCTCCATCCCAGGGGATGTGCTGCTAGATGGGGCTGCGCTATTACTGTTTTGCTGGAGTGCGATTAATTCTTCAAACGCACTGTCAAGGATCATATCAAGATCTGTTTCCTCTGTATTAGCAGCGTCTGTATCACTGCCTTCTGGTGAACTCTCTGCTGGGATTTGCATTGGGTCCTTTGGTGTTTTTTCAGGGCTTATTTCTCGTACCCTTTGAGCCCAGGCTATCTGAAACCGTTTTCCCTTGAAGTGTATTTCATTGTCAAGCATTGCTTCGGCCTGTGCAGCATCCTTTTCGTTAAAGGGAGCAGACAAGTTTTCTCGCAGCTCTTTTATTCTGTTAGTTAGCTGTTGCTTATGCCTTTGAGCCATTTCGTACAGCTGTGTAGAAACTTCATTTGCTTTAGAATTAACTTCTTTTTCCGTATGCAAACTTTTTAACTCTTCTTCAGATTTGACTATTAAATCCAACCGCTCCTTATTAAGCGTATCTACTAGAGCATCAATAATTTGTTTCATAGAATCCTCATGGGAATTTACACTCTCTACAGCAATGTTTTCAACAGCTTTGCTGCTGTTTGAAGAAGCTTGTTTAACCTTAGCAGCTTTCTGCTCAAAGCAAACGCGCAAATGTTCATTGCCATTAGCCAGTGCCACGTCTAGTGGGGTTTGTCCAGCCTTATTTCTTAACGTCAGGTCCGCGCCTTTGACCACTAGCATCTCCACCACTGCTGGGCAGCCCCAGAAAGCTGCTAGGTGCAGCGGGGTGTTGCCGTTAGCATCTGCGATATTGATATCAGCTCCGCCAGCCAAAAGCTCTTCCATATAGCTAGTATCTGACCAGCTTTGCAGCAGCGGCATCACCTGCGCACCAATCTGGTCGAATTGCGAGAAAGTGAGTACTGAGGTGCGCAAAGCTGTTCTTTCTTGGTAGGTACTACCTCCTATCAAATTAAGCCTAACTGGCTTCCACACATGTTCATCAAAACACAACGCCGCTTGCACACACTGCAATTCTCGATACTTTTCATCAGTTCGACCCATGCTTTCATAAAACTTGGTGAGCGTTGATATTGGCACCGAATGCACTTTTTTTCTTGCCTGTTCGTAAGCTTCCGGCTGGGCTGTGCCAGCTTTCTCCAGCTGTGCACGTAATTCTCCTCTAATCTGGTGTGACTTACCCCGAGACCCTTGTTGATGCAAGGCCTCTAATGAAGGTTGGTCTTTTTGACCTGTCAGCTCATTTGCACAAGCACATAAAACTGGGGTAGGGCAAAACTGATCTAGCAATGTTCCTGGTTTTGGCTGTAAGGTGACGAGGTCAACGCCTTGTTCCTTGTTTGACAGCTTCCAAAATAGCAAAGGCTCAGCAGCGGCGGCAACTGCGCAATGCAACAAACTACTTCCCTTTTCTTCAAATTGGGCATTAACAGACCATTTTTTTTGCGCAGCTGCCTGCCTTAACTCGTCTACTACATCGCCTGATCTGGCGGGCAGCTGCCTATCTGGGAAGGCTATGCGCTGCACTAAGCTAACGTTTTCATTAAGCGGTGGTAGGTTGGCGAGATCCAGTCCCATTTTTTTAGCCAGAAGATCTACCATCTGGTCTGGTTTGCCAGGATCGGCGTTATAACCCCACACTCTTGCAATATCTAAAGGGGTGAGGCCATTTGAATTTTTAGCGTTTAGATTAGCACCAGATCTGATTAATAGCTCAGCAATCCTGGTATTGCCAGACATCGCTGCTATATGCAGCGGAGTAGCGCCAGCTTTATTAACTTGGTCAACATTGATGCCTGCTTCCAGTAAAGCCTCGATCACCTTATCTCTGCTGTTAAATGCAGCAAAATGCAGAGCCGTGTTTCCATCATTATCCACAATAGATGGATCAGCGCCTGCCTCCATCAACAAGTCAAAATTTGTCTCAGCAGTATAAAAAGCCGCTATATGCAATGGAGTCAGCCCAGTATTGCTGCGGGTGTTAATATCTATATTATTTGCTATCAACGCTTTTATCTTACTTTGATCTCCTGCCAGGTTAGATCTCACCGCGATATGCAGCAACGTCTCGCCCTCTTTATTCCGGATATCGCTAAGGATTGCTTTATTTTTCTGCACCCACGCTATGTCTTCTTGGGTACCCATCATACTATCGGAGAAAGATATAAACTTGCCTTGAACTTCTCCTACTTCTGCTTCGCTTAGCTGTTCCTTTTCAAGCGTTACGGCGCGTGGCTGTAGCTTATGGGTTATGGATGGCCTTGTCCTTAGAGTAGTAGGCGTGAGAGGCGTTACTTGTGCTATAGATAGGGCAGTTGAGGTGGTAGTAGTATGTGCAGAGCTAGATGAGGAAGAGGTCGTCAGAGCCCTTCCTACTGTAACCTCCGTAGGAACTTTATCAGCTTGTTTCTCTTTAGATTTATCCCGCTCAAAGCAAACGCGCAAATGTTCATTGCCATTAGCTAGTGCCACTTCTAGTGGGGTTTGTCCAGCCTTATTTCTTAACGTCAGGTCCGCGCCTCTGGCCACTAGCATCTCCACCACTGCTGGGCAGCCCCAGAAAGCTGCTAGGTGCAGCGGGGTGTTGCCGTTAGCATCTGCGATATTGATATCAGCTCCGCCAGCCAAAAGCTCTTCCATATAGCTGGTATCTGACCAGCTTTGCAGCAGCGGCATCACCTGCGCACCAATCCGGTCGAATTGGGCAAAACTTAGCATTTTTGGCATATAAAACATAGGGGAGGCAGAATCTTGACCGAACGTGCTTTGGTCAAAACAAAGTGCCGCCTGTAATTCTTTAGTACCTTTGCGTGTTTCAGGATCCTTCTTTACCGCCTCCATTACGACATCTATTGCAGCAGATCTCCGTAATTTTTTAGACTCGGCCTCTAATATTTCCAGCTCGGTGTGGCTAGCATCCATCAATTGTTTGCGATACACCCTCTCTAATAATAGAGATTTGTCGCGAGCAGCCATCTGGTGCATTGCTTCATACGATGACTTGTTGGAGTCATCACCATGTAATTCTTGCATCACTGGAACAGGACAAAATTGCCTATATGAAGTGCCCGGCTCAGGCTGTAGGGTTTCTTCCACCTGCAGTGTATTACTGGATAGCTTCCAGAACAGCAGGGGAGTTGCTGCCAGCGTTACAGCTATATGCAATAAAGTGCTTCCTTCTCCCTCAAAGCGCGTTTTGGCGACCCAGTCATTTTTTTGTGCTTTGCTTTTTACGTTACTGGCAAGATCAATATAGGGAGTTGGTACGCTATCAGGAAAGGCCGTGCGCTGCGCTAGGCTGACGTTTTCTTTTATAGTTGGCAATTTAGCAAGATCCAGGCCCATCTTTTTTGCCAACAGCTCGACCATTTCATCTTCATCAGTGCTATTGGATTTGTGGCCCCAGGCTATTGCTATATCTAGAGGGGTCAACCCATTGGCATTTTTTGCATTGAGGTCGGCACCGGAAGAGATCAATAATTCTGCAGCTTGAATATTGCCAGACATAGCTGCTATATGCAGCGGCATAGCGCCTGCCTTATTAGCGGTATTAATGTCAATGCCTGCTTCAATGAACGCTTTTATAGACTCAGCATAGCCATTAAAGGAAGCAAAGTGCAGCACAGTATTGCCATCATGATCAACAATCGCAGGGTTAGCGCCTGATTGCAGTAGTAGCCTAACCGCGTCCATAGTTTTTATAAACGCCGCCATGTGTAATGAGGTAAGCCCACGGTTATTCACTGCGTTTACATCAATGCCGTTTTTAATCAAGCTCTCAGCATTGCCCATTAGTCCGGCGCCGGAAGATCGTATTGCTATATGCAACGGAGTGTTGCCATCCTCATCTCTTATTTCATTTAAAATCGCTTTATTGGGTTCCACTACTTGCTCAAACCAATGAGTACCTGGCATTGTTTTATTGCTGGATACTTCACCATGTGCTGCACCAGCCAAAATGTCTTTGCCAACTTGCATCACCTCTGGCCGCATTATAGTGCGGAACCTCTTATGCTCTGCAGTCCTGGGGGTGAGCTTATGAGCTAGAACGATTTTTGGCTCCTGTTGAGGCGCTTCAGTAGCAGAAGTTAAGGTGGTAGTAGTTGTAGTGCTAACTGAAGACATAGAGCTGTTAGATGAGGCAGAGGTCAACAAAGGCTCAGGCGCAGTAGTTTCCGTAGCAGCTTGCGCTGTTTGGTTTAATCCCCGCTCTTGATATTCCTTAGTTTTTTCTAATGCGTCCCTATCTTTCTGCATTTCTATTAGCGTTTGCGCAAATTCTTCGCCTACTTTTGCGCGTGCTACCTCTATAGCCGACTGTGCTCCAGCTCCTTCAATTGTCACCTTAGCATTTACATTCGCGCCTCCGAATATAAACTTTTTTGCCCTCTTATTATCACCTGCTTCTACCGCTTTTATCAAAGCATTATTAAGTATTTCAATAAATTCATCTTTTAGTGTTTTGTTGGAAATAAGATCAATAGGTCTGGCGCCTGCAACCCGGGCAATTGATGGGTCAGCCCCCTTATCAATTAAAAGCTGCACCACATTAGCTTTCTTGCCTACTCCCGAATTTGTCTGTATTCCCATTTTTTCTGTTATCATAGCGGTATGCAGAGGAGTATTCCCAACTTCATCAGTTTTGTTTATCTCGATGCCTGGTGCTTTAAGAAGGGCGTTTACAAGCTTATAGCAGGAAGTGTGGCTTGTTGTATAAAAAATAGCTTCATGTAGCGGAGTATTGCCACGCTCATTGACCTTATTGGCTTGCGCCCCTTTGGCTATGGCCTCTTTTACTGCTAGAGGCTCTTGTTTATGGATGGCGTCAAAAAAAGTTATGTTTAATGCTCTTTGCCCTTTTTCAGGCAGGATTGTAGTGCTGCTTGAGGAAGAAGAAGATCTAAGCGCACTAGTTTCTGCAAGCGTTTTAGCAGCTTTCTGCTCAAAGCAAACGCGCAAATGCTCATTGCCATTAGCTAATGCCACATCTAATGGGGTTTGGCCATTGCTATTTTTTAGCTCACGATTAGCGCCTTTGGCTAACAGCAGCTCTACAACTGCTGGGCAGCCGAAGAAAGCTGCGATGTGTAGCGGTGTGTTGCTATGTTTACCTGGTGCGTTGATATCAGCGCCTTTTGCAAGTAGCTCTTCTATATAAGTGGGGTTATAAAAACTCTGCAGTACCGGCAGAATATGTGGCTCCATCTCTTTCACATTCACCCACATCAGTATGCCGGCGAAAAAACTCCTAAATGATTCAAGAGCATATCTAGAAGTGTTATCAAACGGGGGAAACATAATGCTATAATCAAAGCACAACAGGCTCTGTATAATTGTGCCCTGTGCCAAATCTTTCTCCTCAATAAGGCTAGTTACCTGGGACATTCTTACATCTTCAACCATTTTGAAGGTGGTGTTTTTTTCATCATGTGTTGAAACCATTGCAAACTCAGCGCCGTAGATCTTATGAGAGTTGTGATATGCGGAGAACATCTCATTTGCAATAAGCGCTGGACAGAAGAAGTTAACTGCAGAATCTGTTCGCAAAATTAAGCTGGATCGCTCACCACCTTTTGCCATCTTCCACAATGCCAATGGCTCAGATGCAGCTGCTACTGCGCAGCACAACAATTCGTTAACTGAAGCCTTAGCTTCCTTACTTCTTAAGTTTCTCACACCTGTGAACTCCTCCACTATCACTGGCGTAAAAGCTCTACGTTGCGCCAATACAGGTTTATCAGGCATAACATACTTGGCAAGCTCAACTCCCATTTTCTTGGCGATCATTTCGGCAGCCTCTGTGTGCCCCCAAATCATGGCTATATCCAAAGCAGTCATTCCATACGCGTTTTTGATTTTGAAATCCGCACCAAAATTACTTAACACACTAACAGCATCGATATGACCGGACATGGCGGCTATGTGCAGCGGCGTAGCGCCCGCCTTGTTCTGCTTATTTAACAACTGTTTATGCTGGGCGATGGTTTCCAAATGTGGCTTTGCACCACCTGTAAACGGAGCTCGATATCCACCAAACGCAAGAATATGAAGAACTGTGTTGCCATCATTATCCTCTGCCATCACATCTGCGCCATTGTTCAGTAGAAATCGGAATGAGTTAACTGGTTCACTTGTACTGAATGAGTCAAATGCGCTTAAATGTAGCGGAGTGTTGCCATTATTGTTGCGCACATTAACGCTTGCGCCAGCTTTGAGTAATACCTCAGCCTGGTCTTTGTCTGACAGGCGGGACGCATTGTGTAAAGCTGTGTTGCCGTTGGCGTCTACAATTGTATCTAGCTCATTTTTATGCAGTTTGGCCAGGTATGCTAAATTATCTTTATCTTCCTTTATTTCTCTGGTTGCCACCGACAATAATAGACTTCTTGTATCTACTGGCGCTGACTTGCTATCTTTACTCATATTATAACGCTCCGAAATACTCTTCTATTATCAGATAAGGATGTTGCTACTTTATTACTATTCAGCAGCTGCATTATACTGCAAATAATCCGCAAATACCAAGGATTTTTGCTAAACCTCTTGCCGGGGTGCTGATTCATAGTAATCTAATTCAGATGCTTTGTTCATTATATCATATTCCTTCTCTTTTGAGAAATTTACTTATATCTTGTCAATTTTAAGTTTATATGATATGCTTACCCTTTGGATTTTTACTGTGATTCTAGGCAACTCGTGTTGGATAAATTATGAAAAACAACAAGAAGCATAATGTGATTAAGCCTATAGTACTTATCGGCATGATGGGCAGCGGTAAGAGCACTGTGGGTAAACGTCTAGCGCGCAAACTGCGACTGCAGTTTTATGATAGCGATAAGGTTATGGAAAGCCGTGAAGGTCTCAGTATTGTTGATATAGTAGAGTTTAAAGGCTGGGATTATATCCAACGCAAAGAAAGAGAAGTGATTGAAGAAATTCTAGGATATGGGCCTGTAGTGCTATCTACCGGGGGCAACAGCTTTATCGCTCAGGAGATCCGACAGCTGATATTGCAAAAGGGAATCGCGATCTGGTTACAAGCTGATTTTGACACCCTATATAAACGCATCACCCGTCGTAATACCCGGCCGGAGTTTAACGTAGGCAATCAGCACGAAACTTTGACTAATATGCTTAAAGAAAGAGAAGCCATATACACAGAAGCCCATATTTCTGTGGCTAGTGGTAACGAGGATGTAGCCTGTCTAGTAGACAAAATAATTACGCAGCTGATGCCTCATATGGGTTAAATAGGCTATTTAGCTGGATATCAGGTGGCGTCGACACCACCTAAGGTTCGTAATTAGGATGATAAAGCCCTGCAATAATCACCCTTTGTAAACTACCATTGGTAGTAGTATTAGATGGATTATAGGTATAGGGCGTAGCTGATGTGCTATAGCAGCCTGTGCTTGGTGAGGTGTTGGCGATAGTGATATTGCCTCTGCGCGGCAATCCGTCATCTATCTTTGCATCAATTAATGCAACATCCTGGCACGGGATGCCTTGGCGAGTACTCCCAATTTTGTATAATTCTAGTAACGTATATTTCTGTGTGCTAGTACTATAAGTATTTAGCTCCCAGCCCAATGCTACGTTTAGATTAGAAGCAGGCACATTGCCCCCTATAACCGAAGTAGCAGCAGTGCCTGTGCCACTTAGCGTGTTATTACCTATGCTGGCAAGCTTGAGGTGTTGCCAAGCGCGCCATGATTCGTTGTTCAGTAGATTAGTGGTGTTAAAATCTATATACCCATCACCATTTCCATTGCAATTAGCAATAGTAGGAGCACATTGGGTTCCCCATATCGTTGAGGCATTTGGCATATCACCAGGGTAGGCACTGTATTGATTGCGGAACAAAAGTATTTGCTGAGTATAGTTTTCTACATCCAAGATGGTTCGGCGGATCCTAGCATTCTGCGCCACACTACTCCCATATACCAACCCTATTATAAGCAGCCCCGCAATCAGTACTACTATAGACATTTCTACAAGGGTGAATCCCTTGGTATAGCGCTTATTGTATAATGACATATAACCTTTATATATGAACCTATACTGATCATGATAGCGTCTGTGTGGTTATGGTCAAACAAACTTATTGAACTACGTGTCGACACCACCTATGCAAGCAGCCGCTTAAGAAATGTTTGGCGGTGTAAGGGGGACGGGCCAAATTCCCTTATTGCTGCGAGATGTTTCGTTGTACCATACCCCTTATTCTCCTCCCACATATAGTGCGGGTGAGTGCATGCCTGATCTTGCATCAACTTATCTCTAGTTACTTTAGCGATGATTGAAGCAGCCGCAATTGTAATGGACTTGCTATCCCCACCAATAACAGTGAGAGCGCGCTTGTCTTGTGGCCATGGGCTGCGATTGCCATCAATAAGCCTCCAAGATAGCTCAAAAGCGGGCATTTTTTCTGCCGCACGCCGCATTGCCATCATGGTTGCTTGAAGCACATTATATTCATCCACCTCTTCCGAAGAGGCCATGCCGGTGGCATATTGGCATTGAGCAATAAGTATATCGTACAGTTCTTCGCGTTTTCGGGCGGTTAGTTTTTTAGAGTCTGTAATGCCGTAACTAAGCCATATATCTTTAGCTTCATAAGGAAGTATAATAGCCGCTGCTATTACCGGACCAGCTAGCGCGCCTCTGCCAACCTCATCTATCCCAACAATACCGGCGCTTGCTAGCTTAGCCTCAATTTGAAAGTCTGGAAAAACACCCAAGCTCTACACCATGATCAGTTTATGAGGGTGAGTCTAGAGTTCCGGCTGCCTTGTGTAAACTCAATAATGCATGTTTGATATGAACATCTATCGCCTTTGATTCAGCAACATGAACATAGATATTATCGCCATCAATGCTGATTAAATGCGCTCCATACTGCTCTAATTCAGCTTTTGTAATGACATAGCGCGCATTAGGGCAGCCGCTCTCATTATATAGATTGATGAAGATATCAATATTGCTGCAGCTCCGTGGGTACATAGCACCAGCGATCATAACGTGCATGCCTTTGATGTTTAATGTGCAGACATCTGTCTGACACTGGGGTGATATATCAGGTAAATAGCGTATATCAGTGATTCCCAAATGCTGCTTTAGCACATCTTTTGCATAACGCGCTCCTCTTTTATTAGAGAAGTAGTATTGTCCGTCTAGTTTTACTACAAACAGCTTACCATCTTGTGGGAGTATTATATCGGCGGCTACTGGCTTATAACCCGCTATTATGCTAGCAACAGCTAGTGGTATACTTAAGTATCGTAATCTTGTTTGCCCTACTGACATAAGCAGACCACCAGTTGCTATACCTAACAAAGCAAGCCCGGTTACGCCACTGATGTAAATAGACGCGTTGTTTAGTGATGCAATAAGATCAGCAAAATATAGCATGATTGCTATAGCTTTACTCATCAACCAAAAAGGAATTGCATCTAAGGCTAACGGGATTAGTAGCATTCCCGTAATCCCTAGAAACATAATGCAGAAGTCGTTTAAAGGTACGGCAATGATGTTGGTGAGCATGCCATATGTTGAAAAATTATGGAAGTGGTAAAGCAAAAAGGGCGTAGTGGCGCAACTAGCAATGATGCTTGAACAGAGTATGCCGGTAGCATACCTCCATGCTTTGCGGGGAGGGATTGAGATATTGCGCATTAACGCAAAGGAGTAGCGACTACTGGCAATAAGGGCTATACAAGCGGCATATGACATTTGCAAGCTAGGATTCTTTAATGCTTCAGGAGTTATCAGAAGTAAGACTATGGCTGAGATCAGCAGGGTACGCATCGGTGCTGATTTGCGGTCACAGATTATTGCAAACAAAAATAGGGTAGAGACCATGAAAGCACGCTGTGCTGATATTGGGCAGCCTGCGATTAACAGATAACAGAAGCTGCCGAATATAGAGCAAACGGCAGAGATTTTTTTGTTGTTATAATGCAGAGTGATATAGGCAGACCTGGCAAGCACCCGTCTCAGGGTCAAGAAAATCATCGAGACAACTATCACCATATGCATGCCAGAGATCGCAACTAAGTGCGCTATCCCTGAGATGCGAAAATTGTCGATCACCTGCGGCTCTATATAACTAGTGTCACCAATCAGTAGGGCTATGGCAACGCCAGCCTCAGGCTGAGTCATTCTACTCAGTATCCTTTGGCTGATGAAGTGCCGCAAGCGCTGTATGTATAGACCATCAGCTTTGTTGATTGATGGTGTAAGCACAATAGGGCTGGATATAGCAGCCCCTACAGCTCCTAACTGTTTGAAGTAAGCATACTCGGCGAAATCAAATCCTTCAGGTATTATAGCTGACTTTGGCGGCATTAAAGTCGCAAGCACTCGAATTCTATCTCCTACAGCAAGCAAGTTAGCTGATTTGGCGCGCACTACTACCCTTATGAATTTAGGCGTGTAGTTTGCTTCTAATTTTTTTATATAAGGGTGGGCAAGCCAAACCCTGATGCCATTACCGTGATGTTGTATCTGAGATATGGTTGCTTCCACCCAAACGCGTTCTAATGGCGCTTTTAGGATTGGAGCAGCTATGCTGCGCACTCGGAATGCTGAGGCAGATATTCCCAGGCTGATCAATAACAGGATTTGCAATGCTCTCCTATGGTAACCATCCAACAATACAGAGAGAGCAAGAAGTATTATGATGCTGACTATTAGCAAGAAAAGAGCGTTTGTCTCTAAAGGTATTGGAGGGATATAAAGAAAAACAGCAATATTCCCGCGCCGATAAATAACGGAGACCAGGGGATTATGTCTTGCAGCTCTTCAGCAAGCTGTTCTTTTATGGTCGCAAATACTGCACTGCCGTATACCATAGCGCTCCTCCAAGTTGGCAACTTGCCTGAGTTTATAGCTGATATTTTAAGAAGATCAACTAGAAATTCTCGAGAACATTAACCACGTTGCAGCTCAACATTGTCAGATGAGTTAAGGCCACGTATTGCGTTAGGCGATATGTTAATAGTGGGTGGCGCGCAGCAAGCTTGGTATATGCCAGGGACATTGCCGAGCGCGAGTGTAAGGAATCCAATACTAAGGATAATTCCTACAGCACTATATACCACGCTTGTTATACTAATCACTTGGCTATAGTTAGGCCCGAATAACTCTTGCCATAATGGAGTTCCGTCAGGATGTATCAGGCAATACACCGTCATCAAAGTGGTTACTGAGATCCCGAGGGAGCTCCCCATGTAACATGGAACGTGTTTCGGATTTCCTCTCATTGTTTCGGCGGTATTTGTTGCTCAGTTTGTTTAGTAGCGTATCCCTTATCAATACTCACTGCCATTATATACACGGCGCCACCACAATCTGGGCTGATACTATCTTTGATAGCTTTAATGCCGGTACATACTGCGGTGGTAGCCAGCGTATAAGCGATAGATCCCTTCACTGCTCTTTCCTCTTCGCTACCTTCTTGCAACTTTTTATTCCCAGCTTCTATAATGGGATTCCACACGGCTTCAGTTGATCCAGAACCCGTAGCTACCAATGCCATTTGCCCCTTATCGTATGCATGCTTTATGTTTTTGTAAAGAGAATCCGCCAACACTGTTGGGTTGGTAGATTTTGATGTTTTTATATCTTCCAGGTATTGGGTTTGCTGTGCTGCGGTCAGTGTTTGGCTGGCACGCCAGCTTTGAATCCGTGCTTCCACGGCCTTACCTATGATCCCCATTGCATAACTCATTGTTTCCAGCAAGCCGCTTAAAGTAAATTGCAGCAGATTTTGTATGGGGCCTAAAGCTTCAGCCTTACCGCTACTCATTGCAGCCTGTAAGGTAGTGTCTATAAGCACTCTATCCCGTTCGTAATCACGCTCATGTATAGCGTTAGCGTAATAATATACCCCAGCACCTGTACCAATACCCAGAACGGCTGTTGTTCCCATTATGACACCTACAACAATCCATATTGTTCCTCCTGTCACTATAGTGCTCCCCACCATGAGAAGACCAGCGCCAGTAATAACAGATGCCAACGTCCCAATGTTTGGTATTATTCCACCTAGCGCAAAGCCTAAAAGTTTAGCGTCATCAGTTACTTTGTCTTGGTATCGTATCGCGCACTCCTTAGCCCGCTTGGCATTAGCATGGTACACATACTCGAGATCCTCCTCCATTCTACTGATCTTCTCCTCTTGTCGAGCTATCTTTTCATTCTGCACTGCAAGCATCTCGCCTTGCATTACAGCCATTTGCTCTAACCTAGCTAAACGCTGTTCTGTAGTACTTTGTTCTTGCTTCATTTTTTTCAGCTTCTTCTTTGCCTTCTCTTCGCGCCTAGCCGCCCGTTCTTTTTCATGCTCTAACCTCTTGGCAGCTTCCTTTATTTTATCAGTCTCTTCTATCTGTTTTTTTAAAGCCAGATTAGGCCTAAAATCAGCAGCCATAGGCTCTTTTGTATAAGGTGAAGTACCTCTTAACTGCAACCACTCTGTTATAGCGGTCCGCTCGTAAGTAACTCCATCAGGCGCAATCACAGGATCCCGCATTCTTTCATTGGTGATCGGGCAGATCTCAATGTTCTTTTCTCCGTCGCTTTTATTTGATTCTACACCACTCAACTCGTTATCGCCGGTAGCTTCATTACTACTAATATCTGATTGTTCTTTTTCAAGCTTAAGTGCTTTCTCGTTTGTCTTCATGACATCCTCCATATTTGGATTTGAACTGATTTAATACACCTTCCCATTATGAGTTCATCAGGACTTTATGACGGGCATTTAGCAAAGTCAATTGAAAAATTCTATGATTACTTAATATATTTAAGCAATATTTCATTATTTCTAGGCTTACATACCAGGCTTGACCAAAACCTCGCGTTTTTCCCCGTTTGGCAGCACTTGGGCGATTATGGAAAGCAAGCCATCTGCATCTACACGAAAGGTTATTTCCAACTGTACTGCGCCTGCAGGCATTGGTGGCAAACCTGATAGCTCAAAACGAGCTAAAGACTGGCACTCGGCTACTTTATCGCTCTCGCCCTGCAGTATGTTGATCATAAACGCTGTCTGCCTATCTTGCATGGTTCCATAACGCTGAGTCACTTCAGTTGGAATAGGAGTATTGCGAGGAATCACTACTTCTACAATGCCACCACCTAGCTCAATACCAATGGATAAGGGCACCACATCAAGCAAAGTAATATCACCTCCATAGCATAATTGGTGTGCCTGGAGTGCTGCACCCATAGCTACCACCTCTTCAGGGTCAATCGAAGTTAGCGGAGGCTTGCCAAAAAACTCTTGTACCATTAGGCGTACGCACGGCATCCGGCTCGCACCGCCAACCATAATCACTTCGTCTATCTCATCCGGAGACATCTCTGCGTCGTCTATAACCGTTCTAAGTAGCTTCTTCATACGTCGCAAGTATGGCTCCATAAGACCATTTAGCTCGCCTCTAGTAAAACTTACTCCGTGAGCGGTCCAATGCTCATCGTCACTTAAAGCCTCCTTGATTTTTCTAGCTTTGCTGATGGCATCGGCTCTATAGCTTTGATATACCCGCTTTGCGATCAGTCTGTCGAAATCATCTCCGCCAAGATATAGGTCGCCTATGGTAGCCAGCACATGGAAAACTCCTTTGGCCATGCGGATCACGGATATATCGAAAGTCCCACCGCCTAAGTCGAAAACTAGATAAGTCCCTATCTTTCTGTTCGCCAGCCCATAAGCCAAAGCTGCAGCGGTTGGCTCATTAATAATCCGCAACACGTTGAGCCCAGCCAGTTTAGCAGCTTGTTTGGTGGCCAGCCTCCCCGCTTCGTTAAAATGTGCAGGCACGGTAATGACTGCATGTTCCACTTTTTCCTGCAAATAGCTTTCAGCTTGTTCTTTTAAACTTTGTAAAATTTTGGCAGACACTTGTATTGGTGTTTGCTTACCAGATGGCGTTGCTATCTCAATGTCTCCGTTCTCGCTTATTGCAAGCGGATAAGACACATGTTCCTGCAGTTGCACTAAATCACTTGCAGGCTTAGCCATAAGCCTTTTGGCCGAGCTCACTATCACTGCTTCGGTATTAGCTTCCTCAAAATTAGCTGTGCTGCCTACTGTTACCTTACTCGCTTCATAACGCACAACAGATGGCATAATGTGCGCGCCATCGCGGTCAGGTATGATAGTAGACTTGTTATTTTGTACTATCGCAACTAGTGAATTTGTGGTGCCTAAGTCTATTCCTACTGCATTAGCAACTTTGGTCGCAAGACCATCGCTAAAACTCTTTGCACTGCCTGGTTCGGCTATGTTATACAGTTTACTCATAGCTTTCATGTTCCCTAATAATGCGTTGAAGCTGTTGTTTAAATCTTTGAATAAATTTTATTTGAGCATAGCTTGTTAGTAGTGCAGGGGTGTTATCGCGTACACTTAGGCAGTGTACATAACAAGTTTCCTCCATACTTTCTAGCTCCATCAATCTTGCTTCTAGCTCTTGGATACTATGGGATTGTGCAAGCCAATCATGCCATTCCATGGTTTGTTCCAAAAAGCTATTTGGTACATATGTATGCAAATCTATTGATTGAAACCCAGGATGTGTAAGTTGAAGTAGATATTGCAAGCGTGTCGGCTTATTCCTTAGGACCGTATAGGCATGGTTTAAATTACGAGTCTGCTGCTCTAGTAGCTGTCTCTGTGCCTCACCAGCACCTGCATGTTGATCAGGATGAGCTAACCGCAGTCGCTCATAAAGGGCTTGATTCAGCTGTTCTACCGATACATCATAACTAACAGGCAGTCCTAATATTGCGAAATAGTTTTCCTGCTGATTCATTTCACCATATCCTTATCGATAAAAGATTGTCGTTGGTATTACCTAAAGACAGTGTTTAGGTAATACCTTTGTGGGCATTGTAGCACTTGCAGCAATAGAAGACAAATGCTACTGTGGAGCTTGTTGTGACGGACTAAAAGCAACGATCTAACTTATACTCCATGTTGATATTTACCTCGATATATTGGCTTACCAAGACATATTACTCCGGTGCAAGCTGGACAGCTGTACGTTCTTGGAATTTTGTGCGTGAGCGAGTAAAATCCGGATATGCAGCTAGTGTAGCGCTTGGCATTGTTGCATTTCTAGCCATGACCATTTTTGTGCCCGCAATTTTCCTCCTTCCGCCATTAGTCGCTATAATGGGAGCGCCCCTGCTTATACCTGTGTTTTTGGCTACGGTGGCTGCCAACATATTAAACGTGCTCTATCGCTCTGTTGTTGTGCCAGTGATACAGGCTTTTTATGACTTAGACCCGATTAGAGAAGTGATCAGCGCTCCGGTAAAGTATCTTAACCGCAAAGGCATCCTTGCTTCGGGTTGGCAAAAATTTGCTGATGAACCTCAAGGGTATATGATTAGCTTGACCCATAATTTCATTCTTTGCTCTTTAATAATGGCGCCTGAATATTATTGCATCAGGTATCTCATTGACATAAATAGCACGGATTGGTTCTTGCATTTATTACTCCTGGATACTTCAATAGGTGTAGCGCTGCAGTTCTCGCCAAGCTGTAAGCTCCAACAAAAGCTAAATAAAAACGATGACCACGCGCTTATTTTGGGGGCGATGAACGGTTTTTTCTGTGGGCTTACTCAAGGCAGCATAGGCCATTGGTTCTTAGCGACTTATCTTAATCTTGGCGCCAGTGGAACGTTAACGGGTTGCGTCATCAATATAGCGTGCGCGCAAGTCTTCAAACAATTGTTTGAGTGGACATATGACAAGGTTGGGCACCGCTTGCCTGGTTATATGTCAGAGAACGAGCAACTCTCACCGACTTGATTGAAATCCGGTCTTGGTGGATTCCTTTGTTCCTTCGCTTTCGTAAACGAAAACCTTACTACAATAGGGGCATTCTATACGCCCTTTCTCACCAATCTCTAGGTATACTAAAGGGTGACCCAATGCTCCCGTGCCGCCATCGCAGGACACTTCCCGCTTATCAACTGTAACATTTTCCTGTTTCAACATAACCTTTGCTTACCAGATGCGTTGTAATAAGTTGACTTTTTCTACGATATAATGCTTCGTATTGCCTGCCAAATGCAGAACAATCAGGCCAATTAGGAAATACCACGCATTGACATGGATGGTGTGAGCTATGCTTGCTACCTGCGTGTTCTTCTCAATCAGAGCTGGCAATGGCATGCCGAAAAATTCTACAGTATTGCCATGCGCTATTGACATAACATAGCCAGCTATAGGCATAACAAACATAAACACATATAGAAAAAACACCGTCCAGTTATGGAGCGCCACATCTCTATGGTTTATTTGCGGTGGCAGTTCTGGTACATAGCTGCCCAAACGGATGGCCAGGCGCAGCATAACAAGGAGCAATGCAAGTATGCCGAAAGATTTATGCATGAGCAAGATGTTACGCCATTCTTCATCATGTGGCTCAGTGTTGGCTATATAAAGGCCAACACACAGCAACGATATAATTAAAATTGCCATAATCCAATGCATAATGCGCATGCTTAGGGTATATTTCTCCATGAATCCTCCGCCATTGACTAATAAATACAGACCTGTCTAGCCCAAATTAATACTTAATTTCAAAAATAACCTAGCATTGAAATTCGGTATCACTTGAGAAGTTAGTTAATATGGTATACAATGGGCCGGTCAATAGCAAGAAGGTAATACATTATGTCAAACCACATGAGGAATTTAGCAATAATAGCGCACGTAGACCACGGTAAAACTACTCTGATCGACAACATGCTCAAGCAAAGCGGTATATTCAGAGATAACCAAGCGGTGGCTGAGCGAGTTATGGATTCAAACGATCTAGAGCGTGAACGTGGCATCACCATTCTCGCTAAATGCACCTCGATATCGTACGAAGACTATAAATTCAATATCGTTGATACCCCTGGGCACGCGGATTTTGGCGGGGAAGTGGAGCGCGTATTATCTATGGTAGATGGCGTGGTGTTGCTTGTGGATTCTGCCGAAGGGCCGATGCCGCAGACTAAATTTGTACTAGGTAAAGCTCTGAAATTAGGCTTAAAGCCTATTGTAGTGATCAATAAGGTCGACCGCCCAGATCGCCGAGTAGAAGAGGTGTTGAACGAAATATACGAACTATTTTTCACTCTGGATGCTAGCGACGAGCAGATCGAATTTCCGGTACTTTATGCTTCAGGCCGCGCTGGTTGGGCTAGCCCAACGTTGGATGGCCCGCAGGAAAATCTCAAACCACTTTTTGAGTTAATCAAAAGTTATGTGCCAGCACCAAAGGTAGATAAAGATGCTCCATTTGCTATGCTTTCCACCATCCTTAACGCCGACCAATACGTCGGTCGTATCCTTATTGGTAAGATCTATGCAGGCACAGTTAAGGTGAACCAAACAGTAAAAGCCCTCAGCCTCAATGGCCAAGTAATCGAACAGTGCAAGCTAACCAAACTTTTCGGTTTCCGCGGTATTGAGCGTGTGCCAATCGAAAGCGCTGAGGCTGGAGATATTGTGGCTATTGCCGGTATCGAGAAAACTTCGGTGGCGGATACCATATGCGATTTGAGCGTGGAAACTCCTATAAAATCTACGCCAATAGACCCACCGACTATGGCGCTAACTATTGGCGTGAATGATTCACCACTTGCTGGACAAGAAGGTACTAAGGTAACGTCACGGATGATCCTAGATCGTTTGCAAAAAGAAGCGGAATCTAACGTAGCTATTACCCTCAAAGTGAGCGATAGTGGCGAAAGCTTTGAAGTGGGCGGGCGCGGCGAATTGCAGCTGGGTGTGTTGATTGAAACCATGCGCAGGGAAGGTTTTGAGCTATCTGTGTCCAAACCTAAAGTACTGTTTCGCAAAGATGAAAGTGGGCAGAATCTGGAGCCTATAGAGGAAGTGGTTGTAGACGTAGATGACGCCTACAGCGGGATAGTGGTGGAAAAGCTATCTGCGCGCAAAGGAATTATGGTAGATATGCGCTCTGCTTCTGGCAAGACTAGGTTGATTTACCATATCCCGTCAAGAAGTCTGATAGGCTATCAGAGCGAATTCCGCAATGACACTAGAGGCACTGGAGTCCTGAGCCGTTTATTCCATGAATATGCGCCGTTTAAAGGCAGCATTCAAGAGCGTTCAAACGGTGCGCTGATTTCTAACTGCCCTGGGGAAACCACTGCCTATGCGCTCTGGAATTTGGAAGAAAGGGGCATGTTGTTTGTGAACCCCGGTGTTAAGGTTTATGAGGGGATGATCGTGGGTGAGCATAACCGAGATAATGACCTGGAAGTGAACCCTGTGCGTGCAAAGCAGCTGACCAATATTAGAGCGGCTGGGAAAGATGAAGCTATGCGGCTCACGCCACCTAAGCCGCTGATTCTGGAGGAAGTGATCTCTTATATTAAGGATGATGAACTAGTGGAAGTTACCCCACAAAGCATTCGCTTGCGCAAGAAGTTCCTATCGCCGCACGACCGCAAAAAGGCGAACAGGTAGGTCCGGTAGAGCGCTATAACTGTTATGTTCTCTGCGCCTTCACTACATCCTGTACTTTTAGCGTTTGGCACCATTCTTTGGCCATGCTCATCAAGGCTTCTCGACCACCTTCTAGCCAGATAATAAACGGGTACTGTGCGTTATTAGACTCATAGAAAGGGTGCTGCGCGGTAGCTAAACGCGAGAGATAAAGTTCTTGGAATACTTCCATTGGCAAGCTACTGCAGCAGCAGAGCAAGTCCACCCCGCCCTTCACTACTTTAGCAAAATGCGTTTCCTCGCCCACAGTCATACAGCTGCGCTCCATTCTAGCAAAATGCTTCAGAATTGGGTGGCCTGGTAGAGGCGTGCCAAAGTAATTATTATCACTTGCTAAGCTAGAGGTGTAATTGCGCGTGTAAGTTAGTTGCTTTAGTTGTCTCAATGTACCCTGAAGCCCTATCCCTGTAGATTTTTCTACCGAAATCGGCTCACATATCATACTGCTTATCTGCCGCGCGACTGTCATTTTTTGCATGCAAATGCTGAATTCCTCGCTCGGTGCTTGCGAATCTTTATCAAGCAATATTATAATTGGCTCGACATGATGCTTATTACAAATACTCAAAGCATTGATAAGTTGAGCCTCATCCAATTCATTACCATTAACGGCAAAAATCGCACCATAACCTGGATAGAAAGGCGCTGTGTATGGAGCATTGAGCTGAGAAACGAGCTTAAATTGATCGTAGCAATTATTTGGGTATAACGCAGTGATTGTATTCATGAAAGCTTCGCTAGCAGAACCTAATACCAACATTTTCCTGTTCTCAAAATAGAAGGGTAGATCCAGGTCTAGATCTATGAAGTCACGGATGACGCCTTTATCTCTATAGCAGAAGGTCGAGCTAAGCCAGTAATATAAGATAGGAACTCCAATGCGAGCTTCACGATTAGATAACGCATTTCTTAGTATACTTTTACTTGGATCATGCGCCATACCAACAAATACCCTGAATGCTTGTTCTACAGTGTATTTTACGGCATGGGTTGTATTATTTGGATTTGATTTATCCCGCCCTATTAACTCATCATAAAACAGCTGGAACCCAGAAAATACATTCTCATCCAACCGCATCTTATTAAAAACTTGCGACATAGCAGTTAATCTCGCTTCGTCGCTATATTTGGCGAGGATTGCATATTGCGCTCTAATTAAAGCAAGGCGCTCCTCGGATGTCATCTTCAGTGCATCATCCTGCCCTTCCTCTTCCAAGTTTTTAAGTACATAAAAATTCGCGAGTGTTTTTACAGCTGTGTACAGCTCTTTAGTTAGATTGTTGAGCAGCGTTTGCCTATTGGGCGCGCTGTCAACATTCTGGTTTGTTGGCCAGAAATAATCCAAAATCCACGATAAGGTATCTCTCATAACTTTTCATCCGTTGTGGCCACACTGACTACATATACCTTATACATACACTTTTTGCAAAGTTTTTTGCGTTAACTTCATATTTTTTTATCATTCATATGATGCAAACAGCTGGCTTGAGCGTTGCATCAAGATTTTCTTAAGCGGACATGTTAGTATATATTGGCAAAACTACAGATATTTACTATTATGGTACTTATCACTAATACTTGAGTTCCATCTATGACCACTGACGCCAACGATCACGCACACAAGCAAAAATTACTTTATGAAGAAGCTCTGCGCTTTCATGCGCAGGAACCCAAAGGTAAAGTCGGGCTAGATCTTATCAAGCCGCTAGCCAACCAGCGTGACTTATCTTTAGCCTATTCTCCGGGCGTTGCAGCGGCATGTCTAGAGATAGAGAAAGATCCGCATATGATAGATGAATATACCTCAAGAGGTAACTGGGTTGCCGTGGTTTCCAATGGTACGGCTATTCTGGGTTTGGGCGATCTAGGCCCTAAGGCGTTTAAGCCGGTAGGGGAAGGCAAAGCTGCGCTATTCAAACGATTCGCTGGCATAGATTCTATCGATATAGAGATAGACACCAAAGACATAGAAGAGTTCGTAACATCTGTTAGGGCTTTCGGTGCGACTTTTGGCGGCATTAATCTGGAAGATATAAAGGCTCCAGATTGCTTTGTAATCGAAGAGCGTTTGAAAGGACTCCTAGACGTGCCTGTATTTCATGATGATCAACATGGCACTGCTATAATAACTGCCGCCGGTATGATTAATGCGTTGGACATAACTGGGCGCAATATTAAAGATTTGAAGGTAGTAGTAAGCGGTGCTGGGGCGGCAGCGATTGCTTGCATCGAGCTACTCAAGAAGATGGGTGTACCTCATGAAAACATCACGTTGTGTGACACACAAGGAGTTATATACAAAGGGCGTACTGGGGGGATGAATCCTTGGAAAGAAAAGCATGCGGTAGAAACAAAGTGTCACACTTTGGCTGAGGCGTTAGTAGACGCAGATGCGTTCTTAGGCTTGTCGATCAAAGGCGCCGTCACTCAAGAGATGGTTAAAAAAATGGCCAAACAGCCTATTATTTTTGCAATGGCTAATCCAGATCCTGAGATTACTCCAGAGGCAGTAAAAGAAGTTCGCCCAGATGCAATTGTTGCTACCGGGCGTTCTGATTACCCAAACCAAGTCAACAACGTTATGGGTTTTCCGTATGTTTTCCGAGGCGCTCTAGACGTAAGAGCTTCAGCGATTAATGATGACATGAAAATAGCCGCAGCAAAAGCGCTTGCTATGCTGGCCAGAGAAGATGTGCCAAATGAGGTAATCGTCGCGTACTCAGGTCGTATCCTTAGTTATGGTCCAGACTACATCATTCCGGTCCCATTCGATCCAAGGTTGATAGAAGTAGTGCCTATGGCTGTTGCAAACGCTGCAATAGAAACAGGAGTGGCACGCAAGAATATCACCGACATGGAAGCATATCGCACTCGTTTAGCTTCGTTACTCAACCCAGCGTATAACATCACTAGTGTGCTTTTCGAACGCTTAAAACACAAACCACGACGAGTTATTTTTGCTGAAGGAGATGAAGATCAAATTATTCGCGCAGCGGTTCAATGGAAAAACCAGAATTATGGCACACCTATCTTAGTCGCCTATAATGATACGCTTAAGGTTAAAATGCGTGAGATGGGGATGAAGGAACAACTGTCCGGCATAGAGGTCACCAACGCAGCGCTCCACCCTTCAACGGATAAATTCATCGACCAACTGTATTTGAAACTACAGCGCAAAGGTTATCTATACAGAGACTGTGCGCGTATGGTGAAGCGTAACCGGAATATCTTCGCCGCTATGATGCTTGAGAATGGGGAAGCTGACGCGATGCTAACAGGCTTGACCCGTTCTTATTTCGCTTCAGTTGAGGATGTCATGAAGGTTATAGACCCAGAACCTGGTAAAGACGTTTTCGGACTTTCTATTGTCACAACCCGGGATCGTACTTTGTTTATAGCGGACACCACCATAAATGAGCTGCCAAATCCAGAAGAAATGGTGCGTATTGCTATTCAGGTGGCGGCTGAGGCCAAAGCCATGGGCCATGAGCCACGAGTGGCGTTCCTATCGTTCTCTAACTTCGGCAATCCAATGCGTGAAAAAGCTGAAAGAATGCGCCAGGCAGTGGCATTAATGGATACTATGGAAGTTGATTTTGAATACGACGGTGAGATGGAAGCACACATTGCGCTTAATCCAGAAGCGCTAAAAATGTACCCATTTTGTAGGCTTTCTAAACCGGCTAATATACTGATCATGCCGGGCCTACATAGCGCTAACATCGTTTCTAATTTACTCCAAGAATTAGGAGGATACACAATGATAGGCCCTGTGCTCTGCGGTATGAAGAAGCAGGTACAAGTATTGCAAATGTCGGCTAAGGATTCTGACGTTATGAACGTCGCAGCACTAGCCGCTAATCGCGCTTCAGTTGAGCGCTTGGCGGAAGGGGAGTGTTAAATAAGCAAATGGATGATTTCCAAGCATATACCATTGACTTATTACAGCAGCTATTAAGATTTGAGAGTATAACGCCGCAAGATGCCGGTATAATGCGCTTTATAAAAGAGGAATTAGAGAAGCTAGGTTTTATATGCACTATATTGGAATTCTCTGAGAAAGGCGAAAAGCCTGTGCTGAATCTGTATGCCAGATATGGCATGCAAGAGCCAAACCTGTGCTTTGCAGGGCATTTGGATGTGGTGCCGCCTGGAGAGCGTGCTGCTTGGAAATATCCTCCATTTGCTGGGCACTTACAGGATGGTACGATATATGGCAGGGGTGCAGTTGACATGAAAGGCGCAGTCGCCTCTTTTATAGGGGCTGCCAAAGGATTGATTAATGATAATAAATTTAAGGGTAGCCTCAGTATTCTGCTTACTGGAGATGAGGAAGGAGATGCGATAAACGGCACAAACAAGGTGTTGGGCTGGCTAGAGGGCAGAGAAGAAAAGCTAGATGCCTGTATTGTGGGGGAGCCAACTGCAGAAGTCTTTGCTGGAGATACCATAAAGGTTGGACGCCGCGGCAGTGCTAATTTCAAACTTATTATAGAGGGAACGCAAGGACATGTTGCGTATCCAGAGAAAGCGAACAATCCTGTGCATCATTTGGTGAGCATTCTGCAGGCGCTACAGAGTACTAAACTCGACGATGGAACAAAATTTTTCACACCCTCCCAGCTGCAGATTACCACAATTGATGTGGGCAACCCGACTTCTAATATAATTCCGGATAAGGCGGCTGCTAGCTTCAATATTAGGTTTAATGAGTTACACACTGCCGCTCAAATAAATAATTGGGTGAGCAGTATTTGTGATAAGCAAAACTGTCATTATACGCTAAATATTTCATGTAACTCACATCCTTTCATTAGTGCGCCAGGCAAACTTTGTGAAACTGCTATTGAGGTTTGTAGAGAAGTGCTACTGCGAGAGCCGATTTTAAGCACTTCAGGTGGCACTTCTGATGCTAGATTTATTCATCGCTACTGCGAGACAATTGAACTTGGTTTGTGTAACGCTATGGCGCACAAAGTGGACGAGTGTGTGGAGATGGATTCAATATTCACCTTAATTCTTCTATATAATCAAATAATGCGCAAATACTTCCAGCTTCCAACAACATAACTGAGTGACATTTTATATAATACCAAATCTCAAAAACAATAAAGTTAAAGCTTATCGCTCCAGCGACCTGTCCGTCGAAGCCTTGGCGTAGCCGAAAGTATTGCCGTTTATATGCAACATTGTCTCCCTAAATCGGAATTTGGAGATATCCAACAGCTTTAAATTAAGCGATAAATATGCTAGGCTAGAGGAAGGTATCTTTCTTTAGTAGGTGTTATTTATGTCAAAAGACAGGTTAGATGGAAACCAGATCGACAGTATTATAGCTGTGCGCAAAGCAATGAGGCAAGCTAGTAAAACGCAGCTTGAAAATCATGAGGTATTGAGCCTAGCAGCAGGGCGCAAAGATAAGAAGATGACAGACGAACAGATCGAAAAACATTTGGATCGTTTATCTAGTGCTGATAAGAACTATTTCAACCTCACGTCGGAAGAGCTAGGCATATATCAAGACATAATTGCCAACGAATTTATAAAAGAAGTCGAAAAAGTAAGAAGGACTAAGCTTAGCGCGGAAGAAGGCAGAGTCAACGTTGCACAAACGCTGCAGCACATGATGATCTGGGCTGCAAGTTCTAGCGGTAAGCAGGGAGGGGAGCTGTTCGATTGGTACTTGGTAGAAGCTGTAGCTAAGGCTAGACCGCTGGAAGTAGCACGCAATCCACTACTGTTACATCGTGCGATGTGTATATTGGTTGATCCTGCACAAAGGAACCAAAATTTTATTGCTGCTTATCGCGCAACTAAGGCTATTTATCAGGCTATTGTTGATAACAAGGAAGAGATACAAAAGGAATGGAAAGAACAGGAGCGAGAGCTTCAGGATCGCATTGACTACCTAAGCACTGTAAACGCTAGTGAGTCAGACGATGACGCGCTTGATAGGCATCAATATTATCGTAGTTTGGAAGAGCAGAAAACAGATTTAGAAGCATTGTTAGTGCCGCCAGCCCCTGCAATGCCACAAGCGCAGAAGGAAGAGCAAGCGAAGTATAAGAAAGCACTAGCGGAAGTGAACGCTGCAATGAAGCAAATAGAAGCGGATTTGCAGGCGCAGCGCAAGTATTTGAACAAAGAACGTGGCGCCAAAGATAAGGTTGCCCAGCTCAGAGGCAACTTAGCGTTGTTGAAGAAAGAGCATGGGGAATATAAGGAGCTTCTGGGAGATCTTAGAAAGTATGAAAAGTTCTGCAGAGATGAATTAAAGCCAGGCGCAAACCTAGATAAAAGCTTCCACAATAAAAAGAAACAAGAAGCGCTAGAAATAGTAAGCCCAACTCGCGAAACCTTTTTTTTGAAGATGCCGAGGGTATTTGGCTATACAACTATAGGCTGTGCAGTTGGCTGGTTAGCTATGTTATTCCTTAATCCTACAATAGCCCCAGGGTTTATTCTTGCTGCAGGTGGATGTGCTGTTCTGACTATATTCACTACAATTTTTGTTAAACTATCTCCTATGGTTGAAGGAGTTGGTCAAACGGGGAAATCTGGGGTAAAAAAAATTGGCGGATTGCTTGAGAAAGCTGGGAACTCGCTAGGTGAAGCGCTGGAAAAGCTAGACAAGAAAGAGGTAGAGGGACCTGCAACTGATCCTTCTTTAAGCGCCGACACTAGGGGGCATAGTGCGCCAGCGCCATTACCCCCGAGTCAAGGAGTAGGTAGCGCTCCCTTAAGCACAGGAATAGGTGCAAATCTTGGCTCCACTGGAATCGGTACAGGACTGACTGGCATCACAACTACAGCCACTAATATGGGCACTCACACTATAGCTGCCCAAACTTTGCCTGGACTAGCAGGTGTTGGCACGCCTACTCCTACTACCCATGGCACTCCTCCTGCTTCTGGCGCGGTAAAAGTCGATGCAGGAACAGCTGTAGGGACAGGGGTGCCGACGACAGACTCTACCAAAGGTGCCGGAGGGAAGAATACGGGCACTCCAGGCAATTTATAGGGCAGACAAGTCGTCAGTATGACAGCGTTAGACAAGGAAGGCTGCCTCGTGAAATTTTTTCATTTCTCCTTATCAACCCCTCTTCCACTATTTATCAAATCAGGTTATATCGGCATCGTAGAAATTTGATTGAGTGTTCATGTGAACGGCATATGGAAAAAAGTGCTCACGGTATCAAACAGGGTCAAAGCGATGTAAACTCCTGTACATTTGTTAGCAAGTATGCTACAATGCCCCAATTGCGATACATAGAAGGAATAATTATGAAAAGATTTCAAATATTCACCGGAAAGAACTGGCATTTTCTGCCTGTAATAGCTAGCGTTGGCTTGATTGGTGCTGGAGTTGGTATGGCGGCTGGCGGCGTACCAGAAGCGCTTATGGCTGTGGGTACTTCTAACCTAGCAACTGTGTTAGCACTTTCCGGCGCTGCCTTGCTTATACCATCGATGTTGTTGTGGCATAAGAGGAGTGATTCCAGCATCGTTACAGCGGGTCAAGATGTTGCTGTGGGCGTACTAAGCCTTGTAGCAGTAGCTGCATTAATAGTAGCTGGTTATTATGCAACGCATTTCCATATTGGCAGTATGTTTTCAGGCTTAGGTGTATGGGAATCTTTGGGAGCACAAAGTTTAGTATCTTTCGGGTTTGGAGCTATCATTGGAGCTTTATATGCGTTGCCTTTTTACCTAAAGCCCGTTCCAGGCTGGAGCGAATCTGATTTCTTAAAGAGCGGGCTCAGCATTGGGCTTATCTGCGCGGCTACCACTACAGTAGGACCAATACTTACGCAAGTAATGCAAGCAGCAGTGGCGGCCAATTCCCCTGAAGCAATTGCTGTTGAAACAATGATTGCAGTGAGCATCGCCTCGCTTGCATGGTTCTCTTTCACAGTTACAGATAAAATCACAAACCAGCTGAAAGCTTTAGCAGGCAAATGTTGCAGCGGCGGAAAAGCAATATAATCGTTTAAGTGGTGTCGATACCACGTAAGGACAATGTTGTACATTTATTACATCCTTGTTACAATAGCTCTCACTACTACAACCCATAAAAGGAGTGACTATGGAAAGGGTTAAAAAATTCGCACTTGAGAACTGGCATTTTCTGCCTGTAATAGCTAGCGTTGGCTTGATTGGTGCTGGAGTTGGGATGGCGGCTGGCGGCGTACCAGAAGCGCTTATGGCTGTGGGTACCTCTAACCTAGCAACTGTGTTAGCACTTTCCGGTGCTGCCTTGCTTATACCATCGATGTTGTTGTGGCACAGGAGAAGCAAACACAGCATGATGGATTTTATGAACAATAAGTACTTCTTTGCAGCGAATTTTCTCGCGGTAGCTGCGGTAGCGGTTTGTGGCTACTATGCAACCCATTTTCATGTAAGCACTTTATTTGCCGGATTAAGTGTATGGGAATCTTTGGGAGCACAAAGTTTAGTATCTTTCGGGTTTGGCGCTGCGATTGGGGGTTTATACGGACTGGCTCACTCCAAGTTGATTCCTACATTATGGCATAGATCTGGTTTCGTGATTACATGTATTGGTATCGGGCTTATCTGCGCAGCGGCCACTACGGTAGGGCCAATTCTTACGCAGGCAATGCATGCAACAGTGATGGCAAATTCTCCTGAAGCAATCGCTATGGAAGCGATGATTGCAGTGAGTCTTGCATCTTTGACATTGTTCTCGATTAGTATTGGGTCGGTAATATGGGAGAAGCTAGAAGATTGGCAGAGCAAGTGCTGTAGCAGCAAACAACATGCTAAACCGTTATTCACAGTCTAAGTCTCACTTGTCGCTAACATAAGTTATGCGTAAAATCAGAGTCAAGCCATAAAGGAACCTGCGGCGGAGTCGCCATTGCAGCTGGAGTGGCAGAGATGTGATTGTGGTCGCCGCTTTGGCTTATAGGTAATTTTTTACTTGATTATAGCATGAGTTTTGGCGACAATGCGGCCAGAATATTTTGGGGGTATTTATGCACAAATATCGTACTCACAGCTGTGGGGTTTTAAGCAAAAAGGATGTGGGCCAGAGCGTAAGGTTATCTGGCTGGGTGCACCGCAAACGTGACCACGGCGGCGTCTCGTTTATAGACTTACGCGATCATTATGGCGTAACGCAGATTGTCAGCTCTGACCAAGACCCGGCACTAAAGCATCTTTCGGAAGCTGACTATGCTAAATTTACCAGCCTTGCGTATGAAAGCGTGATAACTGTGACTGGAACGGTGGTAGCCAGAGCTCAAGATACTGTGAATACTGAATTAAACACTGGTGACATCGAAGTGATAGTTGAACAATTCCATATAGAATCAGAAGCGCAAACCATTCCGATAAACGTCAACAATCCAGAACTTTCCTTCCCTGAAGACTTAAGACTACGCTATCGTTTCCTTGATCTGCGCCGGGATAAAATGCACCAAAACATCATATTGCGTAGTAAAGTAATTGCCGCAATCCGTAAGTTTATGCATGAGACCGGCTTCACCGAATTCCAAACTCCTATCTTAACTGCCAGCTCACCTGAAGGTGCACGAGACTTTTTAGTGCCTAGCAGATTGCATCCAGGTAAATTTTATGCGTTACCGCAAGCGCCACAGCAGTTCAAGCAGCTGTTGATGATTTCCGGATTTGATCGTTACTTCCAAATAGCTCCATGTTTCAGGGATGAAGATCCGCGGGCAGACCGCGCTCCAGGCGAGTTTTACCAGCTGGACTTGGAGATGTCATTTGTTACTCAGGAAGATGTTTTCACTACTATGGAGCCGATGTTCCATAAGATATTCAACGAGTTTGGCAGTGGTTATACTGTACCAGATAGCAAATTCCCGCGCATACCGTATGAGGAAGCCATGCTGAAATATGGCATAGATAAGCCAGACCTGCGCAACCCTATTGTCATTAGCGATGTAACTAAGGTCTTTGCCGATTCGGATTTCTCAATATTCAGAGACGCAATCGCCAGAGGCGCTGTAGTGCGCGCTATCCCCGCGCCACAAACCGCACAGCAGCCACGTAGCTTCTTCGATAAGATGGTGCTGTTCGCTCAAACCGAGCTGCAAGCAAAGGGCCTGGGCTATATAACCTTCGCTGAAGACGGCACTGCAAAAGGGCCAGTAGCCAAGTTTTTAAACGACGACAAGCTGGCTGACCTTTGCGCTCTTGCTACCATAAAGCCAGGGGATACTGTCTTTTTCGCTTGTGGCGCTAAAGATGAGGCTGCAAAAATAGCAGGTAAGGTGCGGATTAAACTGGGCGAGGAGCTGGATATTTTGGAGAAGAACACATATAGGTTTTGCTGGATCACTGACTTTCCAATGTATGAATGGAATGAGGATGAGAAGAAGGTGGACTTCACCCACAACCCATTCACTATGCCGCAAGGCGGACTTGAAACCCTAGAAGATGCTGATACAGTGGATAAACAGCTGGCAATCAAAGCGTATCAGTATGATATCGTTTGCAACGGTTTTGAACTTTCTAGCGGCGGCATTCGTAATCACAAGGTGGAGATCATGTATAAGGCCTTTGCTATAGCGGGCTATAGCAAAGCAGAGGTGGAAGCGCGGTTTGGTGGCATGTTGAATGCGTTTAAGTATGGCGCCCCACCACACGGCGGGTTTGCCCCTGGTATCGACCGCATGGTTATGTTGTTAGCGCATGAGCCTAATATCCGCGAGGTTATTGCTTTCCCGCTGAACCAAAGTGCACAAGATTTGCTGATGCAGGCGCCATCTGTGGTTTCACCAAGACAGCTGCGTGATTTACATATCAACCTTTCAGCAAAAGCGCAGGAAAAGCTAGTTACTGCAGATGGAGAGAAACCTAACTAATAATAGAGCTATAGCTGCATTGCACAATGATTTTTAATATAGTATTAATAATAATGCATACTATATTTACTTGGTTTTATGGCCTTTATCTTCGGTTTTATATTGCTGATTGTTTCAATTATTGCCGGCTTTGTGGGCGGGGGCGGCAATTTGTTGGTGCTACTGCAGCCATTTGAAATACTCATAGTATGCGGTTCAGCGCTGGCAGTTTTTATCATCTCCAATCCCAGCTCAGTTAGGAAACAAGTATGGCGCAAATTAGGTAGAAGCATGACCCACCCGGCCACTACTCGCGAAGATTATCTTGAGACGCTAAATTTTTTGTTCCATTTCATGCGTTTTATGAAATCTAATACAGCAGCTATGGTAGAGCGCCATATAGAAACACCAATGAATAGTAGTATCTTTCGCACTTTTCCAGGCATAGCAGCAAACAAAAGCGCAGTAGTTTTTTTCTGTGATTATATCCGTACCATAACGATGGGCTGCGATAACCCATATGAATTAGAGCGCATTATGGATGAAGATCTCCAGACGCGTTACCGTGACTTGCAGGATGTGAATTATTCTATCCACAGGATAGCAGATGCTTTGCCAGCACTTGGAATTATTGGGGCAGTTTTAGGGGTGATTAATGCAATGAGTGCAATTAGCGCCGATCCTAAGATATTAGCTCAAAGAATCGCTGCAGCACTTATTGGCACTTTCGTAGGCGTATTCTTTTCATACTGCATTATAAGTCCATTGGGTTTCTGTGTAGATAAGCACGGCAGAGACGAATTACGTTTGTTAGAGTGTATAAAAGCCTCCATTATAGCTTACGTAAGAGGGCAACCGCCGATAATTGCGGTTGAATGCGCCCGTCAAAGCATACCTGGGCCGCACAAACCATCATTTATTGAGGTCGAGCGGGCAATCAAAAAGAAAAAACCAAAAGGGTAAATATGGCAGAGGATAAAACACAAACGCAGGAGAATAAGACCCCAGCGCCAATTATTATTAAAAGGATAACCCACGGGGGCCACGGCCACCATGGCGGTGCGTGGAAGGTGGCCTATGCAGATTTTGTGACCGCGATGATGGCATTTTTCCTGCTGCTTTGGCTCCTCAATGCCGTGCCATCGGAAAAACTGACGGGTATTGCTTCATATTTCGATCCAACCATAGGCTTAGAAGATGGCCAAGGAATAGGATTTAGTGGGGGCAAAGCAAATCAGCAAATAGAAGGAATAAAGGCTGCTCAAGAAGCATTGGGATTCCAGTACGGCGTTCCACGTACTGGTGCGATTGTTGATGTGCCGAGAGTTGGCCCTGAAATACGAGAGGATGAAGAAGAAAACCGCAGATTTGCTGCTATAGAAGGTGAGCTGAAAAAAACAGTTGACGATGACCCAAATTTGCAAGGTATAAAGGAACACCTATTATTTAGCATGACACCAGAAGGGCTAGAATTACAGGTTACTGATCAGGACAAAGATCCAATGTTTGCTCCTGGAAAAGCTGAGCTTACTCAACATGCCAAAGGAGTGCTTAGCAAAGTGGCAAAACTCGTGCAATTCTCTCCCAACTTCATCGCAATCACAGGGCATACTGATAAGAATCTCGCCTTAGCTGATACTAACTACACAAACTGGGAGTTATCTACCGATCGTGCGAATGCTGCAAGACGTCAACTGATTGCTAGCGGAATCGCTGAGGAGCAAATTAGCAAAGTGGTCGGTAAAGCTGATACTGAGCCTCTAGAGGCAAATCCATACTCTGCGAAAAACAGACGGATATCAGTAACCTTGTTACGTAACTCAGTGATGCCGTATCATAAGGTCTCAGCACCAAAGGAATTACTGAACCAAAATTAAGTTTGGGTATAACCCACTTCCACTATTTGTAACATCAGGTTATATCGGCATCATATAAATTTGAAGGTGTGTTCTTATGAACAGCATATGGAAGAAATTGGGTAATGTCATTACGGCGCCGTCCAGAATCCAGCTTTATAAACTTTATATAAAAATAATGATGTTTTATTATGTAATAGCCATTTTTCTGGATACTGGCTTGCGCGGGAATGATAAAAATAACGCTATACCACCCAGGCAGCGCCGTATTTTGCGGCCTCAAGGACGGGCAGCTAGTACTAGGCTTCAACAGTCTAGCTGGCTCTCCGTCCTTGGGATGCCTGCAATATCCTATATTCTCGAGTACGAGAAGTATGGTGTATTGCGGTTTTCAGTGCCACTTTTCGTGCTGATTATCTTAAGCTATTTACTATAGGAAACTGTTCACCAATCATTAAAAACACGCATAAGTGTGAACCAA
>JAFECK010000013.1 GCA_018242185.1 Pseudomonadota bacterium
TTGCAGAGAATTTATTCCAGACAACAGTGGGCGTAGGCCACACCATGACATTTTTTTGGAGTTTATACGACAACCATCAGAATTGCATCATTTCCCAACGGCAATTACTTAATACAAACTTAACCCCGTGTCAGGACCCTGAACTCTTTACCAGGGTCCTGAGTGGCGTCTACACTTAGCACGCCAAGACCACGTGAAGCATTTTGGGCGTCAATGCATAACTAACAGATCTAGACTATATATACTTACGTGATATAGTATAAGCCACTCATGAACATTTAACAAAAAACTTGGTTGTACAATGTATAAAGCTATCAAAGATCTAAAAAGTACCGTGCAAAGCCATAGGATTTATGAGCAGGGTTATGGCGCTGCTAATAAAGCTGGCCAGCGTTTTGGGCAGTTAAAGCCTTCTATAAAAATAGTAGTGGTTATGTTGGCCCTTAGTGTGCTGTGGATACTATCAGGAGTAATTTTTCCAAATAACCACAAATTGGCCAAAACCATGGCTGGCAAGCAGCAAGGTTATAAAATAGAGACTTCCAAGGCTACTCAGTACCAACAATATATTACCATATCCGCTACCACTGAAGCAGAAAAACAGGTGCCGCTAAAGGTGGAGATCGACGCAAAAGTTATAGAAGTGGTAGCCAAAGAAGGACAATATTTAAAAGCTGGCGATCCAATTGTTAACCTGGAGGTGCAAAATCGCAAAGAGTCTTTAGCACAAACAGAAGCAGCGTTTAAACGTGCGCAGATTGAGTATAATGCGTCACTCGCTCTATATGATAAACAATTGGCTTCAAATGCAGATAAAGCCTTAGCGTTGGCTAACTTTAAGGAAGCCGAATCTGCTTATAAACGAGCTCAGCTAGAAATGAAACGTACTATTATTAGAGCACCATTCAACGGCATAATCGACAGAATTGAAGTGAAGGCAGGAGATTACATGCAAGCAATTCAAGGCACTTCTGTAGTAGGCACTTTTATCACTAAAGGTACTATTATAGCGGTAGGTTACGTACCGGAAAAAGATATCGGGCAACTAAGTGATGGCGAAAGTGTACAATTATTGCGTAATGGTAGTGAGCCGATAACTGGTAAGCTGCATTTTATAAGTCGCATAGCAAATCCAGCAACTAGGACCTTCCGTGTTGATGTATGGGCGCAAAGCCCGGAAGATGACCCAATTTTTAGCGGGCAAACAGTTGAGCTGAAGATCCCAACTGCCACTATGAATGCACATTTAGTCGAAGCCTCAGTTACTACTATGGATATGACCGGCAAGCTTGGGGTTAAGGTACGTGATAGCAGCGGGGTAATCCAAACTGTACCTATCGAGATTGTTGGAGAAGAGGGAGGAAAATTCTGGATTTCTGGGCTTCCTGATGAAGCTGAACTGGTTGTTTTAGGGCAGAATTACTTGCAAGATGGCGAGAAAGTTTAGGTTGTTATGCGCAAGAATTATCTTGCCACAGGCCAGCATACCACATTACCACTAGTTATAATGTGAGCACTTCTTTGTGGCGCGCTATAGCGACGATAGCTATAAATCGACCCCCAGGCAAGCAGCGGGCGATTTATTTTAAGACGTCAGCAGGTCTTTTAAAGCCTGCTCGCAGATGCCCAATTCTTTCCAGCGACATGGAGCGCATGCTTGGTGGAATTGTTCTAAGCTCATCTTATCGCGGATCAACGACTTTGCCTGCTGCCACGTTATGGTTTGGCCATCCTGCAGGCCTAACGCTTTAATATGGGCCTTGTCCAACGTATCTATCTTCTCTTGAGTGATGCAAAGCCCGTTGAGTTTGAGGTTTGGACAGGGCGCACATATGGCATCACCCCCGAATACCACGGCAATAGGAGTGTTGGGCGCATCTTTCAAGGTTTGTACAATCTCTTTATAATTGCGTACAAAATCTTTTGAGTAGCCCACCCCGCGAAAACCCAAAGTGCACATGAAATGATGTGGACGAAATTTTAGCATAACGCTACTGGCCTAGATACGGCGCACCGCGCTTAAGCTTCGTAAGAATGCTGTAAGCATAACTGCTTTGATTAGCCCTGGCATGATGAACGGTAGTAAGCCGTGGATAATGGCTTGCTCGAAACCAATCAGGTAAGAAAGCCAAGCAATACCGCAGATGAAGACAGCCAAAGTCCCAATTAAGCAATTGAGAAAAATCCCCCGCGCGGTATTCATGTTTAAAAATGCTTTCATTGTGTTCATCACATATATGCAAAGGATGAAGCCTAGTAAGTAACCGGACGTCGAGCGCATTAGAACTCCGACACCTGAGGAATAATCAGCGAAAATTGGCAATCCCATCACTCCGAGTCCTATATAAGTCAAGATGGTAGACATGCCACTGCGCATATCATACAATACGGCAATGACCATCAATCCAACGGTTTGTAAGGAAATAGGCACTGGCTCCAATGGAATGCTCATCTGAGAACAGGCGAATAATAGGATGACACCCACCATGACTCTCATTAGTTCTTTTATTAATGCGTCTTGATTTGTTATAGCCCTGGCAAACATAGAAACCTCCACTACTGGTTCCAAGAGGATAAAAGCTTTTTAGGCAACACCTAAAAGGTTCTAGCATAACACTTATAGCAATACAGGAGCGGAGTCAATTACTTTCTCTGTACTTCAATGCCTTTCCCCTGCTCCGCCTTAAACATTAGGTTGGCAACAAACCCGCCTATTAACACCCCAATTGGCACGGCAATACCAAAAACCATATCCATCGATTTTGCTGCTGCGGCGCCTTGAGCTAAATAGCCTAAACCTCCGCTAATCGCTGTGCCGGTTAGTGCGCCTACTATGCCTCCAGCAATTGCTCCTTTAGCGGTATACCGGGCTTGCATTTCTAAGCCTTCGTTTGTCAACACCTCTTTTTTGTTTTGCGTGGGCTCTCTAGGTTTCTTGGGCTTTACCTCTTCTGATGTATATTGTGGCTCGCTTGAAACATCATCATTTCGCACCAAGGCACCTGAGAGAGTGCTAGATATGGTCTGCATGGAATTGGCCACACTCCGCCCAGCGTTAGGTATAGCTTGCATGGCATTGCTAAAATCCTGCCCAGCTCGAGATAAGGCCTGCATGGCGTTGCTAAAATTCTGTCCAGCAGCGAAAAGTGAGTCAAGCATATATTTTTACCATAATATATGCTTGATACTACTCAGTATTTCTTACAAAATTGTTAATAAATAACCAGAATGCTATTTATCTGGCGTGAAAAACATCGTTTTCTTTGCTAACACTGTGTGATAGGAGAAATTACTGCTATCGGTTGGCTCTATATTTATTACGGCTGTGGCGTGCTTCTGCCCAATGCTGCTGGCGGAAGACTTGATGAATAGTTTTGTCGCCACCTCTTGCCCGGCAGGTATAGCAAGGAGTGCGGCTTCCTGATATTCTCCTTTCTCCGCAAGCATGATTGTAGGCTTATCAACTCCGCTTACCGTGATCTTAAATATTTGATCCTGGTGAGTGCGATTCAGCAGCTTCACGTTATAAGTGTTGCGCACAGCGCCATCAGGAGTTATGGTGAACATAGGCCCGCGCTCTCGCTCAATAATAGCATTATACACTGCTTTATGTGCCAAGCTATATGCCATAATGCTACTGACTGTTACAAAAATAAAGCCGAATAGCAAAATCTTGATACGGAAAAAGTTCATACTTGCCCACTCTGCACCGCGCCTGCTAGCGGTGGTAGTCATGCTATCGTAAGCGATAAGATCAGGTAGCCTGCCTAGCTTTGGCATCACGGTGTTGCAAGCGTCCACACATAGACCGCACCCTATGCAAGCCATTTGCAAGCCATCTCTGATGTCAATGCCCATAGGACAAACTACTACGCATTTGCCGCAGTCTATGCAGTCGCCTAAGCTAGTATCACTAGGATTATAATTCCCTCTGGGTTCGCCACGCCAGTTATGATAAGTCACCACATAAGTATTTTGATCCACCATGGCTGACTGAAAGCGACCATATGGGCACATATGCATACACATGCGCTCACGCACATAACCGGCAAAAAGATAGGTGCTTGCGGTTAGGGCTAATAGCCATATTGTCGCTGTAGAGCTCACTTGTAAACGCATTAGATCATATATTAAAGTGGGTGCATCATAGAAATAGCACACCCAACCAAAGGCAAAGCTAAAGGCTATTAACAGCCAGCATGAATGCGTGAGAAGCTTTTTACGCATTTTATCGCCAGTCATGCTTTGCGCATCTAGACGTAAGCGCTCATTGCGGTCACCTTGGAAATACAGCTCCACGTAGCGAAAAAGGTCTACTAACACTGTATGTGGACAGGCATACCCACACCAGATGCGACCAAACAACGCAGTGATGAAAAATAATCCCATAGCTGCAAGTATCAACATGCCAGTGATGTAATACACTTCATCTGGCCAAATTTCTATGCCAAAAAGGTAAGCCCGTCGTCCTTGTAGATCGATTAATAAAGCTTGCGATGGTAAGCCCTCACCACGATTCCATCGGATCCATGAGCAGCCGAAGTAAATCGAGAGTAATATTAGAATGCCGTAATTCTTCAGTTTACGGAAGGTGCCATATATATGTTGTGGATATATAGCCGACATAGTATTACTTAGCAGCTTTACTATGTGATTGCTTATAATCCTCATCTATTGAGGCTGGCTCTGGCATTGGTGTTTCCCAGCGTGAGATGAAGGGTAAAATCACCAAGAAATGTAAGAAATATAGCGTGGTACAAACCTGCCCTACGCTTATATATGGCTCTTCTGCTGGTTGCCCACCTATATAACCAAGCACTATAAAATCGATGAACATAAGTAGTGTAGCGATCTTAAACAGCGGGCGATAACGCGCGCTCTTGACTGTTGAACCATCAAGCCACGGCAACACAAACCAAATCATAATCGCCCCAAACATAGCGCTTACGCCTGCTAGTTTATCTGGGATTGAACGCAAAATCGCATAAAACGGTAGGAAATACCATTCAGGTACTATATGTGCCGGAGTAACCATAGGGTTGGCGGGAATATAATTATCCGGATGGCCTAGAACATTAGGCATAAAGAAAAGAAATAGCGAGAATAGAATTAAGAATAAGCCAACCCCAAACATATCCTTTACAGTATAATATGGGTGGAAAGGAATGGTATCATTCCCCGATTTAATCTCCACGCCAGTCGGGTTGTTTGAGCCATGTATATGTAGCGCAACTACATGCAGGATCACTAACCCAAATATGATGAATGGCAACAAATAATGTAAGGCAAAGAAGCGGTTGAGCGTTGGATTGCCCACCGTGTAACCTCCCCAGAGCCAGGTTACAATGTCTTGGCCAAAAAATGGTATTGCTGAGAAGAGGTTGGTGATTACTTGTGCTCCCCAGAAGCTCATCTGTCCCCACGGCAAAACGTAACCCATAAAAGCAGTGGCCATCATGGTGATAAAGATTATGATGCCGAAAAACCAAAGGATTTCGCGCGGCGATTTATAGGAACCATAATACATGGAGCGCGCCATATGCAAGTATACTACGATAAAAAACATTGAAGCCCCAACTGCATGCATATAGCGCAACAGCCAGCCATAGTTCACATCGCGCATAATTCGTTCCACGCTATCAAAGGCAAGTAGTGTGTGCGGTGTGTATTGCATAGCAAGAAACAAGCCAGTGATAATTTGTATAATTAACGCTAATCCGGCAAGAGAACCATAATTCCAGGAATAGGAAAGGTTTTTGGGAACCTGGTATTCAGCGCCGTAATGCTTGAAAAAGCTGAATATTGGCAGCCTATGCTCAATCCAGTCATATATAGCGCTAACCACGCCGGTTTTGCCATTCGGTGTATTTGCCATATTATTTTATCCAATTTTGATCGTGTCATCGTTAATGAAAGTATAATCAGGCACTTGCAAGTTTTTTGGCGCCGGCCCTTTTCTGATACGCCCAGAAGTATCGTAGTGTGATCCGTGGCATGGGCAAAACCAACCACCGAATTCACCTTTGCCACTAATGGGAACGCAACCCAAGTGGGTGCACACTCCCACCGCCACTAGCCATTCCTCTTTGCCACCTTTTACTCTGTCTTCATCTTTTTCAGGGTCGCGCAGGGTTGTGACATCGACACTGCGTGCTGACTCTATTTCGGCTTTAGTGCGGTGTCTGATGAATACGGGCTTGCCACGCCAGGTGGTGGTAAGAGTATGCCCTTCCTGGATATTTTTAACATTGACCTCGGTACTACCTACCGCGAGCACTCCTTGATCGGGATTAAGAGAGCTAACAAATGGCACACCTACTACTGCAGCACCTGCAGCTGCCACACAACTGGCAGTGAGCGTCAAAAAGTCGCGTCTGGTTGAGCCATCTTCATTTATTTTCTCAGCCCCACCTTTTGGGCGGAGTAAATTTTCATCTATACCCATTATTTACCTATCTCAAAAATATATCCCGTTAAGTATATAGGCAGCGCAGTTGATGTCAATGCCAGTAGCAAGGTGTATACTGATCTAGAGAATAAATTATCAAGGCGTATTTTTACATTTGTACAGTCTTAAATTAAAGCTGGTTGCTCGCCTTGCGCGGCGCTTTGTGAAGCTTTAATACGGCTTGTTATAATATATTCCCAGGTAAATATAAAGCACAAGGATCCAATGCTAATTCCAACGTTTACTGCGTGAGCAATAGCAGCATCTTGAACAAAATAATGAGTTATCACCGGACCAACCGCAGTGCTTGCCGCGCCAGCAAATATATTGCCAGCAAAGCAAATAGTTATGCGGATTATATCCTTGCCACTATATTTGCTTAACTCACCATTTACTCCATCACCCAACAACCCGAGCGTATCAGGCAGAATTAATATACCGGCGCCGATACCAGCTTGCGTTAATATGGAGGGCAAAAACTCCATTTGCAACACTGAGCCTATTCCATAATGCACACCGCCTATGAGTATAGCCGACAATGCAGTGGCCATAAGCCACCTAAGCGCCATTACACACTTAATAGACACATCAAGTGCTATATTCACCTCTTTTACAGTACCTAAAAGCAACGCTTTATTATTTACGTAGAAATTTTGCATCTCTGGATCTAGATTGTCAATATTTGACTGTTGCGCAACACCATCAGAACTCACTAAGTTTAATTCTTGCTGCCATAACCCAGCAGCCGCATACCAGGCGTCACCAGCTATGAGTCCTGGATCGAAATTATCTTTCTGTAGTTTCGCTCCAAAGTTTGATTTATCGCTTTTACTATAGGCATACAGGCAAGAGACGGCCATAAGCCAGACAGAAGAGCACATAACAATATCTCCAAGTCCAACATTCACTCCTAAATCCATTAACACCCATGAATGTCCCATGCTACTTGAGGCGGCAACCGCCGCAATTCCACCTGCGCCCGCTAAAGCAATCATAGTAGCGACCCAAGGGATATCATCGGGTACAAAGGGGACACTTTTAATGCCATGTTTCTTTTCCCGTATATCTTTCAAAGCTGAAGCGTAAGCCACAATAGTCGTATTTTCAGTAAATTGCTGGATTGGCGCCTGCGTACTCTGCTCCGCTGCTTTACAATGTGCACTATACAGCCTATTGAGAACCTGTTCAGGCGTAACTTCGTATTTCAGCATCAGGTTGACGCTGTTGCTCAAGGATGTGGTTTGCTCAGCAGTAAAATCGGCGCCAACAATAAAGCCTTTTAGCGCTCGCGCTTCTACCCTATATGGATTTGTGCCTGTAATATCTACAGCTCCTACCCAAGTTTTAAAATCTTGCCCGTTTATCATAGCCAGCCTAATAATGTAATCGATGCGAACACCGCGTATTGTAGCACAAAATCTACCAATACACAATTTATTAATGGATTATCCTCTTCCTGCGCTACGTCTTCACCCCGTGACGCTTCGTTCCCGCCTTCACCATATAGGCTATGGCGGGCAGGTCCAGTTACAAGTTTACTATTTACTATAGAGGTGATTAAGC
>JAFECK010000014.1 GCA_018242185.1 Pseudomonadota bacterium
AAACACGCATAAGTGTGAACCAATCTTAACGCCGTAAATCATGACATCTTATGAAAGTGCCTAAAACGCTGGGTTATGGGCAAATTATTTTATGATATGGCTTGACATTCATAATACTTGACTAATTTAATGGGTTTTATTACTATCCTACTATATCAATCGACATGGTATATAAAATGTTTCTTACCACGAGAGGGCGGTATGCGGTGATGGCGATGGTGGAGCTTGCAAATCACAAGGGGCAGACCATGCCTTTGCGCACTATTAGCGAGATTCAGGAAATTGACTTGAGCTACCTGGAGCAGATATTCTCGTACTTAAAAAAAGCTGGTTTGGTGCGTGCTGTTAAGGGGCCTGGTGGCGGCTATATGCTGACACAACCTGCAGAATCTATACTGATGGTTGATATTATTAGCGCAGTTAACGAGAATACCAAAATAACTAGATGCACGCATGATATGCAGGATGGATGCATGAAAAAAGGCAGCAAATGTGCAACACACCATTTATGGGCAGCAATGGAGAATAACATAAAACAGTTCATGACTAAGTGGAGCCTAGCGGATATTTGCTCTGGCGCCATCAAGACAATGGCAAAGGAGGTGGCATGATTTACTTTGATCATAACGCCACTACTGGCATAGATCCAAGAGTCCATCAAGAAATGTATTCTATGGGCACTAACCCCGCCAACCCTTCTTCAGTACACCAATACGGTAGACAGGCTAAGCAAACAGTGGAGGCTGCCCGCAATAGCTTACGGCAAGTCCTAGACGCACATGATGATTGCGAAGTAATTTTCACTGCCTCAGGCACAGAGGCTAACAATATAGCAATACATAGTTTAGCTGCTCAAGGCAAGTTAACTAGCACTACAGAACACCAATCCGTTTTGGGCCCTATTGGGGAAGCTAAGTTAGGAGTTGATCACAACGGCATACTTAAACTTGATGTTTTGGAGCACCATTTAAAAACGCTAGATGAATCTGGAGGAATACTAGTTTCGGTAATGCTGGCTAACAATGAAACTGGTGTGATCCAGCCTATACGTGAAATAGCAGATATAGCACACCATTACGGAGCAATCCTACATACAGATGCTGTGCAGGCGGTAGGCAAGATTCCAGTGAGTATGCGAGAACTTGGTGTAGATATGCTAAGTTGTAGCAGTCACAAGATTGGAGGCCCAGCTGGGGTAGGAGCATTACTTATGCGAAGAGGTTTGCCTATAAGTAAGGGTTTGATGCAGGGGGGAGGTCAAGAATATAGGTTGCGTCCCGGTAGCCATAACGTATGTGGAATACATGGATTTGCAGTAGCTCTAGCCTTAGCTCCAGAGCGAGTGGAGCAGCACGCGCAAGTTAAACTGTTGCGTGATCATCTTGAGGATAGCATACTTAAAGCACATTCAAGTGCAGAAGTGGTGGCCAGAAACTCCACACGGCTACCCAACACTAGTTCGATTATAATGCCAGGTATTAAGGCGGAAGTACAAGTAATCCACTTTGACTTAAACGGCATAGCGACTAGCGCTGGATCTGCTTGCTCTTCTGGTAAAGTTAGCGTGCCCTATGTTCATATGTCTATGGGTTATAGCGAGAAAGAAGCTGAAGCCGCTTTGCGGGTGAGCTTGGCACCAGGCAATAGTATAGATGAGGTTGATCGGTTCGTTTCCGCATGGGGCGAGATTTACAGTAAAAGCAAAGATTTGAAATTAACGTGAGGTGAATATGTCAGAGCAAAAACGAATATATTGCGATAACAACGCAACAACGCCACTAGATCCGCGAGTGTTTGAGAAGATGATGCCCTATTTTACCGAAAAATTCGGCAATCCCCATTCACGCAGCCACAGCTTCGGATGGGAGGCCGAAGAGGCGATAGAACAGGCACGCACTGAGGTGGCTAATTTAATTGGCGCAACCCCTAAGGAAATCATTTTTACTTCTGGTGCTACAGAGTCCAATAATATGGCTCTAAAAGGCGTAGCCCGTTTTTATAAAGACAAGCGCAATCACATCATCACTGTGCAAACCGAACATAAATGTGTTTTGGATGCTTGCCGACACCTAGAAGAAGAGGGCTTCTCTGTCACCTATCTGCCCGTAGATAAAGAAGGGCTCCTCGATTTGAGCAAGCTAGTAGAGGCTATAACTCCTGCAACACTCCTGGTGTCTGTGATGGCGGTAAATAATGAAATTGGTGTGATTCAGCCTCTCGCTGAGATTGGCAAAATCTGTAGGGAGCGAGGGATTTTTTTCCACACTGATGCTGCACAAGCCTTTGGCAAAATTCCGCTAAATGTTATAGAAATGCATGTAGACTTGATGAGTATTTCTAGCCATAAGATATATGGCCCCAAGGGGGTGGGCGCTCTGTATGTAGGCCGCAACCCAAGGGTAAGAATGGATGCGCTAATTAGTGGTGGAGGGCAAGAGCGTGGGATGCGTTCCGGAACTTTACCGACTCCGCTAATTGTCGGCCTAGGTGAAGCAGCGGCTATTGCTGCGCGAGAAATGGGAGCAGACTCAGCAAGGATCAAAAAGCTTACTGATAAATTCATAGATGCTATACTTGCAATGCCAGAAACATACCTTAACGGCAGTCGTGTTCATAGGGTAGCTGGCAACGCTAACTTAAGCTTTTCCTGTATTGAAGGAGAGTCTATGATAGGTGCTCTAAAAGGCATAGCAGTCTCTTCTGGCTCTGCTTGTACTTCAGCTTCCTTAGAACCTTCTTATGTGTTACAAGCCCTGGGTGTAGATGAGGAGCTAGCGCATACTTCGCTACGCTTTAGTTTTGGTAGGTTTAATACCGAAGAAGAGATAGATCAGATTATCGAAACGGTAACAAAAAGTGTTGCTAGATTGAGAGAGATAAGCCCCCTCTGGGAGATGATGCAGGAAGGCATTGACCTAAAAAGTATAAACTGGGCTGGACACTAATAAAAATGATTAAGGAGTAATTATATGGCATACAATCAAAAAATCATCGATCATTACGAAAATCCGCGCAACATTGGCTCGTTCTCCAAGGATGAAGCCAACGTCGGCACTGGACTCGTGGGAGCGCCCTCTTGTGGTGATGTAATGAAGCTGCAGATTAAGGTTAACCCGGAAACTCAAGTTATTGAAGATGTAAAATGCAAAACCTTTGGGTGCATGTCTGCTATAGCAGCTAGTTCATATGCTAGCGAACAAATGATCGGCAAAACGATAGAAGAAGTTATGCAAATGCGTAATTCTGATATAGTAGAAGCTTTATCGTTGCCACCAGCGAAAATACATTGCTCTGTGCTTGCTGAAGATGCGTTCAAAAGCGCAGTACGTGACTATCAACAAAAAGCGCAAACCACAACGGACGAAGCAGAAAGCGCTGCATAAAACGAGGTCAGTAATGAGTGATGGCAGTAATATGGCTTCAGCAACAGTAGGTGTAGCTCCCCGCCCGCCTATAATTAGTATAACAGAGGAGGCTGCTAAAAAGGCTGCGCACTTAGTTGCTACTCGCAATGCGAGTAGGACTGGAGACGAGCTAGAAGCAATTGGTATTCGTGTTGGCGTTGCTAAGCGCGGATGTGCTGGTCTTGAATATGTATTTGAATTCGCTACTCATGCTGATCCGAGTGATAACGTGGTTGAAGGGCAAGGCGTGAAAATTTTAGTCAACCGTCGTGACGAGTTTTATCTAATCGGTACAGTGCTGGAATACGCTGAAAGCGACGAACAGTCAGGCTTTGCTTTTCGCAATCCTAATGAAAAGGGTAAATGTGGTTGTGGTGAGTCATTCTACGCATAGACCGCTTGCAGTAGCACAATTAGATGCGCTGTCTGGTATGATTACAGATCGTTTCGCTCATATTAGACAAAGCGCTCCACCGGCTGAAATAGAGAAGCAAATTTCTGCCATGGAGGGTGCACTACTACAGTGGTTGGTACGCTTTACTAATGCCAGGAGTGTATTGGAAATTGGCACATTTATGGGATATTCAGGCGCGTGGCTAGCAGCTGGGTTGCCGAGTGGTGGTAAGCTATTAAGCATCGAGAAATCAAGAGAATATCATGTACAAGCACTTGTTAACCTAGCCACTTTAGAGTTTGATATTGCTAATAAAATTGAACTGCGCTGCGCAGATGCTCTGGATGTAATGCCAGAGCTTGTTAATGCGGGCACTAAGTTTGACGTAGTGTTTATCGATGCCAACAAATTAGGCTATCCAGCGTATGTGAGATGGGCCGACCGATTATTGCAACCAGGTGGGTTGCTCATTATGGATGATGTGCTTTTATATGCTGGGCGGAACGAAGTTAGAATTACTAAGATGGCAGCGGCGATAGATGAAGCAAGAAATGCTATTTTTAGAGATGCCTGCTATGATCCAATGATTTTGCCCATGTGCCATGGTTTATTGTTGGCAAAAAAGATAGCTTAAATCTATCCACATAATTGTAAAGATTTTATTATTTTAACTAAATTGCAATATAATTTTTACGCGCAAAAGAGAAAAATGGGTTTGAATATGTGTAGGGAACCTAATAATATATGTGCATGGTATTTCTTACGTAGAGGAGGTGTGCGGTCATCCCAATTGATGTCACAAGTAGGCTTTGATAATACCGCTTTACAATGAAACCTGTAATGAGGGGTCTTATGGTGAGCACAGAGTACTTAGCACTGCCCTCGTTGTTCTTAGTGTTATTCGCTGTGTGCGATTTCATTAGTGGGCGCACGCACCTCCTCGATGCAAAGTATTTACACCGCATTGGTTATACTAGTTCCGCCTCTTACACAATGGTTACGTTTGGGGGGTTTGGCGCGCTAAATGAGCTGTTATTCATCTGGTATCAGGGCGGAAGTTACCCAATGGCGTTGCTGGCAAGTTATATGAGCAACCTGTTGCTATGGCTTATTATGGTGCCCGTGATGGGGCTGCGGTTTAAGAATATGCGTTCAGTCGGCGACATACTCGGCGTCTTCTATGGCAGGACGGTAGAGTTGACTTTCTCATCGTTGTTGTTGCTATTTTGTCTTATGGTAATGTCGGTATTTATGGCAATATCGGGGTGGATTTGCTCTATTGTAGTTGGACTCACCTTTCACAACAGCTTGATGATTATAGCTGTCTTGATTGCGATCAGATTCTGTATGGCAAACAGCCAAGAAGCAGATGTCTGCAACGATCTGAAATTGGGCTTAGTGATTTGTATACTAGTTTCTATAGCTTCTATCTGTTTAAACAAAATTGGAGGCATACAAGAAATAGCGGCTGCCATAGAGTTGAATAATAATTTAGGGTATGCGACGTCGCGGTATTTTACTAACACAGAAGTAATTGTGAGCATATCTTGTTTAGGGTTCCTTGCCTCCTTGGTGCATCCTCCAACGTTACAATGGCTATTGTCAGCGCAAAGTCGCCAGCAAATCGTTTACGCAAATATAACAAATCTAGCGTTAAAGGGTGTAGTAACAGTAACTATGTGGTTAATTGGCGCAGCATATACGTTAGGTGCGCTAGACAAATCCAATGATTCTTGGCTGCAGCTTATAATACTTCTACCTACTCCATTCTCTACTCTTGCGATATTTGCGATACTGGTATTACTTCTCTCTCAAGTGCAAATTTACGCTAAGTCTGCAGCGGTATTATATAAACGCAATATAATTAATCACAAAATAACAGATGATGATCTTGCTAGATATCATGTGTCTAATAATACCTATATAGCCATATACTCTACTTCCCTGGCAATGGCTTATGGCGGAATAAAAGTCATAGGCGCTAGCATTGGGTTGCAGCTTATATTATTTATGTTTATTTCTATCCCCATAATAGTAGCCTTATTAAACTACAAAATATCTACCCAGATTTTTTGGCTTAATGGCATTCTCAGTATAGCGCTAGTTGTTATTCTCAATATTTCAGGCTTGCACTTACTCAAGGCTATATCAAGCGCTCTTTGCGCATCTGTTTGTTTTATCGTAGGCACTACTATACTGCAGAATGGCCGGTTCATCATGATTTCCAGCAGAGCCTACAGAAATACTGAGGTGTGGCTTTGTTTTACTAAAGATATACTAAATGATGCCTGGCGCAGGTTTTGCGATGCTGGTCGTAACTTTATTAAGAGAAGTGCGTTGGATGTATGGTCTCATGCTCAAAATGGCACCAATATCTATACCAGGTTTGGCGCTCTATGCTGTGTCATATCTTTGTTTCCCTGCTACACCTTAAATTATGAGGACGAGCAACACTTTCATTTTTGCATAGCGCTGCGAATTGTTGCATTCACTTTTTCTATTATACTGATTTTATCTAAGCTCTGGTACGAATCAGTTGGGAAGTACACGTTCCTTATGTATTGGTATTTCATAGTATGGTTCGTCCTACCGTTTGCAACTTTCTTTTCCATATCGTTTAACAACTTATATGCAGAGCAATTACTCAGTATAGCCGTATGCTTTTTACTGACCGGATGCATTCTAAATCCCTTTGCATTTTTTATTATTAACATACTTGGTGTTAGTGCGGGTATATTAGGGCAGTACCTATTTTTCGGTACTGCCGCTTTGCCTTTCAGTATACCAACTATAACTATGATATCTGTAAGCTCAATACTGGCTATGTTTTGTGGGATAGGTGTTTCATTAATGTTTTCTACTCTGAAACAAAAGCCGCCGTATTGGCTTGTAACGCAAAATAATAAGCTGGTTAGGCAAGCAGAGCACGTAATCTCAGGAGCATTATTTGCTAATATACTAGCAGAACACCGGCAAGAGGTCCATAAGCTGGCTAATACTAACGCATGTAGTATATTGCAAGAAGCAAGTAATTCGTTACGCCAAGTCCGTGCTGAAAATTCGAAGACCGAGTCGTGTTCGTTACGCAATTGCCTAAGCACTGTTATTAATTGGTGTAGCAATACTAATAACGAACCAGTTATGATCAATCAATATTTTATAGGAGATATACGGTTTGAAGGAAACGCAAATGAGGTGCAATACGCCTTATACGTGCTTCTTGATCAACTTTGCAATGCTATTCCTGATCTTTCAAATATTGAGATTTGGAACGAATATAAAAAGCTCAGTATTAAGGCATATCGTGAGGGTGCTGCCTTTGATCATTGCGAACTTTGGTGGAGCAATAATGCAGATAATATGCCATCCACTATCAAACTTGCTACTATTCTATGTACTTTAGTTATGGAAGACATTGGTGGTAGCTTCTCTTATAGTGCTGTCAAAGGTGGAATTAAGGTTGTCCTGCATTTTCCTTAGGCAAAATGGCGCCTCCTTCATCCACTTTTGGGGGAGTCATGGCAGGGTTGAGCAGGAAAAGATGAGAATGATTTGCAATTGCTATTATAGTGTGCTAATGTGGTAGGTGGAATATAGCTTGTCATTCCGGCAACCTGTCCTATCAGGCCTTGGCTTAGACGGAAGGTTAGGGTGACCTCGCTCTAGGCTGATAGTCGTCTTTATGTAACAACGCCAAGGGAATATATAAAATGTCTGAAATGTCTGAACAATTAAATAGCCGGGTAACGCATAATCAATCCCTCTTCTCCTGCTCCAGTGGCAGCAAGGTGAGAATAACTAAGGTAAGCATAGAAAAATCACTGTTGTTCAAGCTGTTCAACCTGGGCTTGCGCTTGAACAGGGAAATTTCCGTCATCCATCGTGCATCTAACGGCAACATGGTCATTGCCATTGGCGAAAGTAGGATGGCTATAGACAACCAGTTAACACGTAGGATGTTGGTCCAGGCTGTATAGCCGACTATTGGCTATTATTATGCTTAAATAATGATGCTGGTAACAAAATGCACATACAAGGTCCATTGATGAAGAAGCGTATAGCTATTGTAGGCAATCCTAGTACTAGGAGATCTGCGGCGCTAAATGTTTTGACAAGTGATTGGCGTACTGACTGCTCTAATACTGTAGATGGTATTGACGCCTGTATAGTAGAGCAAGGCGGCTATAATCTGGAGATCCATGACCTACCAGGGATCAATTCCTTCAATAATTTGCAGAATAATCAGTACGGGCAAATGGCTGTTTCCGCCCTCTTAGAGGAACAATATGACTTGCTCATAAACGTCATAGATAACACAGACATAGAGCGTAACTTATGTTTAACCCTACAACTCATGGAATTGGGTATTCCCATGATCATCGTATGCAACGTGTTTGAGAGATCAGGAAATCAGGCATTTGATTTAGACGCCAATAAACTAGCTAAGCTTATTATGCTACCGGTTATAAGCCTCGCACCCGGAGACTTAAAAGCCGCGACCGAGTTGAATGATGCTGTATTGCAATGCCTCGAGCATAACATCCCTCCTCAACCTATAGCTCATTCCTATCCTGTATCTATAATAGATGCAATAGGTCGAATACAAGCCATGCTCTTAGCCGCTTCTCAAGCATATTCCTGGCGATCTATAACCGCTTGGCTAGAAGGAGCTGCTCTGCCTGATGTTTTAGAGCCCGAGGTGAAGATAGCTGTAGCAGGAGTGATTTCTAACACCCGCACGATTGTGGAAGAAGAATTTGCAGATGACGTGGATTTGGTATTAGCCAGCGCAATATATCAGACCTCATATGAAATAACTCAAGGCGTAAGATTACCTTCTTTCAAAACAGATAATGTTAGTACATCAGCCAAACTGGGGAACCTATTACTATATGGCTGGCGCTCAATCCCGCTTTTTTTACTTGCTATGTATATAACATTTGCGACAAGCATATGGATCGGCGGCGCACTGCAACCCTTGTTTACCTCAGTGGTGTGGATGGCTTTTGATTTTATGCATTGGACTTTATCTCCATTGGATCTGCCTAATTTCTTGTGGCTCTTGGTTAAAGCAGTTGTAGGGGGCCTGGCCTTAGTATTAAGTTTTGTACCAGTACTACTGATCCTCTACTTCAGCATGGCTATAATGGAAGAATCTGGATATATGGCAAGTGCTGCTTTCACTATAGATAGATTCTTGAGGGTGGTAGGTCTTCCTGGCAAAGCGATTATCCCAATGATTATTGGACTAGGATGTAATGTCCCTGGCATTTTGGCCAGTAAAAATCTTGAGCGAGATAGAGATAGAATCAGTATCGCTATGATGATGCCATTTATGTCATGTAGCGCACGGCTCTCAGTATATAGCATATTCTGTGCAGCATTTTTCTCTAACAATGGCCATAATGTGGTGTTTGCTCTCTATCTTATCGGTGTAGTTATGGCTTTAATAACAGGCTTTCTTTGCCGTTCGCTGTTACCAGCAACTTCCTCTCACATGATAATGGATCTTCCAAAATGCAAAATCCCCAACCTTATTAACATGGCAAGCTATGCTTGGAACAAAACCATGGCTTTTGTTTTAGGCTCAGGAAAGACAATAATTTGCGCCTATATCATTATAACAGCAATGGGCTTTTTTAGCATTGATGGTAGGCCCGTTGAACACATTAAGGATTCCATGGTGGCTACTATTGGCAAAACTGTCGCTCCCATTTTTACACCCTTCGGGCTTGACACGGATAACTGGGAGGCCTCTGTTAGCCTTTTAGCGGGCATTTTAGCCAAAGAAGTTGTAGTTGGTACACTAGATGAACTATACCACGCTGAATATGAAGAATCTGCACCTCATGATACAGCTTATAGCTTACATGATGCAGTTGTTAACCATTTTCACGGCGTAGCTGGCGCATTAGCTTATCTTCTGTTTGTATTACTCTATTTTCCATGTCTAGCTACCTTTATCACTACTGGACGAGAAATAGGATGGAAATGGGCAGCTCTTTCCACAGCATGGTCATTAGCCATAGGGTTCACTATAGCTACTGGCTTCTGGCAAAGCATATCATTATTAGGATGAGACATGTTACTAAAATCAATATATGAATACATGACTGAAAATAAGGTAGTAAGCGTATATCAGCTGCAAAAGCAGTTCGGCATTAACACGGCGCATATAGAACACATACTGCAAAGCTGGGCACAACGTGGCAAGGTTAAACCTGTGTACGACCCCGGGTGCAAGACTAGTTTATGTTCTTCTTGCAGGACCAGCTGTACTGTTTCCAATTTAACTTTATGGCAGGTGGAGGAGGCGCCTTATTCGCCGTAAAGAGAAGCGATATAATTGGGCTCGTACTTGTTTTTGGATTTTTTCCCAAATGCTTGCTCTTCTACGCTACGCACAAGCATCTTTGCCATGCGCACTCCTTTTTCTACTACTGCAGTGCCGTAGCGCCCATTGCGCAAATCTTCACGAGCCAGTACAAACGTTTCCATGTACCTCGCTCCATACTTAGTTGCCATAGCAGCATCTAGTAGCTCTAAATGATGGCCAACTTTATTTTTGGTTTTCTTCCTCAGGTAATTTTTCATTATTTATCTGCCTTTTTAGGTTATATGCGTGATTATAATATTAATGATAATAGCTGTCAAGTTAATTAAATAAATATTATGTTTTTCATAATATTTTTAATGATAATATGTGTATAATTTGGCGTTTATCTTCGCTTGGTGCGTAAAAATATGTTACAGATCTAAGCGTCGCAAGTTACGCTTAATAGTTTATACGACAACCATCAGAATTGCATCATTTCCCAACGGCAATTACTTAATACAAATTTAACTCCGCGAAAGGACCCTGATACTTAAGATAATATTTGACTCCGTATACAGCGCATGATAGCTATTACGATACTAAGGATATTATATATGGGTAATTGCATGCACAGAGCGCTTCTTTTTGTCACAACGTTAATTCTATTTATAGTACAACCAATAGCTGGTTACACAGATGAGGTTTGCAGTATTGCGAACTTATCAGATTCTTATGTATTAGCCGCAAGTTGGCAACCAGGCTTTTGCAAAGGGCATGCTGACAAACAGGAATGTAAAGCGATGGACAAATATCAATACGCCGGCTCTAATTTTACATTGCATGGATTATGGCCAAACAAGACGAGTTGCGGTAAAACTTATGGATTTTGCGATCGAACTGTTGTAGCTGAGCCTGCCGAACCTGGCCATTTTTGCGACTTGCCTACACTTAATTGGTCCGATAGCACGAAAGAGTATGTGCAGAAATATATGCCAAGTGTGCAGCATGGCACTTGTTTAGAGAGACATGAGTGGTGGAAACACGGCACCTGTAGCGGTTATAGTGTAGATGAGTATTTTACTATATCAGTATCTTTACTAGATCAACTTAATAGTACTGAATTTGCTGATTTTATAAGAAGTAATATAGGCAAAGTTGTTGCTAGAAACCAACTTTACGCGGCATTTGACCAATCGTTTGGTTATAATGCGCGCAAACGCCTCACTTTATCATGCCAGGGAAGAAAAGGTGCTTTATATCTACAAGAAATTCAGATGCAACTGCCGAGCCCAATCGATCCAAATGTAACATTAGCAGAGATGCTGCAAACTGGCAAAGAGGCTAAAAATACGGGCAATTGCGGTGATACGTTTACAATTTCTGAGGTCCAAAACAATTCTCTGGTCAATTAGATTGGAATTAATGTACACACTGCTTAGCAGCTAAAAAAATAAAGTATTTTGAACAAAACTCTTGCGCTAAAATGCATCTGCGCTATCATTACACATTGATTAACTACCTTTGGGCAAATTCTTGCGTTGTGCTTGCAAATACTGCTCAGCAGCAGGGGTATGGGGGTGGTTGTATGAATTTATTGATTGGTGGAATACATGAGCATGAAGGTTGTTGTTGAGCGTGGTGAGTTGATCAAGGCTCTGAATCGTGTACAGTCTGTGGTTGAGAAGAGAAATGCGGTTCCCATACTAGCTAATATCAAGCTAGAAACTGGTGTGAACGCGCTCAAGATTACTGCGACCGATATGGACGTGTGCGTTATAGATTTCGCCCCGGCACAAATTGATATTCCAGGTTCTACTACTGTTCCGGTTAGCCTTCTGTATGAAATCGCAAGACGCCTACCTGATTCTGCTATGATAGAGATGGCGATGAACGAAGATTCAGGCCGGTCCCAATTGCACATTACCGTGGGATCCAGCAACTTCACTTTGCCGTGCCTCCCAGTAACCGATTTCCCAAACTTTGAAACTACTCCATGCGAGCATAAATTTGCCATTAATTCTGCTCTGCTCAAAGCTTTAATCAACCGGACCAAACATGCCATAGCTCTGGAAGAAGGCCGCTATTACTTGGGCGGTGCGTATATGCATGTAGTACAATCAGATGGCGGTAACATGCTGCGTTTCGTTGCTACAGACGGTCATCGATTAGCAATGGCTGAGGGTGCTGCACCTGAAGGGTCAGACCAGTGCCCTGGCGTTATTATCCCGCGCAAAGCTATGAATGAGTTATCTAGACTTCTTGAAAGCTCGGTAGGACAAGTAGAAGTGCTGGTTAGTAGGAACCGCATAACCTTTATCATTGGTAACACCACATTTATCAGCCGCTTGGTTGATGCGAAATTTCCAGATTATAACCGGGTTATACCAAGCAATAACAATCTAATGTTGGAAGTGCCGGCAAAGGATTTAGCACGGGCTATAGACTTGGTCGTATCCGTATCTTCGGATAAAACCAAGGCTGTGCGCCTCCAGCTAGACCAAGCCGAAATAGTACTTTCCGCAAGCAGTGACATAAACGGCAATGCAACTGGAATCCAGAGAGTATCCGCCATTTACGATGCGCATCCTATGAGCATCAGCTTCAACTCTAGATATGTGCTGGATTCTCTAGCCGCACTTGAAGGCGAGACTGTGCGTATAATGCTTCCAGAAGGAGTTGGGGCGATAATGGCGCAAGACCCCGAGGATCGTAGTAGTATACAAATCCTTATGCCTATGCAGGAATGATCAAACAGTTAAGTTTGCGATATTTTCGCAATCATACCAATTTCTCTATCGAGACTCGTAATGCGCCTTTCATTTTTATTCATGGAGCCAACGGCGTCGGCAAAACTAATATACTAGAAGCAATTTCTTTATTAATACCAGGTAAAGGGCTAAAGAACGCTCGTACAGATGAAATACTTGCTAACCAGCAACATCTCTCGCAATCTTGGGCTGTGGAGGCGGTGATGGACACATCAGCTGGCCAGCGGCGGTTTTTGACCGGCGCTGAGATTAGTAGCGGCAAATCGGCAAGACGTACCTTTCGCCTAGATGATCAGTCAATTAAAGCACAGCAGCAGATAGCAGAATACATGCGGGTTATTTGGTATACTCCCAGAACAGATGGGTTATTTTTAAGTGCCGCAGGAGAGCGGCGTAAATTCTGGGATAGAATGTCTTATAACCTTGATCAGTCACATGCTGCTAATGTGGCGAAATACGATTATTTTAGCCAGTCACGAAATAAGTTGTTACAAGAGCCACGTCCTGATACCATCTGGCTAGGCCACATCGAACGGGATTTAGCGGAAGCAGCAAACAAGATCATAGCTAGTAGAATAGCCAGTATAAAGCTGATCGAACAACACCTGGTAAATGAAGCGACTTTTATTGCACCAAAACTTGAAATTATCGGAGCAGCAGTAGAAGCATACCAACAACAACAAGATTTCAGCAGTTGGTTTATGGAAACTCTTAAACGCAATAGGCGCTTGGATGCTAGCATGGGTAGAATGAAGCTGAGCGCCTCCAAAATGGATTTTATAGCATATCATCCCATAAAAGATATACCTGCCAGCTTATGTTCCACTGGCGAACAAAAAAGCTTGCTTATTTCGCTTATTCTCGGACAAAGCCGGGCAATTGCAGCTAGGCATAGCATAACTCCTATCCTCCTATTGGATGATATTTTAGAAAACCTAGATGCCACTAACCGAGAATTATTGCTAGCTGCACTGAGGGATATGAACATACAATCTTGGATTACCGCCACCGAAAACCGTGGCTTAATGCCGCAAGACACCTTACTTATCGCTCTTTAGTATCCACAGAGCCTGATAGAGTCAGGACATCATAGGTACAAACTATACCCTCTTGCAAGGCAAATTTGGATTTATATACTTCCTCTAACCGCTGTAAATACAAGCGGTTCAATGGTGCAGAGGTGCGTGCATATAAACAATTGGCTTGCGCATTGGCACGAATATCAAAAAACATCTCCCATATGTCACGATAAAGCGACTGATAACGGTCATACGAAGCTACCGGCATAGCAAAGCCAGCACGCTGGAGTAAAGAACCGGCAGTGCGCACATCGACAAAAGGTATAACTCGAGGCGCAGCACCTCCTAATAACTCCATGTCTACCTGCATCATAGCCTGGCGCAGCTCATGTAGGGTGTGCTCCCCATACAGGGTGGCTATGAACAATCCACCGGGATTCAACATTCTTCTATATTTTAGTAGTAGGCCTGGTAAGTCATTGATCAGATGCGCAGACATATGCGAGATCACCAGGTCGTAAGTAGGCCTTATAGGCATCGCAAGCTCCTCTTCGTCCAAGCAGCTCACTATGTCAGAATTTGCTGTCATAGGAAGTATATCATATTTCTCCACCGCAATAGCCCCATAGTCATAGGGGTCAAACTTGTAAAACTGCCCGTATAGCCACACTTTCTCAAACCTCTTGCTGATATGCGATAGAGTTTCAATCAGACCATCTTCAACCTCCAAATGCAGAAAATTCACCTTGCCAGCTTCTTCAGAGAATCTTTGTCGACGAGCTGCATATAACTTGCGGTCAAACATGGCTTACCTTTGCTTGCTAAAGTCAAGCTTCTGCAATGGTTTACGCGCACAAAGTATATAATTCATACTTTGATCATTGCTCATCCGCCATGTATCTTTGATTGGGTTATATTGCATACCAGTAATATCGATAACCCGCAAGTCTTGTGTGGCCAATATTTCAGAGAGATCTTGTGGTCCAATAAACCGCTGCCAATCATGCGTCCCTATAGGAACCCAGCGCAATAAATACTCAGCCATTATGATTGCGCCCAAGTAACTACGAGTTGTTTTGTTAATTGTGGATATGAATAATAAGCCCCCTGGTTTTAAGAGCGTCGCACACGAACTACAAAATAGCTCCAGGTCTGCAACGTGCTCCACTATTTCCAACGCCATAACCACATCAAAGCTGTGCTTTTGCTCGGCAACTAAATTTTCTATACTGCTGGTATGGTATTTTAAATCCCATATTTTCTGGGACCTAGCATGTATGGTTGCTGCTTCTATATTCTCAGCCACCATATCTATGCCCAGCACATTATGTCCTTTGCGTGCCATTGGTACCGAAGCCAAGCCACCACCACAACCCACATCTAATACCTCTAATGTCCGGTGCGGCCCTAGCAGCTTTAGATGTTTGGCTATATATGCCATTCTCACCCTGCTCATTTTATGCAGCATAGAAAAAGCCCCATCCTCGCGCCACCATTGATCTGCAAGTTGGGCGAATTTGGCCTGCTCTGCTCGATCTATTGTGCTTCTACTCACCTTTGTCATGTTTGGCTATGCCTCGCTGGCTTGCTGATCTGGATCTATCTTGTTAATATAAACTTTCATTTTCTCCATCGCCGCTGCTTGGATTTGTCGTACCCGCTCCCTAGATATGCCATAATGCTGCGATAGAGCGTCTAGAGTAGCTGGAGGCTCTTGTAATAACCTTGCAGTAACGATTTCTCGCTCCCGTTCAGCCAAATGTGATATCGCAGCTCTCAACAACTTCAATTGATGTTCGTGCTCGTTCTCCTCAATGAGACGGAGTTCGTGATCTGCTGTTGGGTGGGCTATAGTATCGCCAAGCGAGGTGCTAGCATCTTCGCTAATTGGTGTATCCAAGGAGGCATCACCATGGCTTAGGCGAGCGTCCATCTCCACCACATCATATGGAGCAACATTAAGCATTTTAGCTATCCCCTCCACATCGTTGTTTATATTGGTCTTGCCCTCGAGTGCAAGCAACTTACCTTTAATCTTGCGCAAATTGAAGAAGAGAGACTTACGCATCGCGGAAGTACCAATCTTCACCAAAGACCACGATTTTAGTATATGATCTTGCATTGAAGCACGCACCCACCATAGGGCATAGGTCGACAGCCTGTGCCCCATATCAGGGTCGAATTTTTTAACTGCATGCATAAGACCAATTGTCCCTTCTGCGATCAAATCGGTTACCGGCAAGCCATAACCACGGTACTGCATCGCTATTTTAGCGACTAACCGCAAATGTGAAGTAACCAGGATGTGTGCAGCCTCGATGTCCTGCTGCTCTTGCCAGCGTTTTGCTAGAGTGTATTCTTCTTGGGCAGTGAGCATAGGAAACCGACTTATTTCTTTAAGGTACTTAGAAAGACCTGCTTCAGAAAATAGAGCTGGCGCTGAAAATGTACTCATGGCGTTTCCTCGTATGTCATAACCTGACGGCCAGTATAGCAGAGTTTTTCATAAATGTCGAATTTGATACTTACCTATGCCAACCAGGGTCCTGACATGTCAACGCCAAATGAAAATGTCACATAGCTAGCCTGCTTACCTTTTTATCTTGCTATACATGTGACATTATCACCTTGCTTCAACAGGGATTTACACCATACTAGATAGTTTTTAGCATTGCCTGAAAAACGATCCTGCTTGCTAATTCAGGGTTTGTGTGTTATCTAGTTGGACTGGTTTTCTAATAAAAGGACCCATAAATAGTTAATGGAAGGGTGGCCGAGTGGTCTAAGGCGCACGCCTGGAAAGCGTGTTTATCCTGTTTAGGGGTAACAAGGGTTCGAATCCCTTTCCTTCCGCCATTTTTAGCGCTACACTCACCCTAAATGTAAATATCGGCAGGTCTAGGGCATGCAGAACTCTAATAAAATCATTGATGGCAGCGCTTATGCTAAACAATACCTTTCTCAGCTTGCAGATAAGGTCCGAGCTATCAAAGAGAGCTTAAACCTCACCCCAACTCTAGCTGTGGTGTTAGTTGGAGATAATCCGGCAAGCTTGGTTTATGTGCATAATAAAATTAAAAGGGCCCAAGAGATAGGCATAAAGGTGCTATTTAACCATTTGCCGCATGACGTATCACAGGAAGAGCTCACCGCTAAAATCAGCGACTTCAGCGCTGATTCAGTAGTTAACGGAATACTCTTACAACTGCCTTTACCGCCGCATCTAGACGCTAACACAGCCCTCAATATGATTGATCCAAATAAAGATGTGGATGGCTTCCACCACATCAATGTAGGCAAGCTCAACACTGGCCAACAATGCTTGGAACCTGGCACTCCTACAGGTGTGATGTTGCTGATTAAGCATGTATTAGGAACAGACTTAAGCGGCTTGAAAGCAGTAATTCTCGGCCGCTCACAAATCGTAGGTAAGCCCATGGCTAGCATGCTGCTGCGCGAGAATTGCACGGTAACCGTTATGCATTCGCATTCGCGTGACCTAGTTGCCGAATCGCAAACCGCCGATATACTGATAAGCGCCGTGGGCAAACCACATATGGTCAAGGCAAATTGGATTAAACCAGGAGCATTAGTGATTGATGTTGGCATTGTTCGCGTAGATGATGTACTGTATGGCGATGTGGATTTTGAAGATATATTGCCCATAGTTGGACACATTACCCCAGTGCCAGGAGGCGTCGGACCAATGACAGTGGCGTGCATGTTAGCCAACACAATAAAAGCGGTGTATATACAATTTAAGATAGAGAAGGAAATAGATGATTGGAGCAATGATAAAAGGGTTATGGATAACCCTGAATAGAGCGATAAATCACGATGCGGTGGAGCATGCGGGATACCTATCGTATTTGTTAATGCTGACGTTTTTCCCTTTCTTAGTATTCTTTGTAGCGTTGGTAGGTTTTGTAGGCAAAGCCGATTTAGCAGATGCGCTCGTCAACTTAATATTAAATAGTCCTTGGGCCAGCTTTATCGACGCCTTGCGCCCACGCATATTGGAGATAACCGAAAGCCCTCCACAAGGTCTACTCACCTTTGCAATCGTGAGCGCAATCTGGACCGCTTCTTCGATATTTGAAGCAGTGCGCACTATATTAAACAAAGTGAATCACGTCACTAATGCTCCTCCTTATATTTGGCGCCGTTTGCTTAGCATGTTGGAGTTCTCGGTGATGGTAATAATTACAATAGGATTCATGTTCATCTTGGTAATCCTGCCTTCCACTTGGGAACACATACACACAGTTAGCAAAGACATCCCGAGCTTTGCTGTATTGTTAGGGCCCAGTATGGAGTTATGGAGAGGGGCAATTATACTAGCTTTTGCCTATGTAGTGGTTTCTTCCATGTACCACTTTCTACCCAACCGCCGACACAAGTTTTCGCATACTACTATAGGCAGCATATTCGTGATGAAAGCTTGGATCATTGCAACATTAGGTTTTCGCTATTATCTGCAATCAGTGCCATCGATAAACATCATCTATGGCAGTATAGCCGGGGTTATCATAACACTGTTCTATTTTTATATATGCAGCTTCGTATTTATCTGGGGCGCAGAAATTAACTACTACATCCATAATGATAAAGGCACCTCTCAAAAGTTGATATAAGACTATAAGACTAGCGTAAATACTGCGCTAATGACATGTTCTGTATTTTAGAAGTGGCGACAAACGTGGCGTCTAATATATTTCTTTGCCTTTCAAGCTCCATAACAGCTGTTGGTAAATCCAAAGCGAGAATTTTTCCCATTTCACCTTCAACGAACAACAACATGTTCTCAGTTTGCACATGTTGCTGCTTTAACCCCGCCGAGGCGAACCCTAAAGTTGTAACCGCATCACTGCTTTGAGCTATCGCATCTTGCACCCAATCCAAAGCCTGATTACGATCTTCAGCTACTCCAGTTACCAACAAATGCATAGCTGCTATAGCTTTTTGGAACATTTCATCGCCAGCAGTTATAGCATCATCCGGATAGTCACCTCTATAATACGAATTAGTGGGCTGGCCGTTTAAGCCTATATTTGAGGTGTAGGTAATATCGCTAATTGGGATAGTAGTAAGTTTATTGCCGCTAAACAGGTAATCTCCATCAAATGAAGTACCGAGTATAATCTGTATATCAGCGAGTGTTTGCTGCGCCATCATACGTAAAGGGATTTCCTTACCCATCACAGGGTTGTTTGCCCTCATGATATTCTCAGCCATCTTAGTCATATTTTTGTGGAAGTGCTGCATATGTTCGCCCACAGCTTCCATCTTGCGATTTTGCGCATCATAAATCTTTAATTGCGAGCGATAATATATGGCCTGACCCTCGAGCTCTTGCACAGCTCTAGCTTCATATGCAGGCAAATCCGACCAATGCTGCGCTGACTTACCACTGCCAATTTTGGTATATTGCTTATTCAGCTTATCACTCGCCGCAGAGATAAAATTCAACACCTTATTCTGTGTAGAATACGTCGAAGACGGAACAAAAAACGGCACAACACCCCCTCTAGTCTAGCTAATAAGCAGTTAATTTAAGAGTCTAGCTTAGGCCATATCGAGTGGCAAGGTGTTTAAGAGCTTTTACTGCTTTCCCTAAATGAACCTTTGGCTGCTCATTGTATGTCTTTTCATTCCCGTCTGATTTATTACCAACAAATGGTGACTTTACACTTGCTTGTATAGCGGTCTGATTTAACTTAGGCCGCCTCCGCGTACCCTCATTCCTTACAGGTGTAGATACGGCGCTTGCCGCTCTAGCCTGATATCTCTGATACATGCTATTGCCTCCATCTACTCGCAAGACTTCAGTAGCTACAGATGGAACAGGTGCAGGCGCCAAACGCTCAATCGCATAACTAGCATCTTCTGCACTACCTTCATCTAGCGGACCCCGATTACTTACTCTCGGAGCAAACAATTCGTTATTGCCGCGTGGGGCACGTCTTTGTAGACTACTGCTAGCAGTTGTTGGATTGACTCTCGTTGGAGCGGCACTGCCCTCATCCATAGCCTGCATAGGTGCAGCAAGGATTGCTGGGCGAGCTAAGTTATTAGTATTAAAAGTAGCATGAAACCATTCACCAAAGGTCTGTGGCTGAGCCGCTTCTTCAGCCGCCCTGCGTTTCCTTCTCATCGAATCAGTCATAACGCTCACATCTTGCTCATCAGAACGCTCACTAAAGAGATCTGCCAAGCTGGATGGATTCCGCTTGTCGCCTCCACCAAAAGAGTAAATAAGCCAAGCACTCACCGTCTCTGGTCTTTCTTCCGCACCATAGTCCCAATCCTCATCACTTGGCAAGCGCGGCTTAGAAGAAGTGCTGGAATTAGCTTTCATTAGCGTGCCTTTGTCTTTAACGTAACCCCCGTGCGCGATAAAGCTATTATCCTTAGGAGCTCTCCTGGTAACCAAATCTTGACTACGCGGCTTATCTTGTAGCGCTGCAATGTTGCCTACCTGCGTGCAGCCAACTGTGCAAAACAAAGCTGAAACCGCGAAAATGAGTTTATATAAAACCCGCCTGTTATGATTGGACATCTTAAAAACCCTCATTCAAATCGTGCTCATTCATGATGGGCACTATAGCTTACCAACATAAATGTTGGTGGTATAATAAATATTGTAGGTATAGAAGCGCTAGTCAAGCGTAATTTGATTGCAAGTTTTTAGTTCTTTTAAAATGTATAAGTTTGCGTTTTTATATAGAATGGCGTACAATTCGACTCACTTCTATAAATACAAGTAGGAAAATAATATGAATAACGTTATAAGCGGCAGGGCTTTCCTTGGAAATACACTAGAAGGTCAGTTTTTTAATGCAGTAGTTAAATCCGACTTTAGCACTGCAACCGATCTAATTAAAAATGGGATTGGGCCAAACATCATTATCGATAATATGGGTAAGCCGTTCTTATTTCTTGCGATCGAACACAATGCGCCTAAAGTTGCTCTATTCTTACTAGAAAATGGTGTTGATCCGAATATGGAGTACAACAACTTCACACCTCTAGATTATTCCTCTCTGAACAACGACAACCTATCTTCCTTGTTGCTGGAATATGCAGCGCATCATAGCGAGCAGTATATTGTATTGCACCCGGAGATAATAGACTACGCACATCTTGCTCATTAAACGCTGCCGGGGGATGGTCTCATCTCATGTTCCGCTGCGGAACATGAAGGAGTTAGATGATATTTTATGTTGGCAATATAAGAGGTCGATTAGCAAGGATTACGTTATTAGGTTTCAGAATCGCTTCTTTCAGTTGAGTAGGAAGAACGACATATATTGCCCAACCAGGCAGAAGGTGTTGGCTAAGAAGCTTTTAGATGGCAGTATTAAGCTGTTTTATGACGAGATAGAGTGAGATTATAAGGAGATAGAGAAACCAAGGCCTAAGCAACAAGCAGAAAAGGTGAGATATAATGGTGTGCAAAGAAGCATGAACTCTCGTGTTAATAAGCATAGGAGTCCATGGTCTAGGTATAATAGCAACTGGCTAAAGTCAAAAGGTAAACAGGGTAAATTAATCTATGCTACATAACATAAAATGTGACTTTTTTAAATTGCTAAACTATGTGACATTTTCATCTTGCGTTGACAATCTATCATTTGTCAGCTTGGCAAAAAAGAGGATTTGATGTATAACTGCTGTGCAAATTTGGTTCCCGTAGCTCAGCTGGATAGAGCGTCGGATTCCTAATCCGAAGGCCGTGGGTTCAAATCCCGCCGGGAACACCAATTAATGTGGCAATTTTGAAAAATTGTTCATCGCTTTTTCGCACAGTCTGCTTAGCAATATTGCTCTAGCAGCCGTGTTCATAGGAGGCTCCTTTAATTTTATCTCAGTCATATCCGTTAATTTCTGCAGAAGATCAGGATCGTTATACTGGATAACTTTTTCGTCTCCTATCACTTCTAGGAGACCACTAACTTTTGGCGTATTGCTATTAATGGCTATAAATGGCGTGCCAAGACAGCTTGCAGCAATAGAGTGATGGAATCGCCCAGAAATAAGTAAGGTGGCGTTTCCGATGGTTGCTAACCATTCATCCAAAGTCTTTGCCTCAACTGTATGAAAATTAGTAATGTTCTTTGTTTTAAGGTACGTCATAAATTCCTGATCATCTTGTGCAGGATAGTTGAGGGCGCCATATAAAAAAGTGACTGTGAAAGCTTTTTTGCCCATATTGTCTAGGTATTTAGAGAATGCCTCCATTACAGATTCATATTCCTTAATAGCATTCGGTGCTGTAGCTAGAAAATTAGTCATATTAGCCCATATAGGAGATCCTCCAACAATCAAGTTCTTGGTGTTTTTTATTATTTGGCCAGGCGAAAAATGATTCTTTATATACAGCGGCATGCAGTCGAAGCTCTCTATAGCCTTAATTCCTAGGCTTGTCATTAGCTTGTAACTTATTGGTTCGCGTATGGCAGCAAAATCTATCGTCTGGTAGACAAGCTTATATATACCAATTACATTTTCGTCATCAAGTGACAGATTGTGATCCTGAGGATATGCAGAATGATTAATAATGCCTACCCATTTATTTAAAAAGGTTTTAGCAGTATATGCGGCATACAACAAGGCAAGCGGGGCAGGTTTTAGTCCGTGGATAGTACCCTCTCCGTTTATTAGCAGTATGTCGCATTTCTCAATTGATTGTATTAGTTCAGCGTTTTGAGCTTTAAAAATAGCGAATTGTTCTTTTGGCTTAAAAGCTTCTGCTGTGGAAGGCTGCGCCTTGATTTCGTAAGTAGCATTAATAGGTAGGGCTGTAAGCATGTATCCTAGAGCTTTTATTTGTTCTTTCAATGAGAAGCTTGTTCCAGTGCAGCCAAAATGATACCAACGCTCTGTATCGTTAATAAGGAGAACGTTCTTCATATAAATACCACTATAAGTATTATGTTCTGATAAAATAACACTGGGTCATATAATATCAAATGGAATTTTATGATTTTGGCTACTGTGCGTGTTTTGTGTAGGACAGCAGAAATGTGATATATTGTAGATTGGTCTCTTTATAGACTAGAAGTAGGCTATTTATTATGGGTCATTTTCTCCGATACCCTTTAATACTTGAGTTTCCCCTAGAGCAACTCTACCTTCCCCTTAAAATAAATGGGAAATTATACCATGATGACAAAATTTGATTTTAATACCGCTCTATATTTCTTAGGAGCTGGGGCATCCTGTGATGCAGGAATGCCAACTGCGATCCAACTGGAAGCACGAATTAGAGAAGCAATAAAAGGCCAACCTTTGACAGTTGCTATATATGACTTTGTGAAAGGGTCCATAGAAACTCATATAAAAGAATATGGATATTACGGGGAAAGCAGAGGTACACTGGATATTGAAGACATAATCGCTGGTATTAGGTCGCTGAGCATGCTATCTAAAAGCTTAACACTTCCTTTTTTCTCACTAAATGTCGAAGAGCTATGGCATATAATAATTACTACCCATGGATATAATAAACACTATTATGAGAGGTTCGATTCTCCTCCAACAAAGGTCCAGTTTATTGAGAACTGCGTAAGGCAAGCATTGGAGAGTATCCACACTTGTCTTATTGATATCCTCCGGACCACAAACATTGAGAAATTGCAATATTTACTACCTTTACTTAATAAAGGTCTCATAGCCCCCTTAGACATATTCACATTAAATTTTGACGATACAATAGAAAGTCTTGTAGACACTAGGCCAGAATTGAAAAAAATATTTACTGATGGGTTCAAAGAATATACAGATACTTCTATGCTATTTCCTTCCTCGCGAAATATACCAGGCGCCTTCTCACGTCACCATAATTGTTATATATATCAAGATAATTGGAGCGATAGCGCATCTCGTATCAATCTGTACAAGGAACATGGCTCAATTGATTATTGTTATATTGGTCGTGAAATCATAAAGATTAGAGAAAAAAATTACCCCCCTTATCCCAGCCTTCTCGGTACTCCGAAATCTTTCCAAAAAGGCAATTACTCTCCTCACGTTATATTTGGGAAAGCAGATAAGTTACGCCTGGAGGGACTGCATTTGCTACATAAATTACGAGAAAGCTTAGAAAGCAAAAATTATGTTTGCGTTGTAGGATATTCGTTTCGGGATTCTCATATTAATATACATCTCGAAGAATGGCTTATTAACAATAAAAATGCGGTTCTTTGTATTGTAACGCCCGATATCCGCAGTGCTCTTACTAGCTTAAGGAATGGTGCATTCAAACTCCAGGCTTCTATTTCTGCGACTCAAAGGATATTTCTAATAGAATCTACTTTTGCAAATCTAACCGCCTCGAGAGCCTTCCAGAATGGGATTGTACTCTTAAAAAACGGGTCTAAATGGCTTACTATAGACAGTCTACAACTGGTTGTGTGAGGCCTAATTTCTAACCTAGTTTTTATCATTCCTTCGCTGCTGCGATGGTGTCTAGAATAAATTATCTGCAATGCCTACGTTTCGTTGACAAGTGCAATAAGTAAGTTGGCCCCAAGGGGCCAACGATGTATATAATACCGGTTCCTATGCCCTACATTATTTTGCTGGCTGGCGCCAGCAATGCACTTGTCAGCTCCACTACTGCATTGCGTTTTACCTATTGCTGAACCATCGTGTAATAGTATGTAGTTGGAGCTAGCGGCGAGGTCTTGCAAAGTGTGCCCCTGGGGCCAAACGTTTGGCTTTATGCGCGCTCAATGCGCGCATGCCACACGTTTGAGCACACTTTGCGCACAAGACCCGAGCAGCGAGTTCCAGCTACATGTTAAGATGGAACCAAAAATGCTTATCATGCTCTGCAACTGTCTTTTTAAGAAATAAATTCTTAAAAATAATAGTGGAGTGGTAGTGAATTTTCCCATATCTACACTTCCATAAATTTATTTCAGCCAGCATTATTGTGCGCTAAAACACCATTACGGCACTGTTGCAGGAGAACCAGAAGTGCAGGCAATCAGCAGAGAAGTACAGCTTTGTTCCATGGTCAACTGTTGTGTTGCTGTATCCCAGTAATAGCACAACACCAGGCGATCGTCACCAGCTCTAGTCGCACGATTCAGCCATTCCATAGTTTTAGAGATCGTTGCTCCGGTATTTTGATGGTATTGGGCCATCATCAAGCAGGCGCGCAAACCCTCTTTTTGCTGCACTGCACTCTCGAGGGCAGCTTGCGCCTCTTCATACAAATTGCATGCCAGAGCAGCTCTGGCCACTAATATCAAGCTTTCATAAGCGTTTGACTGAGGTTTTACTATCTGCATTATTTTGGTAAAAAAGCGCGGCTTACTAAGGTGTTCTGCTAGCTGCATAGCCAGATCAGCAAGGATGTCATGGGGATGGTAGGCCCATACAGACTGTAGTAACTCTTCTAGTTTAGCGATATCTTTTGCTTTTATATATAGCTCAGCAAGTAAAATATTAAGCGGCATGAACCCATAGCCACACTGCTTTGAGCCTTCTTCAAGAGCAATTCTAGCTTTCTCATCTTCGCCTTCTTCACAGCTGACTATTGCTTCATAATACAGCGCAACTAGAGATAGTTGGGCAATAGCCTCTGGACTGCAGAAGGTTCTGAAACGATCGTTGTGTAGTAGCTGCGATAGCTCCGCCCAGCCTTGTGCATGAATCAGAATAAATGTATGAGTGGTAGCTAGCCATTCGCTGGGTGCGCTTTCCCATAGCTGTTTGCAGCATAAATGCCCTGCTTCCCAATCTAACTCTTGCATGTAAACGGTTATAAGTCCTTCTAGGCCTGCATTCCTGGTTTCAGTGCAACCAGCTAGATCGATAAACGACTGCTTTATCACCGGCAACTCGTTGCTCAACACTGCAACATTATTGGCAAGTATCAACTTTAACCTTGGTGGTAAACTATGACAATCTAACTGTTCAAGTAGCGAGGTTGCTCTTTCATAGTCGTGATTGGACACTCTAATCAACAGCTCTTCCACCTGTGTTATGCAATCTCCCTTGTGCGAATTTATAAAGGTGTGCCATAATAAAGCCGGCCATTTTATGATGCCAATAGTGCCTTTGTATAAGAGTAATAATGCAAATAAAGCGAAGAACAGGGCGAGCAGCGCATTGAAAACATTAGTCTCCAAACGCAGTCCCATGCTTTCAATTAGTATGGGACTCATATGCCATTTATGCCAGGCTGATGCCATAACAACAACGCACAAAATACAAACAACATATAGTTTTATCAATCGCATCTATCCTACCTTTACTGTTGTTCTATAATCTGATCAACTAACTGATTTATTAAGCAATTTACGTGCAGCCTAGCCTTAGCATCTGCTAAAACAATCGCAGTAGTCTTATCTATTGCATTAGGCTCGACTGGAGCGAGCATGTCAATACATTCGATAAAATGCGGTTTATTTAGCATGGCTTCGATAGCACTAATCATTTGCTTTGCGCCTTCAGTATTTTTGCTGTTTTGTACATGAGTCAGCCTTATAAAGCCGCCAAAATAGTTAACGGTGTCAGTAGAGCCGATACTCCCAGCGCTTTTATATAGCTGTCCTACCAGAGCATTGCTGTCAATCGCTGGGTGATTGTGAATCGCGTTTTCGATGCTCTCTATGTATCCGAGCAAACTTTTTGGTACGGTATTGCGGATACTGCTAATAAGCTCGGGATATTTTTTGGAAGAATCGGTGCTACCGCTGTTTATAAGCGCCTGTAGAGTACGCAAATTCTGTATAGTAGTAAATCTCAAAGCCCGCTCTATAGTTTGTGGAGCATCGGGGTGGAGCTTGGTGTATTGCGCTACACTGTCATTGAGGTTTGCTAGTTCCTTAGTCAAGGACTCAGTATTATTATTACTTTTTAAGCAAGTGCCCAGAGTAGATTCTGATAACCTCTTGATGCTTATAAAGCCTACCCAATTAAGTACGATTAAACAACCAAGTAAAACAGCGAGCATCCATGTATTGTTAGCAATCTTCATAGGCACCCTATACTATACCTTTATTCCATATTTAGACCAATTACTGCTGACCAATTCTATAATCTCTCGATCCATGGCGATTGGGCGGCCCCACTCACGCCCCGTTTCTCCTTCTAATTTATCCGTGGCGTCAAATCCTATTTTAGCGCCTAAACCAGATTTTATTGAAGCAAAATCTAAATAATCTATTGGCGTATCTTCTATAACCATAATGTCCCGCTGCATGTCCATCTTGGTGGAAATCGCCCACATCACATCCTCCCAATTGCGTGCGTTTATGTGGTGATCAACTACTATGACCCATTTTGTGTAGATAAATTGCCGTAGGTAAGACCAAACTGACATCATGACTTTGCGTGCATGCCCTGGATATCGCTTGCGGATTGAGACCACTGCAATCCGGTAAGAGCAGCCTTCAGGAGGCAGCCAAAAGTCTTCTATCTCAGGAAACTGCTGCTGTAAAAGCGGAATAAACACCTCGTTTAGCGCTTCTCCAAGTACAGAAGGTTCATCTGGCGGTCTGCCGGTATAAGTGCTTAAATATATAGGGTCTTGGCGCATGGTCATGGCTGTAATGTGGAAAACAGGGAATCGCTCTACTGAGTTATAATAGCCGGTGTGGTCTCCATAAGGCCCCTCATCCTCATACTCATCTAGGTCCACATAACCCTCTAGCACAATTTCTGCCTGTGCCGGCACTTGCAGTGGGACGCTGACGCAATTGACCAGTTCTAGTTTCTTACCTCGCAGTAGCCCTGAATAATCATATTCTGAAACGGTGTCTGGTATAGGAGTGACTGCAGCCAGTATAGTAGCCGGATCTGCTCCTATCACTGCAGCAACTGGCATAGGGGCACGTTTGGTTTGCCAACGTTGATGATGCATGGCGCCGCCTCGATGATGCAACCAGCGCATTATGAGTTTGTTATGGCCAAGTACCTGCATACGATATATGCCTATATTGTACTGGTCACCGCGAGCATTGTCTGGTCCTTTGGTGACAACCAGTGGCCAAGTAATGAGCGGAGCCGGTTCATTTGGCCAGCAGGTTTGGATTGGTAGGGTGCGTAAGTCAACATCAGTTCCACGCATTATTTTTTGCTGGCAAGGAGCTTTTTTTGAGCTCACTAAGTGCGGCTTCATCGCGAGAATATCTTTTAAAATAGGTGCCATACCGATTGCTTCGCGTATCGATGCTGGCGGCTCTGGTTGGCGTAAAAAAGCGAGCTTTTGTCCGAGTGACCGCAGTTCATCGGATTTTACGCGCATACCCATGGCAACTCGTTCAACAGTACCAAAGAGGTTCACCAAAACAGGTATGGGATTGGCTCCATTTTCAGTCAACACATTTTCAAAGAGTAATGCCGGACCTTTGGCTTCTAGAACGCGTTTATGTATTTCCGTAATCTCTAGGAAGCTATTAACCTGATGCTTTATCCTAACCAGTAAGCCCTTATGCTCAAGATCGGTTATAAAATCACGCATAGATATATAGTGTGTCATCTTCTTAGTCATCGCTATCTCCACCCGTATCTTTGGCACCATCCTTGCGTGCGTCCCTAATTTTCTTATATTCTCTGCGTTTTGCAGAGCGGTACATGGCTTTGCCGGTATCCTTAGCTGTGGCTTTCAAGCGCTTACGAGCGTATGTACCAGCCTTAGACATTTGATCAACTGGCTGGGCGGCGGTCATCAACCTAATTGGCGCCCCAGTTACAATACGAGTTGCCAGCTCTGCAACGGCGCCCGGCAACCTGAACATTATATGTGAAACTAACAGAACGGCAAGACCACAAAAGAAGGCGCCTAACGGCAAACTCATTCCATTATCTGCAAAAGGTGCATGTGCAGTAATGAGAGGTGTCCAGGAATATATAGAGCAATTCTTTTTGTGGAGAAATTCGTCAATGGTTTTTTGATCCCAGATAAAAGCGAACCAGCAGAATCTGCAAGCTGTGAAATTAAGTGACATATGGAGTAAAGCTATATACACCATGTTAATCACTCCCATAACCGCAAAAATCATTATTGGTTGTAATGCGTAGGAAACCATATATTTCCACCAGCTTTCAAATATGCTTCTGGTAATCTGGAAAAGCATAAATGGCAGAATTACTGGTAGCATAATAAGTAGCATACTAAAACCAATCAGGGTGTATATATACATCAAGGCTGCCTTAGCGATTGATAAAGTGTATAGAATAAAAGAGAAGCCTATTATTAGTACCGCTAAAAATCCGAAGAACCCAGCATTAATAAGTGCCGCCATTTTGCGCCCCATATTAGGACTAAAAATTTGCGATATCGGTTGATCGAATAATTCAAAAATCACTGAAGGGTCTGGTAATGAGCCATCTGGGTTAAGATAAGCGGCGGGTAATGTTCCAGGCATGACGTAGGCTATAATTTCTGCGCCCCCTTTTACTAACAGGTTGACGCAAAAAACTCCAAAAAATTCCCAGCTGCCTGGTGATATAGCTGCTATGACAAAGGCTGCTTTTACTGCTCTCACAATAATTTCTTGTTGGGTAGTTTTTATGGTGCCGAGCATAAAGCCTAGTCCCATGATCGTTATATAGAATGTTAATAATGCTTGCACAAACATTATGAGCTTACCGGTGGAGTTGATCACGCCGTTGTATATAACTTGTACAACTCCGGTGTTGTTAGCGTCGCCGATCAATACTGTATACACCGTTTGAATCAAGGTGCGCAGAAAGCCTATAAACGCATTAGTGTTGCTATTATTTTGCACTCTAAAATGGTAGGCGCCGTATAAGTTCCCTGAATCAGTATAAAGCGCTTTTATACTAGCCGGTAAGTTGGGTGGTGGGGAGAGACGATGAATTCGTAAATAAATGTCTCCGGTTGCGCCAGCACTCATAGTGCCACCTTGCATAACTGCTTTAGGTAGATCTTGCCAGTCACTTTCTTGTGGGAAAGAGTTGCTTATAGCATATTGAGCTCTCTCGCCATTTTTAAATAAACACCCCTGCCATAACATGGTTACATCGAATCCACCCAAATGCCGTGCCCAAGCACTTGCCGGAGCATTTTCTGTGCCGTAAGGGCTATCACCGTGTCTTATGGCGAATGGAATGCGGGCATCGCTGAAGCCATCCACTTGTCCGAAAAAGAAGTACTGCATATTGTCAAAGTTATCGATCTCAAAGCATAATGGATCATTGGGTGGGTTGGTAGGATCACATCCTGGTGGCTGCTTTGTCACTAAATTCAAATCTAGTGCAGCTCCTCTGAGGCCCATGATATTCACGTTTGGATCGGGAGGTGGTAGCTGTAGACCTAGAACTCCCACTCTGGCATCCTCGCCGATTAATTGTATAGGTTCAGCATGTGAATCATAATTCATATTTGATTGTCCGGGAGGCATTATGTCCAAAATGCTGGTATTGCGCCATAGCGTTGAGCAAAAGGCTGCACTCTGAGTTTTCTGAGAATCGGGTAGATTGCCCGGGTAGTTTGGCAACAGCATGTTGCGCATACATTTCGCAATCTCCAAACGCTTCATATTAGTTCCCACAGTAACTTGGCTAGTTTGATTACTATTGCCATTTGGAACTTCAATCACTGTAGTTTGGTTGTTGCCATAGTCGCCAGACCAGAATATGGTGAGTTGATCGCCATCAGCGACATATAGACCTGTGTCAGTGTAGTTAGGATTTCGTGCGCTCCATTTACATATCCCATTAGTTCCTTGCTGATTAGCAGGTACTTTGGTAATGCTTTGGTTTGGGCTCCATAACATTTGGTTGTTGAGTGTGATGAAGTCGGCAGTATTCAGAGTGTTTAAGCAAGGATGCTGTGAGGGCGCTGTCCATTGCGTTTGTTGATTGGTGCTATTCCAATCAGTCATGGTAGTGCTTGAAAATATAGGAGGCATACGCACATATTTTTGTCCGCATAAAATCACACTATCTTCATCGCCGCCAGTATAAGTGATTTGCACTGGCGCGCCTTGGCTGACGTTGATAGTTTTAACCACTGCTGATTCTGGCATTAGAGCGCCAGAAGTACATGTGGAGGCCATAGTAGTTGGCCCGACTGTAACGTATGTAATCGCGCCATTTACAAAGGCATATTGCTTATATGTACTAGTGAATTGTTGGCCTCCTTGACAGGCAGTCTGGCAGGCAAGCACTACGTCAGGATTTAATTCTCTATCGCCCACCTTGCTGGAAAACTGGTTGCAGCCAATGCCGCAGGAAGCGTAACAATCTTTGTTAATAGGTGAAACTAAATATGGGTGGATGTTTGATATATCGCCACCAATTTCATAGCTCATTATGCAGTTGCTATAAAGCCAATCAGCTGCTGCATCTTGCAAGAAAACAGCACAATAAGCTAACAGCGATAATAATCCCAGCACAAAACGCATCACAATACCAGCACATCTTTCTCTCGAGAATACAGGCTATTTATAGTTAGCTCAAGCGGTATATACCTCTGGTAAATGGTAATGTGGAATTATCTCGGCATATATACCCATCATAGTTATTCAGGTGGTGTTGACTCTACCTAAGCTACCAGCAAAAAATTTGACAACTTTGGCAGCAGCTGCTAGAAGATAACCCAAATAATACTATGTTAGAGCGATGCGTATGCATGATCTTTTTAAAGGCTTAGCAACAGCACTTATTACACCATTTAATTTAGATGGGAGTATAAATATACAGGATTTTTGCAATCTCTTTGACATGCAATTACAGCAAGGCGTGAGTAATTTCATTCTCTTTGGCTCCACAGGAGAAGGACTGAGCATTACTTCGCAAGAAAGGAATGAGATATTTCACGCAGCTAGACAGCAACAGGCGAAGGCAGGACTAACCCGCGTACGTCTTATAGTTACTGCAAGCCATCCTAGTACCAACGCTACGCTACAACAGGTCAAACAGGCTGTTGAGCTAGGGGCTGATGCAATACTAGCCACTACCCCTTGCTATACAAAGCCGACCCAACAGGGCTTATATGAGCACTTTATAGCAGTAGCGGATGAAGCGAAGATTCCGGTTATTTTATATAACAATCCTGGGCGCACTATAACGGAAATAAGTTTGGAAAACGTAATGAATCTTTCCAAGCATAATAGTATCATTGGTTTGAAAGATTCTACTAATAACCTCACGCGTACTATAACCTTAAGAGGCAGTTTGTCTGCACGGGAGAAGGAATTTATAATCCTAGCAGGTGATGATGAAAATGCAGTTATGATCAACTTGAATGGCGGCAATGGCTGTGTTTCGGTTGCAAGCAATGTTATACCAACGTTATGTAATAAGGTTCAAGAGCTGTGTGCTGCAGGTAAATTTGCTGACGCAGCGGCAGAACATGCAAAGCTTATGCCTTTATATAAGGCACTGCAGTGCGATTCTAACCCGGTGCCTATTAAATATGCTGCGTTCAGGGCGGGCTTTATTAGTAGTCCTATGATGCGTCTCCCCCTCGTACCGCTGCCTGAAGGACGTAGGCCCATAATAGATCATGCGCTGGACGCATTGCTTGATCTGCCGCCTACTAATAAAAACACAGTTACTGAGCATTCATACATAGATAGATCAAGCAGCTTTGAGATGCATAGGAAGCGCCTTTTGAACCAAGACAAGAGGGAGAATGATTAGGTGGTGTTATGCCATTCTAAGCGCCATTTGCGTGCTAGTTCATACAATACAAACAGCTCTAACCTTAAAATTCCCGAAAAATACTCACCCCTAAACACAGTTATTTTAGGTGCTTGGTATTAGTTATTAAACCCTGGGATATTACCCCCACTCTTATTGTGTCTACTTTTTTCCACCCATGTTCCCTGCTCCTCTGGTTTCGGAGTGTGGCCTGCTTGCTGTATTGCAGAAGTTTGACTGACTGCGCTAGTAGCTTTTTCTATATCGCTAGTTGGCACTATAGGTGTGTGCGTGGTAGTGGTGGCAGTCATAGTTGTAGGCGGAGCAGCTGGTTGTGGCTGGCTCTTCTCAGCAGCCTTTTCAGGCGGGCTGGCTTGTTGAGCGTTTTGGTCTGGGTTTTTGTCCACTGCCGTCCAGTTTTCCTCCATACTATCTTTTCTCTTCTCTGTAGTAGTGGTGGTTGTAGTAGTTTGCTTTTCTTCAGTCGCTGGCGTTGTCTTAAGTTTAAAGAGAGCTCCAAGACCGGAGAAAAATTTGCCCATTGTCATTTTTTCAGTAAGTTGGAGTTCTCCATCCTTTTCAGTGATGTTATAAGCAAGATTATTCTGTTTAATTGCATTTGCTAGCTCTGCCATAAAGACTTTGCGTATACCACCTGACAAATTGTTAGTTAGTTGAGGCAATTCGCCTTGGTTATCCATCCAGTGTTCGGCGATATACTGAGCGGCCAAAACGCCCTTACCATCCTTAGAGTTTAGCAATTCTCTTATATCCTTCCTCCATGCATCAGGATCATTTTCCATGCTTAGAGATGTTGATAAAACCAATTTAGCTTTTGTTATAAAGTCTGCTTTTTCCCAATCTTTCATAGGTATTTGCGGTATCATCGGCACATCACCTTCTATGCCATAGGCTTTTATATTTTGTTGGAGCGCTTGGAAAAACAGGTATCTAACATCCAGTGGCGTGTTTTCTAATATTCCTTCAATTAAAGAGTCTTCTCTTTTTAGGTCCTTCAGAATCGCCTCGGTGAGGGTTTTGCTGTTGCGCATATCATCTTCACTAAAGAAAAGCTTAAACTGCTCGGTCCATAAACCTCTATGTTCCACTGGTATCTGCGCATACGACTCGAGCAGTAACACTGCTTTTTTCACGTGGTCTGCCTGTTTCCACGCTTCGTAGCCATATATATTGCACACCATAGGTTGTGGCTGAGTATTAGAGATTATTAGCGTAGCTACCTGGAGATTTTGCGCCACTATTTCATCTAACTGAGCGCGAAACTCTGGGTCTGCATCGAGGTAAAATTTATTCAGCACAGAGCCTTTCTTCTGTATTTCATGCAAGATAATCTCCGCATTATTTTTTGCCAATGTACTCAGTTCGTTGACGGCCTCGCGCTGACACGCAGACATAATCTTAGCGGTAAACTCTGCTAAATTTACCCTTCCTCCAAGTCTGTTTATCCTATACCCATTGTCTACTTTCTCTAGGTTGTCGTTGACTAGGGCAAGGAATTCTCTGCCTTCGCCAATCTGGAAACCAAGAGCGGCAAACGCTCCGCCGCCACCTGCATTTTTAACTGAATCGAAAATAGCCAAAACATCATCTGGGTACTTGTTAACCAATTGTGTCACAACCGACCTCACCACATCTCGCCTCTTTGCATGCTCTGGTTGTGTATCAGCCATATTCTCCGCGTAGAAATAAAGCATATTAGCGGATACTAGCCCTACGCCAAACCTCTCGATCATTTCCCCCATCCTCTCCGGAGTGTGGGTAAAGACGCTAAGTACTATCTCTGCAATTCTGGCTTTATGGGCATCGGGAGACAAGCCATCTAAATGCAACTCTTTATCAGTCATTTTAAAAGCTCGCTCTAAGCCAAAGCCTCGGCTTGCTTGAGCATACCCAGTTACTATATTGCGTAGCACATCGCCACGAGCGCCAGGAGGGTTGTGATCTAAAGACGGATCATTAACAATTTTATTGAATAAGGGCTCATCCATGTAGAAAAATGCCATACTGAGCAACGAAATTTCGTCCTTACTGCTTTTGATGGCTTGGGCGGGTCCGTCAGTAGTGGCTTCTTTCCGCTTTTGCGCATCAATTGCATCAGTTTTTTGATCTATGTAACCTAAAATCTTCACTACGCCTGCCATGCGCTTAGCTATCTCAGGATCCTTAATAGTGTCACTCCATTCTGCCTTATCTCCTTGAGATGGTAACAGTTGCTTCTGGTCATTATATCCGAAAGGCACTTTTTGCCCGTCAAAACGTTGATCTCTGCCATCAACGGACTTCACAATATCAGCACCGCATTCCTCTACTAGATATTGGAAGATATCAGCTCTGCCGTGAAGCAATGCTGTCATCAAAAGCGAATTTCTATGATCGCCAGCGTTATCCTTGTCATTCGGCACAGTTTTCATTTCACCCTTCACATTAACCTCTTTGGTGTCGGTATAAGGCGGAGTACAAGCGTTTATATTGAACCCTTTTGGCAAATTGGCGGTAAGCTGCTTAACTTTTTCTAGGTCTCCGGCAGCCACTGCTGTTTGCAGTGCAGTGCTGCGTTCTTTAATCTCTTCGCTTTGTTTTCTCCTGAGAGCCTCTTCAGGGCCCTCAAGCATCACTTTCGCATTACTTTGAAGTTGTTTTTCTTCGCTTTCTTTCTTGCTCAGTTGCGATTCAAACCCTTCTTCTTGTGCTGTCGTAGGTACAGCTTTACTTTTTCGGGCTTTTTTGCGGGGTTTTTCTTCCTCTATCACCTCTTCAGAAGATTCATCTTTATCCCTGCCTGTTTTTTTCTTTGCATCTATTTTTTTTCTCATAAAGCCTCACTACAGTATATGTTATTAAACCATTGACTCTGGGCGCACCCAGCGGTCAAAATCTTTCGCACCGACAAATCCCAACTCTATTGCGGATTGTTTCAATGTGATATTTTTTTTATGCGCATTCTTCGCTATTTTAGCTGCCTTATCGTATCCTATATGAGGATTAAGTGCAGTCACCAGCATTAGTGATTGCTTCATAGAATGGGCGATGTGTTCGTAATTTGCTTCTATACCACTTATGCAGTGTTCGTGGAAGCTGCGCATGGCATCAGCAAGAAGCCTTAGTGACTGCAAAAAGCAGTGTATCATCACCGGCTTAAACACGTTGAGCTCTAAATGGCCATTAGAACCAGCTACAGTTACGGCGACGTGGTTGCCCATCACTTGTGTACATATCATCGTTAGCGCTTCACATTGAGTAGGGTTGACCTTACCCGGCATAATGGAGGAGCCAGGCTCATTCTCAGGTAGCAGTAATTCACCAAAGCCGCAACGCGGGCCAGAGCCCAGCAACCTGATATCGTTAGCTATTTTCATCAAGCTAACCGCCAATGTATTTAATGCTCCGCTGGCGTAGACTAGTGCATCATTCGAAGCGAGTGCCTCAAATTTATTTGGTGCTGTACGGAATTTATGCCCGGTCATTTTGGCAAGCTCAGCAGCAATGCTTTGGGCAAAACCAGGGCTTGCGTTTAGACCGGTCCCTACAGCGGTGCCACCTTGCGCAAGCAACAGAAGATGTGGGAGAGTCGCTTTGATGCGCTCTAGCGCGAACTCTAGTTGAGTAGCATAACCGGAAAACTCCTGGCCTAGGGTTATAGGCGTGGCATCTTGCATATGAGTGCGCCCTGTTTTGATTATTTTAGCGAATTCTTTAGCTTTCTTGCTTATAGCCTTGTGCAATGTTTTTAGCGAAGGTATGAGGCGTTCATTGATTTGGCATACAGCAGATACGTGCATAGCAGTGGGGAAAGTATCATTGGAGGATTGGCCCATATTAACGTGATCATTGGGGTGCACTGGTGCCTTACTTCCCAATTTCCCACCAAGCATCTCAATTGCTCTGTTGGAAAGAACTTCGTTAGCATTCATGTTAGTTTGAGTGCCGGAGCCAGTTTGCCAAATGGCCAAGGGGAATTGTCCCGCAAGCTTGCCAAGTAGAACCTCATCAGCCGCTTTGCATATAGCTTGCCCTATCTTCTTGTCCAGCCGTCCTTCCCGCATATTAACAAGAGCTGCAGCTTTTTTGATGTATACGAGGGCCTGGATGAGGGGCTCAGGCATCTTCTCCGTGCCAATTTCGAAATTCTCTAAAGAACGTTGAGTTTGCGCTCCCCAATACTTGTCGTCTTCAACTTTTATGCCACCAAAAGTATCTGTTTCTATACGTGTTTTACGCGTCATAAGATGCTCGTGTTATTACTATACAACCTCAAGTATCCGCAAATATAGTTACTAATAGGTTAAAATATTGGTTTATATAAGAATATGATTCGCTAATGACAGGCTCTGCGATAAATGTGATATGTGTAGATCATGCATTATTAAGCTTTTATGTTTTGCACTGAGCCTATAAGATTTTTTCGGGTCTCCTCTTTCATATACCTCCAGAAGTTCGTTACTACTGTAAGGTATCGGCTCAGCTAAAAGAGGACATCACTTTTCCTAACTACATCATGACTTTTTCATCTCGCTACAACAGATTATGGTCCCGGCCAATCCTTGTAGGGTTGTAGCGCTATATGTTATGTTTATTGTTTGATATAAGCGCTTCCTCCTAATCCTCGCCAGTTGCTTGCATCAGCAATCCCTCTAAATGCCTTGCTTTATCGCGCAGCTGAGCAGCTTGTTCAAAATCTAAGTTGGCTGCAGCTTGCAGCATCTCTTTACGTAGAGCTGTTATTTGTTTTTCTATCTTTTGTTGCTGACCTTTGATCTGTCCTAATTCCTCTTCCATAGGCACAGTTAGGTGATCCTGCTCATAGATGCTGGTCAGTAGCTCGCCTATATTTTTGCGAATGCTTTGTGGAGTTATTCCATGTTTCTCGTTATATGCTTGCTGTAAGGCGCGACGGCGGTTAGTTTCAGCCAAAGCTTTTGACAATGAATCTGTCATTTTATCCGCATAGAGTATTACTCTGCCATCCACATTACGAGCTGCACGGCCTATGGTCTGAATCAGCGAGGTTTCAGAGCGGAGGAATCCTTGCTTATCAGCGTCCAGGATTGCAACTAGTCCACACTCAGGTATATCAAGGCCTTCGCGCAGGAGATTCACTCCAACTAGTACATCGTATTTTCCTATTCTTAAATCGCGAATAATCGCAATTCTATCTAGCGTATTAACTTCGGAGTGTAGGTAAACAGCCTTTATTCCTAGATCCACTAGATAACCTGTTAGATCTTCTGCCATTTTTTTAGTAAGCGTAGTAACCAGCACTCGCATTTTTTTAGCGCACACCAAGCTGCATTCTTGGAGTAGATCATCCACTTGAGTAGTCGCACTGCGCACCTCACATTCTGGGTCCAAAAGCCCAGTAGGCCGAATTACTTGCTGCACGTATTTGTTATCGCTCCACGCAAGCTCTTCCTGTGAAGGGGTTGCTGAAACAAAGATACTTTGCGGCCGCATTGAATTCCATTCATCAAAGGTTAGTGGCCGATTATCAAGCGCTGAGGGTAGACGGAAACCATATTCTACCAGTGTATTTTTACGAGCTCTATCGCCGTTAAACATTCCACGTACCTGCGGTACCGTCACATGACTCTCGTCCACAAATAAAATGGCATCTTTAGGTAAATATTCGAACAAGGTAGGTGGAGGAGCGCCTGCTGGCCGCCCAGAGAGATATCTAGAATAATTTTCTATTCCCTTACAACTACCGGCTTCCATAATCATTTCCATATCAAATTTGGTGCGTTGCTCAATTCTCTGCGCTTCTATCAACTTATTGTGTTTATGGAAGAATTCAATGCGTTCTTGTAATTCTACTAGAATCAGCTTTATTGCTTGCTCTAAAGTTGGTCGTGGCGTGATATAGTGGCTATTGCCGAATATAGTGATTTCTTCCAGCTGGTTAGTCCGTTGTCCTGTGAGCGCGTCTATTTCGCTTATGCGCTCAACTTGGTCACCAAAAAATGTTACTCTCCATGCGCGATCTTGATAATGCGACGGGAATATATCCAAATTATCACCGCGCACCCTGAAGGTTCCACGTTTAAACTCAATATCATTGCGTTGATATTGCAGCTCTACCAATTTTGCCATGACGTCGTTTCTAGGAACTTTTGCGCCAGACTTAATCTGGAACGTCATTTGCAAGTATAGCTCAGGCGCCCCTAAGCCATATATGCAGGAAACAGAAGAAACAACTATAACATCGCGGCGCTCTAGTAGAGCTCTGGTAGCGGAATGGCGCATACGGTCTATTTGTTCGTTTATAGCAGAATCCTTCTCAATATAGACGTCTTTCTGCGGTATGTAAGCTTCAGGCTGGTAATAATCATAATACGAAACGAAGTATTCCACGGCATTTTCAGGGAAAAAGGAACGCATTTCGCTGTAGAGCTGAGCGGCGAGAGTTTTGTTATGTGCCATAATCATCGCGGGTCTACCGGTTCTAGCAATAACATGTGCTACGGTGAATGTTTTGCCTGAACCTGTTACGCCTAGTAGAACTTGGTTGTCTTTGTGCTTATCTAACTCGGTAATCAGTGCTTCTACTGCAGCCGGCTGATCGCCAGCAAGCTCAAAATCAGATTTAATTTGAAATATGGGCACAACACCACTCCATAACCGAGCTCCCTGTGGGGAGCCTAGCATATTTTCTGCTAATAATCCAGTCTATCAATACGATGAGACCATCCAGGGTCCTGCCACGGAGTTAAGGATGTCTAACTCACTCTTGTATCTCCTCTCTTTCTTGCTCATAATTAATACGTCCTCTTTCATATATACCTCCAGCAGTTCGTTACTACTGTAAGGTATCGGCTCAGCCAAAAGAGGACATCACTTTTCCTAACTACATCATGACATTATCATCTTGCTACAACAGATTACGGTCCCGGCCTGACAAATGATAGATGAACAGCCCCAATGGTTATTGTTGCTGTTGCAGCCAACCTCTGCTATATTGGCCATAAATTGCGCGGTACTATTCAAACTTTAGTGATTTTACCTTGCAGCCAATAATTTTATAAGATTGATCATGAACCTAATATTGCAGATAATCCAGCCTTTGGTGATCTTTGCTGTAGTCATCAGCATAATTGTTTTCTTCCATGAGCTTGGGCATTTTAGCCTTGCTAGATTGTTTGGAGTTAGAGTGGAAGAGTTCTCAATAGGCTTTGGCAAGCCCATATTCACGTGGCTTTCCTCTAAAGGTACCCGTTGGCGCATCGGCTGGTTGCCACTAGGAGGATATGTGAGAATGTTCGGCGATGCAGATCCGGCAAGCTTTCCCGACGAGAAGAAATTGCAGGATATGACTACAGAAGACTTGCAACAAGCTTTTTACCGTAAGCCGCTTTGGCAGAAGGCGCTGATTGTGTTCGCTGGTCCAGCATTCAGCTATATATTAGCAATTATTATTTTCACCGGCTTGCTATGGGTATATGGCCAAGTCGTGTTTTCTAACACTATAGCCGAAGTTGTCCCAAATAGCCCAGCCCAAGTGTCAGGCATGCAAAAGGATGATAAGGTGCTCAGTCTTAATGGCGCACAAGTGGAAAGCTTAAACGACGTCAGGATGATGTTAACTGCCAACACTGGAGAAGAAATCGAGCTCGTTGTAGAGCGGGACAGCACGCAGTATACGATTCATGTAACTCCACAAATGCAGGAAATAGCTGATGGTAACAGCCGCAAGATAAGGGTGGCGGTGCTGGGTATCAAGGCCGGGCAATATACGATTAAATCCTATACGCTACCCCAATCCTTTGTGTTAGCCTGCAAGCAAAGTTACCAAATGTCTGCATTGATACTAAAAAGCATTCCGCAGTTTTTCACTGGACAGCGCAGCACTAAAGAACTGGGAGGCCCACTAACTATTGCAGATACTTCCAATAGATCTTATACAGATGCTGGTATTGGCGGATTGTTTATGTTTATAGCGATGCTGTCCTTGAATCTAGGGCTTTTGAATATATTGCCCATACCGATGTTAGATGGCGGACACCTCATGTTTTATGCGATAGAAGCAGTTCGTGGGCGCCCCGTAGCAATCTCGGTTATGGCAATTGCTGCTCGAGTGGGAATGATTTTACTACTTGGCCTGATGCTTTTTGTGATCAGTAATGATATTATGCTCTACGTGTTTGGTTAAGAATATAGGTAAACGATGACTAAAAAATATAAAAGAATTCTGCTCAAAATATCTGGAGAAGCTCTAATGGGCTCGCAGAAATTCGGCCAAGATCCTGAAGTTATTTCTCGCTTTTGTAAAGACATTAAAGAAGCTGCAGACGCAGGTTATCAAATCTGCTTGGTAGTGGGAGGCGGCAATATTTGCCGAGGTGCTGTCGCAGCAAGCATGGGAATAGAGCGCGCTTCAGCAGATTACATGGGCATGTTAGCCACTGTCATCAATGCCTTGGCAATCCAAAGTGTTTTGGAAAGCATGGACGTTGCTACTCGAGTACAGTCCGCTATTACCATGACTGCGGTATGCGAGCCTTATATTCGTCGCCGCGCCATTAGGCACATGGAACGCGAACGCATAGTAATATTCGCCGCTGGTACGGGCAACCCTTTCTTCACCACTGACACAGCGGCTACGCTTAGGGCAGCTGAGATGGGATGCGATGTTATCCTAAAGGGTACGCAGGTAAGTGGCATATATACCGCGGATCCGAAGAAAGATCCGGAAGCAATTCGCTATGATGCGATCGATTATAAGTCCGTCATTGCCCAGGATTTAAATGCTATGGACGCGGCTGCAATCACTCTTGCCAGGGATAATAAAATCCCTATACTCGTGTTCAACATTCACAACACTGGATCCTTGCTGAAAGTTTTAAAGGGCGAGGGCGAGTTCACAATAATTTCAGAATGAGGTTTTATGTCTACTCCACAAACTATTCTAGATGACGTACGTAAACGTATGGACGGCGCTATCGTTAACCTAAAGAACTCCCTTTCAGGTTTGCGCGCTGGGCGGGTATCCCCAACCTTATTAGAACCAATCAAAGTAGAGGCATACGGTAGCGTAATGCCTCTAGCTCAGGTTGCCACTGTTAATGCCCCTGAAGCACAGTTGCTGCTCGTACAAGTTTGGGACAAAGAGCTGGCAAAAATAGTGGAAAAAGCTATACGCGAATCTGATTTAGGACTCAACCCAATAGCTGAGGGCCAAGTTATCCGCATACCAATCCCACCTCTTAGCGAGGAACGTCGTAAAGAGCTATGCAAAAACGCTGCCAAGTATGGAGAGCAGACTAAGGTCTCGGTACGCAATGTGCGCGGAGACGGCATGGATGGGGTCAAGAAGATGGAGAAAGATAAGCTTATCTCTGAAGATGCAATGCATGGCTATAGGGACGATATTCAGAAGCTTACCGATGATCATATCAAGAAAGTTGATGAGATGGTGAAAGCGAAAACTGATGATATAATGAAGGTCTAGCACGCCTTGGCAGTTTCACTATAAGTATGGGGTAATCTTGTTTTCTAGCCTTTTTGAATGGTTGCAACAATTGCGCAGCAAAGCCGTAGGCATGCTGTTTGTTTTAGTAGCACTTTATGTATCGTTGGCTTTAATAGGCTATACACCTAGCGATCCATCATTAAACCATGCAGTAGGCGCAGTGCCTCAAAATATGGCTGGCGAGTTCGGTGCAAAAATAGCGGATCCAATTCTACAAGGACTAGGCTATGCGGCCTTATTTCCATTATTATTTTTCTTCTGCATTGGGTTTAGGTTACTAGCACGCAGACGAGTAAAGTTGCTGCTTTTACGAGTGACTCTTCTGCTTCTAATAATACCATTGCTGACAATGTCTTTCAGGCTTTTAGGTGCGCCGGATAATGCTCCTATATCCAGCTATGGCGGCTATATGGGTACCTTTGTCCACCAAGAATTACTGGAGGGGATGCCTGCTTTATGGATAACGGTCGTCGCTTGGGTGGCCACATGCATTGCTATAGTGCTATGCACAGGCATCTCCTTGCGAGAAGCCCGTAAGATTATGGGGTTTGCAAACAGTGCCATGCTGTATTTTATCAATAGAGTGTTGCGAATATTATGGCTCGGAATACATTGGCTTTCTATCGTAGTATTTAGGCGTGATTTATTTGCTAGAAACACGCGAGAAGTGGTGGAAGAAGAGCAAGAATTTGATACGGCAACAGCACCTGTCAAAACAAGCATGGTATCGGCTAGTCGAACGGCCAGACAAGAAACGCGGCGCTTCACACAACAAACCTTAAAACTAGAGCCAGACGATTTTCTATTGCCTGCCACTTCCATGCTCAGAGAAGCTGGAGCACAGGTAAAACGCCATTCAGTAAGCGAAGATGCGTTACACCAAAACTCACGTCTGCTGCAGCAAGTGCTTCAAGACTTTGGAATACAAGGACAAATCACACGCATCCACCCTGGACCGGTCGTAACCTTATATGAGCTTGAACCAGCTGCTGGTACCAAATCTGCCAGAGTTATAGGCTTGGCTGATGACATTGCTAGATCTATGAGCGCCGTCTCTGCCCGTATTGCTGTTATTCCTGGTAAGAACGCTATGGGGATAGAGCTGCCAAACACTCACAGGGAAACCGTGTATTTGCGCGAATTGTTAGAAAGCAGCGTGTACTCTGACCAAAATATTGGCTTACCTCTAGTGTTAGGCAAAGATATAAGCGGCACTTCAGTCGTTGCAGACCTCTCTAAAATGCCACACTTGTTGGTGGCTGGCACGACGGGTTCCGGCAAGTCAGTGGCGATCAACACTATGATTTTATCCCTGCTCTACCGCTATTCACCTAAGCAATGCCAATTCATCATGATCGACCCAAAAATGCTGGAATTGTCTGTATATCAAGGCATCCCACACTTATTAGCGCCGGTGGTAACAGAGCCGAAAAAGGCTGTTGCGGCATTAAACTGGGTAGTCAAAGAAATGGAGGATAGATATCGTGCGATGTCAGCCATGGGCGTGCGCAATATAAGCAACTACAACAAGCTGATATCGGATGCAAAGCAGCGAGGAGAGCGCCTTGAAAAGCAGGTTCAAACAGGCTTTGATCGTGCAACTGGGCAACCAACGTTTGAAACTATAACTATGCCTGAGGAAGCACCACCATATATCGTGGTAATCGTGGATGAGATGGCGGATTTGATGCTGGTAGCCGGCAAAGAGATCGAATCCTCTATACAAAGGTTGGCGCAGATGGCACGAGCAGCCGGCATCCACTTGATTATGGCTACACAAAGGCCTTCCGTTGATGTTATTACTGGGGTTATTAAAGCAAACTTTCCAACTAGGATCAGCTTCCAGGTAACCTCTAAAATAGATAGTAGGACTATTCTGAATGAGCAGGGCGCTGAGCAATTACTGGGCATGGGCGACATGCTATATATGAGCGGCGGAGGGCGGATAATTCGCGTTCATGGCCCATTTGTTGGCGACAATGAGGTGGAAACGGTGGTTAATTTCCTGAAATCTCAAGGTGAACCTAACTACATGGTGGATATCACTGCTACCACGACTGATGGCGCTACTAGTGGCTTTGAATCTGGCTCTGACGATCTATACCAACAAGCAGTAGAAATAGTTCTGCGTGACAAACGAGCAACCACTAGCTATCTCCAACGTTGCCTGAAGATAGGCTATAACAAAGCAGCAACGCTAATTGAGCAGATGGAGCGTGATGGTATAGTGAGCGCCCCCAGCCATACGGGCAAGCGCGAGATACTCATCGATTCGATGTAAAGGCGGCCTCTTATCGCCTGTTAGGCAGTTAATTGATCTAAAACGCAAATAATTATAGATAAAAGTCGCGCATACATACCAAACTCCTAAAATTTAATAAAAAA
>JAFECK010000015.1 GCA_018242185.1 Pseudomonadota bacterium
GTTCCTCAAATGAGAACAGCAGTGGGCGTAGGCCACACCATGACATTTTTTTGGAGTTTATACGACAACCATCAGAATTGCATCATTTCCCAACGGCAATTACTTAATACAAATTTAACTCCATGAAATGACCATGGTTGGCCATCTATAATCTTCAGCCCAAATAACACAATATGTTATGGACCATATACTTATAATAAACACCGTTATAATAGTAGTGGAACTAGCCTTAATACATACTAACTCCGGGATCTGTCGAGCCGCATTGCGACCTTGCTTATTACGTAGCAAAGTATTATCATCTGACCAGCTTAAATGAGAATATGGAGATTACATGGAACGCCAAACCAATAAAGTTATTCTGATTAGCCTATTTATAGGGTTAGCACTATTTGCTAGCTTTTTGTATTTTGCCAGCTCATACCAACCCTCTTATGCGGCAGACGAACAAGAAGAAACAAAAGAGGGCGTCAAGGCAGAAGATCAAAATGTGTCAAAACATGGTGATGATGGTAAAGATGAAGATTATAAAAAACATGATGGTAAAGACCATCATAAGCACAAACACGATGATAGAATTACGATAACCACATATGAGCCAGTGGAGAAGGTTTTGCCTGAAATAGCACGATCTGAATTACCAAAGGATTTAGTGGTTGGCAAAACAGATGCGCCAGTTACTGTTATAGAATATTCCTCGTTAGCCTGCCCGCATTGCGCCGTTTTTCACCAGAAAATTTATCCGCGCATAAAGCTGAACTTTATAGATACAGGTATCGTTAGATACATATACCGTGATTTTCCAACTAATCCTGCATCATTGGCTGCTTCCATGATGTCTATATGCTCCGGAGATAAGCGAGAAGTTTTACTTAATGCTTTCTTTGAGACGCAAACTTTGTGGGCCTACACTCCAAATTTCCGACAAAGCCTGGCTAATGTAGCCGCTCTTGGCTCCATAGAGGGTTTGGATAAATGCATGAGTGATCAAGCACTGCAAGACCAAGTGTTGCGTAAGGCTTATGTGGCAAGCAGTGAATACGGAGTTGTTGCCACGCCGATGTTCTTCGTCAATGGCCGCTCTATAGAAGTACCAAGCTCCTATGATGAGTGGACAACGATCTTGAAAGAAGCGCAAGCTGCTGCACCCACCCACTAAAGAAGCTTTTATAGACATTGCCTGCTAATCAAGGCATTTAGCCTATCTAATCTTCATGCTGCAAACACAACATCAATTTAAAACTAACCCACTTGCATATTAATTTTTTTTTAATATATTTAAGCCGTGTAATGCGAAACTTGAGCTTAGCATTGATTTGACTATCAAGGAAAATTATGATAGCATGACGATCAAATTACATATTAATGGCTAATAGTAATTATTATGATAGCTAATACCGATTATAAAAGAGAACTTGCAGAATTGAGGCTTCAGAAAGAGACGCTTTCAAGAGAGATGTACGATCTGATGGACCGGCACATCGTTGATGCTGTTGCCGTAAGAATACTAAAAAACCGCACTTCAGCCCTTGAAGAGCGCATACACTTAATCTCTAGCAAAGTTTTTGATGACATTATAGCATAAGGCACCACGGCACCGTTCTCGTTGCGCTGGATGGCGCGCTACGCAGGCTTGATGTTCACATTCAGATATTTCTAGCAAAACATGCTACTTTAACAGGCTTATTTATACCGGTTTGTAATACGCTCGCACACTCATAAACAGTGGCACCTGTAGTGATCACGTCATCCACTAACATAATACGTTTATTTTGCATTAGCTGTAGTTTGGATCTGTTAAGCGCAAATGCTCTATCGTTATTTTTTAATCTCTCAAGATAAGGTAGAGAGGTCTGGCTCTGTGTGTCCCTTACTTTCAGCAATCCATTGGCAAGATAATTTGCTCCCATTTTACCAGCTATGATTTTTGCCAGTAGTGCGGCCTGATTATACTTGCGTTTGCGTAGCTTTTTAGGATGCATAGGCACGGGCACCACTATATCCGCTTTTATGTCTATAAACTTAACCATCATCACCATAAGCTTAGCAATAACTACCATAACCTGCATATCATCTTCGTATTTCATGCTATGCACCATGGCTCTGGAAATGTCGTTAAATAGCACAACGCTATGCACCGGGAAAGCGCAACCTGCGCCACCAGGGTTTTCATCTATCTTATTAGCATTGACAACTGGCAAGCCTAACTCTTCGTAATAAATAAATTCTAACTTTTTCCAACAATCTGGGCATAGCGCCTGACTAGTCATGATTCTACATGCACAAACCGGGCAATACCCGGGGTATAGTATATTCATGACCGCATCAATAAAACTTCGTATTGTCAACATGATATCTCCTTCCTTGTTAACCCCTATAGGCGCCTATTCACAGCGCAGTTTCTTTGCTTCGTCAGTAGACTTTTGTAGTATAGTTTTTGATGCATCACTGTGCTCCTTCTGCAGTTTATTGAATGTAACACAAGCTTCCCGCCTCTTATCAAGCTTACTCAATGATATCCCAAGTTTCAATAAATTATCAGCCGCTTTCACGCCTTTAGGATCACGTTGATAACCTTTTAAGTATTCAATTACAGCCTTCTCATAGCTACCTTGAGTGTAGTATATCTCACCAAGCCAGTAGCGCGCGCCACCTACCAATTTATGGTTGGCATAGGTTTTAACGAAATCCTTAAATCCATTTTCTGCAGCTATTAAATCCTTATTTTTCAAAGCAGAATATGCTACCTGATAATCCTCTTCAGGAGTGGTTTTCTTTTTAGCATTATTGTCAGCTTTATCAACGGGGGCAGCGGCCGCGGCATCAGAACCTTTTGCTGAGTAATCAGCATCTAATTGTTTCTCAATAGAGTTAATGATCTTATCTTTCTCATCATTTTTTGTCTGATTGCCACGTGCAGCATCATTTATACGCATTTCGATATCTGCAGTAAACTTAAGAAACTTATCATTAAGAGTGGCTACTTCATATTGCAATTGCTCTATATCACCGCGCATACTCTTCATTTGCTGCGCTAAAGCATCAGCATCTGTGCTTTTACCCGCTGACGCGCTACTCGATGATGCACCATCGGATGAACCGCTATAAACCTGGCGTTGCAATGTGTTGAGGTTTTTTTCTAGACGATCTAGTTTAGCAGCAATCGCATTACTACCATCCTCTTCCACCGGAGGTTTATATTTTTGCTCTTCGGCGATGGCATTCCCAGCTACAAGCGTTAAGCCAAGTATTATTGCGGTCATCCGCTTCACCATATTACCCCTCATTTTTATTTTTCATCATTCTTTTTTCTACATCGGCTCTAAAATGCCTCATCAAACCTTGTATAGGCCAGGCTGCTGCATCTCCAAGTGCACAAATCGTGTGTCCTTCAACCTGCTTGGTTATATTCAACAGTTCATCTATTTCTCCTGGATGAGCATCTCCTTTTACCAGCCTTTTCATTATCCTATACATCCAACCCGTCCCTTCTCTGCAGGGAGTGCATTGACCACAAGATTCATGCATATAAAAGTGCGATAGCCTTGCTATTGCCGCTATTAAATCGCAGCTTTTGTCCATCACAATAACTCCTGCAGTGCCAAGACCTGAGCCGACCTCGCGCAGCGCATCAAAATCCATCAGCACGGTATCACAGATATTTTTAGGTAGCATAGGTACAGATGAACCACCGGGGATAACGGCAAGCAGGTTATCCCAACCACCTCTAACACCGCCAGCGTGCTTCTCAATTAGCTCTTTCAGAGGAATAGACATAGACTCCTCCACATTACAAGGCTTATTCACGTGGCCAGAGATACAAAATACCTTAGTGCCAGAGTTATTTGGCCTGCCAAAAGACTTAAACCAGTCCGGTCCACGACGCAATATGTCTGGCACTACCGCAATGGTTTCCACATTATTTACTGTTGTGGGGCAGCCCCATAATCCAACTGCTGCAGGGAAAGCTGGAGGTTTTTGCCTTGGCATACCCTTACGTCCCTCAATACTGTTGAGCAATGCAGTCTCCTCACCGCATATATAAGCGCCCGCACCACGATGTAGGTATATCTCGCAGTCATAGCCAGATTTGCAAGCATTCTTGCCAATAAAGCCCGCAGCATAAGCCTCTTCTATAGCTTTTTGCAATACTTCGGCTTCTCTATAAAATTCGCCTCTTATGTATATGTAAACTGCGCTCGCCCGCATCGCATATGCAGCAATCAAGCAACCTTCAAGTAATTTATGTGGTTCATTACGCAATATATCGCGGTCCTTGCAGGTACCTGGTTCGCTCTCATCCGCATTGACAACAAGATAAGACGGCCGGCCATCAGGAGAACTTTTTGGCATGAAGGACCACTTCATACCCGCTGAAAAGCCTGCGCCCCCGCGTCCTCTCAGACCAGAATCTTTCACTTTATTTATTATACTATCTTGGTCCACAAGCAGAAAAGCTTTGGTGTTATCCCACACGCCTCGCTTTCGAGCACTGGCTAAATCTGCACTCTGGTAGCCATACAGGTTGGTAAATATCTTATCTTTATCTTGTAGTTGCTGCATATGCACCCGTTTAGTTACATCTTATGTAAAGATATCGTAGTTGCTAGTGGAAGTATAGCGAAAAAGGAGAAAGTTCGTGTTATGAGCTATGATGAGCACATAACAATGCCACAAGCACCGCTACTGGAGCCAAGCCGTCTATTCTATCTAAAATCCCGCCGTGCCCCGGTATTAAGTTACCACTGTCCTTCACACCAAAATGCCTTTTCATCCACGATTCAAAGAAGTCACCTATTTGAGCTATTATAGCCATTAATGGCGCGGTCATCATCAAATAATAACTCACCGGTATTGGCATTGTTAAATATAATAAATACGAAGTAACTAATGCGAATACCATGCCGCCAAATAGCCCAGTCCAGCTTTTTTTAGGGCTGATACTTGGGTATATTTTAGGCCCACCAAGTAAGCTGCCCACTAAGTATGCTCCGATGTCCGTGGCCCAGACCACGCAGCACACCCATAGGAGAAGGTAAAAATCCACTGCTCTTAAGGTAATCAGTGCCATACAGGTTCCTACCACATATATAACCTCACCCACATACCACCAGATATTCGGCTTTAGGCGCACCATATTGCGCCATTCATGGCTCATCAGCAAAGCGCATAATAGGACTGCAAGATTAAAATATAGCCCTCCCGTATACATAAGCAGCAATACTATTGGTAATAAGGCTATGGTAGACACCGTGCGTTTTACAAATCCTGGTAAGGTTCGGTTATTTCCCATATCTTCTCTCTCTTTTCATATATTCTGCAATTGCCTGTTCTAGGTCTTGTTCATCAAAGTCTGGCCAAGCTTTCTCAGCGAAGTATAGCTCAGCGTACGCTAATTGCCATAACAAGAAATTGCTAATTCTTTTCTCGCCACTGGTTCTTATCAGCAGATCAGGATCTGGTATGCCAAGCTCATTGGTTTGTATATACTGATCAAACTCCTCTAACTTGGTGTTTGTTGGTGATTTTCCATGTCGCACGTGATCGCTTACCATAGCTAATGCTGCTGCTCTTATTTCGTCTCTGCCACCATAGCTTATCGCCATTATCAACGTAAATTGATTATGAGCAGACCGCGCTTCCAAGGTACGCATCATAGAAACTATATCTGTAGGTAATTTATCATGTTTGCCGATAAAGAGTAACCGCACACCTTCCTGGACTAACTTTGGAGCCTTGTCTTTCAAATATTCTCGTAGCAGGTCCATCAAAGTTGCTACTTCAGCTTGTGGACGGTCCCAATTCTCCGAGGAGAAAGCGTATAGAGTTAGATATGGTATTCCGAGCTTTTTACAATGGCGGCATACTTTTTCTGCAGCTTCTGCCCCGGCCCTATGTCCCATGGCTTTGAGCAAGTTTCTTCGAGCAGCCCAACGGCCGTTGCCATCCATAATGATTGCGATATGTTTTGGAGTTTTTTGCATATTAAATTCGTTCAAACAGTCTATAGCTCTCCCATCTCTGATGTGGATAATGCGCCGCCCTCAGGGCTTGTTATGATCTGTTCAACTTTTAACTTAGCAGCTTGTAGCTTATTGTCACAATGGTTCTTGAGTTGTTGACCTCTGGTGTAGTAAGCCATAGCTGCTTCTAACTCAACATTACCATTTTCCAACGCCTTCACTATGCTCTCCAACTCCTGCAAAGCTTGTTCAAAGCTTAGCTCTTGTACCGGCGTGCGTTTTTCTATTTCTACTATACTCATAATTGAAACCTCTTTTTTATTGTGCTATCCTGGCCCAAGGGAAGGCGAAAGACGAGTTGTTTGGATTGATTCCAGCCCGCAACTGGGTCTTTCCTCTTCATTGGTTTGTGGTGGTACTATAGCACTATAATTACTAATTCGGGTAGTAGTAAAAATATGACGGCGAGAATATATCAACCATCTAAGAGCGCAACCCAATCTGGTAAAGCCAACACTGGTGTGTGGTTACTTGAGTTTGTTGCGGACACCCCTTACAGTGTTGAGCCACTTATGGGGTGGACAGCAGAGCGTGATACCGTAAGTTCTCAGGTTAAGCTTAAGTTTAGCGATGTGGAAAGCGCTGTCAGATATGCTCAAAGCATTGGATTAGAGTACGAAGTTGTGACGCGTGAAAAAAGCCTGCCGTCGAAGGTTAAGTCTTATTCGGCCAATTTTAAATATAAGAAATACTAGTTGAGAGGTAATGCAGTGAATAATAATTACTTAAGCGACATGCACTCCAAGCTGTTAGCGTTAAAGGAGTTTATACTAAAATCATCATGTAAAGAACACATACAAGAAGCGGTTCTGGCGCATAATGAATTAACGCTTATAGTTACTACTAGCGCAATCAAAAAAGTCGCACTGTTCTTACGGGATAACAGTAAGTGTCGTTTCCAAATTTTAGTGTGTGTGTGTGGTGCTGATTATCCAGAGCGAGAGAATAGATTTGATGTAGTATATAATTTCCTGAGTTTGAGCCACAATCAGCGCATTAGGGTGAAGGTGCAAACTGATGCTGAAACTGCAGTGCCAACTCTGTGTGAAGTGTATAGCTCGGCTGGTTGGTATGAGCGTGAAACCTTTGATATGTACGGCGTTACCTTTTCTAAGCACGAAGATATGCGTCGCATTCTTACAGACTACAACTTTGAGGGATATCCACTGCGCAAAGATTTTCCGTTAACCGGTTATGTGGAAGTGCGTTACGATGTAGCACAAGAGAAGGTAGTTTATGAGCCTGTACAACTGCAGCAGGCTTTTAGGAATTTCGATGCGGTGAGTCCATGGGAAGGCATAGATTACGTCTTACCTGGTGATGAGAAAGCTAGTTAATCAATTTTTTTAATTATGGATCTCTACACAAAACTCCCCTTTGAAGTTCGTCAAACGATCACCGAGATGCGTGCTGTAGTAGAGACGCTAAAAAAAGGCCCATATTGGCGGCTAATCCGGGGCGATAAGCCTATCGGATGGCAAATGCTTGCAATACCCATTCTTTGGAGCGTAGTGCTCGCTGCTAATAATGTCATTCAGGCGTTGTGGTGGTCGTGTTTTTTCACTTTCGCCGCATTTATCATGCGTAGTGCAGGCTGTATTATTAATGATATGGCGGATCGCAACATAGATAATCAGGTGCACAGAACCACAGCTCGGCCACTTGCCTCTGGCGAACTCACCGGCCAACAAGCTTTTAGGGCGCTGCTAATGCTATTAATGATTGCACTCGTGATGTTGTTATTTTTACCCTCGGCAGCTGCTACAATCGCCGTAGCGAGTATAATACCGATCTCTGTTTACCCGTTTATGAAGCGCTTTACTAACTACCCACAGATTTTTCTGGGTTTAACCTTTAACCTAGGAATATTCGTTGCTTGGTTGACTTTGCAGCCTAGGTTGGCATATGTACCTATTTTCTTATACCTGTGCGCAGCTGCTTGGCAAGTAGCTTATGACACCATCTATGCTCATCAGGATAAAAAAGATGATATGCGCCTAGGACTGGGATCTATGGCTATTGTATGGGATGAGAAAACTAAGGACATGATATGGAGAATTTACTTAAGTATAGTTGTGGCGCTGAGCATGCTTGGCTTTAGTTACAACCTCGGAGTCCTCTTCTATCCACTTTTGCTTCTTGGATTATATCAACTGAATTGGCAAGTGGAGACGTTGGATATTAATGATAGTGAGAATTGCCACCGTCGTTTTGTCTCTAATCTGGACTTCGGCTTAATTATATTAGCAGCATTTATTCTTGGCAGGCTTTAGGTGGCCTCGACCCCATAAGTGCTAACACTGCATTGTTACAAGTGAGCCTGTGCTGCCTTTAAGTGTTGAAGTAAGCTATCCAATATTTGATTGGCATGATTGTAATGCTTATGATCCTCAGTGATGAGCAAATCATGCACCTGTTCATTAAGGCTATTAAAACCATTAGCCAGCATTGTGACAAACTTATCTTCTGTATCACCCATACTGTTAAACCAGAAACAGAACTTATCGGTAATAGCTATAACTTTATTTATATCTTCCACAAATATCACCCTTTGCTCTACTGCCTTGCCAGCGTCATCCAAAATATCTTGCAGGATGTTACGACAATTCAAGAGATTCTCTTGAATGCGCTCAATAGCTTTAATATAGATTAGTAGAGAAGTTTTGAGATCCGCATTAGCAGGGCCGCTATAACCTGTCGTTTGCTTTACCTGTATAGAAGAGTCTGTAGTTGCAGCTTTTTCATTTTCTATATTAATGGTGTATAGATTACTCATATCAATCCTTAATTACATCATAGGGAATTCAAGATCATACATTCCATAAGGATAAGCCGTATTATCGTAATATTGCTCGTTATATATATTATCTTGCGGATAGGCATATAAAGATGGAACAGGATAATTATAGGTATATGGTTCATAAACGGGCTCATATGGTGGTGCAGATGCTTCAGGTATATACGGATTATAGTACTGTGGTGCATATGTGGTTGTTGTGGTGGTCACTTCATACTGATATTCATAGGGCTGTGGGATATCATACTGGTATGTGGTTATTATTTCATATGGCTCTTGGACCATTATAGGCTCATAGTCATAAGTTGGCATTACAAAAACCATCTCGTCTACCACGTGGTATGGCATCGCTATATATGGTGAAGCATAAATTACCACATCATCTACTTCTACACTAGGCATGGCACCGCTCATCACTAATACCCGGGCGATATCGGAGCAGTTAAATTTTATAGCATAATCTAAAGCGCTATAGCCGTAATAATTAATCGTATTTACATTAGCATGATGAGCTAGTAATAGGCTTGCCAGGGCCAGATTGCCAAACTGCGCCGCCAGATGTAGTGCTGTGTTGCCATTTTCATCCATACGATATATGTTGGCGCCGCATTCAATAAGCATTTCAGGAATCACTATTGGCGTGCTCAAGCACGCAGCTAAATGCAAAGGGGTTGCTCCAACATCATTAGTGTAGTTAGGGTCAGCACCATCTAAAAGCGCTTGTCTCACACCTGCTACGTTGCCGTCTTCAAGACAAGCTATAAGCGTCTGATTGTTCTTTTGGTTGGCGTCAAACAAATTGTTCCAAAATTTATTCCACCCATTTGAGGAGCTTAAATTAGACATCGGCGTAACATGACATAAAATATAGATATATGTAAAAAATATTATAATGAATGACACCTATTGTAAAGCTGCTTCGTCAAAACGCAAGACAGTCTAGGATTAGCTTGTATGCTGGTTATTTATTATGTTCTACTAATAAAGGGCCGTATAAATCTTCGCCAGTGGGAATCTTAAATAATTCCAGTTCTTCAAAAGTGGGTGGAGTGGATCTAAATTCTAACCTCAGAATATCTTGTAATATGGCCACTGGCGTGCTTTCCGCTCCTTCACCCATAACTAAAGTTGCTGCTGTGGCCAATGCATCTACATTATTAATAGCTGTCATCCTTAGCTCTCTACCAAAGCAATCTTGCTGCCCGCGATAATCATGTATAGCAGCAAAGCCACACCACGCAAGGCCAACACCAATAACGCCACGTCTTAAAGGCACCACTGTGCTATCAGTAATCAGCACCCCGCAAGCTTTTACTTTATGTTGCTGCCGTAAATGCCGCCATATAGTTTCCGCACTGCCCATGGGATCAACCGGGTATAATACATAACTATCGTCTGCGCAGTTTGATTCATCGATGCCAGCGCAAGGAACTACAAGGCCATGCTTGATAGTCAGCATGGTTTCAGGAAATAATGAATTTTGCGGTTCTGTCAGTACGCTCTCAGCCTCCTGCTTGATCAGATCTATCTTGCTAGTTTTCTTGCGTGACACAATTCGGGACTCGCTGATCGATATTATTTTAGAGGCAATTGCAATGACTGTGCCTTCTGCTATATGGGTTATATGCGCATCCAGCACAGATAACAGATCAAAGCCTGCCTTCAGGTGTGGGAGTTTGATTGCACTGACTTCCATATTTCATACATCCATTATTTGTCAGTTATAGATAGGACGAGTTGGGTTAGCTCTGCAGCTGCATTGGGTTTAGCTAACTTTTTGGCGTTGACCCGCATTTGCCTGCATGCATCAGCATTATCCAGCATGTTTTTGATTGCGCTCGTTGCTTGCGTTGCCCAGTCTTTCTCAGTAATCAAAACAGCTGCACCATTATCAGCTAGGTACTTCGCGTTATAGTACTGATGATTATCAGCAGCGCTAGGATAAGGCACGAGAATTGATGGCATGCCGTATGCCGTTAACTCAGCAATCGTAGAAGCGCCAGATCTGGCAATGACCAAATCATAAGACTGCATCATTTGCGAAATGTTATCGAAAAAATCCCGCACATCGTAGTTTATTCCTAATTTCTCAAAACTCGATTTGGTCTGCTCTATTAGATTAGCTGGGGTTTGCATACTGATATGCATTAGTTTATGGTACTTTGCCGGTAGTTGCGCTAAAGCTGCTGGGATAAGCTGTGAGAAAACAGCAGCTGCTTGGCTACCGCCAATGACCAGTATTTTAAAAGCCGTGCTTTGTGTCATCTTGATGCTGTTGCTAGATTCCAAACGTACTGGCGTGCCGATAAACGCGCTGTTACCAGCTTTGTTGTCTATTCCTATAGTATCAGGAAAAGAGATAGCGAGCTTTAAAGCTTTGGTAGCAAACATTTTGTTTACTTTACCTAGCACCGAGTTTTGCTCATGCAAAATGAATGGTATACCAACAAACCTGCAGCATAGAAGTAGTGGGAACGAGGCATAGCCACCAAAGCCAACCACTAATTTCGGTTTGCTTTTACGAATAATACGATAGCATTGGAAAAAAGCTTGAGCTAACAGGAGTGGAAACTTGAGCATTTCCGGTATGCGCTTGCTTGAGCGTGCGGTAGTAATAAGGACGGTTTGCAGAGGTTTTCCTAACTTGTTGAGCCAGCGTTCACCTCTCTGATCGCATACAAGTAATGGTTTTATCCCATGTCTACTTAGTTCTTCCACAAATACTATAGCAGGGAAAACATGACCGGCAGTACCGCCAGTTGAGACCAAAACTCTATGTTCTTGGGTGTGATCTGGGTTTTTACTCATTAAGGCCTACCTTAAAATGTTCTATTATCTTGCTGAAATCTTCTATCTCTTTAAATTCCTCATAGACGGACGCATATCGCACATAAGTAACTTGGTCTATATGGAGGAGCTCTTCCATAACCATTTTCCCTATTTTTTTTGACGTTACTTCTAGTTCACCACTGTTCTCTAATTTACGCACGATTGAGCCTAGCGCCTCTTCCATTCTTTCGTGCGACACTGGCCTTTTGCGCGCCGCTAATTCAATCGACCGGATAATTTTATTGCCGTCAAATAAGCGTACATCACCGTTGCGTTTGATCACGTTTATTGCCCTTCCACCCAGGCGCTCGAAGGTCATAAACTTATTATTACAGTTCGGGCAATGGCGGCGACGCCTCACGGTAGCGCCATCTTCTGATGGTCTGCTGTCTCGAACTAATGTATCGTGGTAACTACAAACTGGGCAACGCATATCCTGGCCTCTACTTAAGCTATCAACGGTTTCACCGTGTTATACGCAATATACAGCAATATCGCAAAATGAGCAATGGTGTTGGGTTAGATTTCCCAGGGTCCTTTCGCGGAGTTAAGATAATGTTAAAGTGGATGTCATGGTGTGGCTTGACATTTTTTTGGAGTTTATACGACAACCATCAGAATTGCATCATTTCCCAACGGCAATTACTTAATACAAATTCAGCTCTGTGTCAGGACCCTGGTAAAGAGTTACTGGATCGGCGTGTGTACTACATGCCAATTATATGCTATAATTAGCCCATTATTAACAATAACTTGATAGGTTTATATGACTTTGAGACTGACATTCAGGGCAAATGCGCCTGCTATAGGCGTGCTCTTTGGGGCTGGCGCCTTGGCAACGGGTGCGGGGCTAGCGATAGCCGGACATGAAGCTGCGCTTATTGCAGTGGGTGGCTCTAATCTGTCCATGGTGCTGGCTTTGAGTGGTGCCAGCTTGATGCTGCTGATGTCGCCGATATGGCTTGCACAGGTTGTGAAAGTGAGGAAAGAATGTAGATATCCTATTCAGGATTCGCCGTTGGGCGTAGCAGTGTTTGTTTTGCTATGCTCATCAATTATATGTGCTGGTATTTATTATGGTGCTATACACCATGGCGTAGGTGCAGCTTTGGCCTTAACAAGCTTGACAGCCGAACAATCGTTGCTCACCCAAGCCGGGATAGCCTACGCTGTGGCAATGGTGGCATGTGGACTGCTGCATACTGCAGTTACCGCGTCGAAAACGACTAAGGATCTCAAGGCCAAAGCTAACGCAGTTGCGCAGCAGCAAAGGCAACCAGTTACACCAGTGACATTAGAGCAAGCGTTTAAGGCAAATTGGATGCAGATTATAGGCAGTAATTTCGTTTTTAGCATAGCGCCGACATCAGCTCTTGTTGGCCCGGTGCTCTCTTTCTATATGGGTGGTGCTGCTGCAACTACTGCAGAAGCTATATCCATGGAGGTTGTTATCTCTATAGGCCTGCCTTACGCCGCGCTTATGATAATTGTAGCAATAGTTGATGGGGATATAAACACGCAGACTAGAAAGGTTTAAGTAGTATCTGTAAAGAGTTCAGGGTCCTTTCGCGGAGTTAAGATAATGTTAAAGTGGATGTCATGGTGTGGCTTTATGCGCGCTCAATGAGCGCTATGTGAAACCATGGTAATTGTGCAAGCACCGCTTGCACAATTTGGACTATTCTACTCGGCGCACTACCACATCATACCTGATAAAGAACGCCTAGTTCCACTATTTTCGACGCTGGTACTTTATAGAATTCATACTCAGCCACAGCATTGCGACTTAAGTACAGGTAGAGAATTTCTGCCAAGCCAGTGAGCTTTTTATGTGGCGCAGCAACCGCTATATCTCTACTGAAAAAACAAGACACCTCTTCAATATCGGGAATAATGCCATTCTGGTGACTCCACTTCAAAATGCTATTGAGATCTGGCACCTCAGTAAACCCGTAATATACCGAGATATGATGGGTATCTTGCGGCATTTTATGCATCATATATTTTTCCTTCACGGGCACTACTGGAACGTTTGTGATGACTATCGAAAGAAATACTATATGGCGATGTAATAACTTATTGTGCTCCAGATGAATCAATAGGGTACGAGGAACTTTATTGGGCTGCTCGCAAATAAAGACACCGGCCTCAGGTATGCGTTCAGGGTGGCGCTTGGCATATCGAGTAATATACGATTTAAGATCTTTGCTTTGGGCCTGCAGATGATGCAACGCGCTTTCACCACGACGCCATACGGAAATAATGTAGATAACGCAAGCGGAGAGTAAAAGAGGGTACCACGCGCCTTCAACTATTTTAGTAATATTGACGCTCACGAACATCAAATCCAACAGTATTATAGGCGCAAAGAAGAGCAAAAGAAGATAGAGCCGCCAATGCCATGTATGATATGCTGCGACCAATACCAAAAAGGTAGTAATTATCATCACCCCAGAAACACTTAATCCGTAGGCAATAGACAAGCTTGCGCTACTACGAAAATGTAGTACGGCAATAAAAGTTAAAGTTGCTATAATTAGGTTGAGCGATGGGATATAAACTTGCCCGTACTGTTGGCCTGAAGTATGAACAACCCTAAGCTTAGGGAGATAGCCTAGCATTATTGCCTGCCAACCGATTGAAAAGATGCCTGAAATAACCGCTTGCGATGCTATCACAGTCGCAATTATCGCGATGACGATAAGCCAGCCTAATACTGCCTTAGGTGCCATAAGGTAAAAGGGGTTAACTATTGCTGCTGGTGTAGCGATAAGCAAGGCGCCCTGTCCCATGTAGTTGAGAATCAATGCGGGGCAGACAATGGCATACCAAGCTGTCTTGATCGGAATCTTGCCAAAGTGGCCTAAGTCAGCATATAAAGCCTCTACGCCTGTAATAACCAGAATAACCCCACCCATTACTCCAAGGCTTTGCCAACCGTTTTCCACCAAAAACGCTACTGCATAATATGGGTTGAGCACCACTAGTATAGCAGGGGTTATATATATTTGGTGTAAACCCAGAACTGCAAGAGTTGCAAACCATAGCACCATAATTGGCCCAAATACAAAGCCAAGCCCACCACTACCATATTGTTGCACAAAAAATAGGCCTAATAGTATTACGCCAGCTATCCACATAGACCAGCCCTGTAAAGATGGAACTAAGACATCCAAACCTTCCACAGCACTTAAGATAGAAATAGCGGGAGTTATGATGCCGTCGCTGAAGAATAAGGCTGCGCCAATGACGCCTAAAATGATCGGCAGCGCGCGTGCATGTCCCCACTTTAGATGGAGATCAGAGCATAGAGCGGATAGTGCTAATATACCGCCTTCCCCTTGATGAGCGAAGCTGAGTACTAACCTGATGTATTTAAATGACACTATGATGATTAAGGTCCAAATAAATAGGCTGATTATCCCGCATATATTCATCAAGCTTAAGGGCAGATGCGTGAACTCAAAACAGCTCTTAAGGGCGTATAACGGGCTGGTGCCGATGTCTCCATACACAACCCCTAATGCGCCCACTCCAAGGGTTAGATTGCTAGTTTCGGTGTTTTTTAAATTACGAGTGCTCATGCAGGCTTATCCATACCTCCTAATGGCAGTACCTGTTTTAGTATGCCCAGACGTAAGGGGTAGAGCAAGGCGGAAATGCCCTACCCAACCCATAGCTATAACAGCACGAATATAATAAATATATTGATATATACACAAAATAAATGTATTATTCTCATGCATTTTATCAGTATATTAATGCGTTTTAGCAAAAAGTAATGAGCAAAAGGGCCGGCATGAAAAAGACAATAATCATACCATCAGCACGTAAAGCGGTTTATATCATGGCTATACTACTCACCGGCTGTGCGACCACGTCTAGTGGCCCTGGCGCAATCATAGGCGGTACTATAGCTGGTTTAGCTGGAGCTGGCCTAGCTGTGGCCACCTTTGGTATTGGAGCACCCATGATTCCGGCATGGGTTGCGGCTGGTGCGGCCATCGGTGGAGGCAGTGGTGCAATTGTTGGCGGAAGTACTGGCTATGCAGTGGATTACCATAAGGCAGGTAACGGTACATACGAATACAAAATCGAACAGGTAAAAACCCACGAACGGATCGTAATCAGGCAAGTGGAGGAAGAGCCACTTAAGAAAGGCTCGCTAGTTCGCCTGATATGGGATAAGGAGCGAAGAATAGCAATACCGATTAACGGGCACGAGACAGTTATTGATGCAGATTCTAACCAGGAAAATAATTAAGGAATATATAATGCAACAAACTAGGGATAGCCGCGCTATGACACTAAACAACTGAACTAATATTACACTAAACTTAGCAATGCTTGCGCTGCACTGACAAGCGCAATGAGTAGGTTGGCCCTTTAAGGGCCAACGATGAGTATAGTACCGGTTCTTCTGCCCTACATTATTTTGCTGGCTATCGCCAGCAATGCGCTTGCCAGTTTCACTACTGCATTGCGTTTTACCTCTTGCTACGCTAGTGCATTACAATACTTGAGTAGAGCTTGCGGCGAGGTCTTGCAAAGCGTGCCCTGAGGGCCAAACACGTGGCTTTATGCGCTGTAAGGCGCATGCCACGTGTTTGAGCACGCTTTGCGCACAAAGACCCGAGCAGCGAGCTCTAACTCAAGTATTTTTATAGAGCTCCTGCCCATGGCGCTTCGTATTCGCGACAAAGAAAAACGCACGTTGTGTCTGGTGGTAGCACTTATGTTGAAGCAAGGTGGAAATGCCGCATTTACGATTAACGAGAAATATGCTATACTACACGCAGATTAACGAATTAGTGTGGATGAAATATGAATGCAGATCGTCAAGATATGGATTTAAATGAAAAAAACAAAAAATTTAAAGTAGGCAAAGTGCTCGGTCCAATAGCTAACAATTGGCCGGCTATCACCGGAGTTATTGGCTTAGGCACTCTAGTAGTCGGAGTAAGCATTGCTGCTTCTGGCAGCACAGATGCGCTCACCCCAGTGGGCACGTCTAATCTCGCTATGGTGTTAGCCCTGTCAGGGTCAGCCCTGGTGCTGTTTTCCATATGGAGCAGGCATTTGAAAGAAAGAGAGTTTGCTGGTGCTGCGCACTGGTACTCTATGTCTAAAAAACGCTGCATAAGGAAAGGAGGGGAGATTGCTGTTAGTGTTGTAGCTATAGCAGCTATTATGTCACGCTTAGCAAACGAAGTTCAGAGATTCGTCAATAGCAGAGAATAGGGTGTAACTGACACCTCTCCCGACATATTTCGCCTGAACAGCCTCAAAAAAAACACCCTAGCTAGCAGCAGCGGTATTATCCTTATCCAGCGCAGCTTTTTTCGCTTTAATCTCCGCTAATTTTTCCTGCGCCTTACGCGGATCGTATGGCTCCTGTTGTGGGACTGGTATCGGTTTCAATAGGCGCTTACGGAAGAAACTATCTTCAAAATACTTGATCTTCTTAGACTTAATTGGTGGGCAAGATTCGATCAAGAGTATCTGCTCATCCCTAGGCAGACCAATCACCTCCTGCGGTAGCAGTAATGCCCGCTGTGTCTTGGAGACGTTAAGAGAACGAGTAGATGGATTGAAATCTAGGAATTTAGGCTTGTTTACCGATACTTGATCTACAGTTTTATTACCCACCAGCTGAGAAATTAGGTTAGCGGTCTCTACGTTATTGGCAGCAAAAGTTACCCTGTAAGTGGAGTTAGATAGGAAGGAGTTCATTCCTGCTTCCTCATATATACCCTTAAGCTGTTCGGTATCCTGAATAATCAAGAACAGGCGCACGTGGTAACCTCGGAAATAAGCGATACCGTTCATAAACTGCTCCATCTTACCCAGAGTTGGGAACTCATCCATCATGAACATAACCCCATAAGGATCATCAGGTCCAGGCAGACGTCTTGCTAAGAATTCTGTAGCCTGTTGATAGAAAACCTGCATCAAAGGTTGCAAACGCTGTAAGTTATCAGGCGTTAGGCCTACGTATACGGTGGATAGCACCCGTTTGAAGTCCATGATGTTAAAATCACTAGACGCTGTAGCGGTGTCAATAAGAGGGTTAGCCCACAATTCTAAGTTGGAGTTCATGGTAGAGATCACACCAGAACGCTCTTTATCAGCTTTCTGCAAGAACGCTGCAATGTTCATATATGCCACAGGGTGGATCTGCTGGCCTATAGTATCAAGCACTACTGCAAGGTTATACACCACATCATCACTACGCATGGTCCGCACTACTTCACCGAAAGACTTAATCTTTTCCGGCACTGCCACTAGATATAGCACAACACCCACAAATAAAGATCTTGCCTCGTTATTCCAGAACTCTCGCTCTGGCATGATCAAGTTCGCGATTTTCTGCACATCATCCACCATTTGCCCAGGTTTATCGCTTATCCAGTCAATAGGGTTATAGCAATGCGTCACCCCATCAGGGTCTGCTGGGCTCCAGCAATAGACTTTTTGTCCCATTTTTGAGCGCCAGCCACTAGTTAATTCGTAGTTTTCCAGCTTAATGTCGTGGACAAACACTGAATCTTCCCAATATAACAAGTTTGGTATCACAAACCCCACACCTTTACCAGAACCGGTAGGCGCGAAAAGCAAGGCGTGTTGATATCCGGGTGCGACAAGGTAACCTTTGTTATCTTGTCCCAGCAACATTCCTGTACTAGAGCGAAGACCAGCTTTCTTGATATCTTTCTCGGTTGCCCATTTAGCATCACCATGCAGCGATTCCTCTTCCTTAAATGGTCTAAGCTCGTAAATGCCGTTGCGGTAATACCATACTAGCACGGTGCTTATTAGTATGGGACTAGCACTAATGCCAAAAAGACGTGGCATTAGGTAATTAGCATAATTAAAAGGTATGGCCTTGAAATTCGTGATGTACCAACTCCAGTAGGTATGCCAGTAGGTCAATAGTATGTCGATAGGTTGTATAGACATAGCAAAATCGAAAGTTATACTTTTCATACCGAATTCAGAGATACAAAATATAAGACCTGATATGTGCGCGCATAAAAATAAGGCTACCACTAGTAGTAATAGAGCTACAATAGAGTTCTTAAATGCCAATACCATTTTTATACACCTCCAGTATCTGCCTTTTTCTTTTTATTTTCCGCGCCATGCATCCCTTTGAAATAAATCTCCGAGATATACCTTTTACCATGATCAGCGCGTTTTAGTTGGATTACAATATCCACTACGTTCAATATATACTCTTTAATTTCTTCAGGCGGCATCCCCAGCCCTGCCTGCATCACCATTAGTTTAAGCTGTTCTATAGCCATTGACGGAGTGTCTGCGTGTAGGGTAGAGATTGAACCGGGGTGACCTGTATTGATTGCACGCAAGAAGCTGAATGCCTCCGCACCACGCAGTTCCCCAACTATTATTCTATCCGGGCGCAAACGTAAGCACGCTTCGATTAAATCTTGAGTGGTTACCTTCGCTCTGCCTTGCCCGCCTTTAGAAGCCAATAAATGCATACGATTTGGGTGTTCGTTTAGATCGATCTCTCGAGCATCTTCGCAGGTTATCAGGCGCTCCTCTTTAGGAATAGCGCGCAACATTGCGTTCGTAAATGTGGTTTTACCAGTAGACGTGCCGCCGCTGATTATAACATTCTTATGAAAGAGGACAGCATTGTGCAAAAACTGCTTAATCTCTTTTTTCTTCAGATTCTCAAGTAGTTTGCTATTGGTCTCGTCAACAACCTCTTGGATCGTGGTACTATCAAACGCTCCCATTTTCTGATAGTCATCCAGCCCTAGCTTCATAGCAGAAGGTTTACGTATTGACATACCGATGGTACCAGATTCACATGCAGGTGGTATTACGATTTGTATCCTATAGCCATTAGTTGGAAGAGTCGCAGAAAGCAGCGGAGTTTCTTCACTGATTCGCTGATCTGTTGACTGAGCCACCAACATAGCTAATCCTTTAAGATGGTCAAAATCCAACTGAGGCATGCTCTCGTAACGAATATCGCCCTTTTTTTCGATCCACGCCTCAAAAGGGCGATTAATCGAGATCTCGTTAACCCCTTCCTCAGCGAAAATCTGAGTTAGTGGCGCCAGATAAGTCTCTAATGCCGTTAAATTGGTCATTTCAATACCTTAGCACGGTTAGAGATCGCAGAAGCAGGTAACACTATATCTTTTTGTACAAAGATATTAATCTCCGTCCCCTGTGGCACAGAAATAGTAGGTGTTGTTGGATAAGCGCTGTTGATTGCGTCTTGGGCTACCTTAGTGAACTTGTCAGACGCCTCTTTCAACGTTATCGCCTTATTACTACCAGATGTCTGCGTAACTGGCTGCCCACTGCTATTGATTGTAGTAGTGGTCGTTATATCGGCGTTAGTAGTTTTGGTTAGCTTCATCATTGCTAATGGTACAACATAAGAAATCATGAAAGCATTGCTAATCTTAGTCCAGAACTTGTTATCCAGATCACCAGCCACACCAGCACGACCAAGCAGGTCTGTGCCAGGAGAAGAGATTTGAATATCTATACCGCTTGGCATAATCACTCTATTCCAGCTGACCGCAACTCTTGTCTGACCATCTTTTATCTGTGACTGATATTCACCTATAACCTTGGAGCCTTTTGGTATTAAGATGTTTCTGCCAGATTCAGCATACACATCACGTGTAATTACTGCACGCAAGGTCCCAGGTAAATCAGTATCTACTGCAGTTTCCAGGATAGCCGAAACCATCTTGCCTTGCGCTATAGTCAAGTCCATATTACCTGTATATGTAGCGACTACTTGAGGAGCGCTGGTTTTAGCAAGGCCTGCACCGTCAAACGCACCTTCACCAAAACCGAGAAACCCAGACCGAGAAGCCTGCTCCTGCTCAAGTTCCTGATCTTTGACATCTTTGGCGTCTTTGACACCCTTGCCTTGTGAGTCAGAAATACCGGACTCTCCTCCTTCGCCCTTAGCGCCACCCTTGGCGCCCCTGCCAAATACCATAATACTAGCTTTACGGCGAGCTTCTAACTTTTTAGCTTCAGCATCATTAACTGGTGCGTTTTTTGATATTACTCCTCCACCTGCAGATGGATTAGTGCTTTTGAGAACTGGCGCTCCTGGCGCCGCAATAGGGATAGCAGGCGCTGGTGGTAATGGTGGCGGTGGTGGTGCTGGCGCTTTCGGCTCAGAAAGCGGGAAATATGTATTCAGCTTTGGCGCTTCCTTGGCTGCCGTACTCTCAGGTTGAGGCACTATGGGAGCAGCTGCTTCCAACAGCTCATCCTTTTTCGCATTCGCTTCTTTGAGCTGTTTTGCTTTAACTTCTTGTGCCGTTGGCGTCTGACCAAAAAATGCGAAATATGCTATTGCTAGGCCAGCTGCTATTGCTGCGGCTACGAGAATCTGTTTCTGCTGAGGAGCCATTGCGACCTTAGAGAAACGATTACCTTCCTCGTTCTCCTCTTGATCTGTATTTTCTTCAAGTGGTTCTAGCTCTTGTAGCTCATTGCCTGGTTTTTTTTCATCTTCAAACATCAGCTCGCCCTTTTATAATCTTCATTGTAAACGTGCACAACACCAGCGTTGCTTTTGATAACAAACTCTGCAGCAACTGTGTTAAGCACAAAAGTATTGCCTTTTCTCTGAGCATGCATAGCTGTGGTAAAGTCACAACCATCCGACTGGACCTCAAACTTTAGTGATTTAGGTACAGATTCAAACTCAAAGTACGTACTAGCGCCGTCGTCATAAATTTTCACCGGGGCTCCGGCATCTGGGCCGGTTACGGTGTAGTTAAAGTTATTGTACTGCGCCCGCTGAATCATAGGATTTTTAGCCATAATTTCCGGCTTCAACTGATCGCTCATATCGTCTGGATAGAAAAAGCGGATCACATATGCTAATTCCTCATCCAGAGAGCCCACATCAGGTTTTGATTGCACTTCAAATTGATAAGTCCTCATATTCGTGATAACTGTAAGGTTGGTCATCATACTCTCTTCTAACGGCTTTATGAATAATCTCCGATCAGCTGGAGTCATTGTCCACGCGTAATTATTACCTGAAGAAATCATTTCTACGGTTTCTCCATTGGCAAACTCAACCACCGTTTGGTAGCCATAGTGTACTACTATGCGGAATACATCGTTTTCACTGTACACCAATGTCCTTATCCTGCTGTCTGTAGTAATTGGGCGCTCCAAGGCTATAGCCTGGCTGGCGCTCAAGATAACTGAGAAAGCCGCTATTGCTGCTAATTTACTTAACTTTTTCATCTTCTAACCTATATAAATTTACCCTAAAGCCTAACGGATTGATCAGGCGCTCCTCGTTGTTCATCTTTAAATTAGCGAACTCGAACTGCAAGAATGCGATTTTATCCTGTGTGCCTCCAGCATTTTGCATGCCAGCACTAGTTATAGTGAAACGAACCTGCGCCGTTCTATCATTGGGGAAAATCATCGATTTGAGCGCCACTTCCCTATACCCTGACTGTCCAAGCAGGTTTACGGGTGCAGTGGGGTTGCTTTGTCCATACGCAGCTCTATATTGCCCATAATATACGTCAGAGCTAGAAAACACCCGGACCACTTGATTGTAGTTATAGTTGTATGAAGAGGAGTAATACTCTTCTCTGGCTTTAATGTATTGCCAGACAAAATGCCTTCTTACAGCATCATTGGCTGAATAAACCGAAGATGTCACAGGATCTACAACAGTTGTTACTCCTGTTTTTGGCTCTATCTCAATAACGAATGGCTCGATAGATTTGGTATTTTTTATGTATCGCAACGCAGTAACCGCCATGCCAATAGTCGCCAACGATACAAGCAGCACTAGAAATAGTATGTTGCGTTGTATCAAGGCATTTTCATACCGATCAGCGTACCAGTTTTTTATTGCACCCATGGCATCGGTACCGCCGGAATCAGTCGCAGTTTGCTGCCCTCTGGCTTTGGCAAATAAATCAAATAAACCCATTTCTTCCCCAATATTAGTACAGAATACACTTCACCTAGCGAGCGGCGAAGTTGGCTTCCACAAAATCCCAGTTAATCAAATGATCAAACAGGATATTTAGATAATCAACCCTGCGATTTTGATAGTCAAGATAATATGAATGCTCCCATACATCAATTGTCAGCAAAGGAACTTGTTGATGAACTAAAGGCAAGTCAGCATTACCTGTTTTAGCTATTTTCAAACTTTTACCATCCCAGACCAGCCAGCCCCAACCACTACCAAATTGCGAAGCTGCTGTTGCTTTAAAATCTGCAGCAAACTTATCAAAGCCCCCAAAATCCTTTTCTATTTGAGCAAGTAATGCACCCTTAGGTTTGCCGCCCCCGTTTGGTTTCAAACAATACCAAAAAAAAGTATGATTCCATATCTGGGCAGCATTATTGAAGATTCCTATAGCTTCACCACGACCACTAGAATTGCGAATTATAGTCTCAAGGTCTTGTCCTTCCATTTCAGTTCCTTTTGTGAGATTATTCAAATTAGTAATATAGGCAGCATGGTGTTTTTGGTGATGGATCTCTAATTGTTTACCTGATATATGAGGCTCAAGCGCAGCCTTGTCGTATGGCAGGTCAGGAAGAGAAAATGGCCCACTTTGGTTAATTATCTTTTTTATTTTACTATCCATATTTGCATTCCTTTATTATTCGGGCTGTTTTAAAGCTATGGTTAGCATGCATTGCAAACAAGAATTATGCAGACATCCCACGCTTGAGTATATATCTTTAATAGGGTAAAAAGGATTTTGCAACTGTAATTCAATTGGTTTTAGTGTATGGAGAAAATCAGCGAGCGTGATTCGATAGTCATTTTAGGAGGCACAGGCTTCCTTGGTCAGCATTTGGTTCATCAATTAGCTCCTTTAGGTGCTAGGATTAGATTAGTTAGTAGGCATGGTGAGACTGAGAGCAATAAGCATTTACGGATATGTGGAGCAGTAGGGCAGATCGGGTTTGAACGCGTTGACATAACAAGACAAAGCTCGATTGAAAAGGTGTTATATGATGCTACGCATATAGTAAATTTGCTTGGCACTATGCATCCCACCCGCAAATACTCATTTGCTTTGATGCATACTGATGTACCCGACCTAGTTGCTCGCATTGCTGCGCATGACAAAGTCAAGAGGCTAGTTCACATATCGGCACTTGCGTGCGATAAAGCTAAAACCTCGCAATATGCTCTAACCAAACTACTTGGTGAAGACAGAGTAAAACATGAGTTTCTTGATGCTACGATAATTAGACCAAGCGTGATGTTTGGCCATGAAGATAATTTTCTCAATATGTTTGCCAAAATGAGTAAGTATATGCCGTTCTTACCTTTGCTGGGAGGTGGCAATACTAAGATGCAACCGGTTTATGTTGAAGATGTGGCGAAAGCTATAGTGATGGCACTGACTATGGAGAAAGGACAGGTGTGTGGCAGGACTTTTGAGGTAGTTGGCCCGCATGTTTATACTTTTGCAGATTTAATGCGTTATATCCTAAAAGTCACCGGTAGGCACAGGTTATTACTACCCATCCCATTTTGGTTGGCAAAAATGGAGGCTACTTTATTGGAAAAGCTACCCACCCCGCCACTAACAAGAGATCAGGTCGAGCTATTTAAGTATCACAACATCTTACCACCTCATCACAAAAATGGATTAGAACTCCTTGGCATTACTCCAACTCCTATGGAACTAATTATGACCGATCACTTTAAACGCCAAGTATATTACTAACAGCTATTGGCACTCTAACCCAGAGAAATACAAGATCAACAACTTTTAGGCAGCGTGTTTATATATCACGATAACTTTTGCCTCTTATCTACATAAATTTACCATTCTGCAAGGATATTATTGTTAATATCACAATATACAGTAATAAAAAATGGTAAATAGCATGAAAAAAGCATATCAACTTGATAATTGCAGTATTTTGCCTGTATTAGAGATGGCTATGCTTAGCGGCCAAGTACATAATCTGCTGGTTAAAAATGATAAAATCACTATAGGCGAACCAGGCATGGTTGCCAAGGTACAAGCCATATTTGGTCAGGGGCCAAATGGAAGCATGACTATCGCTAATTATCTTGCAAACAACCAAACAACATTGTTTGAAGAAGCTAGAACCTATGTAATGTGTAAGCAGAAAATCGCAGATCTTTCTAATTTGGTGATTAGGCTCTGCGAAGATGCTGGGCAAAAGCCTATAGACATCGCAGCCGCAGTCTTTTCTGATTGGATGTTATACTTACCCGATTGCATCAAGCATAATAGTGTAAGTGATCTAGTCATGCCGGGGACGCATCACAGCTATTCTTATAATGTCAATTTAGCTGAACCTATAGCACAACAAGGTAAAGAAGGGCTAGCAGTTTGGAGCCAAATACTACACTTTTTACCAGTAGGAGCGCTAGTAAATAGCTGGGAGTTATATCAGCATGAAAGTATAACTACGCAATTGGAGCATGGTGCAAGACTTATAGACTTGCAGATAGCTTATAACCAGGATAATGGGCGGTTTTATACCGCTTATAATTTCAACGCTGGCTCCTTAGAAAATATTTTCCAACGTATTGCTGATTTCTTGAAAGCTCACCCAGGAGAGGTGATTTTTCTCAACCTCAATCCTGCCTGGGAATTTAAGCAAATAACTAAAGCGCATTATGCAGAAGCTCTAGATTTGGTTAATACATACTTAAGCCCTTACCTTATAGGTGCTAATAATGGTATTAACTCCAGCCTGGCAGACTTGGTAGCTAGTAACCAGAGGCTGCTGCTGATTACTGAGAATATAGGCGATCTAATAAGTGAGCAAAATCAACAGGTGATCAATGCCATGCATTATAGTAGCACTAGCTTGCCTGCAAGCCAGGTCGAAGAAATTAGGGCCTTAGTGCGTGCTGATGAACCGCTGGCGAACGTGGATTTACTACATTTTACAGCCGATTTAAATGCTGGCACGATCATCCTGCATCCAGATATAGAGGCAGCAAACCAGAAGTTCCACAGTAACTTAGATGGCTTACTAGAGGACTATGACAACACCGCAAATATGCATCTAATGGGTATCACCATAGATCATGCCAACGTTAATGCTTTAGAGAAGATCATTAGCTACAACATTGACGATTGTTGCTGGGGATAGTGTCTATACCGCAAAGTCGAATTCTGTATGCGTATGATGACCAAATAACATATGTTCTACTGCAGCGCTTAGAACCTTGGTATAAGTAGCACTTCCTTCTAAATAACTAAGATCAGCTTGATATGCCCAAGCAAAATCATTTTTATATATATGATTGTGATCGTAGATTTCGACCGTATCATAATATCCATTCCTATCAATAAACTGGAATTGATTCAAATTGGTTTCTAGCAAAAATAAACCAGGATCAAAACCTTCTGCTTCATTGCCAACAGGGTTAAACTCCACAGGTTTACGCTTACTAGCTTCCACGTGGATTATATCATGATCTTCCGCTGATATATCGGCTCTCAATTTCTTTTTTACAAAATCTATGGATACGTGATAATTTGTGATAAACCTACCTTATATTCATGTCATAACATTATGCTATATCTTAACACTCCTTTTATCAATAAAAAGTGAGAAGCATATCAGGGTCGCCTCATAAAAAACGATTTGGCTGTTAGTAAGTATTTTAGCTAGTTTTTGCTGTCTATGGGATTTTAGGCATTAGGTTTTTTTTCACACTTACGCATGTTTTTAAGTATTAGAAGTACGTTTCCGCATCAACCCCAACCTTGGAATAATCAGCACGAATGTGGTGCTGAAAGCCGCAATACACCATATTTCTCAGGCATGAGAATATAGGATATTACAAGCATCCCAAAGACGGATAGCCAGCTAGGCTTCAAGCAAGTACTAGCTACCCACCTTTGAGACCGCAAAATACGGCTCTGAGAGGCATATAGTAAGTTATGACCTACTATACTATAAAACTAATAATCTTATCTTTGACAAAGATCACCTTCTTTATAGAGGCGCCACCTAAGTGCTTCTGCACCTGGGCTTCATCGAGAGCTAGCTTATGCACCTGCTCTTGGGAAGTGCCTGGCTCCGTCTCGATTGTGCCACGCAGCTTACCGTTAATTTGCACGGCTATAATAACCTTGGATAATACCAAATACTGAGGATCAGCGACTGGCCAATTAGCAAGAGCAATAGGCGCTGCTAGCCCCATCATCTGCCACATCTCTTCCGCTAAATGCGGGGTGAATGGTGCCAGTAGCTGCGCTACCAGAGGCATAGCATACCGCAAGTCTGTGCTTGAGGCTTGTGACAAGTGGTTAGTGAGCTCTCTGATGCGCGCAATTGCTTTGTTATAGTGATATTGGTCTATATCATGAGTAATAGCTTCAATAGTCCGATGTAGGATTTCTAGCGTTTCCCTATTCACCATAGACTCAAGTGGAACTGTCGTTTTCGACACAGCTTGTGCCATAGCGTAAATTTTGCTCAAGTAGCGATGACAACCCTCAACACCACTCGCACTCCATTCCATATTACGTTCAGGCGGCGAATCTGATAGGGCGAATAACCGTACAGTATCAGCGCCGTATTTACGTATCATGTCATCAGGATTGATCGTATTTTTCTTGGACTTGCTCATCTTCTCAATGCGTCCGATTTTGACATGATGTCCACTAGCTAACTCATATGCCTTATCACCTTCTTTGCGTACTTCTTCAGGATATAGCCATTGGCCTTCCTTAGTGCGGTAGGTTTCGTGACAAATCATCCCTTGAGTTAGAAGGTTAGTAAAAGGTTCGGAAAGATCTAGATATCCGCATTCACGCAAAGCTTTGGTAAAAAAGCGAGCATATAACAAGTGCATAACCGCATGCTCTATTCCGCCTATATAGCGATCTACCGGCAGCCAATATTCTGCCTGCTTGCGGTCAATTGGAGTATTTACATGTGGGGCGCAGAACCGTATGAAGTACCAAGAAGATTCAAAGAAGGTGTCGAAGGTGTCAGTATCGCGAACCGCCTTAGCACTGCACGAAGGGCACTTCACATGCTTCCATGTTGGATGATGCTCCAAAGGATTGCCGGGCTTATCGAAAGTTACATCCTCTGGCAATAATACCGGCAGCTGTTCCTTAGGCACAGATACTGGCCCGCAGGAAGCGCAATGAATTACTGGAATTGGGCAGCCCCAATAACGTTGGCGTGACACACCCCAATCATGCAGACGATACTGTTTTTGCCGCAAACCCACTCCAATATGCTCAAAATGGTCAATAATCTTCTCCTTAGCTTCCACTACCGACAGACCATCTAAAAAACCGGAGTTGATCATCGTGCCATCGCTTGTATACGGCTTCTCCCGCACATTACACTTGTAATCAGCATCACTAGGCTGCACTACTTGGGTGATATCTAGTCCATATTTAGTAGCAAACTCATGGTCCCGTTCGTCATGCCCAGGGCAGCCGAAAATAGCTCCTGAACCGTATTCCATTAACACGAAGTTGGCTACATATATAGGCAATTGCGTGCCGGTTATAGGATGGATAGCAAAATGCCCTGTGAATGCTCCCTCTTTGTCTTTGCCCTCCAGCTGCGCCTCCGATGTAGCAGTGTGCCTATATCGCTCTAACATCGCATTTAGTTCCGGATTATCGCACTGAGCCACAAACGGGTGCTCCGGTGCAATAGCGATGAAGCTAACGCCAAAAATGGTTTCAGGATGAGTGGAATAGGTAATCAGCTTGTCTTGTGTTCCAGCAACCACAAACTCTACGTTTACACCATAAGAACGACCAATCCAGTTGCGTTGCATCGTTAACACGTTTTCTGGCCACCCTTTCAGGTTATCTAATTCTTCTAGCAATTCATCGGCAAAAGATGTGATCTTCAGGAACCACTGCAGCATTTTGCGCCGCTCAACTAAAGCGCCACTACGCCAACCTCGCCCGTTTTCAACTTGCTCATTAGCAAGCACAGTGCAGTCCACCGGATCCCAGTTCACCATGGATTCTTTTTGGTACGCAAGGCCAGAGTTTAAAAAATCGATAAACATCTCTTGCTCATGTTTGTAATATTCAGGAGTGCAAGTGGCGATTTCTCTGCTCCAATCATAATCAAAGCCAAGAGGTAGCAACTGCTTACGCATTGAGTCTATATTTGCGAAGGTCCAGGTTGATGGGTGGATCTTATTGGCTATAGCTGCATTTTCAGCTGGTAGGCCAAATGCATCCCACCCCATTGGATGGAGCACGTTATACTGTTGAGCGCGCTTAAATCTAGATATCACATCTCCTAAGGCATAGTTGCGGACATGGCCCATATGTATATTGCCAGACGGGTATGGAAACATCTCCAACACAAAGTATTTTGGCTTGCTAAGGTCCGTTTTGGTTAAAAAGCTCTGGTGTGTGCGCCAGTAGTTCTGCCATTTTTCTTCTACGCTATGTGGATTATATGTCATAAGTATTACCTGGAAAATGAGATGCAGACAATATATACCAATACTTGAGTTGGCGCAACGAGATGTGTGTAAATTCAGTATCTATTGAATTAATAAAGCTATAGTTGGCATCGACCTACAAACTAAGGCTTGAAGAGTGCTAGCTTTGCCTGTAAGATGAGGTAATAACCAGGTGTTGATTTGGGGTAATCAAAGTGGCGAGTAACGGAGATTTTGAATTTGATAAGATCATGCTGGCAATTGCTGCCGGATTTGTGTCAGTGATACTCAGCGCTAATATTGGCGATATGCTGTATAATCCCCGGCCTAACGCAGGTAAGCGGGGCTTCCAGATTGAGGTACAGGAGGTAAGTACGGAGGCGTCTGGTGCAGCGCCTGAATTAGCTGCGGTGCTGGATATGCACACAATTATGGCGGCTGCTGATGCTGTTAAGGGGGCGATCGTTTTCAAAAAATGCGCTACCTGTCATGTCTCCGAGAAAGGTGCCCCTAATAAAGTTGGGCCGAACTTATGGGGCATATTAGGGGCTAAAACCGCGAGTAGAGATGGCTTTGCCTATTCTGCTGCTATGGCCGGCCGTGGTGCTGAGGGTAAAACCTGGGGGTATGAAGATTTATACCGCTACCTATATTCACCAAAGAAATACGTGCCAGGCACTAAAATGGCTTTTGCTGGCATCAAGGATGACAAAGAGCGGGCTGACGTCATTGCTTATTTGAGCAAAAACGCAGACACACAGGTTCCACTGCCTTAAGCTAGACTTTTTCTTCGCGGCAAATTCTGGGCATATTTTTGCATAGGAGGATGAAAGTAGGCCAGCTCCAACAATTGTGGTTAGCTAAAGACCAGTTGCTCCTACAATAGAAGCACGTAACTCTTCTAACCCTGTGCGATTCTCGCTGCTGGCTGCAATGATTTCTGGATGACACATAGGGAAACGCTGCAACTGCTTTTGCACTTCTTCTTGCAAGACAATAAGATGGCTTTTGGCAACTTTATCGACCTTGGTGAAGATTATTTGCGTACTAACCGGGTACTGCGCCACGAGCTCCAACATTTGGATATCAGAAGGTTTTAAGCCATGGCGGCTATCAACCAAGATGTACAGACGACGCAAACTAGCCCTATTTTGTAGATAATTATTAATAAGACGCCGCCACCTAGCAATTTCAGATTTAGGCGCGGCTGCATAGCCATACCCAGGCATATCGACTATATAGAACTGCGTGTCTAACAAGAAAAAATTTAGCTGTCTGGTATGGCCAGGATGTCCAGAAGTACGTGCTACCCGCCGACCAAGGATGGCGTTAATCAGACTAGATTTACCAACATTAGAGCGCCCTATAAACGCCACTTCAGGCAGGCCGGTAGCGGGTAGTTTATCAGGATCTACAACACCAAGTTGAAATTCACATGGCTTGCTAAAGATCTTATACTGAGTTTCCATCTTATTCCTCGTTGCTTTCTGATTGGGCTACTTTAGACGCTTTTCCTCTAGGATGAAAGTGCCTGAAACTATTGATTAAACGCTCTGAGTTAACATTAGTATATATCTGGGTGGTGGTTAGTGACTGATGCCCTAGGAGCTCTTGAATCATGCGTAAATCGCCACCTGCGTTCAGTAAGTGTGTGGCAAAGCTGTGGCGGAAAGCATGCGGGGAGGTATGCGCCGGCAGCCCGGTTTTATTGCGAAGTGCTTTAAGGTTGGCGCGAAAAACTCCTGGATTTAGCGGCTTACCAGAGGAGCCACGGAACAGCTTGCCTTCAGCAACGTTAAACGGACAGTGTTCAACATAGCGGTGAAGAGCAGCAAGTACCTGAGGAAGTAGAGGCACCAACCTTTCCTTATTACCTTTACCTCGAACTAATAACGTAGGTTCCTTGTTCTGCTTAACTGGAATATCAGGCATCTCCAGCGCTAACGCTTCACTAATACGTAGGCCGGAGCCGTATAGCAGCAAGAGTATCGCTGCATCGCGATAGCTAACCCAAGGTTTTTTATGGTTATCCGCCATAAAGTGAGTAGCCCCGATAGCGACAATTTCAGGGATGCTTTTGGGTAATTTGCGCCCAGATTTTGCGAGCTTTAGTTGGTACACCGCTTCATTCCATAGATTATGCCTGCTCTTGGTGTACTTAAAGAAACTGCGCAATACTGAAACAGCCCTGGCGTTTGAAGTGGCCTGCTTACCTTGACTCACTCGCGAAGCCAACCATGCTCTCAAGTCTCTAATAGTCAGCTTACCCAATAAAGAAGGGCTAACCAATTCTGCAGTGTGTTTTTGCGCAAACGCACAGAAATAGAACATATCGGTAAGATATGCCTCAACTGTATGCTCAGAATAATGTTTGCTATGCTGTAAGTGCACGGCCCACTCAGCAAATATTGCCCGCATTTCTGATGATAGTTGCACTTGCATGACGCCCCCTTTAAGTAGCTATTAGATTGGCGACTTGTACGCAAGTGCCTCTTCTAATTGTTTTGCCACAGTAAATACCGTGCTTTCATCAAAAGGTTTTCCAAGAACCTGTAGACCCAATGGCAAGCCATCAGCCGCTAACATAGCTGGGATAGAAATGCCTGGCAATCCTGCAATGCTAGCTGGCACGGTAAAAACATCATTCAGGTACATGGCCACAGGATCATCCATCTTTTCACCAATAGCAAACGCAGTGGTTGGCGTGGTCGGGGTAAGGATAGCGTCAACCTTAGCATAAGCTTTTGAAAAATCCTCTCTGATTAAACGTTGAATTTTCTTAGCTTTCAAGTAATAATCGTCGTGGTATCCGGCAGAGAGTACATAAGTGCCAATCATAATTCGTCGTTTCACCTCAGCACCAAACCCTTGCGCCCTAGTTTTGCGGTATAGCTCAGATAAGTCATCGATTGCCTCTGTGGTGCGAAACCCGTAACGTATGCCATCATAGCGCATTAAGTTAGACGAAGCTTCAGCAGGGGCAATAACGTAGTAGGCAGGCAACGCATATTTGGTGTGTGGTAGGCTAATATCAACGATAGTAGCGCCCATGTCTTGCAGCAGCCTAGCAGCACGTTGCCACAGCGCCGTAAGTTCAGAATTCATGCCGTCCACTATATATTCTTTTGGTATTCCTATACGCAAGCCCTTCACGCTTTTATGCAGGGCATCTTGCCAATTTGGTATGGGGGCGCTTGCGGAAGTGGAATCGTAAGAGTCATATCCGCAAATGGCGGAAAGTAGTAGAGCGCTATCTTCAACTGTGCGCGTGAATACACCGGCTTGGTCTAATGAGCTAGCAAAAGCCACCATCCCATAGCGCGAACAACGCCCATAAGTCGGCTTTATTCCCACGATGCCACAGAAAGCTGCTGGTTGCCTGATAGAGCCGCCAGTATCACTACCTAAAGAACCCATGGCCATATAGCCTGCTACAGCTGCAGCAGAACCCCCAGATGAGCCACCAGGGACTAGGTCTTTGTTTGCTTTTCCACGTAATGGGTTAATGACATTGCCATAGTAGCTAGTGGTGTTGGATGAGCCCATAGCAAATTCGTCCATATTGGTCTTGCCTACCATTATAGCGCCGTTTTCAAATAATTTGCTCGTGACAGTTGATTCATATGGGGGTATGAAGCCATCTAAAATCGCAGATCCAGCAGTAGTGCGGACTTTTTTGGTGCAAAATAAATCTTTTACCGCTGTTGGTATACCTTCAAGCGGACGCGCCTCTCCATCTTTTAGCCGGTGATCAGCTATTTTTGCCTGTTGCAGTGCTTGATCTGTGGTCATAGTGATGAAAGCATTAAGATCTTTATTATCATTAATACTTTTTATATGAGCCTGCATTAGCTCAGTAGCAGATATTTCTTTTTTAGTGAGTTTTTGCTTTGCTTTAGCTATTGTTAATTTGGTCAGGTCTGTCATAAAAATACTGGCATTCAATGTTCTAGGCACTAGGTGGTACCGAGATGATAGCACCACGTGTGCTTATTATCAAGTGGCTAGCGTTTATTTAGTACACCCAGGACCCTGAACTCTTTACGAATACTACTTAATCCCTTCGGTTTATATCCCCTGCAGTCATTGCTACAATTGTCATAAACACGGCATAAGGCAGACCTATAGAGATAATAACCTCCATGGATATAGCTTCTGCAGTAGTTGCAGCAGCACCACCCATATATAAGGAGAGCACCGGGCCAACAAGAGCTGATGTCAGCGCTATGCTAGAAACGAAACTATTGAGTATAATCTGCATCCAGTCTGCCTTAAACGCTTGCTCTAATGTCACTGGTGCAACTGATCGCCTTTCCCGCTGCGCAACTGCGCTAGCTTGAGTCTGCTGACACTTAGTCATTTTCGACGCGGTATCTGAAGTATACATCAGTCCAAATGCCACCATTGACACAGCGAAGGCTATCCCGGCTTGAATGAGCAACGATTGTTCGGCTGTCAAGTTTGTTAAGGCCAAAGCTGCGCCTACGCCATGGTGTATAGCACCATAATAAATACCAGCACCTATAATTGATGAGCATAGCAAAAGAAACACTGCCATACCCAACGGAGTTTCATTGTCAGAATGTCCACATTCTTTCTTTACTTTCGCATACTGTGCACACCATATCGCCGACATCAGCAGCATCAAGCTGGCACCGCCCAAGACCAACACCATGGACAGATTAGAGCCACCCACTGCAATAAGCGCAGCTTCATGTCCAGCTATCGCTAGCCCAGCACCCGTTGCCAAGGCACCAGCTCCAAGGAGCACGCCTATAGCAGGTGCATGTGCCCTGAATATCAGTCTCAAAGTCATATAAACCTATCAAGTTATTGTTAATAATGGGCACATTATAGCATATAATTGGCATGTAGTACATACGCCGATCCAGTAACTCTTTACCAGGGTCCTGACACGGAGTTAAGATAATGTT
>JAFECK010000016.1 GCA_018242185.1 Pseudomonadota bacterium
CAGCGCCGGTAGTGATTAACATAGCGCCGGTGTTAGCAGAAGCGGGGGTTGGCGAGTAGAATCCCTATTGCACTTCTTTAATATTGGTGCAACATTAATACTAGTAGCAATAAGCATGGGTAGAAGGGATGCAAAATGCAACTGCGTTAAAACCGCTTGATGGCGAGAAAAGTGAGCTACGCAAGCAGAAAGAGAGAATTGGTTGGGCCGGTTTCGCTGCCGCAAGTATGGTGGTGTGTTTGGGCTTGATCTCCACATACTCCATAGTATTATTATTCATTGGTTTGCTTCCTGGTTTTGCAGCAAAAATGGTGGATAATGATCCAGTCCAATCCTTAAGTAAATCGGTAATATCTTTGAATATATCAGTGCTTTTTTTCTATCTCATGAACATCGTGGGAGCCGGCATTAACGCAAACCAAATCGCTATCAACAAAATTGGTGATCCCTATACCTGGCTCGTCGTCTATAGCGCTTGCGCAACTGGCTGGCTTCTTGATTTTTACGTGCCAAGAGCAGTGGTCGCATACCAGTTAATGAAAGCATACCTCCAAATCAGGGAATTACAGGCTGAAGTTACTACATTAGAAGAGGCTTGGGGGAAAGATGTTACAAAAGGATTAAATCTTTGATGCTTTTACTCCTATTTCTCCTATTAATTTGGCGAGCAAGCCGCACTTTCCTTAGCTTTTCTATTGAATAATTCACATATATGTGATACCTTATTGAGCACTTACGGAGCGCGCTCATTACGCCTGTAACCTTAACTTAACTATTAGTGCGTACAATGCTTAATGAGCTGTATTAATGAAGCTATAAGAATATGAGACAAAACCTCACAGCTGCAAATGCAAAAAAAGAAGCACTAAAGGCGCTGTTTACCTCTAAAAAGAGCTCCGCAAGTAAGCAGGTTAATATTCCAATAAGTGCGGTGCTGCAAAAGATGTTCGCAAAGCTGCAAGATACCCAGTATAAAAGCTCATATAACCCTGATGATAAATTAACTTTGATTCAACGCGCCTTTAAAGACGCTTATTTAGACGTTTGTAAAGAGCAGAAGTATAAAAACATAGCTACCGTAGCAATTACCTTTGATGAGAACCTTGCCGGAGACGCATTGCAAAATGCCTTTGAGCAATACTGTAAAGACGTGCATAACAATTACCGCCCTGATAAAGCCAGGACATTAAGTTTTGAAATCAGCGAACTATTTTTTAATCAAGCAAGGTTATGGCAAAATCCTAGGCAATATATAGTGTATGTTATACCAGGGCATTTTATTGAACCTAGTAAAGATGGCGCAGGTGTTGTGCTTCGTCCATATATGGTAGATCAGCAGAACCAAATTCAGCAGCCTAAGGAATATGCGTGCCCTTTATCAGATTTAAATGGTAACATAGCTTATGAACTATTCTTATGTGTGCAGAAACACAATCTCTCTAGCACTCGATATATACCTGATCGAGAGCAGCTAAGTAAGCCTAAGACCTTCCAGGAATTTCTAGATTATCTCCAGAAACACAGAAGGGAAATGCTTGTTCTCAATATAGCAGAATTAGCCATACTTTTTACTTCCTTACATGATGGTGATATTGATATTAAGCTGGATCTAGCTAAGAAATATGAAGAGCGTGACCCAACGGTTTTCGCTACTCTCGAAGAGTTTAAAAGCTTTTATAAAAGACTCATAGCATCAGGAGGACACGCGCAAGAGGTTACTTTTGCTTTTGGTAGGCAGGTCGATCCGCAAGCAGTTCATCATTTCTTAAACGAGTGTTCAAGATACAGAAGCAATAATATAGGCAAACATCAGATTACGTTGGTGTTCTATTCTCCAAGTAGTATCTCGACGATCAACGAACTAAACAAACAAAACACGTGCTACAAAATTTTATATATAGACAGCAATAAGCCCTTAGATGACCCACTCACAGCGTTTGCAAATGCTAAAAATAAGCAAATTTTTGATAGAGAGAATACCGCACGTGTTGTAACAGCTCCTATTGAAATTGGAGATGAAGAACTAAACGCGGAATGCTATTACCCTGGAATAGATAGAGGAAGCACTATTTTGCCTCCTGCTCGCACTAGTAGTATAGCTTTACAAGCCCAACAGCTCGATGATAAGAGGTATGATGAAGCTATCATATCTTCTGCTGCGACAACTACTACGGGTGCGACTAGCGCTTTAACAAAGTCTACTCGCCCACAAAGAAATAAGGTGGAAGTACACTGGAGCGTGCAGGACTTACTAAAACTTTCACCTAGCGAGATCTTGCGTGGCAATAATGCTGTGGATAGCACACAAGAGCGGCACACTAATAAGGAAGTAGCGCAGGAGCAAGAACGTCAGCGCGAAACAGCGCAACGTAAGTATCGAGTTGAACAGAGCGCTGATCCAATACCAGCTGCGGAATGTATAGACTTCAACGGTTTCTGCGATCTTTTGCTCAAAGAGTGCAAAAAAATAGTGGAAGAAGAACGTACGGTATACAACTCCTGGTACAACCATAATATTGGGGAATCTAGCGAAGACCTAAGTGTCAATATATATCAGCGCGTAATAACAGATGAAAGATATCGCAAGTTAATCGCAGCTAACATTTTTGGTATTAAGCTGGATGATAAAGGCTCGCCATTAGTACGCTTAGACTGCGGTTATGATTTTATAAGCACCCTAGCAGCCCGCGCTATTATTAGTGAGCTTGAGCGTTACGTTGATTCTCCGTTTAGCATCAACCTATTCCAAGTTGAAGATAGCCCTTATGCATTGCGGGGATATAAAGATAATTTCGTCTGTGCAGCCGTTGAAGGGGCTGTACGTGCGCCAACATATAGCCCACACTATCGTCTAGGTGGTACTAGGGCGAAAGCTTTGCAAGCTGAAGATGCCCAACAAATGAGGGTGTTGGTATGGGATACGGCATTAGAAAGATATAACTCCAGTAATCCACTTGAAATACACCCAGCAACTATCAATCCTCTTGTTGCGCACCCAAATTGGCTGGGTATAAAAATTAACACGCAAGATAGGCCAGAAAAATATACATCTCTTCAACCTATTCTATATCGGGAAATGGGAGAGCGTCAGTCTATACAGAGCATACTACTTTCACGCATTACAGCAATTAAGCAGGACAAGCATAAATTAAAGAAAGTCTTCGATGTATTCAGTAATGTCGATATAAAAACAACAGAGCATCGGCCGATCATTGCTAGTTTTAGAGAATATATGAAGCATCGGTTGCCGGCATTATCGAGCAAACCGGGTTTTAAAAATTTATTGGACTTCCTTCTACTTGTAGACGAGGATCATCCTAGAAAATTTCAACGGCAAGCGCATGTAATTCGGTGGTTGCTGCTTGCGGACCTCACTAATAATAAAGAAAATTTTGAGTCTTTTATAGACCGGCTGCATGCAGCGCAACAGCATAAGGGAAGTGTAGAACATGCGACATTGTATTGTCTCAGAGATTTGCAAATCCTCAATCCAACTGGGCCTTGGAATGCCATGAATCTTGTGCAACTCCAGCAAGAGCTTAGTGCGTTAAGCTACCCTGATTTTGTGCATACAGGCAAGAAGTTTCCAATAGAGCAAGCGCAGATTTTTCAATATTTTGTCCCTGATCTAGTGCCTGGCTCGTCATCATCTACATCAGCCTCGAACCCAGAAGTCTTACGTGAAAATCTCTTAAGCAAGTGGTCTCGCAGCGTTCTTACCCACTTCAGCGAAAAACAGCGCAATATACTCTTAGTAGATACAATGATACTGGTGCAGGAGCAGACTTCACAATGCCTAGAGAAACTCTTGCAGTACGAGGTTTTAAAACAACAGTCGATATCTCATAGAAATACTCAAGGAAAGGTTGCTCGGCGTATTATAATATCTGCGCTAGAGCCGGCCATGCACAAGTTCCGCCGTATAATCGAGGCGCTCTGTAAGGAGGATGGTACAGGATTGAAGGTATTGGAAGGTGGTAACATAGAGGGAATGTTACAGTCTCTGGCAATCATGATTAGCACGGCTTGTGAAAATGGCAGTATAGAAGAGCAGATTTGTGCATTAGAGGAAGCAGCAAAGAATAACAAAAAGCTTAGCATACGCATGTTTGATTGCGCTGCATCCATGATGTATTCCAGCCTTAAAGTGGTCACACCATACATGGAGATAGAACGGGATAAGGCTGAGGATGGTGGCTATGCTGTCAGTGCTGAAAAATTATCTACCCTTATACAAGGTGCACAATGTCCGGCACATATGATTTTCCGCTACATAGCTGGACATGATCTTCAAGCTCGTAATCAGGCTACTATCCAGCAATACCAAGCTCTCTATGAAGAGCACTGCAAGAGATTTGGCACTGAATATAACATCACATTTGCGTTGTTGGCTCTGCATAGCGCCGGTGCTAGCAGTGCGCTAGATGCGCATGAAAAGCCAAGTGAAATCCGCTTTATTAATGATTATAAAAAAATGATCAATAACATAGGGAATCAGCCGCAACTTGCAGATCAACTCCTCAAATTGTTATACAAATGGCGCCCGAAAGCCAGTTTGAGGGCGTTATTTACTTTGGTTCAGGCTGGGATGCAAGCATCGCAGTATACGGAGAGCGCTGGGATAGCTCCAATGCTCATAGACTTTTATGACAACCTGGGAATGGGCGCTAATGCAGTATTTAACACGCTATCTTTACTTGATGCAAAAGTAACACATAAAATAATAAGCAATAAAAGCCGTATATTCAGAGAATGGTCTGATAACCCTGGTTATAAATATCTCCCGTTGCTTGCGCTTTTACTAGCTAATGATGCTACAGATGCTCAACTGAGCCGCATAAAAGCAGAATGCGCGCAACATTCGGAAAAAATGGATTTATTACTTGTTGAGTTATCCAGGGTTAAGACAACTCAAGGGCTTATTTTACGCGGCAATTTTGCAGATGCCTTACAAAGTGCTGTAATTACCAGTAATGTTGATGCTACTAATTTTATAGCAAATCATATCTTTTTTGATTCTAATAGATCAAGTAACATTGATTATCTAGAGCAAAAAGATCAAGGGCAAACATTCACCATACTCAAGTTAAGCCAACAGGTTGGTATTCCCCTAGGAACGCCGTTGAGCTGGTTGCTGCAGAGAAGCATGCCAGGTAATTCTGTGTTTAGGAACAAAATCGCGTTAACGACCATGGGAGTAAAGGCATTTTTGCAAGCTGATTACCAAGCTTTAGTAAACGAGATAAAAGAAAATTTTTCCCACTTACCAGTAAACGATAAAAATGCCGCCGTAGAAGAAGCAATGCAACAGATTCATAAGCTGCTGCTATGTGCTTTGATTCGCAAAGAAAAAGAGCCAATCAGTAGAGTGAAAAAAGCCGTAGAAGTGGTAGCGAGCTTCCAGGGACATAGGATAGAGGTGGAAAACCTTGAGCATAGTGCTTCATACCAGAAAATGGGCCGAGAATGGGCGAATTTTATTGGACGAACATCAATGATCACGGAAGCTGCAAGGCTCCAGAAAATCGCCGATGCCAAGCCTTCTGAAATAGAAGAAATAAAGAAATATCACGCTAAGTCGGAAGATTATATAATAGATAGCCTTACGGAGTTAGCTGCTACATATGCTACTAGCAATGGTGATGCGAAAAATAAGGCTAATGTGGTTGAGATAGCGCAGTTAAGCGCTAACTTGCAGAGTATTATGGGAGTCATGCTTAATTCCATCGATCTAAAAGCACGACATCATTCTCTTGCTTTGATGCTGAAATGGCTGGTGGGTCACATTAAACGATCTATGGAAAATACTCATGAACAGCATCTGAATAATATAAAAATGGTTGCTAGCCATTTAACAAGCTTCTTGAGTGTTACTGGTTGTCCGCAACTAAATGATAATGTGTGGCCTATGCTTATGCGGCTTGCAGAGCACCCTGGTGGCTATTTACAAAACCTTATAGTCTACGCTAAGCATATCGATCTGCCTCCTGGGAAGCATGTACATTTTGATCCTGCCAAATTGGAAGGTGGGCATTTTCTCGACATATGCGCAAAACTGGATAATGCATTTGGGGCTATTGGCGCCACACCGGTATACAATGTTATTAAGATAATTGATATATGCGAGAGAATGGAAGATGCATGGCCATTCATCAAAGCTTTAGATAAGCATTATAGTAATAATCCAAACCAATTTCGTGAAGAAATTAAAAATTTCCTAGACCTACATGAGAAGAAACAAGGGCTAGGACACATACCATTATTGGTACGTGTATGTAATTGGCTATACAGGGAAGGTGGACGATCTCCAGGAGAAATACCTACGGTATTAAGAGCGTTGTATAAAATAGCTCCACATCGCATAGAAGAAATAGCGACTTTTATTAACTTATACCAAGCTAAAAGTGGTAATGTTAGTAGTATCAACAAAGACTTGCGCAATTTTATAGAACATGGCTTGGTAGATAGTGTAATCGCGCTGGGTGCTGGAGATAGTGCGGGGCAGCAGGAGATAGAAGGCACTTTGGTGTACCTGCATAACGAGTTATACGTTAAAGATAACTCATACCTGCCGCGCTCTTTGGGTGAGATTACAAGTGAAGGCAAAACCTTAGAGCAGCACATCAAAGAACAGATTGCCAAGGTCGTCTACATCGATCCACGGGGTATTGGTGATAGTGAGAAAACACAACAAGATAAGGATGCAGCACGATCAACCAAAGAGAACCAAAAGAAACAATCACCTGAAAGCGTCATCAAACTAAATGATGATGAGCAAAAAATCATATTTAATGACTACTTGGTTGTCATGGATCTTATCGGTAGCGATCTTTCTGGTCTCCCTAAGCAAGGGCAATTTGCTGTTCAACAGGGAAATAATTGGGTTGGTGTATATGCTAAGGACTTAACGATGACCCAATTGCGGCAGCATGTACAGCTTTGCAGGAAAGATATGGAAGATGCGATAGATCGTCGAGATAAGCAGAAGTTGCACGAAGCAGAACGTAAGTTGCTTGCTCTTTCTTGTGTTGCTAAATACCGGACCAGCGGCAAATTACCAAGATTAGAACAAATCGTTTCCACCCTAGGATACATGATGATAGGGAGTGATGTGTTCGAGAAAATTGCTACTGGCGAAGGAAAAACCATTAGTAGCTTCTTGAGTCAGGTATGGCAATGGGGTTTTGGCGATACTGTGGTGGCGCTAACACAAAGCCAATTTCTTGCGGAAGAACTAATACTAGAAAATGGTAAAACTTGCCAATACATGGGCATACAATATGGCAAAACCCCAATCAGTAGTACTAACACAGATCCTAAAGCGTTTGTAGTTGGAGGTATTAACACCTCAACCCCTGGTGATTTTGTGACGTATTTCACTGAAATGCTAGTCCTTGGACAAGCCAAAATGATGGAACGTGTGGTACTCAACATTGACGAAGCCGATATTCTCACTGCGCCAAATCCCCCTACTAACTTCTGTATTTCTATGGCTGTAGACCCGGATTATAGTAATTTAGATTTCTGGAAATTGGTCTACGCAAAAGCGTTACATTTCATGAAACAACGTTATGATCCAGATAACCCAAAGCGACCTATTTCTGAAGATATAGTTGATGTTTTCTCAAAAGAGCTGGAACAGTATATAAGAGATTATATACAGCGCGAAGGAGATGTAACCACAGATCGTCTCAACACATTTTTACGTATAAAGCAAAATAAGTTGGATATGAAGCCATCAGAGATCAATACGCTGCTTTCTCAAGCGGTAGTGGCTATATGTATAGTTAGAAATAAAGGAAAGGCAAACGGATATGTCGATTGGTTTAAAAGTAAAGGTTCTGGAGATGATATTTCTTTAGATAACGTAACGGTACGAGTTGCAGTGCCCTTAGATGAGGCATGTAGACCACATATCGCGTTAACTAGGGCTGGCTACACCCAGAACCTGGTACATACAGAACTAAATCAAGATGTAGACGGTATCGAATATGAGATTACTCCAATAACAGAGCGCACTCAATGGGCAGTGTCTCGTACTCTATTCGATATGGTCGGATCTAAAGCACATAAGGCTAAATGCCCAGCTCGCAAAGCTTTGGTAAGCGCTACGCAAGGCCCAGTGCAAGAGAGTAGCACACAATACGGCATCACAACAATTGCAATCCCAAGACATAAGCCACGTATTGTCGAACATACTTATCTACACTGTCGATATATATCTGAAAAACCAGCAGTGACCAAAAGCATAATAGATGCGGACCCAGAAATGGCTACGTTAATACTATGTAAGAGCATCGAAGAGGCAGATGCTTTATACCGTTACCTCAACGAGCAATATGAAGAGGTAGGGGGTTATGCCATCAAAAAGTGTACTGGACAGGGTGCAATACCAATACATGACATAGTCACATTGGCTGGTAAGAAAAGAACCATTACGGTAGCGACTAGTATATTGACTAGGGGGGCAGATGCAGTGCCAGAGGACCAAGTAAAGGGGTTAAGAGTAATCGATTTGACTGGCAGTGTTTCCACCTCAGATAAAACCCAAGGGCACGGAAGATCAGCGCGCAGTGGAATAAAAGGGAAAATAGTGGAGGTTATCTGCGCCGAAGAAGTCAAACAAGGTTTTGAGAATAATATATGCGGATATAGCGCTGAAGCCATGTTCCGAGCGATTGAAAGACTTGGATTCACAAATTTTGAATTACAAGAGATACGTAATTTATTGTTAGCAGTCGATAACAACGATAGCATACCGCTAGAACAGAAAGACGCTGAAAAGAAGCGGACGCTGAATAATATCTTATCAGAGCTTACTTCTCCAGATGCTGCTAGTAAAAAAGAACTCCACAAATGGGCAATTGCCCAGCAGGAAAAGCTTACAGAAGTTGCTATGGTTACTGAGATGCAGCAGGTTCAAGTGGAGATATCAAGCAGCTCCAGCTCAAATGCTAGCGCCAGCACGTACTCATCTGATGGTTCCTTAAAAGAGTTGTTTTCCAAATATGCAGGCGCCCGTGAATATCATGAAGAGTGGTTGAGAAATGAGCGCAGTAAGCGATACGCCGAGCTTGCATATCACATTATACATGGGGCAAAGCTTGGAAAAGCGGCTCAAGAATCTGAAAACGCCGCTAGAATTCTAGAGTATGATGCGGCTGCAAGAGATTTAAATAAGCAAAATCAGGCATTACAAGGCATAAACTTTGCGACCGCGAATTACAAAAATAGCACTGGTGATCTGCAAACAATCCTAGATGAGATAAAGAAAATAAGTCAAAAGTATTCTCAGCAACTTAATTCTACTGACAAAAAATGGCAACAATACAATGCCGCATTATATGCATTAAGTGAACGTGCAACAGCTTTAAAGAGTGCTGTTGAATGGACATATACTTTTAGTACAACCAGGGAATCGTTGGCTAAAAGTTACAAGCAGCCGCTGGCTGATATTCCAGTAACGTTAAGCACAGAAGTGCAGCAAGCACAGGACAAAATCACAGCTTATAACGCATTACTGCAAGCGCAACAACAGTTTATACAAGATAATAGTAAGCATTTCTCTACCTCTGACATACCGCCAAATACACGAGATATTATTGAAATTGCGAACATAAAGTGTAATGGTAATCAGGAGTCTTTAAATGCAGCATTAAATTCAAAGAACCCTTATCATACTGTGATTCAACAGATGGCACGGAACTTATTTTCTATTAAAGAGCACACTGTGCATCAGTTCCAACAGCATTGGCAGCAATATATCTCTGGCAATTTGAGTGTTGACGAATCAGTAGAGTATTTGGAAGCCAACAAGGCACACTTGGCTGCATGGCGTAAAGACAAGCTAAAGAAAGATTCTCAAAGTCATTCATTTATTCAGCCGCAGCAGGTTAATAATACTGCTGTACAGCAAATCTTCCAAGTTACTAAGAACTATGACGGTGCACAGATCAGCGCTTTACAAAAAAGTGTTGGCCAAACTGCAACCCAAACCAATATAGATTATGTAAGGCTATACGATGCAATTAAACAACAACAACGGCATAATGCAGAGACTAGTACCTCAGATAAGTTACTGAAGTTTGGTCAAAATTTGCGTGATACTTTAGACAAAGCCCAACCGAATACTACTGGTCCTATTGACAGTAATGTATTAATGAACCATCCAGGCATGCAGGAGCACTATTATACTTGGCTTCAGGAATCCCGACGCCACGCACTTACGCAGCTGTGCTATGAGTTATTTTATGGAGTGCGTGAGAGATCACTAAATACTGAGTTAAATAAAGCATTAAAGGACTTATTATCAGATTTGAGATTTGCAAATGCGGCACAAAAAGATGCAATCGAATGTCTATCAGAAAGCATAAAACGTGGCGATTCACCTGAATATCAGGCGTGCATTAAATACTCTGAAAGTATAACTGAGTTTAATAAATTTATCAGAGGTTTTGAACATATAATTACAGGGATTCAAGACGCAAATGGCTCTTATACAAAAGAGAACCTTGCAGAGTATGTGGGGTGGATTGATTTACTGCTCGTTAACATACCAGACTATGTTAAAAGTATTCCTAGTTTGGAGAGCTTAGACGAGCGTGTAAAGGCGCCCTTAGAGGAACTGTATAGCAAACAGAAAAATATCTACCTTGACATCCAAGCGCAACTAAAAGATCTAAGGCTCAGTGTGGAGAAAGAAGATCGTAGTTTGATAGACACGATGTCAGCAAGTAGTAAAGCTAGTGAAGAGAATGCATTAGCATTTGATATTAACAATCTAAGCCAAGAAGGAGAAAGTTTGCTTGGTACGCTAGCAAATGCGGCCTTTAGTGATATCAAAAGTAAAACATACAATTTTGTGCAAGGCACTATGAATGCGGCAAGTCAGTTATGGACAACCGCAGGTCGTGTAGCGAGCACAGTAAGAGCCAGTACACTGCGTGAGAAAATCCAACAGATTGCAATACCAGAGCGGATAGTGCCTAGCAGTGAAACACTGCCACAGGGAGTGCTATCACCAGTTCATGATAGAGATAAAGCCTCTTATATCGCAAACACTATAAAACAGGTTATAAAGAAAACTGAAATACAAGTTCAAAACCAAGATAGGCACCGCAAGATTAAAGAGGGTATCCGCCAGGACATCAATAATATTGGAACATCAGAACTTGAGGTTTTATGCGCTAAAGAGACAGAGCTAGAGATTTTGGATAGCGTTAAAGATATGACTTTGGCAGGAAGAGAGGCAGGAGATGATGCACAACAGGCTCGAATTGCCCTTCCAGCTTCTGGCCATAAACACGCTAGTGTAACATTGCAGCATATAGAGGATCAGGTGCTGGATGAAACGGCTATGGCTGTGAATTCCGAAGATAGCCAAGCTCATCAGCAGGAAAAGTTGCTAATTGCAGACATAGCTGCAAAGGTAAAAGCTTCATGTGGACAAATACAAAGATATAAGGGGCATAATGGTGGCGAGCAAGCCTTACAAGACTTTACAAAATATCTATATAAATATTGTTCTGACCCAAATGCACATGATATAGCCATATATCTTCCAGCAAGGCAAGCCCACTACAGTACATGGCAGACTTTTCAGTCCCAAACTACCGCAGAGCAAGATGATAAAATCATATACTCATTTGCGCATTATCTAGGTAGGCAACTGTTGTCAGCAGAAGACCTGTGGCTGCTATTTAGCAATATTGGAGATGACAATGAATCTCAGGAAGATAGAGAGGCGTCCATTGATGCGTTGAAACAAAGGGTGCAGATCATTCTAAATAGTAATAAGCGTCAGCATATCTCAGTATTCTGGCGGCGCCTTAATCTCTTTAACCAATTTATGGCGTATGTAGACGCAAATGATCGAGATATTCCTAGAAATATTTCAAGCCTCCCTGCCGATGAGCAGGAAAAGCACCGGAAGATAAGAGAGGACCTCTCTATTGAAGTAAGCGAAGCTATAGAAGAAGTTGGCTATGCTAACAGAAAGAAAAATGAAGCATTTGACTATGTGCTTGGAGAGTTCACTTATAGATTTGCACAAATAATGGCGCAAAGAATGCAACAAAATGAGGGACTGCCACGCAATAGCGATAAAGCGAAAACTCAGTTTTATGCAGAACTGGAAGTAATGCGTCAAGAAATGCAATTTGAACTGAGAAATATTAAGGGCACACCTGATGATATCTATAAGCAAAGTGTAGATAAATTACGGAAACAAGGCATACACATACTCAATCGCGCAATAGTTGTCATGTATGGCCAGAAAGCAGCTAAGATTGCACTCGATGAAAAAGCACAGATCCAATCATGGGATAACATGAAAAAAGCGTTGATTGAATTAGTCTTGCAAATCCCTATAGCATCTTCTCTGCAAAACTTTGGTAGTACCCGGGAAGAGACCGAGCAATTAGTCGCACAAAGTAAGCCTTTTAGAGAGATGCGTCAGCATCTGGGCTTTGTGAATTTTATAAAATTTCTCGCTGGGTTGTATGCGCATCAACGTGTCGTTGACATCTGGAGTGAAGAGCCAGAGCAGGATCTATGGGGAGCAGCAGTAGAATGGATATCTGGATATAATCCCAAAGGTGTGAATAGGAGCATAGCAAAGTTGGAAGCGCATCAAGCAGAGCTCAAGCGTGAGCAGCAGGCGATAAAAAATGGTCAATATAGGCATAAAACACAACAAACTCTAATGGAAGAATGGACTCAGGACTTAGCTCAGCATAAGCTGGAAGGGCCTGATGCTAGTTTAATACAGTTAAATATACGATGGATCAAGTTTTTGCAAAATCACCCATACTTTAACTATATAAACGGTGGTGGAGAAAAGTTAGAAAAACAATGGGACCAGTTCTTAAAAGATAACCAAACCGGCACCATGTCGGAGAAGCACGCAAAGTTTATTAGGGGTTTGCAAGCCCGTGATCTCAGTCCTATTGAAGTAAGTGAAGCTATATCGCTTATAGAAGAAGAGGCATCAAGCATCACGGAAAAACTCAATAATCTGCAAAAGGAACGTTTACGGCAATCTGGTTCTAATCAAATTGCGAGCACTGTACAAGGAAGATTAACACAGCACATCAATAATTTGACAAATTTTTGCGAGTATGAGAGCACGCAAACTAAATCAATAGATACTTATAAGCAAAAATACCAAGAGACCCTAGGCCATTTACAAAGCTTTTGTAAATCTGCTAAAAATATTGTCGAGCAAGGCTTTTGGCCTGGGCTATTTATGCGACGTAATAAATACCTCAACGCCATAATTGAGTTGGAAGAAAAGATAAATAAGATCAAACTTGATGACCTCAATACAACGCAAGATTTGCAAAACAGTGCACAACTTCTCATTGATGATTTAGAAACTCTTGGCAATCAATTGATTCAAATTAGCCAAGTACAAGATGCTAGAGAAGAAGTAATAAAAGAGTTTGAACACGAGGAGACAGCTGCTGATATCAATAAGCTTGGCAAAGGTATGAGTAGCGATATAGAGATGTTAATAGCATTCTATTCTGAAGATGTACAATTGGAATTCACCTCACAAGCTAAAACTTCTGAGGATTTTGAAAAGCTGGTAGTGAACCTATTGCAGCAGGGTGATCTCAATGTAGAAGTTCCAATTTTCCTCTCCATGCTGCATAGGACGCATATTAATCTATTCCATGATATACGTAATTTAGCACTACAGAAGATTCAAAAAATTGGCGGAGCTGAAAGCAATGTTGATGTAGTACACGCAAAACTCAATGAAGGAGAAAAGCAGGACAACCCAATTAATGCAGCCGAACAAATATTATCTCAATCAATAGAATTATTAGCCAATAAGCTAGAAAAAGAACTTGAAGCAGATGTGCCAGGCATAATTGATACCGCTAGTGGGCGTGTTCGTAATGTATTTGGCATGGAAGGTGGTAGTAATAATGACTTAGTAAAAGCAGCCAAACAAGATTGCTTGCGCTTAGTGAACAAAATGTTTAACAAAGATTCTGTTAAGGGGTGGACAAAAGAGCTAGCAAGCGAGGTGATATTAAGCCCAATCAAAGAAGCGCATGAGGATGTTAAACAAGGTCAATTCAAGCCATTTAACGCATTATATATGGCTATACCGTTCTGGTTGCCTACAATGTTGCGTGCCACTAAAACATACGCGAAAAGTGAGGGGAAAAAAGATGAAAGTAGTGAAAGCAAAGAGTGGTATAACAGATACAGAATTATGTCCATTGTGCTTAAATTTTGGCCAGTAATTGGCGATTTCGCCAAGCTTGAAAATAAATCTAAACCTTTGGTTAAAGACCTAGTCCAAGTGGTCAGACATCACATGCTCAAAGAAAAAGAAGGGCTGATTGGTGCTATATTGGACATATTAGAAATATTGCAACTAATCAAAGGAACACGTTCACGCGAGAAAGTTAGAAGTGCTCTACAGCTATTTACATCAACCTTCTTAGATGATTTAGAGAAAGTATATGGGGAGAGAACACTACAGGATGTGTTTAAAAACCTCATCACTGAATGGCTCGCCATATTGCGCATGTTGTTCCAAAATGACCATTTCGGAAGTTTATGGTCTGCGGTCAAAATGGCTAAGTTTGGCGATAACATAGATAAGTCGGTAACAAAACCTATACGTATTCATTACAGACAAATGCGGGATGAAGTTATTGGGCTAGGTAGCTTTGGAGATAATATCTTGGAGAAAAAAGGCCCGAGGAACTCTGTAATACCATTTATTTATGTTCTCTCTCAGGATTTATGGGAAGGTATATTCGCCAAAGCACCGGAAAAAACCACATTTGCCGACATAAGAAATGTTTTGCCAGCACAGCTTTCTAAGCTCCATATTCCATTTGAAACAGTTATGGAGATAGTACGTGACCCAGGTAGTATTACTAATAAAGAACAGCAGATAGATGTATTACTGCAGCTTAGTGATTATGGCCTCCCTATATTGGTGCGTAGCTTGGTGCAAAACGAAGATATGGTAAAATTCGTCAATCAAATCACAGCTCCAGCCGTCAAGCCAAAGCAAGATGAGCAGGTGGTTGACAGCAGCATCTCTAGCAGTAGTTCTTCAAGCAGCATCTCTAGTACTACGACAACTACTACTAGTACTGCCACCATATTATCCAGCACCACTACTGTTACCAGTAAAACAGAGCCTGCTTTGGCGGAAGAAGATAGGACCCCGTTAAATCAATGGCCAGCACTAACACTAGTACTACCAGCTCTTGTTATGGGTGCTTCGCAGTTTGAAAGAACTAGCAATATACTGTATTTCCAATATATAGAGCGTAGTTATGTAAACATGGAGCCGAAAGGCAGTATATTAGGCAAAATCATAGGCGAAATACAAGGAGTAGCTGGGTTTATTTTAAACAAGATCATCTTATCCGATAGCTTTTTAAACGCTATAACATCTGCCGCTACATCTTTAGGGGGAGAAGGAATTGTTGGTAAAACAGTCGGAACAGTTGTTGGATGGACTGCGGGCCAAGAGAAAAAAGAGCTGTTAGCAAAAGTTGGTAAAGCCGCAGCAGCATTTAAAAAAATAGCTCCTGCGTGCAAACAAGTATTTACCCAGAGTTATGACAGTCCAGAAGCATGGCTAAAAGATCTAAAATCCGATCAAGAAATAGAAGCTATCATCCACCAACACAACATAGAAGAGAAGATAAGACGAGATGTAATAGAAGAGTGTTTTAGTAAAGGTGAGAAAAACATGATTACTAACACAGAGAAGGTGGTAGAGCAGATCATGATACACCGTAAAAAATGGGGAGCAGCTAATGCTTTAGATACCGTTATCAAAAGTGGCGAACCAATTAAAGACACAGAGTCGCAGCAAGAAGATCGTTTAAGAAAATTTGATCAGAACAGACAGATCAATATAGAGAAAGCTAAAGCAATAAGAGATGCATTATTGAGAGATAAAGACTACTCTGGGCTGATACAGTCAGATGCCGAGATTGAAGCAGAAGAAGCGCGCAAAATTTTAAGGCAGCGCTTGGAGCAGGCTGGGCATAAGGCAGGAAAAGTAGGTGGTATAGCCCAAGCCAAATACTCCAAGCATATGAAGTTTGCCTTTAACATAGTCTTCGGTATCTTTGAGCAATTAGAAAAGGAAGATGTTGACGTTATAAGTAAGTTGCTAAGTATGAAGCTGAAGCAGGCAGAAGTGGATTCCATAAAGAGGCTATGGGAATTTGTTCAGTATACTAAAAAGCATCCAGGTTTGAAGCAGGATATCCTATACCTGATATCTTGCATGGAAAACGCCCAAGCAGAGAAAATGGAAGTCATTAATGCAAGTGAACTCCTTTATACCTTCGATAGGGTTTTAGAACATTCGATGCATCAGCCGGCTGTTCGGAATCTGGCGGCTCAGTTCTTTGAAAGCGGTAATTTAGAGCAAATGCGTGTATTCCTGCAGATTGGCGCAAAATACATTAATCCAAATTGCACAGTGAAGGATCTTTTGGAAGTTTTCAAAAATTTATCCAGTATTGGTAAAACGGGTAACGAGCAAAAATTGAATGATGTGATTAGGGCTATGTTTGGCAAACTTATGCCTATAGAGCTGGAAAACATAGAATTCCCTGGCACATGGGGTGAATTCAAAACAGCATTCTCGATATTCGAAGACATTGTGAATGTGCATGTCCCTCAAGGCTCATCGCTACTAAAAGAAGTAAAAAATGTGTTGTTCAACAGATTAGCAAATTTGCGGTATAAAAAGCTCTCTCATAATGAAATAGCTATGCTTGGCGTAGTTAGCATAATGGTCAAACAACTTGTCCAATCTGGTAAAAAAGTAGGTGGGGAAAAAACCTTGATAGACTTTGCACTAGAAACTGCTAGTACAAAGCAATTTACTACTCGGGAAATAATCACAGCTGTAATATCAGGCGTGGATCTACTAACAACTACTTTAAAACACGAAGATAACAGCATCGCTTCAGTATTAAGTTTAATGATGAAGGACAACACTATGCAGAGTTCTCAAAGTGGTCAGGCGCAATCAGATGGAGCAGCGCCAACCTATAACGCAGAACTCTCTAATATCGTAATCAACGAATTTCTTGATTCAATGCAAAAAGTGGCGGCTGATTGCTTCACTCCTATGACGCAAAAGCCAAGTGGCGATGAGCTATACCCTGACACCATAGAAAGAGATAGCTTGAAGCTACGTGATATGCAAACTGCGCAAGCGCAAATGCGCTTGCATTTGTCAACCACACCGCAGCCTATATTACTCAGTGTCAGTGATGCAGCAAAGCAAAGACTATTACAACAGGCTGCACAATCTGATATAGCGCCGCAAATAACAATAAAGCGCTCGCCTGGGGAGAGCGTTAATGTATACCATGGTGTGCTTATTACGGGTACTGCATTAGCTGCAGGAGGCTCTGCAACTACATTACACTTTGGTTTATCGGCTGGCATACCTATCCTTGGATTAACAGCTATACTAAGCTCCATATACTTGGCCGCAGACATTGCAAGTGTTGCTGCAAGGCCAAATGCTACACAAAAAGGTGCAGTGTTGCAAATCGCATCTAGTACACTAATTCGAGCTACAACTTCTTATCTTGCTCTATCTTCAACGCAATTACAGACTCTAGGAATTGTGCCAACTGTGGGTGTGATTCTTGCGCTTCAGGTTGCGGTTAGTGCTATGTTCGCGATAGCAACGAGTTCTGATAACAAAGGACTTGAGTGAAGTGGTGCGAGTATTAATTATGGCGCGAAAGCGGCTTCTGAGCCCAGAGATCTTCTAATTTGTACAGCGGCCTCGTTTCTGGTTGGAAAATGTGTATTACAATATCTCCAGCGTCCACCAGAACCCAATCAGCCATTTCCATACCTTCAGCATGGATCGGCACTAAACCATGGCTTTTAAGCATATCCATAGTTTTATTCGCCATCGCAATTGCCTGCCGTCTGGAGGTGGCAGTCGCAACAATCATATAATCAGCAAAACTGGCTTTGCCAGCCAGATCAATAGCTACAATATCCTCACCTTTCATTTCATCTATAAGAGATAAGGCAAGATTTTTCGCGTGTTCGGGGGTGATACTCATATGCCCATTTGTTGTATAACAAAACGCAATGCGCGTGTAAAATAAGGCGCTCGCATTTATGCGGCTCGTATTATCTACAAATATATGGCAGTTGTCAAGGCCTAGAACGCAGGGATGACATTGATAAAAAATAAATAAAAATATCAT
>JAFECK010000017.1 GCA_018242185.1 Pseudomonadota bacterium
AAACTAAAATGAGGACACGCCCTAGGCTTTGCGCACCTAAAGAGTCCCACACATTCAGGCCTGCAAGCCAGGTATTAGCTATATGTATATGTGTGGCGTAATAACCAGTTGCTAGTAGCCCAATGGTGGCGATTACAGCTCCAGTACTACACAATTCAGTAGGCTTAGTCCCATAACTTACATATTTTACAGCAGATTTTTTGAACCACATAATCATGGACGTTAGCAGCAGAGCAGAGCCGGAGAGTGCTAAAACCATGGACAAATTCGAGGTGCCCACTGTGAGTGTCGCATACTCTATATTAGCGTTTGCCAGAATCGCACCAGTTGCGATCAAGCTTAATCCCAGTAAAAGCGGCGCATAATGCCAATTTTCTTCCATGAAATTTTTCATAAGTAGTCCACTTAATCGCTTGATTGGACCAGTTATAACATATTTTAGGGCAAATAGATAGGATCATGACGCCTAACACTTATAGATTGCTCCACCGCATTGAGGCATACCAACTCCTGTGGTATTTGGAAAGCTAATGGGTAGGTTAGCAATGCGCCGGGCAGCAAGATAAGCGAATGCGTAAGCCTCTAACAAATCGCTCTCTAACCCACTTTCTATTGCAATGATAACATTAATTGGCGCCAAGTGCTTTTTAATGCGCTCTAAAAGATGTTTATTATGTACGCCGCCGCCTGCGGCGATAACTAGGTTTGGTAGCATAGGTAGGCTGCGTACACCTAAACATATAGCGTGAGCGCAAAATTCCGCCATTGTAGCCAGTTTATCTGGCAAATTAAGCCCTTCCAAACAACTATAGTCAAATTGATTGCGATCCAGTGATGCACGTTCCTGCGCCTGCTTCAGGTGCTTGGCAATTAGTTTATCTAGGGCATGCCCATATACTTTTCCCGTGCTTGCGATACTACCATGATCATCATAGCGTGCCCCTGTATGTTGGTGCACCATATCATCCATGCCAGCATTGCCAGGCCCTACATCGTAAGCAATCAGCGTGTTGCTGCCAACATAAGTGATATTGCTCACTCCACCGATATTGAGAAAAACGACATCATTATAGCCGCAATATTGTGCTAATGCTTGGTGAAATATTGGTATTAGTGGCGCTCCCTGACCCCCGGCTGCAAGGTCGGAACTCCGAAAATCGGCTATCACATCAATCCCGGTAAGATGCGCCAATATCGCGGGGTTACCCGCCTGCATGGTGACGCCTTGCTTCGGCATATGGCGAATGGTCTGGCCGTGAAAGCCAATGGCCGAGATATCCTCAGGCTTTAGTGATTGAGAGATGAGCAGCTGCTTTATGGCATTTTCGTTGAATATGGCTATATCTCTAGACAGTAGCAGCAATTCGCCTGCTTCAATGTCCTTCATGGCAGCAAGTGTTCGCAAGCGCAGCTCATCAGGGTAGGGCGTATAGGAACCGCCGCACATCCTTATTATTTTTGTGCCATCCGTTTGGAGTATAGCTAAATCTAGGCCATCTGCTGAAGTGCCACTCATGGAGCCTATGTATAGCTTACCATTCATTGCTTCTTATCGGGAGCTGTTACTGCTGAACTTGGGGTTGACGTGACTTGAGGTGCTGGAGCTTGACCATTTTTGCTTTTTTCTGCCGCCTCTTCAACCTTGTGATCCACCTCCTGTACCCACGCCTTAAACTTCTGTAGGTTATTGCCTTGCAGCGCTGGGTATTTAGCAAAGCTAGTCTTGGCTGGGTTCACTTGTATGCCATTGGCGTGCACTTCATAATGCAAATGTGCGCCAGTAGCCAACCCTGTAGCGCCAACATAGCCAATTACATCGCCTTGTGAGACTCTAGAACCCTTCTTCATGCCCTTAGCAAAGCGATCTAAATGCGCGTATAATGTACTATATTTATGGGTATGGCGGAGTTTAATGTGTTTGCCGTAGCCATTCTTTGTGTATTTGACAAAATCTATCACTCCATCCCCAGCTGCTAACACTGGTGTGCCACGTGGTGCGCCGTAATCTAAGCCTTTGTGCATCTTAGAGAAGCCATAAATAGGGTGGATGCGGTTGCCGAATCCTGAGGTGATCTTTGCCCCGTTTATTGGGGTTTTTAAAAGTGTCTTGCGGATACTATTACCTGAACGATCAAAGTAATCTACCACGTCTCCATTTTTATAACGGAAGATCTCCAGCTTCTTTCCGCTTAGCGTTAGAGCGCCATACACGATGTTACCATCACGAACTTTTTTACCACTATCATTGATGTAGTAATTATAATATACGGAGAAAGCGTCATTTACCTTGATATCCCGCTGAAAGTCCACATCATAGCTGAATTTGTTGATAAGATCGAGAATGACATTGGGAGAAACTCCTGCGTTTATTGCATCTCCGTATAAACTCTCATTTATAACTCCACTAGTTACATCAAAATGCTCGTGTATAGGGATAGTGATTAAATGCGCGGTGTATTCTGCTTTGGCGTCATTATAGGTGATTGCAATATCTTCCTCATCTGAAAGTATATTGATCTTTTTCACCCTGGAATAATATTGGCTCAACGCCGCCTCCTCAGTAGAAGGTGCAACTACTCCTTCGACCGACGGTGCATGGTGTCCGTTGCCATCAGGTGCTGGAATATCAGTTGCGTCACGAAAGTCGATGACTACTTTTTGTCCAACTTGTAATTGCGACGCTTTATGTACTGCATTAATAGCTGCAAGAATCGCGTTGGCATCTGCTGGGGCTATGCCAGCATCGTTGAAGATTTGGTAAAGGGTGTCCCCTTGGCGGACTGTTAGGGTCACCATCTCTTGTTTAGCTGGCGCTGCCACTTCTTGGCCAGTCGGAGAAGGAGTTATCACCGCCTCAGGTGCCTCTCCCGCTTGTTCACTGTTGTCACTCAGCTCCTCTATTTCTCTCTGCAAGTTATAGTTATATATATAGAGAGAAGCATTCAGGTACAAGGAACCAAAAGTTAATGCTATTAAAAGCAAATGCGTCCGATCTAATGAAATAGACCGAATCTTACTCATCATAGTTTTTTTCGTCATCACTCTTCCTGATTGCTAAAAAGCTAGACCCACGGCCCACGCATAAAATAGATATGGTCAATGAGTATACTTATTAATGATTTTAAGTCAAGGCCCGGGGTCCCACGGCCCGTTATGCTGCTAAAATTAGGAATTGCTGCAAGAAAATGGGGAAAGGTTTGGACGCCCTAAAGGGTCATGTTAATCTGCATTGGCTTGCCCGTGGTTTGGTTCTATTAAGTATAACCTTGGAAAGTATGATCGGGTGGAAAAGGGGCCTTAATCATAGCTCTGTTATTTGCTTGAAAAAACGCACGATCATGCTATAAGTATACATGATGTATAACAACAAAGAGGAAAATATGGTTATAGAATTGAAAGATGAGAGCTTTGAAGCTGAAGTGACGCAACACAAAGGATTGGTGTTGGTAGATTTTTGGGCGACATGGTGTGGCCCTTGCCGGCAGCTGGGTCCTATAGTGGATGAGTTCGCGTCTGAAATAGGTAGTAAGGCGAAGGTCATGAAGATGGATGTCGACGCAAATCCTGAAACTCCTACCCACTTTGGTATACGCAGTATTCCAACGCTTATACTATTTAAAGACGGCCAAAAAGTGGATATGAAGGTGGGCAGTATGCCCAAAGCTGCCCTCCATGACTGGGTTAATAAGCACGCTTCCAACTAGCAGTAATCGCCTATGTCATGACACGGAATTTTGATATACATGACATAAGCAACCAGATTTCTCTTTTAGAAGAAAGATTAGCTATAGATGAACAGAGCTTAATCCTTTGGGGCGCAGAGATAGAATTTTATTTAAGGCATACAAGCGACGGTGAAGCGCCGAACGTGGATGAAGCAGAGCGTTTCACACTAAAGGTGCAAGAATCCGCTGGTATATTAGTAGAGAAAGAAAAGGGTTTAGGCCAGTATGAGCTGGTTTTGCCTCCGGCTACATCTGCAGTTGTTTACAGCGAATATATTGCTAGATGCAAAATGCTAGCCTGCGATGTTGCTGCCTCCCAAGGCCTTATTACTAGCTTTGCTCCTAAGCCTTACCAAGAAGACCACGGCTCAGGATTGCATATTCATCTCAATTTTTGCGATAAAAATGACGGAAGAAATTTATATAGCACAGGCCAATATGCGGAAAACCGCCACCTTATGGTATCTATATATGGCATTCTTGCTAAGCTTGAAGCAGAGCATGACATGCTCATAAGTGCCAAGGATAAGCCCAGATTACTGGCTACAGACAGAGAAAGTGTTCGCAACATACCCGCAGGGCTATGCTGGGGTGGTAATAACCGAACCACTGCCATCCGTATCCCAGATAATTTGCCCATCAGGCGACGCTTAGAGTTACGTGTACCTAGCGCTGATAGTTGCCCTTATAGTGTGCTATTATTCATGCTTGATGGCATAGATTCAGGGTTGCGGGCAGAGCATGCACTTATCAGCCATGCTCTGAAATACCGCTATCCTCGTATTTATGGCAATGCCTTCGAGCAACAATATCCTATACTACGCTTCCAGCAATTATTGGAAGAGCATGGGAATGCCGCTTGAAAAGGCATCTCTAGTGATAAACTTCACCACCCAAAATTGCTCCAGTAGCTGCACCTAGTCCAGCGCCCGCTGTTCCCCCAACCTCAGAGCCTATAATAGCTCCACCTGCAGCGCCAACCCCGGTGCCCACATCTCTGCGGGTAACTCTGCCATCAGAAGTACAAGCAGCCAACGCACATAATAGCAATGAAATCGCTGCGCATTTTTTTATTGAATCAATCATAATATCCCCTTCTTATAAATATACTAACAAGAACATGATCAAAATTGCACTAAGATCATATTTTTAGTTTAATATATTTTTTAGGCAAATACTATAGTTTTGTAAAAAGTATGAAAAACGCCTCCGTCACTCGTGCGACGCTGTATGCAGCGAGGCGAGAAGCTGGGGCCCAAAAAATAGTTTAAAAAGCATCAAGATCTATGCAACGCCTTGCTGCGGTATAACCATCTCCATAGAGGCTGAAACATGTCCATTTTCCCACTCTCTATAACCAGTTAGTTGGAAGCCAAATCTCTCATACCACTCTACAATTGTCATATCCACAGTGAATAGATATAGCCTAGAGAAGCCAAATTCCACGGTTTTTTTAATAGCTGCCCGTATAAGTTTTGCTCCTATGCCGTGATTGCGATACTCTGCTCTCACACTCATCGCTCCGAGCGAAGGCACGATATATGGTTTAAATTCATCAGAAGCGCGAATCACGCACATCCCAACTGGCTCTTTCCCCAAAAGTGCTACCATAGAAGTAGGTATGGAGCGAGGGTTTTGATGTTCAAGCAATAACTCGTACAGCCGCTCTCTAGGGTATTCAGGGCCATAATGTTCGCCCAGCGCGCCATGCCAAATATCAGCAAGCGTTGGTATAAGATGAGGCATCTCACACACCATCTCAACCTTTATATCATTCTCTGTCCCCACCAGCGGAGAAGAAGTATTAGCGGCTCCTTTCATGCGAGGCCTCGTATTTGTGTCAATTAACTGCTTCATATACTATTCATCCAAAATGGCGTGGTCAATTTGTTTTATTTTAAACTCTTATTAAAATTTGGAATATAAATACAAGATATAGGTGAGAAAAGCCCTGCCACTAGTTATAATGTGAGCACTTCTTCGTGGCGCGTTATAGCGACGATAGCTATGAAATAAAAAATAAATAAAAATATCAT
>JAFECK010000018.1 GCA_018242185.1 Pseudomonadota bacterium
AAACTAAAATGAGGACACGCCCTAACTCTTTATCGTTAAAGTTGATTGTTGTGCATCGGCAACCTGAGATGCCATCCATCAAAATAGTTCGTATTTCTGCATACTTCGTTAATGATGGGAAGTCATACAATAAACCATTGTATTGTTGCGACTGAGCTAAAAAATTTACTTTCACGCCAATTGTAGTGCCTTCTATTCCTAGCGAGTTTCCAATATGTATGCTATCACCATCTTTTATACTATAACCCTGTATTTGTCTGCCTACTTCTAGTTGCTTACCATTGTGTATAAGCCTCACTGCATCTGCGTGTTGTGTATAAAACGGTCCTGGCAGTACAGCCACTTTGTCTTGCAGTGATTCAATGGTGTCGGTTGGCTTGACCTCTAGTGGGTTATGTTGTTCGTAATTATTGACTTTTCTTATAATGGTAACTTTCATGACGCATTGCACTCCAATGTTAGGTTAACGTTTTGCTTACCACCACCTCTTAGTGAGGTTGTAATACCAGAAGATATATTCATAGCTGGCTGCTGTACTGTTATAGAAGCAGAGGTGTTTACTATCAACCTTGGTACCTCTCTCATTTCTTCTTCTTGGAGTTGATTGAATAATAGTTTACTTATCCTAGTAGATAGGCCTAGATTATAGCTACTCAGTATACAGTTTCTATTGGCATCTGCTTGAATATTATGATATTGCCATTCTTTTTCAATTTTCTGTTGCAATAATGGATTATTTATACGAACTCTCAAAGTTTCGTTCAAGTATGTACCATAAATATAAGATAAAACTTCCCCATTGTCATTAATATACTCCGTATTCAAAACGTGATACACATATTTTTCTAATTCTTTATGGTCCTGATCTAGCTGAAAAATCGCAATTGCACACGATTTAATCTGTGGTATGGGATTATTTTGTAACTCTCTATACCATGGAAGAGCTTTATGTATTTTGCTATCAGCTTTATCGCCAGTTGGGAATAGCCAACGATTATCAACTCTTATTAAGATCTCCTTCATACTAAGCTTATGAAGACTAACATATATGGCATGACCAGGATTTTGGTACCCCGCACTAATTATGTATTCTTGATTTACTTTTAGGTTTATCAAGTATTGTATAATACCCTCTGCTCTATGCTTCAAAAACCATTCTCTTGATGAACTGGATGCTAGCATTAACATGCCATCCCGCTCTACTAATCGATAGTTAATGATCGTTTCTGTTAAATATTTTATCTCAGTCTCCAGAGATTGTAACAGGTCGGGAAATATGCAATCCTTATATGCCCACAGATCCAGTATATCTCGGCGTAACTTTACATATAGCTTAGTATAGATGTACAACCTCACGCTAAGTAGCTTGTATGTAATGTTATAAGACTCCTTATTATTGTTAAAGATTGTTATAAACTGTTCTTTTTGCGCCGCATGCTCGGTGCCTACGGCTGTAATATCTTCTAGGTACATACGATAAAGTTGTTTGAAATGGCTATTTTGTCGAATAGACCAACCTTTTATTTCAATAGTTCTTGTAAGATTATATACCAAATCTTCAATAACTTTATAACCAGTCAAGTTGCTATAGCTAGATACGGCTGTATGTAATAATTGCTTGAATAGTTTGCTACTCATAAAATGATGTTTGATTAGGTACTCACTCCATTTCATATCTGAATGTGTACAAAACGCCAAACTTAATGCACTATCACTGCCTTTATTCATTCTTGTCACATCTGCGCCTTGTTCCACCAGGTAGCGCACCACCTCCCAGTGCTTGCTTTTGGCGGCTAGGATAAGTGCAGTATCCTCACCTTCATTATTCTGGTCGTCAATACACACTCCCCCATCGACAACAATGCTTTTAACCAACCCTAAGTTTCCAGCAGCTGCGGCATCGTGCAATGACGTATATCCTCTCGGTCTATTCTGTTGCGCAAGTAGCCATAAATTGCTCTTGCCTGTGTAGTGGTTCCAAACTTCACGCGGCAGGGTAGTGTCTTCAAGTCGCTTGTTCCCTGCCTTAACCTGATGGGCTAGAGTGAGCTCTAATTGCTTTGCCTCTACCTTGAGGCCTAGTGTTGAGTAACCAAGATAGTATCGGACAGTGCCAAGATAGTAGTCCAATACTTCGGTAGGGAGATTTATCTTATAAAAACTACTATAGACTTGCTGCAGTAAAAAACGCGTTTGCCACTTATAAATCAGTATAGGTACTTTCTCTGGTAGCCCAATAACTTTATCTTTATCTATTACTAGTAGTAGCACTGCATCTTCTTCACACCGTATAATATTTTTATCAACAATCCACCTCTCATTACCAGATATGGCGTAACATTGCATGCGTTTTTTAAAAGATAGGTGATCCTGTATAGGATACGGTAGTGTGGTGGTAAGAATTGCGGCTTCCACTGATGGCGCAACCTTACTGAGCGCATACGCTGCTCTATACCTCACCTCCGCATCATGATCTTTTAGAGTTTCGATCAAAGCTGGTACTAATGCTGGCTGCCCAATACGGCCAAGCGCGCACGCTGGCCCAACATCCTTATTCTCTTTTAGCGCCTGGATCAGAGCTGGCACTGCTGCCGGCCCAATTCCGCCAAGCGCTTGTGCTGCTCTATACCTCACCTCCGCATCATGATCTTTTAGAGTTTCGATCAAAGCTGGTATTGCTGCTTCCGCTGCTGGTCCAATCTTATCAAGCGTACACGCTGCTGCATGCCTAACGGACTGATACCAATCTTTTAGTGCCCCGACTAGGGCTGGCACCGCTGCTACTGCTGTTGATCCAACCTTACCCAGCGCATGCGCTGCTGCCACTGGTACCTGCCAATCCTCATCGTTTAGCGCTTCTATCAAAGCTAACACCGCTGCTTCCGCTGCTGGTCCAATATTACCAAGCGCATACGCTGCTGCACTCCTGACTTCTTTATCCTTATCCTTCAACACCTCGATCAGAGCTGGCACTGCCGCCGCTGCTGCTGGCCCAATGTTACTAAGCACTCTCGCTGCAACACTCCTAGCTTTTGCGTTATTACTTTTGAGTGCCTTCATCAGGAATGGTACTGCCACTGCTGCAGCTCGGCCAATTTTACTTAACCCTGTAGCTGCGTTCATCATAACATCCCAATATTGATCATTAAGGGCCTTAGCTAAATCAGGAGCAACATGATTTGCTACTAACTGGTTCATCTTTAAATATGCATATACCTCCCCAATGTGTAGGTTATGATACACACCACCACCCACTACTCTTTGCACCCCCTCCATCACCTGTTTTAACCCTGGCACACTTATATCTATTTTACACTGCTCCAATAGCTTTATTCTTAGGCAAGTATGCCATATGCCAAGTATTTCCCTAGGGTGGCGCTCAAATGTATCCCAAAACCTGAGTAGTGGTAGCTGATCACCCATCTTTCTGCTTTGCCCATAAAGTATCCCTGCAGTAAAGCACCACACCATCTCATAATATGGATTATATTTCTCTTCTTGCAATAACTTCACTGCCACATCATATTCAAATCCAGATAAGGTACTAAAATCACGAGCGATGCTACTCGCAACATAATATTCCTGGAAAGTAAGATGCAGGAAGCATAAATCACCATTACCTATAAGCTTCACCAATCCGCTGTCGATAACCATTGCAATTTGGATATCAGATAACTTTAGTTCTGAGGGTAAGGTTTGATTTTGAATAATAATCTGCTTAGTGCACATCGCAGCTAGCGCCAGTTTCTCCAAAGCCTGCACTAAGTGTTCAGTATACTTGTTAAACTCTAAACTATGCCACCCATTTCTTTTTACATAACGCTCAAGCAGCTTTCGCGTAATCTCATCGTATAGTTGACTGGTAGTATAAGATTGTTGTCCTATAGCATTATATGAAGCCGCAGGATAAGTAGGAGAAACATGGTATACAGAAGAAGAACTGGAAACGCTATAAGTGGGACTACAAATGGAGCTAGAAGGCACGCTAGCGCTCCCCGTGTAAGCGGCCGAAGTAATGGTAGTCATAGCAGTAGTGCTACTACTTGTGCTATTCATGGCCTTGTCTTGCGCCATCGATGGCTTCCATAGGTTGCAGATCAAGTCCAGGTTAATTGGAATATGCGCTATTCCCCTGATACTTGGGTTTTGCTCAAAAAACTCCAGCAGCTCTGCAGCATGCTCCGGGTAAAAATAGTGGACATATTTCTTTATGTTGTCACTGGTAAATCCCATGTTCTCCACCTGCCTATCAAACTTGATATCCTGAGTGCCGATTTTGGTGATCGACATCGGGCGCGAGGTCATGATCACATGGTATTCCGGGGTGGTTATGATATCCTGCAGTATCTTCTGCATCCACGGATATTGGTCGATTGCCTGTGCCACCTCGTCATAGCCATCCAGGATGAATAGCAGCTTGTCCGCATTGCTATCTAGATAAGCTGCAACCTCAGCTGTTGTTGGCTTGTTGCTGCGGCCTCCCCCTATACATTTATCAATTATAACTTGCTCAAGGCTGAGGCCGTCGTCTTTGCTGTATGATAGCATTTCTCTTAAAGGTAGCATGATTAAGCCACCGAATTCATTAAACAATATTTTCTCCTGCCAGCACACAGCTACGTAGCGGCATGATATACTTTTGCCCACACCTGGCGAACCATATAGCATTACCTTCTTGACTGTTGCACTATCACTAGCCCGGAATAGGGCGGAGATATCAATCGATTCTTTTATATCATCCAATGCTTCATGAGCCCGCCGATAATCACCACCTAATCTTGCCCCCCTTTCATGTTTTTCTTCAGCCTCTTTCCTCTTATCTTTTTGCTCTCTCAAGTCCTTCTGGCTTACAATAACTAAATTTATATAACTCTGAGTAATAGGGTATTTCTGCCCACTAAACCGTTCCAGCTGATTACCTTGCTCGTATTTCTGCCGCAGCTTATGGGCTATATCCACTATATGTGTATGCCTTGTATCGTTATCGGTATGCATAAGACCCCGCCACCAATGAAAAGCACCAGATCAAGCATTACGCTGCATAACAATACATTTATCCCTTTCCTCCTTCTCAAGCATTGTTTTTAATTACCGGTGTTATCACATCCTCTAATATTTTTGTATTTACACAAATTATAGAATTTTCCGCCTGATAACCCCCTGCTCCCTAATAATCTCGTCCATTAGTTAAATTAAGAAATCCAGGAGCCAGTGGTAAGGAGCATCACCCAGCCTACCAACTAGCTCTACCGCTGACTGTATCCCTGCTATTTCATAAGTCAACTCATAATTACAAAATATTTTTGTTATTTTATTGAACCTCAGGAAAATCAATAGCTTCAAGAGAAACTTAATAAATTAAGCCGCTAGATGGAGAAAGCAATGTCAGAATCACAGTTAAACTCTTTATAAGCCGCAATAGCGAAAGTAGAGAGCAGCTTATGACTCCCATTTCCATACCCCATCGTTCTCTGCCCTACGTACATACCTATCCATAGCCCGCCAGCCAATTCCTACGTCGGTATGGCTGACCCACTTACTAGTATGAGCATTCGTAGCATTGTCAGGATGAGGCCACATGCCAGTACTACACGGCTCTGTAGCACCAGGCTCATATGTCGTGGTACTAAAGTCTTTGCCTTGCCGCCGTACTAATATAAAACTGCAGTCCTCGGACTTGCATAGCCGCCGCACCCTAGCCTTAGCGGCCTCACCACGCTTCTCTATGGCTTCCTGGTCCGATTCTCCAGGCAATGCTGCCACGTGTATATAATCCTTGACAGTAGCCTTGTCTGCGTTAGTAGTCTCTAATTGGGTTAGTCTGGTGTTTAGTTTATTTTGTACCATTTCTAGCCTCCTCTAATGCGATTATACGTTGTTCAAACTGATTGGTCTCGATAGACTTCCTCATACTGTCAAGCATTGCCATAAGCCCTTGGCCCTCAGTAATAGTCAGTGCGCCGCTTGTTACCGCCGACATAACTGCTTCTTCTGCAAGCAGAATGCCGCTAGTATCCTTCACACAGGGCAGCTGGAGGGATACAGGCCGTTCACTACACCGCGGCAGTATGCGCTCTAGTATCAGCTTAATAGCCTGCATATCGCCATCCAGAGCCAATTCGATAGCTTTCTGGCCGATTTTCCCAGCCTCTCCGTGCATGAGTTCCATAACAGTGCGAGTAGAGCTATTTAGCGCGCCTTTTGGCTTGCCCCTAGGATTACCCGAGCGACCCTTCACGAAGCGCCCAGACTGTTTTTCACCTGTATTTTCAGGATTCATTAATGCCGAACTGAGTATTTTCTGTGTTTGTGCCATATTATCTACCTCCATGTAAGTCTTGCTCTACTATGACCATTCTGTATTTTTCTACATATGCTAGGTCCTCTGGTATCGGTCTTTTATCCGTCACAGCGTCACAACCAGCAATAACAAGGGATTCTGGCGTTTCGGATGTTACTGTTTTTACCGTCAAATTTTCCGTATCCGTAACGCTGTAATTAGCTATATTAGCGACTTGTGACGCTGTTACGGATATATTGCTAGAATCAGGAGCAACAGCAGGTAGGTAACGTCCAAAGGCATCTTGGAAATCTTCCAGGTGGTACCCTTTGACCGTCTGACCTGGGTAACCGATACGTATCGTATTACTGGAAATACCGAAGGGTTTGAGTAGTGTAGCCAGTTCTCGCGCAGTTATATTGCCCTTCCTGTTGAAGGTGGACCACGGCTTTTCCTCATCCTCACAGAGCCTAGTTATTAAGTCGCTTGTCGGAATCCTAGCATGCCCTAGGTCAGCAAATATGCTCCTAACATCCTCTAATAGCCGGACTCCGAAGCTTGGTGGCTCTGAGTTAACGTCAGACAGGGCTATTGCTGCCGTCACTGCCCGTTTTCTCCACTCTTCGCCTGCTAGCATTGCGATAGCAATAAGCGGTTCCCAGTTATCCTGCGCCCTTGCAGAAAGGCCATCAGGAATGTTAGGCTGCTGGTCTGGAAGCTTATAGGCATTATCATCGGCGAATCTACGCAACTTGCGTTGGATAATTTTTGCCTCTTCGAGACACTTATGCCGCAGTTTTTCAGTGTGTTCCGTATTGAGCTTGCGCCTTAACTCTATAACTATCGAGCGGTCGCGTAGAGTGTCTTGGAGGTCGCCAATCTTGGCTATAGCCTTCGCCCCCCAAACATTGAACTTCTTAGGTTTAAAGTCATTATTGGTAGCGACTGCACGTAATACATATGCGTTATTTCGCGTATGTCCTGCATTTATGATGCCTCTAAGCTCTTCATTAGTCTCAAGAAATGTATCAGCCTCATCAATAACTAACGTAGGGCGCCACTCTTCTATGGCTCTAAAAAGCGCGGCTGGGCTCAAGTTAGAACATGAAAGAGTTCTACATGCCAACGAATCTACTAAGGTTAATACTGTTGTCTTACCACACCGCTTCTCTGGCGACGTTATAGCCAATATAGGCGCAATATCGACATAGTCTACACACCAGGTAAAGCACAACCAAAGGGCTATTGCCGTCGATTGGCGTGAAGACAGTACAGCAAATTTTTCAATGTATGCAGCAATCTCTGTCAATAGAGAATCCGGACATACAGGCTCTCCCCATGGTTCCACTTCTGGAAACATACCCTCTACAGAGGATTGCCGGTGCTGCTCTGCGCGCTGTGCATTCACTGCCTTGTCCAATACAGTAGTGCGTATGCCTAGCTGTTTAGCCATCTCCTTTCTGTTCTGCTCATACTCCAGCTCATTCATCGTAGCCAGGCGTTGGATAGCCACCGGTACAGGACTTGATATGGGCTGCACCTCTTTGACCCCGGGCGGCATAATAGGCAAGGCTAGTAGGTCTTCCATACTCGCTTCCGGATTCCTCTCCAGCCAGTCTACTACGTCCTCTTTTTCCTGCAATTCAATAGCCTTTGTATCTATCACGCTCACATGGCACCCTTGCGCCTCCAAATGCGGCGTGACCCCGGCAATATAACGAAACCCGGGCTCATCATTATCACCCCATAGTACGAGATTTTTCTCCTTTAAGGGACTATAGTCTATCCCGTCCACGATGCTAGCTCCTCCACTAGTAACAGCTATATATTGGCCAAAAACCCCATGCTTGCTAAAGAAGCCATTCAATGCATCAGCACACTTTTCGCCCTCAACCAGATATATTGTGGCATCTGGATAAGCTTGCACTAAATCGAGCCCATATAGAGGTTTAGGATTGCCCTTTAATTCTGGCGGTTCCGATAAGTCGTATAGCCCATCATCTCTAAAATGCATAGGAAAAATTTCCTTTTTTAGTTCTTTCTTTCGGTCAGCTGGCGGGTCTAGGCGCACACGGATATATAGCACATTGTCCTGCTTGTGGCAGTCCAAGTTCTTATACTGGTAAATAGCGAGGTTCCATCCTGCCTCTACACGGTTTTTGAAACGCTTTTGCACAGCCTCCTCATAAGAAGCGGCCTGTATAGGGTGATTACGATTGTCTGACATATCTCTCTCCTTCATAATAATGATGTTCTGCCTCTTGGTCATGTTCCATCTCATAGATAATGGTGAAGTCCAAGAAAACTTTCTGTGCCGGAATTGATAGATGCTGCATACCATCAATAACTGTAGGCAATTGTTGCGCGTATTCCCCATAGAAAGCCGCTTGTATAGATTGATTGCGATTATCTACCATGTCTTCCTCCGTTGTAACAATGCTTTTTAGCCTCTTTCTCGCTTTTACCAGTGAGTAGTTGATAAAAACGCCATAACTGCCCACTCTCTCCGCAGCCAAAGCAATGAAAATGCCCGTCTCTTGAGTGTAGATTCAGGCTTGGCTTGTTATCGTTATGGAAAGGGCATAGAATGCTCCAATACCCCTTAGAGTTGGTTCTATTAGGCAGTGTGATACCTAACGCTTGTAGTATTAAACGAGGGTTTACAGTACGATATGTCATATGTTACGCCCCCGCTGCTTTAGAGTTAACATTCTGACTTTCAATCCAGCCTATAAACTTTTCTTCGTCAATGAGTAGTTTCCGGCCTAAGCGCAATATAGCGCCAGAAGCCTCCAATCCATTGGTTTTGGCGTAAAAGATGTAATACCGCATACCACCTAATGTGAAGCATGGATGCTTTTGTACTAGCTGTTTGACTGTTAGTAAGTGCTTCATATTTTTCTCCTTAATGAAATTTTATTATACGTGACTATTAGGCAATAAGACTTTGTATGGCGCAAGAAGATAGGATCTCAGGTGTGTTTTAGATGATAAAAAGTACTTAGATAAGGCTTAGATAAGCTTTAGGAAGGGTTTAGGTAGGCTCGAGAGGAGTCTTGGATGAGCTGTGCGAGCTCTCTAAATAAGTCGGCTAGTTTACGCCTTTTGATTTGGATGAGTATAGTTAATCGGTTCACGCCTAGTAAGCATGATGGCCCAATAAGGCGTATGGTATAATATAGGTATATCAATAGTAAGATTTTATTGTTTAGGGCTTATATGTTAAATAGCTTCCTTATCTCTCTTACGGAGGCACCGAACCGCTTCCAAGTCAGTGTTTTTTCAATACCTTTGTCGGTATGCCATTTTATGTAGTTTTCAGCGGCGTACTTTCCGGTATGCACCTTCAAACCATTTTCCTCGATTTTAGCAATTACCTTCATATGCTCCCAGACGCTCTCCACTAATACTTTACCTTTTTGATTAAAAACAAAGCGTACCGCTTCTGCTATAAACCGCTGGATACGTACCTTGGTTATTTCTTAGGGGGTAATGCTGATAACTTTCTGTGCAGTAATATTCTGATGTCTCTCATCATTTATAGTGAACCTCTGTTTCAGCTGAACAGCAAACTTATCTACATTTTCCTTTTTAAAGAAGACAAGGCCTTGGTATTTTATTTCTAATAAACCGCTAATTTGTCTAATATCGCCTGGATCATAGTAGCCGTTTCCAGTGGTAAAGGAATATGATAAGGCAGTTTGTCCTGGAACCCATACATCAGCTGGGAGATTGATCTTTTTTCCACTATTTTGGTCTAACAAAATTGCGATTATCGCTTCACCCATTAATAACCCTAATATTTCTTTACGTATTGATTCGTAGCGATGCATCCTGCTGAACATATCAGCATTCGATTCAGTACTATTTCGACAGTTTTGTACAAACTGTTTGGCCATTATAGGGTCTACCGTTACTTGTCTAACCCGGGCTTCCACAATTTTTTTCTTTGCTAAAGGCAGGTTACTCTCACAGAGAAGCTCATCTTCCGTCCAATCATCCCCATATACTGCTTTGCCTAATATATCAAAAGCCTGATGAGGGGTATAGTAACCCGCCGGTATTATGATGTTGTTGGGAAATTTAAATGTAGCAAATTCCATTCATACCCCAAATATTTTGTTATTCATCTTGCGTACGACCTCGGCGTTATGGGCATCAGAAAGGTGGCTATAGCGCTTTACCATGTTTAAGGTCTTGTGGCCCATGACCGCGGCGATTTCCACGGCTGATGCGCCTCCCATGGCCAAATAAGAAGCGGCAGAGTGACGTAGGTCATGGAAACGGAAATCTTTAATTCCCGCCTTAGCAAGGGCTGTTTCCCAGGCAGTGCGAATATCTATAGGTTGTAGGCCATCAATACTAGGAAAAACGAAATCTGAGTCTAAGCGACGGCAAGCATGGTGTTTTTGTAGTAACTCCAATGCATGTCCGGCTAAAGGTACCACACGTCTGTCTCCATTCTTAGTCTCGTGCAGCACTATCATATTTTTCTCAAAGTTGATATCTGCCCATCGCAGATTAAGTATCTCCATCTTGCGAGCCCCGGTACTTAGCGCTACAACGACAATAGAATACAATAACCTATTAGAGCTCTCCTGGCATGCGGCTAACAGCGACGCTCGCTCATCATCAAATAAGAAGCGCACCCGGCCCCGTGGCTCTTTTAGTTTTGTTACCTTAGGCATAGGTGACGTCTCTAGCCATCCCCATTCCTTGGTTGCAACACTTAGAGCATGGCTAAAGGCAGCCATATAGCGGTTTACTGTAGCAGGGGAGGTGACTTTATTACGCGCGTTGACTGTCTTAGCTAGCTTGTCGCGGCACTTGGCGATCAAGGAAGGTGTAAGGTCGGATAATAGGTACGCACCTAGTTCCTGCTTCCACCATCGTAGCTGTATAGTTTGTGTATAAATTGACTTTGGTTTACGCACTAGCACGTCCTCCATGTACCTATCTATTAATTCACCAACTGTGTATTTTCGCGCCAAAGACGACTTAAAGTATCTACCTTCTCTAATAGCGGCAGTAGTACTGTCAGCCCATCTTCTAGCGTCAGTAAGCCTATCGAAAGTGGCAGTCTGTACGGGAAACCCGCTAATCCTGACCTTAGCTCTATGGCTTACCGTCCCATCTTGATTCTTACGTGTCTCTATAGTTGCCATAACCCTCCAATTGTGAGCAATATACTACAAAGCATGGCCATACACAATAACCTTTCCATAATATTTTGCGTTAATAATACGCGAAGTTATGAATACTGCGATGAATGTTGGAGCGTGTTGTCTGGGATTATAGATTACTGTCCCGCCAGTGTCCCATGACAAGTAACAGAAGGGGATGGCAAGCTCTACAAGCCCTGAAAAGCCCGGTGCCGAAGAGAGGAATTGAACCTCCGACCTACTGATTACGAATCAGTTGCACTACCTCTGTGCTACTTCGGCACTTAACTGTTTAAAAAGAATATCGAGCTTTTTATGTCGTAAGTATATCAGCCATAATACAATACTGATATGCAATAATATATGCATCATAGTATAGATACTACCCAGTGTCTACTATTTCGCTGGATGTTGAGGCGCTACATTGCTAGTAGAGCCAGCAATAACCGGCATATTTTGCTGCATGCGTGCTATTTTTGCCAATTCCATATTAAATTTATAAAATAGCTCTGCAGGTTGTGTCTTATACTTATTTTCTGCTGATGACGCAAAAGCCAACTGGATACAATTGCTTATGATTTTATCCGGCACCGCGTTTTCAAGCAATACTGTGATCAAAGGTGGACGCGAAACTTCCTTGCACACTTGACGCAGTGCTGCCTGTTGTTTTAGCGGCTCCCAAAGATTTAACAGCATGTCTTTGCTTATATTATTAGCCAAACATGCATGAGTAGCGTTGATAAAATCACTGATCTGTGATTTAAACTGCGCGGGCGTATATTCCAGCATGTTCTCTTGTTCTGCATTATTGCCACATAATGCCAAAAACAACATGCTGTTTAGATTGTTAGCGATAGCAGCATTCATGTACCATTTGGTTTTAGAAACATTGGTGGGCAGTAAATTGCTTGTAGATAACCATAATAAAGTCGAGGTATGGCCCCTACATGCTGCTATAGACGTTAATGCACTGTAGTGTTTATTTTTCTCTTGCGAATGTTGTGCTGCCGTATATGTATGATATCGTTCCAGGATTGCCGGCAAGGTATTCACACGAAAAGCAAACGCCGTATCTAGTATGATATACTCTTTATAAGTAAAATCTATATTTTTTGTTAAAAGCTCTGGTATTGCCTTATTATCCCCCTTATAAATCGCTTTATATAGCGACTGCTCCACGCTCTCTACAGATGTGGTCGTAGTGTTGCTTGAACACTCTGTAATTTCCTGAGCTTTGGTGAAAGTTTTTATATATGCCTTAATTTTATCGTGGCGCGCGCCATACAGCCCTAGCTCCTCCATATCTATACTACTGTCTATGTTAGGTTGTGTCATCAAAAGCTGCAAGCACTCCAGCTCTCCTAATTTTGCTGCCTCAAAAGCAGCTTGATGTATTTGATCTGAGGATAGTCCCATAGATGGTGCCAAAAACACTTTACATAAGTCTAAATTCCTATGACGTATGGCTGTTTTCAGGCATTGCAACAAGATTTCAGTGTTAGGTTTGCGGGGTAGAGCATTAGAGTTTGCAATGAATGTTTGTGCTATTTGCCCCCCTACAGCAGTGGCTATCAACGATAACCTACCATGCCCCCAATTACAGTCCAGTTCATGACTATGCTGTTTAAATAAAGCACATAACTCGTCCTCGTTTCCTTTAATTAATGCCTGTATAAACTTTGGCGCCAGCTCTGCTTGCACATCTTTATCTATTATGCTCTGCATGGCTAATGTTTTCTCGTCTACTTCTTTCGGCATATGATCTAGAAGTGTTTTAAGCGTTACGTGTTTTTTAATAGCGGGTTGCGACATTAGAATTTCTAATGTTTTTGGCTGTTTGTTTTGTATTGATTCTAACAATGCTTGGACCCTTATTCTATCAGCGATATTTTGGAATTGTGGCATTGCGATAAATTTGTTCAAAGCCTCCGCATTACCGTTACTTGCAGCTCTCATAAATACTGTATCATATACATTTTGTTGGTATCTCTTTAATTCTAGCTCGGTGAAAAGACATTCTATCAAAGCATTATCGCCAGTTGCAAAGACACTCTCTATGAGAGAAGGATAAGACAGATTGATCGTTCCTTTATTATTAACAAAAAGCTTCTTAATCTCTCCGTATTCCCTTGCAAAACTGTATTCTATAATTGTCTCAGCAATGAGTGCGGATTCATCAGTTCTTGCTACCGGCGCTCCTACATCAATATCATCTTGATCACTCAATGCTTGCTCCTCAGCAAACCCCCACGCCTTTAATAATTCTAACACCTTTGGATTTTTATGTTGATCGGCTATTTTCATCAATCCCGCATAGTCTATCTCATCAAGTTTCTGAATTTTTTTGACATGCTGTAAAAGTAATTCTAGTATCTCGGCACATTCATGTCGTACTGCAAGGCTAAGGGCTGTACAATCAGATATAACATTATCATCAGTGGGATCCGCGTGTGGATGCATTAGTAGGACCTTAACTCCCGATATATTATTGGATGACGTTGCGCTAAGTAATACTAAATTTACATAGTGTGAAGACAGCTCGTGCTTCAAGAGCATGTCTTTTATAAACTTTGCTGTAACTTCAGTATTATAAGGTGCAGCTATATTTAACAAGAGTGGGTGATAACCCTCTTTTAATTGTTGATACAATGTCTCTTGCAAGCGTTTAGTGGAATCTGGATCATTGTTTTTCAACGCCGTTTTTAGCTCTTCGATCTCCGGTCTAAATTTAGGAACAGAAGAAATTTTACTGGTATCAACTACTATCCCTTCCGACGTTACACCACATACTTCTCTGATTCTTTGCAAATAGTCAGCGATATCAAATGCCTCCGCATCTTCTGCGTGAGATAGCAAGACATTAATATTCAGATTTTGTTGATACTTAGGCGCAACTATAAGCTTCATTAAAATGTTCAGTTCCCAATTATCTCTAACTGCTGTTATAAGAGCTGACTGCTGCTTATCTGCCTCCAAGGCTCTGCCATCTTTTATTAACTCCTCAATAATTAGCATATTTTCTTTCTCCACTGCCATAACTAGCACAGCGACGTGCCAATCATTTGCCAGACTCACATCTGCACTTAACCACTGCTTGGTAAAAGATAGTTTTTCTTCCTCATCAGCCATTTCAAAAGCTTTCTTCAGAAGCGCGCCCCTGTCGCAAGTAAAGTTTATCTCTGCGCCATGTTTATCTAACAAATCTTTTACAATTTGGTGCTGCTCTTTATCCAGTGCATCGTACAGCTTTTGTTCTATTTCCGACATTGGTGGCTGAGTTTGTTTGATGGGTCGTAGGCGTGGGATTTTTTTGGACTCCTCTGCTGTATGCGATCTGTTAGATGCCTCATTAGATTCTAATAAAGGTAGGATTTTGCTTTCCAACTTGGAGCCTACACGTGGAAGCAGACTACGAATTATCTCATGGGAATTTGGGTGTATTTTATGACTAGGGAGCCAATCGTCTAAGATTTTTTCTATACCAACTCCCTCTAACATAGCCACTGCCAACGCTTCAATACGCCATTCTTCAGCAAAAGAGGTGTGTGTTATCTTATCAACGGTGAAGCCACTGCCAGAAGATAAGCTTTGATAAGGTTGACTAGTTAGTATGTCATCTAAAACACCTAAATCCTTTGTGTATTTGTCATCAAGCGTGTGGCTCTCCGCAATGAATGAGTCCATAGCCACCAATCCATCTGAAGGAGGAACAACAGGGCGGGGACGTGGTAGAGTTTGCGCTGTGGTGCTTGCATATGATGGAGTAGGCGCAAGCGGTTTTTGCTTCACAGTATCAGTAGTTTGCCTCGTTGAGCCGGATACAGACACATCTGTTGTGGCATGCTGTTTGGAATGCTGTTGGCAAATCGTTTTTATGCGTTCTTGCACTTCTGGATGATCTGCGGACAGACCCTCTAGGTTCTCCTGGTCGCTGGCGCTGATTTGAAGGTCTGGTGGTCTTTTATCCAATAGTGCGTTTACTGTAATGGGATTAAACTCTAATAAAGCCCCATATAAATCTGCCACCCAATTTTGAGCATTTAGCGTGGATTGTGTTTGTGTTATAAGTACCCCTGGCATAACAGGCTGGGTTGGTGAAATATCTAATTGTGCCTTTGGGCTTTGAGAGCTAGAACCTTTACACAATTCCTGCACTTGTTTGAATATCTCAGGACCACGGAATTTGGCATGAATAAGAATTGTCGTAATTTGCGTTTCGTTTAACTTTATACCTTTTGGCCATTGGAGTAGAAGCTTTTTTATGGCATCGTCGTCGCCCTCCAGAAGCGTGCTAGATATTTCATACATTGCATTTGCTCCTGGGTCTATTGGGCAGCCAACTATTTCCTGCTCTGGTCCCAGGTCGATGCCATTGCCATCTAATCCGAATACTGTTTCTTCTTCATAATCTATCTCATCACTTTTACTTTGCTTCTCTTGCTTATCTTCTTCTTTGGTACTACTTCCATCTCTAGTGCGTTTCATGCTTTTCTCATGTTGCGTTATCTCAAAAAAACCCAGATCATACAGTAATGAACTGGCATATTAGCAACTTTATACCCCGAACATATAATATGGACAAGTTTTAAAAGTGGTTATTACATGAAATTTATATAATAGTAATAAATTAAGATGAGATAGCGATTAATCTATAATTTGACGATTACACATACTGCTAGCTATCAGAAAGATCGCTACTTTTTGCATACAGCACCGCAAAACATGAAATTAGGTCCGGCCCAGGGCCGCCTCATAAAAATGCATTGGTAGTATTACAGCGTTTTAGCTGCTTTCAGAAGATGCTATGATTTACGGTGTTAAGATTGGTTCACACTTATGCGTGTTTTTAATGATTGGCGAACAGTTTCCTATAGTAAATAGCTTCGGATAATCAGCACGAAAAGTGGCGCTGAAAACCGCAATAAACCATACTTCTCGTACTCGAGAATATAGAATATTGCAGGCATCCCAAGGACGGAGAGCCAGCTAGGCTGTTGAAGCCTAGTCCTAGCTGCCCATCCTTGAGGCCGCAAAATACGGCGCTGCTGGGTTGTTGCGAAGGGTTTACTACTGCCATTCCCGCACAAGCGTGAACCTAGTGAAATAGGATAAAACGCATCACTATCCTCCTGGGTTTCCGCCTGTGCTGGAACGACAGCGATTTTTATTGACTTAGACCCAAAACATAAGGCTTGCTCCACTCTGTTGCCTACGGCGCAATCAGCAGCTGATGGGCCGTGTGTGAAATAGGGTGAGTCATCAAAAAAATAACACACCATCACTCTGCTTTTACTGGACATAAAACATACTACTTGCTTCATACCCATGCTGATAGCGCCAAGGCAGCGCTTCGCTACTGCGACTACTTTCTTCCATATGCTGTTCATAAGAACACTCAATCAAATTTCTATGATGCGGATATAATTTGAGCTAACAAATAGTGGAAGTGGCTGATAAAGAAAAAATGAAAAAATTTTTCATGAGGCGGCCTTGGTAGCGTCATCCTTTACTATTTTTACCGCATCAGATACCATTAATGCACTAGGTTGTGTCAACAGCACCTAGTGCAACTATAGAGTTATTAGACATGGGGAAAAAAACTAATATTATAAGGCGTGTTATACAGGTGCTGATAGCGCTGACGACTTGCATTGCTATATTAGCAATAACTTCAGTGCCTCTGCCTTTTTTGCCCAGCTACCTCAGCAGCCGCGCCACTGGCGCCATGCCTGAGCTAAAGGTAGATATAGCCAAAGTATCCCTCAAATTCGGCACTACTGGCATTATCATGCTGCAACTTGAGGATATACACACCTCCTATGCCCAAGAGCACAACGCATACATAGATAGAATCCTAATAAAGCCAGTGTGGATTAATATGTTGCGGCCTGGAAAGGTCCATTCTCTTGTGATCGAGGCTTCACTCCCTAACTTAAGCCAGGAGCTAAATTTAATCAAAACTGCTAAAAATACACAAAACACCCAAGCTCTACCAAATTATAAAGAGTTACACGAGATCATTACCAAAATGTATGCTCAAAATTATGACGCCATGAGGCGGTTGGTGTTTAAAATTCCAGTAGTTAGCTTGCAGCTGCCAGGCGAAACTGGTCACAGCCAAGTTATAGAGCTGAGAGGAATCACTGCACGATTAGGAAAATCAAAACAACAACTTGAAGTAATTGTTGGTGGTAAAGTTCGCTTTCATAACAGAGACAGCAGGCTCAAAGCTAGTATTAAGGATGAAGACGGCGGGTTCATTGTTGATGCAAAAATGCATAATATCCCATTGCAGTGGCTCAACACCTGGATTACAGACTTAGATACTAACCTACAGATACAATTAAATGCAGTGAGTAAGGTCAGTGATCTCAACACTTGGCCTGATGTACAATTTATATTGCATACTGGAAGTGGCTCAATAGGCTCCAATCAAGCCTTATATGAACGCATTGATGTAACAAGCATATATGCTCAAGGCATTGTAAGCCGTGGATTATCACAGATACAGGTCCCTCATATAAACGCGAGAATACACGGCCTATCATTCGCCGGTAATTTGGAATTTAACCAAGACAAGGTCGTGTTTAATACTACAAGCAACGAGCCATTTGCAGCACTCAGTGCATTACATATTTGGCCGCATAATTTAGCCATTCATGTGCGACAGTGGGTGCAGCATAACGTGTTGGCAGGAATAATAGAACAAGCTGAAATGCGCCTACAGATACCATTAATACAATATCAGCCTCAATTTGCCAAAATGACTGATAAAGATATTAGCGCCTCTTTTAGTGTGAGAGATGGGGTCGTACAATACATTGATCATATGCCTCCTATTAATGGCGCCAACGCTGTTGTTAAACTCGACGCAAATAATGCAAAAGTATCTGCGATACACGGCAAAGTTCTCGATGCCTCTTTACAAGGCGAGTGCTCCATCAGTGATTTCAGCGCACCCAAAACCATTCTTAAATTCACAGGCGTTCTCGATGGCGCCGCCCAAGATTCAATCAACTTAGCGCTAACCCATTTTTACACTCAACATGATATAAGCGCTAAAACTATTGAGGTACTACAACCCTTAAGACGCGCACAAGGAACAGCGCAAAGCAATATCGATGTTTCATTAGATTTAGGAGAACCTGATGAAAGCTTAGAGATAAAGGTTAAGAGTAAGCTTAATAACATAATAGTGCGTGATGTTCTTGGTAAATTTAATGTCTCTGCTGCGCAGCTAATGGCTACCTTTGCCAATAATAAGCTGAAAGTTACAGGACTAGCATCTACAGAAAGCGGCATCAGCGGCAACCTTGAATACAATGGGGATTTCAAAGATAACAAGGGCTCGCAAAACCTCAGGTTGAGCATGACAGACAATATAGAAGAATTTGACGCTGGCTTAGGGTGGAATACTAGCGCTTTCGTAAAGGGGAAAGCAACCGCCACTGCTGATCTTGATCTAAACAGCCTAGAACAATTCATGCCAGTGAAGCTGATAATAAATCTTCAAAATAGCACTATAGACCTACCAATAATCGGACTCCATAAAAGCAAAGGAGAGAGCGGCGAAATCATGTTGTCTTTTCCAAATTACCAATTTGATAGCCCATCTATCGGAGATTATAAAATAACCATGAATCAGCTAGACAGCGTCGGGCAGATCACTTTTGATGAAAACCAAGGGATACGGAGTATAGATAACGCTAAAGTATCGTTATTTAATTCCAACTTCACCACTAAAATGCTTAACGATGGTGGGATTAAGGTATACCTATCAGGAGAAAGTTTTGATATTAGCCACATAGATTTATCTAAAATAGATAATGACAGTGCCCTGTTTAGTAAAGACATAACTTTGGAATCGAAACTACAACGTTTATTAATGCATGATAATGTGGCTTTAAAAAACCCAGTGTTACGCCTCTCATGTTCTGTAGGAACATGCACGGATTTGCTATTACAAGGGCAGTTCAACGATGGTAAAACTCTGGAAATCAAATCAGACAAACGTAACGTTAGTGTGTATACCAACAATGCTGGGCTCACACTTAAAGCACTCGGTATAAGCCAGAACGTTAGCGATGGTACTTTATGGATAACCGCAAAACGATACAGCAATAGGAGTGATGCTCCGCTCAAAGGCAACCTCAAGATTCAAGATTATTACATGCGTAAAACTCCTATATTAGCTAAATTACTAACCATTCCTTCCATCACTACATCTGCATTTGTTGGCGTCAATGATCTATTAGAAAACAAAGGATTGCGATTCAAATCTTTGAATTGCGGATTAGATTATAAGCAAAGCATACTGCAAATAGAAGATTGTGTAATAGAAGGCCCGGTAATTAGCATGACAGGCGATGGAGAGATAGACATGCTAAGTAGGCAAGTCAAAATCAAAGGCGTAGTAGTACCGGAAAATATTATAAACTCCTTGGTGCAGGCAATACCTATGCTTGGCCCTCCGCTTTCTGGAGGAGAAAATAGCGGGATTATCGCTAGTAGTTATACCATTCGAGGCAAGCTTGATGAAGAATTTAGCTTAGAAGTTAATCCACTCTCAGTATTAACCCCTGGCTTTTTGCGCAAGATTATAGGACATTAGAGCACTATTTAGATCATCGTTAGATTCTCATTTACGGCGGGTATAAAGTATATTACACTCGGTCAGATACATGTGGGGTAACATATGAAAAGTAACTATATTTTTGCTATGCTGTTTGGCGGTACTATAGCATTATCAAGTGCAATAACGATTGCCGCTGACCGGTCTACACAAGACGCTCAAGCTGATTCTGTACCGCAAGTAGCTCTTGCCCCACAGTCTGAGGTTAACTCTACTGACACTTTCAATGCAGGGCAAAATACCGCCACCGTCGAATTAATACAATCTCCACTTACACGTGCACAAGTTGCTAAATACTTGATGAAGAAACGTATGGCTGGTGAACAAGCAGAAATCGCCCGAGACCTCGGCAATAACCTTGTTGGACTAGATTTGGCTAATTTAGATTTTAGTGGCGCACAAATGTTGCGCGTTGATCTCAGAAATGCGACCCTTACAGGCGCTGATTTCAGTGAAGCCTTCATGGAAGAGTCAAATCTAAGTGGTGCTAAAGCGAGTCATGCTCTATTTCATAAAGCGAAAATTGCAGGTGTGCAATTCGTTGAAACCGATTTGGAAGGTGCAATTTTTGACGAAGCTTATGGCGAAGGGGCCTTATTTAGCAAAGCAAACTGCAAAGGAATAAGCGCTATCGAGGCTAATTTCAGCCAGGCACAATTCCTCCGCAACACTATCCTGAGTGAGGCAAAATTCTCAGGCGCTGCAGTTACCGATACAATAATCAGCGATGTAGTGGCTATAAAGGCGGACTTCTCTCAAGCTGATCTTAGTAACACTAAAATTGCCAACAGTAATTTCCAGACTGCGAGCTTTTATAGCTCATTATTAGTTGCCGCCACTATTGATAACAGCAATATGTCTGGCGCTATTTTATTTGCTGCTAACCTTCAACGTGTGATAATCAATAACAGCAATCTGGCGAATGTTTACGCAGAGGCAGTTGATATATCTGATGCTAGGATTAAAACATCTGACTTAAGCCAATCGAATTTGAACTACGCTGTAATGCGTAACGCAACCTTGGAAGCGGATAAGCTCGATAATATTGAATTGGCGCGCGCCGATATGAAAAATTCTACACTAAACAAAATGCAAATTAATGGAGCCAAGATAGATGGCGCCATCATGCGAGGTATTAAGTTCAATGATGTGTTGTTGGAAAATGCTAGCATGGATAAAATCCAGCTTTCCTATTCCATATTAACTAAAAGCGCAATAATCAAAAGCAACATGCGCAATTCCCAGCTCAACAATGTGCAATTGCAAAACTCGCTAATCGCCAATTCAGATTTATCAAATAGCGTTGGCCTAACGGATGCACAAAGAAAAGCGTTAACAGCGTTGAACACAAAATAACCGAGCGCCACATGTCAGCATTAACCGCAAAAGTACTGGGATGTGGCGGCTCGAATGGCGTTCCGGAAATCGGTTGCCAGTGCTATACCTGCCGCTCTAACAACTCTAAGAACAAACGATTACGTGCCTCTTTGCTTCTTAGCACCAAAACTACCAACGTCTTAATCGACACCACTCCTGATTTACGCACTCAGGCTCTGGAAAACGGTGTGCATAAGGTAGATGCAGTTCTATATACACATGCGCATTCCGACCATATCAATGGAATAGATGACTTGAAATTGTTATCGAAGCCCCGGCCAATTAAAGCCTATGCGGATGAATATACGCTTAAGGAGCTAACTAATAAGTTTAATTATATTTTTAACGGCAGCACTGGTGGCCTTTATACTCCCCTATTAGAAGGTGTAAAGGTAACTCCATATACCCCCTTCTCTGTAGGCGATATGCGTATAATACCACTACTACAGCATCATCATGATATTAGCAGCCTTTCTTTTCGAGTGGGTGATATTGCTTATTCTACTGATTTCTCTAGCTTACCTGAGCAAACAATAGAACTATTACAAGGTGTGCGTTATTGGTTTGTGGATTGCTTGCGTTATGGCTGGGCGCCCACACACCAGTATCTAGAAAAGGTTATGCGCTACGTGTATAAGGTTAAACCAGAGAAGGCATTTTTAGTACATATGAACCACCAGATTGAATATGAGGAAATGCTCAAATTGCTACCGCATGGTTGGGTCATGCCAGCCTATGATGGCTTGGTGGTATCGGCGTGAGAAGTAATACTAACCAATAAAATGGTGCCCAGAGACGGAATCGAACCGCCGACACAANNTGCTCTACCGACTGAGCTATCTGGGCCTGGACGCAAAAATACCCGCATGTGCGGGCAATGCTACAAAAGTATCAGCAGAAGAGCGATGGCACCAGCAATAGCTGATGCCAATTCGCTCACCCTGATTCGTATAGCTTTCTAGCATAAAGCTGAAGCATGTGTCCAGCATTTTTTTGTATTTAGCTCGAAGTTAACACTCATATATCAAAGAAGCAATAACAGCATTTTTGCATTACGAACAATACAATTATTAAAAAATCATTGCGCAAAACATTCTATAGTAGTATAATGGGCAAGTGTCACCAATAGGAGTGCTCCATGAAAATTATCTCTTAAACGGCCCTTATTAGGGCAAAGGCTGAGTTAGAAACGCCAGTCACTGCGCCCAATTCCATTCAAAGAGATAACATATGACACATAAACCTATTATCATTAGAGATCTAACTCTGTCTTTCCCGCATAAAACTTGCTTTAGGAGTTTTAGTATCCAGGTGCCTCATGGCAGCCGCATTGCGATTATTGGTCGCAACGGTAGTGGAAAATCCAGCCTGCTTCAAGCCTTAGCTGGCCACACCACACTTATAGAAGGAGATGTTTTATTGCCGCCTGGCGCTAGAATTGGCTATGTTCCTCAAATAATCGAAGATGGCTCTATACTAAGCGGTGGTACTCGGCTCAAAGAAGCTATCACTACCGCTCTGAGTGCTGAACCAGATATATTGCTGCTGGATGAACCAACTAATCATCTGGACAGGCATAACCGCCAGGGCTTATTGCGCATGTTAGCAGCCTTTGGTGGCACACTGATTATTGTATCGCATGATACAGAATTGCTGCGCCACCGCGTGGATACCTTATGGCATATTGATAACACTATAATTAAGCCATTTTCTGGTAATTATGACCATTACATGCAACAGCGAAGACTCGCAAGAGCGTCAATAGAGCAGGAGATCTCTAGGCTGGGGCGGCAGAAAAAAGAAACGCACTTGGCACTTATGAAAGAGCAAGAGCGGGCTAAGAAGAGTAATATGAGGGGTGAGAAGTCAATTAAGGAGCGCAAATGGCCCACTATTGTTTCTGACGAAAAAGCCAGACGTGCTATAGAAACTTCTGGCCGTAAAAAAGCTGCCATAGTGGATAAGAAAACTGACCTAGTCGAACAGCTTCACGACTTGCGTTTACCCGAGGTGATCGTGCCAAAATTCGCGATTGACGGGATTAAATCAGGGGTCGGCTCTTTGGTCAGCATACATGGAGGAGGCCTAGCGTATCACACGCAAGACTATGTGTTACGGAATGTTGAGCTGCAGATTAGCTCTCTCGAGCGCATTGCTGTAACTGGGGATAATGCCAGTGGCAAGTCTACACTAATTAAGGCTATTATGGCTGATAATAGCCTTATCAAACACGGCATATGGCAAATACCACAATTGCGCGACATAGGCTATATTGACCAACATTATAGCACGTTGCTCCCTGAGAAATCGGTCGCGCAAACTATTGCAGATGTGGCACCCCAGTGGGATCATGCTATGGTGCGGCGACATCTGAACGATTTTCTTTTCCGTAAAAACGAAGAGGTTATGGCGCTGGTATCCCAGCTATCAGGCGGGGAAAAAGCGCGATTGAGCTTGGCACAAATTGCGGCTAAACGAATCAAATTACTAATTCTGGATGAGATAACCAACAACGTCGACCTAGAGACGAGAACCCATATCATTCAGGTATTGCGCGCTTTTCCTGGCGCAATTCTTGTAATTTCTCATGATGAAGATTTTCTTGATGATATTAATATAGACGGCAGATATCATATCAACAATGGTCGTCTAAGCAGGTATATTCCTAGTATACTTAACAGTATATAAAATATTAGAATTTTTTATAGGGTGTCTATGACTACTAATAACCAGCTATTTCCCATTACTTTGGAACTTGCCCGCAAACTTATTGCAGCGCAATTCCCCCAATATGCACACTTACCTATAAGTGAAGTTGAGAAGCAAGGGCACGATAACCGCACATACAGGCTAGGAAGCGATATGCTAATACGCATGCCAACTGATGAAGCGTATGCGTTAAAAGTTCCAAAAGAACAGGAGCTGCTTCCCAAGCTAGCAAATCACCTGAGCACAACTATTCCTGAGCCTATAAAAATGGGTTCTGCTTCTGCAGATTATCCTTATCCATTTTCTATTTACAAATGGCAACCAGGGAGAAGCCTCAATCTTACTACATTAAGCGCAGAAGAAATGGAACAACTTGCTTTTGATGTGAGCCGATTTTTAAAAGAGCTACAGGCGATAACAGGTATTAATGGCCCAATACCTGGTCAACATAATTGGTGGAGGGGCGATCATGTTTGTGTTTATGACAAAGGCGCACACGAGCAAATAGCAAAACTAGGGGAAATTATCAACAATAAGAAAGCTTTGGATTTATGGAACAAAGCGTGCGCTACTAAATGGCACAAGCCTCCCGTATGGATTCATGGTGATTTTGCGATTGGCAATATACTCATACAGAATGGCAAACTCTCTGCAGTTATTGATTTTGGCGGGACAGCTATTGGTGATCCTGCGTGCGATCTTGTGATAGCGTGGACTTATTTTACAGGCAAAGCACGTGAAATTTTTATTCAAGAGGTTGATATGGACTCAGATACTTGGTTGCGTTCTAGAGCTTGGGCTTTGTGGAAAGCAACTTTTGAGTTGCTAAATATAGAAGATAAGGATGCCCATGAGGTTGCCTTGCATAAAAGGATTATAGGTGAAGTTATTGATGCCTAACAAACTCACCTGACTCTGCCATTGGGTCACCTTGAGCAAGGTTGGAATAACTTTTTTTGTATTTCGATAAAAGCAGTAAAGTGGTTGCTTTTGGTTCGCTGTATAGCAAGGTGATAGTTTATCATTACAGCATATAATTGGAGCTCGCACAGCTCGTTTTTTTCAGCAAAGTGCGCTCAAAAGTGTGGCGTGCGCGCATTGAGCGCGCATAAAGCCACACTTTTGGCCCCACAGGCGCACTTTGCCACGATCTCGCCGCGAGCTCCCAATTATGCTCCATCACAACACAGTTCAGCAAGAGGTAAAAGGCAATGCAGCAGTGGAGCTTAACAAGCGCATTGCTGGCCTCAGCCAGCAATAAATAATGTAGGACATATGAACCGGTACTGTACTAATCGTTGGCCCCTTGGGGCTAACTTACTTATTGCGCTTGTTAGTGCAACGTAAGCATTGCAGAAGTGTAGGAGGTGGTTGCACAATTGACATATTAGGTGATGTCGACACTAGCTAACACAGGTTATTGCAAAGTGCGCTTGTAAAAATAGTGCTAACAAAAGGAGTGTATAATTTTGCACTTGCTGCGAGTTATGTTATACTGGTCCCACTATAAGTAATGGACCTATTTATGCCGGAGTATAACATATACCAGCTCGCTGCGCAGCCTGCAGCCAAAGCTATGCCTAAATTTGTAGAAATGGTGTTAAACACCGCTAAAAAGCGCGTTGTTATCCTATGTTCTAGCACAGTAGAAGTCAAAGAATGTGATAATTTGTTGTGGAGCTATGCGCAACTCTCTTTTATGCCGCATGGCACGCACGCAGACCCTTACAAGCAAGAACAGTTAGTGTACATCACACAAGATCTGGCAGACAGAGCTAATAACGCTGAAGTGTTGCTACTTTATAATGCCGCAGCGCACGTCAATCATATGCAATCACTTGTCGATACGGTATTCGAGAAGGTAATAGTTTTTATAGAGCCTGCTCACGAGGTATTGATGCGGCAGTTGACAGATGAGCTAGCAAAGTTAAAGATTACCCCACGCTTTTTTGCGCAAAAACCAGATGGGTCCTGGCAGACCCAGCAAACAACAGTGAGAATAGCGAGTTAATTTAGGAATTTCATACATGTTCAACCAACTGACCAAAAATATAGGCAAGGCATTAGATAGACTGCGCGGTAAAGGTTATATTACCGAAGCAGATGTTAACGAAGCGATGCGCGAGATCCGCTTAGCCTTACTTGAGGCAGATGTGGCTTTACCCGTGGTACGGGAGTTTGTGGGGAGAATTAAAGAAAAAGCAGTTGGTGCTGAGGTCCTTAAAAGCGTTTCCGCAGCGCAGATGATCGTAAAAATAGTACATGAAGAGTTAGTCGAAATGCTGGGTGGACAGATTGAGAGCTTTGAATTGAACTATCCAGCGCCAGCGGTACTGATGTTACTTGGTCTACAAGGTTCTGGTAAAACCACAAGTGCGGCGAAATTAGCCTATTATTTGCGCAAGAAACACAAGAAAAAAATATTACTTGCTTCTGCAGATACCTATAGACCCGCGGCACAAGAGCAGTTAGAAATTCTGGCAAAACAGATAGACATAGACTGTCTGCCTATTATCAGGGGACAAAAGCCCTTGGAGATAGCTAAAAGAGCGCTGCAAGAAGCGAAGCTAGGTGGTTATGATGCTATGATTTTTGATACCGCGGGGCGGTTGCATACAGATCAGGAGTTAATGGAGGAAATTAAGCAGCTTTCCGAGCTCATAACGCCACATGAGAATATATTGGTTCTAGATTCGATGACCGGACAAGATGCGGTGAATGTTGGTAAGGAATTTCAGCAACATGTGCACATTTCTGGAGTTATTTTGACCAGGATGGACGGTGATGCTAGGGGAGGAGCAGCGTTGAGCATGCGTGCTATTCTACAGTGTCCTATTCGATTTGCTGGTATGGGTGAAAAGATCCCTGAATTTGAAGAATTCATTCCTGAAAGGGCTGCTTCTAGGATTCTGGATATGGGTGATGTTGTTTCGCTAGTAGAAAAAGCTGCTGATGTTATAGGTGAGCAGGAAATGGAGGCTTTGAGTAAGAAAATACAACGCGGCTCTTTTGACATGGATGATCTGCTTAGTCAATTGCGTAGTATTAATAAAATGGGCAGTATTTCCAATATGATCGGAATGATTCCCGGGCTTGGTAAGTTCAAAAATATGGTGCCAGACGAAGTTGCTGGACATAAGGCTGTGAATAGGCAAATTGTGATTATTTCATCTATGACCTTGGCAGAACGTAAAAATCCGGATATAATCAACCCGTCACGTAAAAATAGGATAGCCAAGGGTGCCGGGGTGCATGTGCATGATGTGAATCGCTTGTTGAAGCAACACGCAGAAATGAAGAAAATGGTCAAAAAAATAGGTAAAATGGATGCAAAGCAAATTAGTAGAATGGGTAACAAATTCGGGCTCTCAGGAAAGTAGTAAAAAACCTATACCGTCCTCGAGCCGCAAGAACACCAGAAAAGAGAAGCTCACTACAGCATTGCGGCAAAACTTATTGCGGCGTAAAGCGGTGGTTAACGTTAAGGAGGCTAAATGATGTCAAAAAGTTTATTAAGAGTGATATTGTTGATTGTTGGGTGTATAACGGTGAGCGGGTGTGTCCCTAACAAAGAATACTATGGTGGATATAATTTCCCGGAAGATTACGAAAAGAAACTGGTGGCCAACAAAACCACTTTGGCGCAAGTACAGGAATCTATGGGTAGTCCTACTAGTGAATCTAGCTTTGGTGATAAAACATATTACTATATAGGGCAGCATCAATCTAGAGTCGCTTTCTTGCAGCCTAAGATGGAATCACAGCTGGTTCTAGCCTTGACTTTTGACAAGCATGATATCCTCCGCTCAGTGAAAAGTTACAGCTTAGCAGAGGCTAATGAGGTGGATTTCGATGATTCTCGTACTAGATTATATGGTAGTGAAACAGGACCTTTAGAGCAGATTGTGGGTAATATTGGGAAATTTAACCCACAGCAAGGCAAGCCTAAACCAAAGTTGGGGCAATAACTACCTCGGCAAACATTCCAACATCGAATCTTCATTGGGCTGCAGGCTTACCAGTACTGTTTTGAACGGCAGAGAGTGTAAGGCAGCGGCTGCATCCTGGCTAATAGCAATCGCTACTATACTGCGTATAAGTAATGTAGTTTGCGGGTTTTGTTGGACCAGTTTGACAAATAGCTCGCTATTTTTACGGGAATAAAAGAGCGCTACTTCAACTTGTGCCATCACTTCTGTAGGCAGTGCATCACGTGCTAATGTTTTATATACAGGTAATTCTTCTACTTCCACACCTGCTTTTAATAAGGCGGTCCTCAAGTCCACTTTCACCTCTTCCCCTCTCAGGTATAGTAGTGGTTCGTGCAAATTATCAGTAGTTGCAGCGTTTAGCATTTCGTTTAACAATTGGTGCGCAGTAGGGGTCACGATATTTACTCTCAGTCCCGCTTGGCTTAGTGCAGTTGCGCTTTTGGAGCCTACCACATAGCACGAGGGTGTATGCCCAATGCTTAGGTGCTTCATAGCAGGGATGGCGTTTTGACTTGTTATGATAAGGCCTTTATAGCGGGTGTCTATATGCAGAGGAGAAAGGCAAACGATATGGTGCAATGGCAAAGATATAGCGCTCCAGCCTAATTCCAACAGTTTTTGTGTACTCTCTCCTGTCTGCTCAATTGCCCTAGTTAGCAGCGCTTGCCTCATGACCGTTTCCTCCTGAGTAATACATAGAATGCTCCTTCTCCGCCATCTTTAGGGTTAGCAGGACAAAAGCGTACAATTTTATTGCGCATTTCGTTAGCATTTAGCCAGATAGAAAACATCTGGTGTATGGTTTGGTGTCCTACAATTGAGCCCTTACCCTTGCCGGTGACTATAAGAACTAGCCTGAAGCCTCTAGCATAGCTGCTATGTATAAAAGCACACACCTGCGTATACGCCTGCTCTATGGACAGAGAGTGTAGGTCTAGCCGAGCTTCTATCGGTAATTGCCCTTCATCCATTTTTTTGCGCAAGTTGCGGTCTATGCCTTCATGTCCGCCACATAGAAGTTCAGGGCTCTTATTGTGCAGCGGCGTTTCTCTCAGCGGCAGCCTCTCATTTACTTTAACTTTAGGAGGGCGTTGACGTTTTATTCTGGGAGCATCACTGGCCTCAACTTGTACTTTGGGCTTATCTTTTAGCGGCTTTACTCCGCCCACCAGCTCCACCCAATGGGTATCATCATCTGTCATGCTTTAATGTCTCAATTTTTAAGTACCAAATAGTAGCGCGTCCATCATAACTCAGAATGCAGGTTTTGTTCATAAGATTTTTCGGGCAATTGTCTAGGAATATATTGCAAAGCCACTTGACAAGCCCAGCATACGGCATAAGCTGGAAGGGCGAGTAGGGAATTTAGTAATAAACACTAATCCTAATAGGAGACTGATTATGAAAAAGAACTCAATGTTGTCATTATTTATGATACTTGCTTTAACTGGCTGTGTGCATGATATGTATTACAGTGCCCCTGAGTCTGCGCCAAAACAAATAGTAATGGAAATGCAGGAAGGTAATATACGGCTAGCACAACTCATAGATGCATCTAGTGAAATTGCGATAAGTAGGCCGAGTAAGTATACTAATCGCGCGGTCACGGGCCAAATTATCAAAATCAATGGTAGAAAGTATGAAGTGCGGTACTTTGGTTTCGAAGACAGCGGTGACAAGTTAGCGCCAACTATAACTTTCCGTGATTATATCTACATGAATAATTTGTCGGATATGAAAAGTATGGCGATGGATCCTTTGCCAGGAATGCATTTTGAAAGCTTTGATTACCGCCGCGCTAAATTAAAAGATGGCGTGTACTTTAGTATGGCAATCAAGCGAATAGGAAGCGAGTAGAGTAGGAGTAGAGTTCACTTCCACTCATATGTGGATGATGGTAGAGGTTGGTGCACGTCCGTTATTACGGGCACATCAACTTTTATTGGTATCACTATGAATATAGAATTTCACTATCATCTTACTTATATAATTGCCCTGCTTGCAGGGTATAGGCCAGATCAGGCCTACACTGTTGCTTACAGCTCTCAATATGTGGATGACAATGTCAGCTTGATTACTGTAGAGCAGAAGGATGGTTCCAGCTATTTTTCCTGCCCAACCCAGGTTTATTGTCCGTGGTATTCTGCCGGTTTTACTCACACTGTGTATCCTGTGTATCACTTTCTTCCAGGGGACGTCAAGCAATCGAGCAGAATGCGGCGGGATAGAAAGCGCCATCCTATGTTAGTTACTCCTAATAGTAAGCTGGCGCAAAAGCTTATGAAATGGGCGCTATCTAGCGATGATCTGTACACTATTGGGATAGCATCGCATGCTTTTGTTGACACGTGGGCGCATCAGAACTTTGCTGGCACTCAAGACTCTATTAACTCGATGAATGATAATTGGTTAAGTGTTCTTACTCCTAATATTGGCCATGCTGACGCTCTAGAGAAACCAGACTTAATATCAAATCATTGGGTTGATAGTCGTTTAAAAGTTAGCATGATTAGCAATCCGCATCGGTTTTCCAAAGCGGCGAAGGCTTTGTTAAAATGCTATGCAACGAATTTAGGTATTCATAGTGGCAAGATGATAGGTAAGCGCGCTAAGTTCATTGAAAAATGGGTTTTAGAAGTGGCTAGCTTCAGTAAAAGATTTGCGCCATCTTTGCAATCTTCATATGATTTGCAATTGCAGTATCGTATGAATATGTATCAACATTTAGCCTTAAAAATAAGCAACGCTTTAGTGCCAGAATACAATAGTCAACAATGGGCAGAGCAGGCTATACGGAAGAAGTATCGCTATTATCCGCTTAGCCAGATTATTTGGCGGCATGCTAATTATGCGAAAAGTAATTGGTATGCTTTTCAACAAGCAGCTAAATCAACTAAACGTTTTGTGTTGCACCACATAGAAGTAAAGCAACAAGTGAATTAAGCGTAGGTTAAGAGGGCCAGGGGTAGGGGCACGGCGACAGCAACCAAAAAAGCGGACGGACTAATATAGATTGCTGTCAACATGCCTCTATTATCCCTGGTTTTATAGGGATAAGGCTAGTTTTCAGTGATCGTAAGAGCGGGTGCGATTAGCCACCTTCCTCTCCCCCCTCTCATAAGCCGCTGCTGCAACCTCCTTCAGGTGCTCTACGGTCTGGGCGTGAGGAGGCCGTTGGTTTTTGTTGGTGTAATAATGTTCCATAGCATTAGGCTGGATATCCCCAAGCCAGTTATATGCCTGGTATGGAGTTATTAGATATTGATCTAATTCGTAACCCCAAAAACAATGGAAGAAGTAAGAAAGTTGATTGCGCAGGTGTGGCATATAGAGCTGTGGCATCTGGTAGTTTGGCTCTAACTGTCCTTTTTCCCGTGCCTCTTTAAACAGTCGAACGCCTTTGTTTAATAACACCGGCATTACAGCAGCTAAATGACGCTCAAGTATGTGATTAGGCTGGCACTCTTGCATGTATGAGAATACTCCCCAAACCATGCATATGTCCGCAGAATTATGAAAATGCAGATAGGAATTAGAGCTAGGTGTGATAACCTGCAGAGCCTTCTGTATTTCCCAATGAGGGATGAGCTTATGTAGCCATTCCGGATCGCGATGGTGGTAAGAGTATATTAGCTTATGGTTTAGGTTTAATATTGCTTCCCGAAAATCGTATGCTGACATGCCGACGTAAGTTGCCTCCGGCATCGCTTTTTCTATATAACCCGGGGTATCAATGCTAGCAGGCGGTGTACTACCGTCCACTGCAGTTTTATCTTGATGCATAACTGCTCCTTCAATGAATAATCGTCCGTCCGGGATAGGACGTTATAAGAAGCTCTTATCGCAGTCAAGCGATTTTTTTCAGGATAATGAATAAAATTTGTTGCGGATATGTTAATAGACAGGCATTTGGCTTCAATAAGAATAAGAGCTGTATGCTACTCCGCTCCAGTGATTTCTCAGTAAAATACTACTGCTTATCCGCATCCAAGGCTTCCGCGCTCAAGATTTTGCTAAGGCCTGGGCCAAGGTACATAATTTTTTTTAATTGCTTATCTTTATGTTTCATTGATACATCTTGGGCGGAAGCAGCTTCCACCTGCTCTTCAGTACCATCTGCAAAAATTACCTTATATAAACTGGAAGTATTTTTGTGACGATAGTTGCCATGAAATGGGTATGGCATGACAGTGGGCACTGCTTCATGCTCCTCTACATCAGCATTTTTATCAGGCTCCACGCCAGCATTGCTAACCTCATCGGTTGCTTGAGCTTGTGCATCATCTATAGTGTTTTGAGCATCAGCTGGAGTCTGTATCTCTTCCTCCTGACTACTCACCTTACTTTCTTCCATATTATTCTAGTTGATATGTTGCAATCCTTTTTTCAGGTATGCGTACCCGGTAACCAGCGTCAATAGAGCAGCAATCCATATTGCGATGCGGCCAACCTGACCTATGTGTGGTACGCCGAGAATTTCATCCCCTAATAGTAATATTACAATAGCTACCATCTGAACGCCAGTCTTAACCTTACTCAATCTGCTGACCGGCATGGCTACTTTGATTTCGGCTAGATATTCTCGTAGTCCGGAGACTAATATCTCTCTGCATAATATAGCTAGGGCAGGGAGTACATCAACCTGGCTCAAATGTACCAGCATCATTAAAGTGGCGGCAACTAGCAGTTTATCAGCTATAGGATCAAGTACGCGCCCGAAGTTACTTTGAGCCCGCCAGGTGCGCGCGAGATAACCGTCGAGAAAGTCTGTGATACTAGCAAATATAAAAATACCCGCAGCGGTATAATGTGCTATTTTGCCGGTTAGATAGAATGACATCACTAATATTGGTATTAGTACAATCCGTAGAACAGTTAGGATATTAGGGATGCTCAGGCGTATAGACCTAGATCTTTCAGCCATAGTGTGAGCATGTGTGGCCATAAAACAAACCTTACCAGCAAGATGAGCAATACCGCGTAGTATATTTTGGTTTGCCAGTTATGTAAATAATCATTTTACACCCATGTTCTGCAGGACTCTGCCATGTTCTTGATAGCAATGCTGTAAAATAGCCAAAAGACTTTGTGTGCGTAAGTTTATTAACATATTTTTAGTAACATAATTTATTGACAACATGACAAAAACCTTTTAAACACACAGATGTAAACATAATATTTGAACAATATGAAGCGCAGCGTAAAAAAAGCTAATGGTGCAAATGATGGGAAAGACGGCCAACCCGGTTTCGCTGCGAGTGGGCGTCCCGCTTTTATGCGACAAGGCGCAAGCTTTAAAGTAGATGAAAAACTAGGGTGGAAAGACGATGGGAAGCCCCGCACTTCATCGGTGAGCAGTAAGGAAAACAATTGTGCGGCCAGTTCCTTTTACGGTGGTGTCTCGAGCGGTAGCTGTGCTGATCTTTTTGCTGCTGTTCCGCCTGTCCAGAAAGAAACAGCAATGCAGAGTAGTAGCAAGCAGAGAGAACGAATTGTTGATAAGGAAAGAAAGACAAAAACAAGAGGCAAAAAGCGTCAAAGAGAAGATGATAAGGTGGAAGAAAAGGAGCAAGATTCGTCTGTTACCGGCGAACCCCAAAAGAAAAAGACCAAAAATAAACATAACGATGAGGCTTATGAGAAAGAGAGTCAGGGGGTGGTAAAGAAAAAAAGTCGCGAAAGTAAAGCCAAGCAGGGGGATGAGCGAAGCGAAGCAGAGCCAAAAAAACAAAAAAAACAAACGAAGGAAGAAAAGGAACAAGAGCGGTTGCAACAGGAGGCCAACAGTATACATGATGCCAACGAAGTAGTAAATGAAGTCGCTGCATTGCTAAAAAGGGGTGATATCCCCGATATCACTGGCAAATTTATGGACGATTTTTTATCAGTTAAATATAGGCCTTCTCATCTTTTATCCGCTATTGAAAGGCTGGAGGGTGATGATCAAGACAAGGCAACGCTGTCGGATAGTTGCACCATAGCAATACAAAAAGTGATCAAGAGCGTGAGTCAACTGCTGGAAGCGCGGCAGAAGGCCAGAGCGTTAAACTCGAATGGAAAGGTTGAGGAAAATAAAAATGAGGGAGTGCCAGCTGGGCAAGCGTTAACTGCAGATAAAAGTATGACGCGATTACTATGGAAAATGTTGCCCACTGTAGCGGAGCGCCGTAAATTCACCTTAGCGACTAGTTATGATGTGGTTGTTCACGCGATAGATCGTATGGATGTGCATTGCATGCAGTTCTTGGTATCAGGTAGCAGAGTTGCCGAAAGCGAATATAGTGCCAATACCACTACAAATTCTGGGGTAAACATTGCTGAATACGGCAATGATCCTAAGATAGCGAAAGCTTTGCTGCAAACAATGGCGTCAGCCTTTCGTGAAGCTGAGAATCATATATTAGAGCCAGAAATAAAGCTAAAGTTGAGCAGTATATGTTCTTGGTATACTTTGTTTACTCCGCGGACCAAAAGTATATTGGAAAAAGAGAAACAATGCTATCTACAGGAACAGCAAGAAGAGGGAGGTGAGTTGGCTGAATTCGTGGAATCAATATTGAAAAGTACGGAAAGCTGCGTGTATCCGCATAACGTTAGACAGAGAGATGGTGCTGTCGGCTCTGCCGCCACATCCCATACATCAGCTCGCTCCTCTAATTCTAGTTCTGTGGTGCAACAAATAGTAAAGAAAGTGAATTTTGCTGCTGGCACGAAACCTGGTTCAGGCGAGAAAAAAAGGGAGAATTCTATAACGCTTTAGAGAACCAACTACCTCTATTTATTACAACCTCTGGGCAATGTCCAACTTATTTATCAGCATATATGCCTGTTCCCAGCTCTTTGTTTCTGAAGATTTCCAGGAGTTGGTTATACATCTGCTTATGGAATATCTCCTTAGTTTCACTGCCGCCTTTTAAGTTACCAGAAGCTTCCGCGCTTAAAGTACCGAAAATGCCACCGCCAACCAGCCCTACGGCGCTACCAAGTATTAACATAACCAGGATTGGGTTATTAGCCGTCAGCCCTTGTATGAACTTATCTGGCGAACCTTTGAGTAAATCCAGTAGCGCCTCGCCCGCTTGATCGCAAGCTGCGCCAAATATAGCATACGTAGCCCCGCCACTTAACACTGCGCCAGAAAATCCTGTTACAACGCCTATAACAGCAGCTATAACGTGCATTTGAGTATTGGTGCCGGAAGCTAGCAGCTTGCGACAGGCAATGATTGCTTCGTGCTCTTTTATTTCCAGCTCGAACTGAGCGATTCGATCCTTAGACAGGCCGCTTTTCTGTATCGCTAACACCTTCTTACAGCGGGTAATAATTGCTTGGCGCATCTCGATGTCCAGGTCAAAGACTGCTTTTTGCAGATTAGTTGGGAATTGCTTGCGCAAGTTTTCTAGGACAGACATAGCTTCAGTCACTTTGACTCTGAATTCGGTGCCATTCCGTGCCGCGCTAACCAAAGGATCCTTAAGATTAGATTCGGCAAGCTCATCAAGCGGTTTTCCTTGGGGATACAAGGTAATCATTTGGTCGCCGTCACCACCCAGCCGTTTGTATAAATCAGCTGGGTCTTTATCTAGTGTTGCGCGTATACCGTTAGCTAGGTTTATCTGGATATTTGCATTCGCCGCTTTGCTTACATTTTCAGCCAAGGTAAAAGCTGCGGAGTTTATGTTGGCATCCATAGTTACATAAGGGTCAACGCCGTAGTCTTTTACTTTAGTGCCTGCAGCACGCATCTGACGAAAGAAGGTAGTGGTGCGAACCCCTACCTTGACTTGTTTTTGCACCTTAGCCAGGTTAGGGAAAAGGTCATCCAGTGCCTTTTGCGCGAGTTTCTGATGTTGGGTGCCACTAGCCGTATGAGGGAGGCTGGATAATGATTTATATAATTTGTTTAAGGTATTCAATTTTGCGCCAAATTGAGCATACAAGGGACCTCCTGCGTTAATCATAAATTGACGTATACGTGAATCTGTAAGAAGGCGTAATGCTTCTGCACGCTGTTCATACTCATCCCACTGGTCACTATAATGGCGATTGGTGGGGCTAGCTGCCAACCAGCGCACCTCTTGGATTGCAGCATCTATCAACGGTTTCGGTTGGAGAGCCGTAATAGTAACTGAGCTAGATGTACTACTGCTCGAGCTTGCTGTGCTTAGTAGTGTGTCATTATCGTCATCATCACTGCCTTTGGTAGCTACAGGTGGGGGAGCGCCATGCCCTCCTTTTGTTATCAGCTCTTTGAGTGCACGTCTCGCCTCAGTAACAGCTTTGAAATACTCACGGCCGTAGTCTCTAACATTGATCCTATAAAAAACATCCTCAATCACAAATTTCCTTCCCTCTTTTATGTCCTCGGCAAGCTGCCCTAAAGCGCCTAGAGCATTCTGCTGGCTTTCGGTTAATTTAGGCATGTCTGGCAGTTCAGGGTGGTATATCTGCAGTGTTTCGCCAACAGCAAGATGATACCTTTCCTTGATATTTATAGGATTTGCGATTTGGTTCATAACCTTCAGAAAGGGTGATAACTCGGTGTTTGATATGTCTCCTTTAGCCATTGCGTTTAGATCCAGCATCGCAAATTCGAGCAATTCATCAAAGTTTTGCAACAATGTTTGGCGCTTCGCATTAAGATAAGTGCTATCTGGATGACCAGATGCAACACTCGAACACATCTTATTGATAGTGGTATTACATTCTGTCAAGCGCTTATGATACTCCGGTGGAGCGTTGAAGATGTGTAATGCCAGTTTGGCGGCATCATGTCGACCATATGATGAGAAGTAGTCATGACGGCCTGTTGTATCGCCTATAATCGCCATTCTAGTAGCTTGCTCTTCAGTGGGTCTTGGTAAGTTAGGCAGGAGTTCCTGTGGCTTATAATTCTCTACGTCCTTATAAAACACATATACGTGGTCGGGGTCATATTTGTCGGATCCAGCTATATTCGCGCGGTACCCATGATGCATATAATGCAACACTTTAAGAGCCGGGGTGTATTCATCGCTAAAATAGCCATATTCTGCCATGTGGTGCAGCTCATGCTCCCCAAGCGCGATCAAGTGATCGTAGATGTTAGCTTTGTTGAAAAGCGGTGCAAAACATTCTGCTATGTCAGCACCACTACCTTTTTTGTACGTTTTGCCCTTTTCTGCAACTGCTGCTAAAGCCTCTTGGCAGTCCGCCGTTAGCTGATGGAGGTCACCTCGCTTTTGCAGCCACTGGTCTTCAAAATTATTCTCTAACACATTGGTGGCAATTTCATGCTGATTTGTGTCTGAATATGCGGTCTCGAGCTGATGAACAGCCGCTCCTATAGCTTGCATTTGTTCTAGTTCATATTCATGAGCCTCAGGCCAACCGCCTTCACCTAGTTTGATAGTAATTTTGTTAGATTTAGGTTTCTTGGACTTGGTAACTTCTACTTCGGTATCACTATCACCGTCACCCATCAAGCTTCGGACATTCCGCTTGCGAATATTGCTTAGTTCTTCTTCTTCATCATCACTGATACCAAGGTCCGGCCTTTGAAAGCCATTCACTATTTCCCCAATTATCTTTAATGCTCTATAATCGTCTGGGCTATATTGCGCCGCTTGTTCGTTTGCCAGAAGCTCTAATTCCGATATCGCACATTGGATAAGTTGTGCGTAGTTGCCTAACTTAGCTGCTTTCTCAGGCGCGTACTTCTTGCTATAATCAGAGCGGATGTTAAGCCGGAAGTCTTCGTATGTCATGGCATATTCGCGTAAAAAATCCTGATTCTGATCGCTGTGCAACGGGCGTAAAAAACGATCACTTGACTTGCTCATATAGCACTCCTGAAATTAAATTTTCCCCTCAGCCAACGAGGAGGGATTATAATACAACGCTAACGCCCAGTATAGCACAAAATATCGGCAGCATAAAGCTGCTTTTCCAGTAAAAGGATAGATTGTTTTAATTAATGATGTTCAATGCCCTTGGCAGCATCTTGCCTAGCCAAGCCTAATACTATTAGCACTATCCCTACGGCAGCGATTACCCCAGCAGCTACGGCTACCTGCTCAGTGAGCGTAGTATAATCCCCCATGTTTGGCAGGTTATAATAAGCGATGGTTGTGCCCCAACCACTTGCTGCTAAACAGCCAAGCATAGTTCCAAGCACCATGTTTATTGTGGTTCTATGGGCATCTGTTTCCTTCTGCTCTTTGTGCTGGGCATAAACAAAGCAACAAACAGCCAGCACAGTTGCAATTGTGGAGACTATTATGTTTATTGCCAATGGGGATATATTAGCTTTTTGAAATGCATCAGTTATCGGATTGATAGTATCTAGAGCCTCTCTCCAGCCTGGGTTTGTCTCGATAAAAGCGGGATTGGTAAGCATGCCAAGCAATGAGTAGCTAGCCATACCAAACGCGGAAGTTAGCATGGATATGCCGATGCCTACGCATGCTCTTTTTGCCTGAATGTTTTTCATTTTATGCCTTATTAGGTACGATTTCGCGCATTATACCATATGAGATGGGCTTTTGGCAAGGGTCCTGACGCGGAGTTAAGAT
>JAFECK010000019.1 GCA_018242185.1 Pseudomonadota bacterium
GTTCCTCAAATGAGAACAACAGTGGGCGTAGGCCACACCATGACATTTTTTTGGAGTTTATACGACAACCATCAGAATTGCATCATTCCCCAACGGCAATTACTTAATACAAATTTAACTCCGTGCCAGGACCCTCAATCCAGCAAAGCTCTCAGATCTATTGAGTTGCCAACCAAACTTGGCTACATTGCACTTTTTGATCCATCATAACATACCATACTCCTTTTAGTATGTTTGGCAGTCTGCCTTGGTATTGATTTTCTTGCCCTTTCATCATCTCTTTACCTTGCTCTATACGCACCGGATTACAAAGGACAAGGCTGTCATATATGTTACATATACCATTAGATAATATTTGAATTCGACCGTTACAGACTTTAACGCAACCATACTCCACTCCAGGCTCACCTTGAAAGGCACAGTTAAACGCGTCAATGGCTTTAACAGTTATAGTATGCCACACATTATTTTCCTGATTATGTTGGGGCATCATAGGTGTTGGCTGCGCTGATATTGTGGGCTGAACTGGTTTTAGGTACGTTGAAAAAAATGGTTGAGCGCTGCTCTGTACACGATGAGTTGGCTTGGGCGAGCTTGAAAGCATTCTAGACATGTTAACAGAGACAGTGGGCTTTTGAATTTGCTGCATGTCCACATCATGCAATGATAGTTGCATCTTAATTTGCCCGAAGATTGCAGGATGAAAATACACAGTGGCACCATGAATTGCAAAATTCTGCTCCGTGCTAATATAGTGAGCCCCACAACCAGTTTTAGGAGCTATTTGGCACATACTCTCCTCACTGATATTTCTATTTTCCAGGATTGTGCAACCTATAAAATCCACATGCTTCTCTGGACAATTAATTAGCATTAGTCTTTCGATCTCAACTTTTTCGGATTCGCTATATTTGCTATGAGCCATAAAACCTGCCTTGCACAGTGCAACAAATTCTTATATCCGCGATACTATCGCTTATAAGAGCATTGTCAATATCAAAATCTTTCGCAAGAGCGCTTTTATCTCTATGCTTTGCCGCCTACAACCTTCTCTAAGTTAATGTTGTGGTTAGTGTACACACAAATATCAGCAGCAATAGCCATAGAGCGACGCACTATTTCCTCAGCGCTCAAATCCGCTGCACCATTCAAAGCACGCGCTGCAGCAAGGGCGTAATTACCACCGGAACCAATGGCAGCTATTCTATCATCAGGCTCAAGCACATCACCAGTACCAGAGATGAGCAGGATTATATCCTTGTTAGCTACTATCAACATTGCCTCTAAACGTCGCAAATATTTATCTGTACGCCAGTCTTTAGCCAACTCCACTGCCGCTCGCAGAAGCTGTTTTGGATGCTTCTCTAGTTTCTCTTCCAACCGTTCAAATAGAGCAAATGCATCAGCAGTAGACCCTGCAAACCCAGCTATTATATCGCCTCCGGCTAGTTTGCGAATCTTATTTGCCTTGCTCTTGACTACTGTTGGCCCTAGGCTAACCTGACCATCACCAGCTATCACAGTCTCACCATTTTTGCTAACACATAGTATAGTAGTGCCATACATCTTCGCTTTGTCGCTATGATCCATAAGCTATATCCTTTATTTTTTATCTTGCTTAGAAGGCCCTGTCCATGCCTGCCACCAATTCTGAAAAAACTCCTGATTCTGTTGTTGCAGCTCACTCATCCGCTCCATCAAGTTGTCAGTGAATGGCGGCATATTGCCCTCAAAGCTATTGGTAAACTTGCGGATGCTATCTTGGTTTTTGGTATATATCTCCAACATATAAATCAGGTAGGCCCTAAAAGAGTTGGACATGCTATCATCATATAGTCGCACAATCTGGCGCAAAAATTCAATAGGGAGCATATTATAGCCGTGCGACTCATGCTCTAGAATGATTTGAGTAAGAGTTAACCTAGTTAAATCCTCGTTAGTTTTTGCATCAAAAACTACAACATCATCTCCGCGCTTAATCAGGTTGGCAAGCTCGTCCAAGGTTATATAAGAGCTGGTCGCCGTATTATATAATCTACGGTTTTGGTATTTCTTAATAACAATTTGCTTTTGCCTGGACAATGTAGTACCTGTTAAATAATGTGCTATGGCAGATGCTATACCTAATTCAAGCTAAAAGCAACGTGTATGGAATACAAAGATTATGAAGAGCTAACCAAAGCGTGGCAGGATAAAATGCAGGAATTTTGGCGTGACCCTCGAGTGATCGCAGCTATGATGGATGGTTATGCAAACGCATACAAGGGCTTTGGGGCATTTCAAGCCGGCATGGCACCGTCAGCAGGAGGGGTAAATGAAAACTATGAAGCAAGCTCAGCAGCCGCCACACATCACAGCACTAAAAGAGCAGATGCACCTGAAAGCCCTGATGTGCAGCATGGCCTACGAGATGCAGTGCTTGGGCTTAGCGTACGGGTGGCAGAATTGGAGCGCGAGCTGGCCGAGCTCAAAGCCAAATTGGCCGCAACCATTACCAAACCTACACGCAACAAAGCTGCTAAAGTTTGCGCATGACGAACGACTTGCGCTACACCACGCCTTGGCTTACATCGCTGCAAATCTACACCGACATGAGTATGCTAAAAAACCAGCATTGCAAATAGGCTCAACCACTCTTCATTGGCTAGGCGGATCCGGCAAACCCATATTATTCGTCCCTTCCCATATTAATCGCGGTTACATACTGGCAGTGGATAAGAACAACAGCTTGGCCTATCAGCTAGTAAATGCAGGTTACGCGACGTATATACTAGAGTGGAATTCACCTGATGATGTGGAGATGCACTTCAACTTGCAAGAATATATAACCGAGCGGTTGCTGCCGGCAATGCAGTATATTCAAGCTAAACACGGTAAGATGGTGGTGGCTGGTTATTGTATGGGCGGCTTGCTTGCACTTGCTAGCGCGCAGCTCTACCCTGATATGGTGGCAGGCCTCGTGACTATCGCCACCCCTTTTGACTTTAATCAGCGCCGTTTTCCCTATGTTGCACCTAATGCTGATAGCATTGCTAATCTTAACGAGTCTATAACTGCCCAGCCCATATCCAGCGCTGCTATACATATGATGATGCAGATGCCGCAAGTGTATAACACTAATCGCAAACTTATCGCTTTAGGCCGCAAGCTTATTGCCAGTGACACTAATCCAATCTCTATAGACAAAGTGTTTACAACCGTAGAAACATGGGCGGTTGATGGGATAGACATGTCATGGCCGGTATTTAAATCTTGCGTACAAGACTGGTTGCAGGAAAATGCGCCATATCGCAAGTCCTGGGTCATCTCTGGCCAGGTGATTAACCCAGCTATCGTTCCTGCACCAAGCTTTAGTGCCATAGCCTTGGATGATGATATAGTGCCGTTTTCCAGCGCACTACCGCTCTCATCAGCACTACCTAACAACAAGTTGGTATATAAACAAACCGGGCACCTAGGATTGATCCTAAGCCGAAAAGCAGGAGTAGGACCCGAACTACTGACATGGCTGAGAAGCGCATTGCTTTAGCATAACCCAAATTCCGATTTAGGGATTTGGGCAGCATTTTCCACTTGCCCATAGGTGATATAATCAGTACAATCTGCCCAGGCGCGGAAGTTTTCGCCTAGAATGAAGAATAAGGTACATAAATATGAGCCAAATCGTAGTGATAATCCCGGCCAGATTAGGCGCCACTCGCTTACCTAATAAGCCATTAGCTGAGATAGCTGGCATCCCGATGGTTATCAGAGCGGCTCAATGTGCTGCAGAGGCAAATGTTGGAGATGTTATCATTGCTTGTGGCGAACAAGAAATAGTAGATGTAGCAGATAGATATGGCTTTAAAGCAGTTCTTACAGACCCAGCACTTCCTTCCGGCACAGATCGCGTCTTTGCCGCATATAAGGCACTACATTTGAAACATCCTTATATATTGAACCTACAAGGCGATTTGCCATTAATTTCCCCAAAGACCATCCAAGCGGTTGCCAAGCTGATAGCTGCTGGAGGTTGCGATATATCAACCGCAGCTGCCGTAATAGACGAACCATCGCAAATAGATAATCCAAGTGTAGTTAAAATAGCACTCACAGCTGATCATCGCGCTCTATATTTTAGCCGTGCTACTATACCTCAAGGCGCAAAAGAATATCTACATCATATAGGTGTTTACGCCTATACCACCAATACACTTGCCCGTTTTGTTAGCCTGCCACCTAGCCAGCTTGAGCTACAAGAGAGGTTAGAGCAACTGCGGATCATGGAAGATGGAGCTGTTATAAAGGTTGCTATGGTAGAGCAAGCACCGATCAGTGTTGATACTCACGAAGATCTACAGCGCGCCAGAGCCGCTGCAGTCGCAGCTTAAACGGAGGCACTCATGCAAATTCGCGTCAAAAAACGTTATCACACCTTCGTTCTCTCATTGTTCATGTCCAGTATAATGTCTTGCATTATGAGCTTTGCGATTACTCTGTTTGCCATTGGCTTGGTTGAGGGTTTTGCGTTTATATGGTTAAAAGCTTGGGGCCAAGCGTTTGCCACAGCATTTCCTATAGTACAGATTGTTTTCCCCTTGGTGCGCAGAATAATCGATAGGGTTTTTGTGTTCTATTAGAGGCATCCATGTACCAATTAGTAGAAAGAAAAGTGCTGAGCATCAAAGGCGCCGATGCTTTCAGTTTCCTGCAAGGGCTGCTAACCCAAGATATAACTCTAGCAGCACCTGATAAGCTGATATATGCATTCGCACTGACCCCACAAGGAAAAATACTTTTTGATTGTTTCATTACACAAACTTCAGACAATCAGTATTTATTGGACCTACCTGCTTTTTATTTCACTGAAGCATTGGCACACCTGCAAGCATACAAGCTCCGCTCTAAAGTTGAGTTTATCGATCTTTCTGACTCCTACTCGGCTGCTGTATCTGAAAAAGCTGATAATCCAGAGTTATTTCCAGATCCTAGGGTAGCCACTTTATGGCCTCGCGGCATTGTGGCATCTGAAAAATCTATAGCCATGCCGGATGCAGCAAAGCATATTTATCACGAACAACGCATAATAGCTAAAATTGCAGATTTTGATGCAGATATAGAGCCATCAGCCTTTTTTCCAGCACACCTTGGGTTAACGGATGCAGCGGTGAGCTATAATAAAGGCTGTTATATTGGCCAGGAAGTCACCGCACGACTACGCTGGCAGGGTCGAAGCCGTAAGAAGCTCTATATTTTACAACTTCCTCAAGGCCATCAGCGCGGCACTGAGGTGCTGCAGCATAATAAGAAGGTTGGAGTATTGCTGGGCGGCATCAACACGGCGCCCTCAGGCACGCCAGGCTATATGGCTTTAGCCATAATGCGCGATGATTTGTTTAATGAGAGTGAAGAAGTTTCTCTAAGGGCAAACGCAGATGTTATCTAGTAGCCCTATTAAACAACGTGAAAAAGTTATCGGTCGTTACGGAAGCAAGCTGTTCAAAAGGTATGCCTCGGGTCATAGCTAAATATTGCGCTACTTCTTTTACATAAGCGGGTTCATTATCCCTACCACGATAAGGCACAGGCGCCAGATATGGAGAATCGGTCTCCACCAAAATCCGCGACAGCGGCGCGTCAAAAAAAGTTTGCCGCAAATCTTCGGCATTCTTAAAGGTTATAATACCTGAAGCTGAGAGGTATAATCCCATATTCAATGCTTTTTGCGCTAGCTTTTTACTACCAGTGAAACAATGCATCACTCCTGTAAATGGCGCTTTTTCTAGCTGCTGAGACAATATCTTGATGGTATCTTCTTCGGCCTCACGCGTGTGTATTATAAGCGGCAACCCTGTATGTTGCGCCGCCTCAATATGCGCAACAAAGCTTTTCCTTTGCGCTTCATGCTCCCCCTCATCTTTGCTATAGTGGTAATCTAAACCGGTTTCACCTATGCCAATAACCTTATCAAAGGTGGTAAGGTCAATTATTTGCTGTTTAGCGGCTGACCCGTTACCTGCTACTTCCAAAGGATGTAAACCTACAGAACAGAATATATTATCATGCTGCTGTGCTATTTCCCTAACCTGCGCAAACTCATCTAGTTGCGTACAAATGGTTTGCATATACCCCACACCCGCAACTTTAGCACGCTCTAGCACTGCAGCTAGATTAGTTTGCAGCTGAGGATAATTCAGGTGGCAATGGCTGTCGACAAGCATGCGGTGTGTTTCCGTATAAGTTACATATTCCTATATAACTTGACAATGCTCGGCTGGCAACTCGTTTAAGAAACAGGACGGTGGGTTATATTGATAATAGCCGCTAAAATGTCTGCGATGTAGGGCGTGAGTGATATATAAACGCTCCTTAGCCCTGGTGATCCCAACATATGCCAAACGGCGCTCTTCTTCTAGGGCTGCATCTCCGTTTTCTTGCAAAGCCCTCTGACTTGGGAAAATGCCCTCTTCCCAGCCTACCAAGAACACTGTACGGAACTCCAATCCCTTGGCCGCATGCATAGTCATAATGCTCACCCTATTAGTGTTATTCATGGAATCAACGTCTGTAAGCAAGCTGATATGCTCCAAATAATCAGTAAGATTGTCGTACTCTTCCATGCTTCTCAATAGCTCTTTAATGTTGTCCAAGCGCTCTTTTGATTCGGTGGTACGCTCAGCGCGCCACATGTCTATGTAGCCGCTTTCAGTTAAAGCTTGTGCGACTACATTATGATGCGGCATCTGCTTAGTCATCTCACTCCAATTGCGTACTTGAGTTAAAAACTTAGCGATCGGCTCTCGCATCTTTCCTTTTAATTGGTTAGCTTCTAATAACTCAGAAGCTGCCCTAAACATAGAGATTTGCGAATTGGTCGCATATTGCACAATACTCTGTAAAGCCCCAGCCCCTACCCCACGCTTTGGCAAGTTCACAATTCGCTCAAATGCCAAGTTATCGTTTTGGTTAATAATCAGCCTAGCATATCCCAATGCATCACGTATTTCTTGGCGCTCATAGAACTTTACCCCACCAACTATTTGATAAGGTATATGTAAATAATTTAGCGATTCTTCAAACGCCCTAGTTTGGTATCCAGCACGAGTTAATATAGCAATATCTGATGCTTGATGCTTGCGAAATCGCATCAAGGATTCAATTTCAGAAGCCACAAACCTAGCTTCTTCCCGGTCTGTCTGAAACGTGCCAACACGTACTTTATCACCCACACTAGCATCGGTCCATAGGGTTTTACCATGGCGCTTACGATTTTTAGCGATGACATTAGAAGCGGCACCTAAAATATTGGCTGTAGAACGATAATTCAGCTCTAATCTCAGAACTTGTGCTGCTTCGTAATCATGCTCAAACCGAAGAATGTTATCCACCACTGCTCCCCGCCAGCCGTATATCGATTGGTCATCATCACCAACACAGCATATATTTTTATGTTTTTGCGCTAGTATTCTCAACCACAAATACTGAGCTACGTTGGTGTCTTGGTACTCATCTACCAGTATGTATTTAAAACGTTCCTTATATATGGCAGCAATCTCAGGGTTCTCGTTAAACAGCTGTATATTGTACATAATTAAATCACCGAAATCCACGGCATTATACGACAATAGAGCCTGTTGGTATTTCGCATAAAGCACGGAAAAACTGATGCCAGTAACCAGCGTTTCATCATCTCTTTCTTGGATTCTATCAGGGGTCAAACCTTTGTTTTTAGCCTTATCAATTAGGTACAACAACCGACGTGGCGGCAAAACATCAGAATCTATATCGTGATTACTTAGGATTTGTTTAACAATTTTAAGCTGCTCATCACGGTCTAGTATGGTAAAATCGCGAGTTAAACCAAGGTGAGTTGGGTGTAGACGTAAGATACGAGCGCATATAGTATGAAAAGTGCCAATCCAGATACTCTCTGCAGCTTGTCCTACTAGATCTGCCACTCTATGCTTCATCTCCCGCGCTGCTTTGTTAGTAAAAGTCACCGCCAGAATTTCCTGCGCTCCACTTAAACCAGACTTCATTATGTGAGCGATACGAGTAGTCAACACCCTGGTTTTGCCAGTGCCAGCCCCCGCCAATACTAACAATGGGCCCTCAGTAGTAAGTACTGCTTGACGCTGAATATCATTTAAAGTATCTAAATATACATATTCCTCTGGCTTTGTTTCCACTTTATTCTCCTTGTATGCTAAATGTATGCGGTCGCATTATGACATTCCAGACGACAAAAATCAATGCGTAGATGGCCAAGATGAGGGATTGAAAAGCTAAATATTTATGAATGCAGAAGACGCGCAATTCCGCTGTTTTATTAAAGCTCGTTTATATCTTGTAACGCCTCTGTTGATAAAACCAGAATTAGCAGTTATTATATTCTCACAATAAAAGACAATAACGTTATTATCAATATGATCAGCAATATATCAGGCTTTCCAGAATTTTTACCGCCCCAGCAAATCGCATTTGACAGAGTTATACGTGTTATAAAGCATAAATTTGAACAATATGGCTTTATCCCACTAGACACTGCAGCAGTAGAGCGCAGCGAAACCTTATTGAGCAAAGGCAACGATAACGAGATATACGGACTAGTCCGTATCGCCGAAGGAGCGTCAGCCAAGTGCGAGCTAGGGTTGCGTTTTGATTTAACTGTGCCGCTCGCACGTTATGTCGCACAGAATTACGGGCAGCTCGTCTTCCCATATCGCCGATACCACATAGCGCCAGTATGGCGGGGAGAACGCCCACAAGCAGGCCGCTACCGCCAATTTTACCAGTGTGACATCGATATTATAGGAGACGGTGAGTTAGCGCTACTTCATGATGCCGAAATACTGGCTATAATTTGCGACGTTTTCAACAGCATTGGGGTACCTAAATTTACAATTAAGATTAACAGTAGGAAGCTGCTTTCCGGCTTAATACAATCACTAGGCATCGATAAAGATGGTGTAGCCCAGGTTATGCGAATCATAGATAAAGCAGAAAAGATCTCATCCGAGCAATTTGCGGCAGAACTAGCTGCAACCGGAGTTAATGAAGCTGGCATCAAACTTATCAACTCTCTTATCCAGCAAAAATACAATAATCAGGAATGGATTTCCTACCTCCGGGCTTTAAGTGATAATACAGAATTTCAGCAAGGTATAGACGAGATTGCGCAAATTCTCGATGCCGCTCTATCGTTTGGCGCTGACAACCATAAAATCGTTATAGATCCAACACTGGCGCGCGGTCTGGCATACTACACTGGTATAGTATATGAAACTAAGTTGGATGAATGCCCAGAGCTAGGTAGCGTTTGCGGAGGAGGGCGCTATGCCAATCTTGCTGGTAGTTTTACCAATAAGGAATTGCCCGGCGTCGGTATATCTATTGGTATAAGTAGGTTAATCCCTAAAATGCTAGAGATGGGTTTATTACAAGGCGGTAGCTGGGCAATAGCGCAAGTATTAGTGACTACCCAAGATCATACTCGCATGACGGATTATGCAGCAATTGCTAAGGAATTGCGCGATGCTGGCATTGCCACTGAGCTTTACCTACAGCAGAAAGCTCTAGGTGCTCAGATGAAATACGCTAGCAAGAAAGGTTTTGCTATGGCGATTATTGCAGATAGCCAAGAATTAGATGCTGGATGCGTTAATCTTAGGATGCTCCATAACAGCGAGCAGAAGAAGATAAAAAGAACGGATTTGGTTCAGACGGTGTCTGGCTCATAACTTTCCTAACTGTAAAGAAATTCTGATAGTAGTACCTAGCCCCACCTCGCTCTTCACGTCAAAAGTACCGTGCATTAGCTCTATAAGCTTTTTGGTCAATGGCAAACCGAGCCCAGTCCCTTCATAACGTCTACTAAGCTTGTTATCTACTTGGCCAAAAGGAGACATAGCACGCGCTAGATCTTGCGGCGCCATACCAACACCATTATCGCTAACTTCCATGATCACACGCTGACCAACATTATCCATTTCTAATTTCACCACAACTTTACCTCCCTCAGGCGTAAATTTTACCGAGTTAGAAAGTAAGTTGAGTAAAGCTTGCTTTAGCCTCTTTGGGTCACCCATGGCAAGGATATGCTCGGTGGGGAGCTGCTGCTCTAAGGTTACCTTAGATTGTTCAGCCCTCGGAACAACCATGCGCAGACATGTATCGACAAGCTTAGTCATATCCACTGCGTCATTATCTACGGTTAATTTATTTTCCTCAGCCTTTGAGAAATCCAGTATGTCGTTAATAAGAGCTAACAAATGCTCGCCTGAAGTATGGATGTCTTCGATAAACTCTTTATATTTTTGATTACCAATCGGCCCCATAGATTCGGAACGAATCATTTCAGAAAACCCAATAATAGCATTTAGTGGCGTACGCAGCTCATGACTAACGTTGGCGATAAATTTTGCCTTATTCTTAGCTTCAGACTCAGCTTCTTCTTTGGCAGAGGCCATTTCTAAAGAGGTTTCTTGCTGCTTTTCAACAATCGCCTCTACACTCTTAGTTGTCCTATATATGTAGAAATTCAGCATAGCAACTAAAGCAAACATAACACCTAGCACCACCAAAGAAATATAGCGCATCATAACACTATAGCTTTGGATATCATAGTCTAACACCATCACAGCCTTCGCCCTTTCTCCAGCATCTGCGTATTCTGTAGCTACTTGTGTTGGCTTAATCGGCACCAACACCCTCAGTACAGTACGCGAGCCTTTGCTGGCATTACCGCTGCTTACCGCTGCGCCATACAATATTTTACTAGTTATGCCATTTGCGGCTTGTTGTTGCATATTCTGCGTTGTATGCTGATCATCAGACCAACGTAACCAATTTTTCTGCTCGCGGACCGATATATCGCTCTTGTAGAAATTTCCAGCCCCACTCCCATTAATCACACTAATGCCAAGCAGTGTATCGTCGTTAAAAAACTGGTTAGTCTCTTTTACATACGCAGCATATTGGGGAACAGCGTTATAATCATCACTAGTTTTAGTAGAAAGCAAGCCAATTACCGGATAGTAACGATTCCAGATACTTTGCACATAGGCCTTGCTGACTTGTTCTGCTTTCTCTTGTTCAATATTGCGTATCACATTATCTAGTATGTAATGCTCTAGATATAGACTAAATACCGCAGTAATCAGCATAAGAAACGCTGAACCGATCAAGGAAAGATAGCGAAGATTATAAAACACTTTACGGCACCCACTCATGACACTATATTGTCATTATGGGTCATTTTTACATGTAAATCAAATATTTAATTTAATTGACGTTATATGGACTCAATAAAAGCGCTGATCATATTAGATCTCGCATCTTGGCTGGCCTTTACATATATTCTAACAATAGGTTTATGAACTAACCAACTCGTTGTCTATTGGGGCGCAAGTTATAACCATAGCGTCTTTTGCTAAGGTTTAGGTATATCCCCATAGCAATACCAAACGAAAGCATAGACGAGCCTCCGTAGCTGATGAAAGGCAAGGTCATTCCTTTAGTTGGGAAAAGATGCAGCGTAACACCAATATTAAAAATGGACTGAAAAGCGAAATGCAGCAAAATGCCGCTACCCGCATATATGTGGAACAAATTATATTCTTGTGATAACCGCAGCAACCCACGCCACACAATCGTAAGTAGTAAAGCAATCACCATGCAGACAAACAATCCGCCAAATTCTTCTCCCGCGACTGCAAAAATAAAATCGGTATGACTATCTGGTAGGCTTGCTTTGACAGAGCCTTCTCCAGGACCACGGCCTAATAAGCCCCCATTTAAGTATGCTTCTAGAGATTTGCTCACCTGGTAATTTTCACTTTCTTCTGGGGAGATAAAACTGTTGATCCTCTTAGCTACATGGGGCAGCAAAACATATGCTGCGACGATGCCGCCAATGCCGCACACTCCTGCGAGAACTATCCACACCACCGACAATCCAGCAATAAAAAGCTGCCCAGCAGTCACTATGGTAATAGACATAGTCATACCAAAATCAGGCTGAAGGATTAGAAACGTGGCGACCAAGAGGTATATCATAGCTATTATAATGACATTGACCAGTGATTGTGCCGCTTTACCCTCAGATAACACCAATCCTATGATGGTTGCCATAAATGGCTTGATTAGCTCAGAAGGTTGTAAAGAAAAGCCACCGAGATTAATCCAGCGTTTAGCTCCTTTTGCTTCATCACCGAAAAATAATACTAATACCATTAGTGCCAAAGAAGCTAAGAAGCCGACTAAGGCTAGGCGTTTTATTCCAACTTCAGAAAAAGTAAGAATATAGAACATGATGATTAGGCTTAGGCTTAAGAAAAAGAAATGCTTGTATACAAAATGGAACGGAGGCAATCTGACTCTATCCGCAACTGCCGGGCTTGCCGTAGTAATCAGGATCGCGCCTATTAGCATAACCGTAATCAACATTAACACTGATAGCAGGTCTACCCCCCACCACCATTTACGTATCGAATCGCTACCTCTTCTACCAAGCAATGCTATCCACCATTATTACTTATTTATCTCCACCAGACCGTCGCCTCATAAAAGCTGGTTCATCAAACAAACTATCCTCAGCTTTGTTTGTCTCTGGCTGCGGCTCTCTGATACTATTTTTAAAGCTAGCCGCAACTTTACCAAATATGCTAATACCAGACTTGCTAGCCGCATCAGCCTGCGGCGTATTCGCACTTCCAGACCTAGACGCACTTAGAGCAGCACCAGCAGCTGCTATTGCCGCGCTTGTTGCCGCGCTCATTGGCGCGTTCTCTTCGTTATATTCTTCTTCCTCTGCCGCCATAGCTGTATATTGCGCAAAGTTACTTAGCTCAGATTGCTTTGGTTCTTGCACTTTTGGCGGGATAAAACCTCCAGAATAATCAGTTTCCTCTTCATCTTCCTCAACATCCCGATCGTGCTGCGTATAAGCATGCTTATGTGGCGCTGAATCCATATCATCAACAATTTGTGCCATGGCATTTACTTTACTTACTTCCGCAGCTTCAATACCCACAGAATAATCAGATCCATCCATACCTCTTGCACTAGCAACAATAGGAGGTGCTGCCTGCTCTACTGCAAGACTAGGCTCCTGCGTGCGAGTTGCAGACATGCTGATGTGAGATGTTTGGCGTTGTGATTCTGAGGCATTATCAATACCAGTAGCCACAACTGACACCTTGATTTTGTTTTGCAACTCAGCATTAAACGCAGAACCAAATATTATATTGGCATCTGGGTCCACTTCTTCGCGCACCCTCTCTACTGCAGCCTCCACCTCAAATAATGTCATATCAGTACCGCCGGTTATGTTTATGATCACACCACGGGCTCCCTTCATAGAGGAGCTATCAAGTAACGGGTTAGAAATTGCCGCTTCAGCAGCTCTTAGCGCACGTTCTTCACCTTCAGCCTCGCCCGTTCCCATCATCGCTTTACCGCCGCTAGCGCTCATAACAGTACGGATATCTGCAAAGTCAAGGTTCACTAAACCTGGCATAGTGATTAAGTCTGATATACCGCGCACTCCTAACAATAGCACTTCATCAGCCATACGAAACGCATCAGCAAAGGTCGTCCGTTCATTAGCCACTCGGAATAAATTTTGGTTCGGAATGATAATGAGCGTATCACAATATTTATACATCTCTTCTAAGCCTCTTTCGGCTACTTCCATGCGGCGCTTACCCTCAAAATGGAATGGTTTGGTGACCACACCTACGGTGAGTATTCCTTTTTCTTTAGCAAGCTTAGCAACTACCGGGCCCGCTCCAGAACCTGTACCACCACCCATACCAGCAGTTATAAACACCATATTACACTTATCTAATGCATTATTAATTTCCGCCCAAGATTCTTCTGCAGCCACCTGCCCTACTTCGGCGAACGAACCAGCGCCAAGACCTTGTGTTGAACCAACCCCAAGTTGGATACGGTTGTGTGAAACTTTAGAATGCTCCAGCGCCTGCGCATCAGTATTAGCCACCCAAAATTCCACGCCTGCTAAATGAGAGTCAACCATGTTGTTTACTGCATTACCGCCCGCACCACCAACACCAAAAACACATAACCTTGGCTTTAAATCATTTTGCTCTGGTATACTAACACTAATTGCCATAAATATTTCCTTAAATTTTCCACTCCGGGCTTACCCGCACATACAAGGATCAGTATATCTTGCGGGGCGAAAAGCACAAGATAATTTACTATTAAGACTTGCTGCCAAACGCACAAACATCATACCCCAACCCTGAGCGCTACGTGCCGACCATAAATAGATCTTATCTTTTTTTTCCTATAAAATTGTGTTATAATGCGGATCAATTCAAGCAAAGATAATAATGCGTGCACTAATGCTTTTAGATGGCTGGCCACTTCTTCCTACAATGATAGGGGGCGGAATATTAACGATAGGTACAGCGCTTGCCGCTAAACAGGCGCTTATACAAACTGGCATAGGTACATCCAATGTGCCTATGGTGATAGCATTGCTGGGAGCGACTGTGTTTGCATTGGGGAGTGTTGCAAATAGCATTACATATCTTGAGGACGGCGCTGCGAGGTCAATATCGTTTACAATTACTGTTACCGCTACTCTTGCTGCCTTAAACTATGGTGCAGTGCATATGGGCATTACTCACGGGTTACCGGGGATTGGCATCACGGAATCAGTAACGCTACAAGCTGGCCTTAGCTTTATTGGAGGTTTTGCAATTGGAGCAGGCGTGCTTATGGCTTTTAGACAACGATTTGGTCAGACTAGTATGTTTGGCACTATTATGAAGGGGTCTGGTATAATAGGTCTACTATGCTTAGGATCCGCGTTAGGCGGCCCCAGCGTGACATACCTCATGGGAGAAGCTGCCACTAATGCTGCAGAGACGATTGCCTTGGAGGCTATTACTGCAGCAGGTATAGCATCATTCGCCGCTATAGTTATAGCTCACGTTGCAAAATCAGCGAAGCGCTTCGATCCCATCGACGATGATAGTGTTTGGCCTTACGCGGCCCCTTTGCCGTAACAAGCCATAGATGGAAGCTTATCCACAAGATGCTCGTAGTTCCACTTCTGCAATGCTTGACCAGCTAAAATGTATGTCAATAATGGCACACCACCCAAAACCATCATAGAAGCCAGTATATCAGCTCCACACGAACTCATAGTAGTAGCAGCCATTGCTCCCAGTGCCCAGCATTCAACAACCATAGCGGTAGTGGCGGTTTTAGCCTTATTAACTTCATACGGTATATTTTTCTGGCTTAAGTATTCGCGCAGCCCGTTATGGGACAAGGCATCATCACCATCTAAGCGGCTTATAGCCTTATGCAGGTTGACAAAGCCTATGACTGTCGCAGTGCTCACCAAAAACACCCAACCACCTTGTAGATGCGCTATCTGCCCACCCTCAACGGCGATCGAGATGCATACAGGCAGAGCAACACCCATTAGCACAGTCCCACCTATATACATAGAACTACCAGTAAACGAGTCCTTCTTAATCAACCATCCCTTTAAATCCACACACACACCAGCCTGCATATATTCACACCGTTATTTCATTACTTGCACCATTATTTTATGGATTATGTAAAGCTAGTCAATAGCAAAACGAAAATCCTGCGTAATATTAATATAACATTAGATCAAAAAAGATAAGCGTTTTAATAAATCGCTGTTTAATTAATTCATTAGGCCATTATGCCATTTACCTATAGTATTAGAGCTATGTTGGTTAATCACGAGGGGTAATTTTGCAAAATATTGCAAATATTGAGCGCAACAACAGAGAATATTTAGAGCAATCTTTGTACAAACAATTTGAAGGTAGTGATGTGTATTTATATCACGACAATAGAGGTGATAAAGATTGCTATATAGTGGACGCTCCTAATGGCGTTACCTTTAGCGACGAGCTATTCACATTTATCAAAAGTAAGCTAGGCGGCGCTTATAGTAGTGTCGCCACTATTGATGGGGATTCCGTGGTAACGTGCGCAGATGGCGATATAATCATGTTTCGCGACACTGCAGCCAAGCATATACGCGAGATGCTATATCAAGACACAAGCGAACGCCATTACAAATTAATCTTCAAAACAGCCGAATATCATAGTTACATCCAGTTGATTAATACAAACACAGGCAAAGATTATGTTTTCTCAGCTGGGGGGAAATCTCCAGTACTATGGCATAGCGAGGCATATCTTCGCGATGATAGGTTGTTTGACACCAAGTATTATAGAGGTGACGTATTTCACGATCCAAGACACATTATCCCGGATTTTGATTGTGGCTCGATTTCTACTGCTTTTGAGATAACAGATAAACAAGCTGCCACGCTGCAAGTGTTTCTATCTAACCATTCAGAATACTTGAAATACGCTGATGCCGTATACTACGACCTATTCTTCAACAATTGCTCTTACTTTGCCCAATTACTATATAATGTTGTATTGCATGGCGAATTTGGTGATAGCTTCCATAATTTCAACTACCATATCGCTGATGAGTTAAATTTCAGAGATAAAGGGGTGTTTTATAACTTCTTATTATCGCAATCTTTCTCTGGTATTGTTGCTAATTTAGATGCTGGGGTGGATATTTTTAATAAGTTCTTACTAGGGCAAGGCACACCTGAGCTGGCAAGTCATGAGTATTTCACCAATGACCTAATGCGCTCATTGCTTGACTCATATGGTAATACTGATGCGCACTTAGCAGCATATAGAGGAGATGTAGATGGTGCATGCGCTGGAATAGATCACCGCAATGCTTTTGGTGAAACGCCATTACATATTGCCATCCGCTATGACAACTTTGCTACTGCTATAGCCATGATTGAACGCGGCGCTGATGTAAATATCACGGATAACAATAATCAACTCCCCATATATACCGCATTATTGCGCGGCAGTGACAACCCTTTATTTTCACAGCTTATCAAACTACTGGCTGATAAAACTGATATGATAAATACGCCTAGCTATTCCGGCTATTTCATCCCTGTTGCCATAGCAGTGCGAGAAGATGACGTAAAAAGTGTGGATATGTTGATTACAGCCGGAGCGGATGCGAATTTTACCGACAAACAGGGAGATAATTTACTGCATATCGCGAAGCTCAATGGCGCTTCTAGGGTGGAACAATACTTGCAAGAACGCTACCCATATTTAGCTCTACAGCCTAACCTTGATGGCGACCTCCCAGAAAGAGTAATTGAGGGTAGAGGGATGATAGCTAGATATGTATTTAAGGAGCTTGACGATTTGTTGGATGAAGATTTTGGCGTAGATGAAGCTACCTTTGCAGAAATCGAGAAAATGTATGACATATACCCAGACGTCGATACCCTCATTACTGATTGCATTTTTATTATATAGCAGACTCGTTATGCGTATAGCGCATGCGTATTACCCGACCGCGACGTTCTATGAATGGAGCCGCGAATGCAAAGAATGTACCAAACATGAAGTGTTGGCTAGCGCTTTCAAAAGGACCACTGACTGCCAATTTCTCTGCCGAATGACTAATTACAGCACCGCATGCAATGATGAAGAGCATCAATAACACGCGTACGGTATTATCCAGATGACTGGCGCGGTTAAATAATAGGAAACCCATGGTTACACCAAGATTCAAACACAGTATATCCCAGAGAAATAACAGCCTTGGCGCATATGGCACATATGCGACTGTTATCACAAATTGCGCAATACAAAACAACACACCATATTGATACGGACGCAACACAAGAAATTTGTCAATATACCAAAAAGTAATAGCATTGATACCGGCTAGGCAAAATCCTGCCCACAGCTCCAACCAATTGTGGTAGCCTGCGTGTTGGATTGCTAAAGCTGCGGTTACGGTCATTACTGTACCCAGCAGCCACATCCACCAACGTTTTATATATAAGCAGAAAGATAGATATACTAAAGTAGCTGCTTGCATATGACCACTTGGGAAGGCGTATTTACTCTCACCAGTACCTGGATACAGGGGAATCTGCCAACGCTCCTTGAGATAGGCATTAATGGCCATACTCAATAACAATAGGTAAAAAGTGTTGAGGGCTATGCGTTTGCTATAAAACGCATAGCATAATATTAGCATAATCTGCAAGAACATAGGGTTGGACGCAATAAGCGTCGCATTCCATAACTGGCTTATCAAGACAATACCTTTATTGCTTATGTAGAGCTAGTATATAATATACGAAAACGACAATCTATAGTTTTCTGCAAAGCAATCTTACAGGGTCCTGACATGGAGTTAAGATAATGTT
>JAFECK010000001.1 GCA_018242185.1 Pseudomonadota bacterium
TCACAAAGCTCACTGTCGTTCCAGTGCGCCTGAGCCGGAAGGACATCCAGAAAATCTCACCAACCGAGCAGCGCCGTATTTTGCGGCCTCAAGAACGGGCAGCTAGTACTAGGCTTCAAAAGTCTAGCTGGCTCTCCGTCCTTGGGATGCCTGCAATATCCTATATTCTCGAGTACGAGAAGTATTGTGTATTGCGGTTTTCAGTGCCACTTTTCGTGCTGATTATCCGAAGCTATTTACTATAGGAAACTGTTCGCCAATCATTAAAAACACGCATAAGTGTGAACCAACCTTAACGCCGTAAAGCATAGAGCTTGCTGAACTACCACAAACAAAAGTTGCACTATTTGCCCTAGCCGTGTAGATTTTGGATAGGACGTTGGTTCTGGCGGGGGAGTAACTTAGTAAAACTATTGAAAAGGAAAAAATGGAAGCGTTGAGTTTAGTTCTTACTATCGTGGTGAAAGTGCTAGCGGTGCTGGTGCCGCTAATATTGTGCGTTGCCTATTTGACATGGGCGGAGCGCAAAATACTAGCTGCAATGCAGTTGCGACGCGGCCCCAATGTAGTGGGCCCAGCCGGGTTGTTGCAACCAATTGCAGATGCGGTGAAGCTATTGCTAAAAGAGCCAGTAATACCTAGTAGAGCTGACGGTGTACTTTTTATCATCGCTCCAATGATAACCTTCATCTTGGCTATGATTGGTTGGGCAGTTATTCCTATAGATGATGGAGTAGTGATCGCAGATATTAATGTTGGCATCCTTTACTTGCTGGCGATCTCCTCACTTGGAGTATACGGTATTATAATTGCCGGCTGGGCGAGCAACTCCAAATACCCATTTCTAGGGGCTATCCGCTCTGCTGCTCAAATGGTGTCTTACGAAATTTCGATCGGTTTGATCATAATATCGGCTTTGCTGGTGACCAAATCTTTAAACCTGAGCGACATAGTTCGGGCACATGCGCATATGCCTTTTTATGTGGAGCTGTTATTATTACCGATGATGGTGATCTTCTTTATCTCAATTCTCGCCGAAACCAACCGACATCCATTTGATTTGCCGGAAGCGGAAGCTGAACTAGTGGCAGGCTATAATGTGGAATATTCCTCCATAGGCTTCGCTCTATTTTTCCTTGGCGAATATGCTAACATGATTCTCATGAGCGCCATGACCGTTATATTATTCATGGGTGGCTGGCTGCCTCCATTTAATATAAGCTGGCTGGCATTTGTACCTGGCTTTATTTGGTTTGTTTTGAAAATTTGTTTCTGCTTGTTTGTCTTCATATGGGTGAGAGCTGCGCTACCGCGTTACCGCTACGATCAGTTGATGCGCTTGGGCTGGAAGGTGTTTTTGCCCATATCATTGTTATGGACGGTGTTAATATCAAGCCTGGTGGTGTTCGCAGGAATTTAGTCTAAGATCTTGTCTAATATAATCCGCATCAAGTCCTGCTTGCTGATACAGAAATCGTGAGCCATCCATATCTTTTTCGCAACCTTCAACGCTCTGCCTATTCCTTCTTTGGCGATACCAACGGCAATAAGATCGTGGCCGTTGATAGGTAGAGCAACTGGTTGGTAGCTAACAGCCATTTTCTCCAGTTCCTCTATTTTAGCTAGCGGAATCTTCTCGCTAGTTGCAAGCAGCTTTATATAATGCAGGTAAAACGACAAACCGGAAGCAAATATTTGGCGCTTATGTATATTAACCGGTTGGTGTAGGTGCTGCAGTGGATATTTCTTAGCGCTCGTCCTATCGCAAAGCTGCGTTAGCACTTTAATCTCTTTATTGCTAAGCCGCCAATTAGCAGAGATTACCTCTACGGCTGCTTCTGGCGCAGCAGTAGTTAGCATAGTGGCTGCCAAATTTGCGAGATAATCCAAACCAAACTGGATATCTGCTATATCTGTAGGGCGAATATCAGTCATGCCTATATACGATCCAACTCCTCCATCCAGCATAATCTGCAACACTTTGCACGCATGAGGCGCCACTAATAGCTTACACATTTCTTGTCTTACCCGTTCCCGAGAAAGGGTGGCAATATTACCGGCCAATGTAATTGCTGCACCCATACTAGGTTGGTCAATACACTCAAGCCCCATATTTGCCAGCATGCGGAAATAGCGCAATATACGCAGAGCATCTTCCTCAATGCGCCTAACAGGATTTCCCACGAAGCGCACAACATTGCGGCTGATGTCGTTCAAGCCATCGTAATAGTCGTATATGTTGCCGTCTAGATCCATGAACATTGCGTTTATGGTGAAATCTCGTCTTGCAGCATCTTCATCCCATCTATCAGTAAATTCAATAGATGCCCAGCGGCCATAACAATCTATATCCTTGCGCAAAGTAGTAATCTCGCATATCTGTCCTGGTTGATAGATCGCACTAATAGTGCCGTGCTCTATTCCAGTAGGGATAGTCTTTATGCTGCGTGCCGCAAGCAATCGCTGTACTTCTGTGGGAGCAAGCGAAGTCGCTAGATCGACATCTACGCCCTCACGGTCAAGCAAAATGTCTCTAACCGTGCCACCCACAATCCTCGTAGTTTCATTGCCTCCCAAATAACGCACCACTTTTCCTATTTGCTTGTGTGGAAACCAAGATGGTATAGACATGCGCATGGTTTTCATGAAATTAATCCCCGATTAATGCTTTAGGTACCGCCTCACCCACAAATATATCTTGGTATGGGTGATACTTGACTAGCAACTCTTTAGCTTTTACTAACATTTCTGGCTTCAGCTTTATACAAATAGCTGCTTCACCTTCTTCGTGTACCTTATCTTCCCAGCGATATATAGAGAAAACTTGTGGAATTATATTCACACATTCCACAACCTCTGCTTCTATCAGCTTCTTAGCTAGATCTTTAGCACTCTCCACATCAGTAATTGTTGTATAAAGCCATATTAGCTCAGTAAGTTTTGCCATGTGTATATTCCCCCTGCAGCCTGAGGCGGTAATTTCTATTTATTCTTTGTAGTTATCTTTTAACTACGCTCTCTAGTATATAGCACGTAAACTTTGTATCAATGCCAAAGATCTACGCAGAGATACTCGCTCCAAGGAGAAAACAATTGCTATTATGATAAGAGTATGGGGAGCGAACCAGGGCGCTCCCCCTGCCTTCCAGAAGGCTTTTTGCCACTCTACGAAGCAGACCGTTGTCTCGAAAAGCTGCTATAATAGGCCTATCTTCGTGTCTCGGGGGGAATGGTATACGTCCATGCCTTATATGTCAAGCAGTTAATGGAAAAACGCAGCATTTTCTTATACTAATACGAATTGTCGAAATATTTTATGTCATAAAATATTAAAAATACTTGATGCTTTAAGTCCCTTTAAGGATGGATTGAAGTATTATATCCATTTTGTTATATACCACCCTTAACTCTTCTGTAGTAACGCAATATGGCGGTAATAGGTAAATGGTATTTCCCAAAGGCCTTATGATCAGACCATTATCTAAAAATGCTTTTTTTAAAATTTGCCCGTTTTGGTAATCATAGCCAATTGCAGGTTCTGCAAAATCGAAGGCTGCGATAGTTCCGCATACTCTAGGCTTATGAATATATGATTTTTCAGCAGACAGAGCAAATAAACATTGAATATGAGCATCGTTAATTTGACTAATAGAAGTTTTTGTTTTTAAATCACTCAATAATTCCAGAGAAGCAATGGCGGCAGCACACCCTAACGGGTTAGCACTATAAGAATGTCCGTGTGCGAATGCTCGACTAAAGTCTCCAAGGAAAGAGTTATAGATTTGCTCTGTGGTTATGGTTAGGGCTAATGGTAAAAAGCCACCTGATAACCCCTTAGATAAGCAAAGAAAATCAGGCTCAGACACCTGTTGATAAGCAAACATAGTGCCAGTGCGTCCAAATCCTGTCATTACTTCATCAAAAATAACCAAAATCCCATACGATCTAACTATATGCATCACTTGTTTTAGGAACTCAGGCCTACACATGCGCATGCCTCCTGCTCCCTGCACCAATGGCTCTATAATAAACGCTGCAATTTTATGATGTGTATCGTTTAGTATAGCGTTTAGGTGCTGAAGATATACTTCTTCCCGGGTTTCACAGCCGGCATCCCCTTCCCATGTGGCCGCGAATGGCGCTGCAATTATTTCAAACAGCAAGTTTTCAAATGGCTTATAAAAGCCAGAAGTACGACCAAGACTCATAGCACCCACTGTATCCCCATGATATCCCCCTTCAAAACTAAGGAACATAGTACGTTGGTACTCACCTTGATTATACCAATATTGATATGCCATTTTTAAAGCAGCTTCTACAGCGGTAGAACCATTATCTGCAAAGAAGAACCGCCTCAATGATGGGGCTAGCTCAAGCCGTAAGTTTTCGCACAACATAACCGCAGGCTCATGCGTAAACCCTGCAAACATTACTTGCTCTAGCTTCTGGGCTTGTTCATATATCGCTCTTGCTATATGCGGATGTGAGTGACCATGCAGGTTAACCCACCAACTGGATACCATATCCCAATATTCTTTATCATTCTCATCGTAAAGGCGTAAGCCTTGCCCACGCACTATGGGTATAGGTAGTGCAGCTACTTTTTCTTGAGTAAAAGGATGCCATATAATGGCTTTATCTCTTTCGGCTAAATTCTTAACAGTCATGTAAGTTCTCAACTGTTTGTTTTAATAATATAGGGAGTTCTAATCGCTGCAGCCGTGGAGCAGTTAAACTTCCAATCATTGGCATTTCTGCTAAAACTTTTATGCGACCATAATGTTCTATCGCACTGCGGTTATCAGCGTTAGCCGTACCATTCATAATAATACCTAGAACCTTAACATTGCGTGCCCGAAAGGCTTCTAAGCTTAGTAGCGTATGATTTATGGTGCCCAGCGTAGTGCGAGCCACTAAAATTACTGGCATGCTGAGCTGCTTAATAAGATCTATCATAAGGTATTTACTATTTATAGGTGTTAAAACGCCGCCGGCACCTTCGGTTATTAAGCATTTATTGCTAGGCACTAAGATACTTTCGAGAGATATTTCTTCATTCTCTATTTGTGCTGCCAGATGTGGTGATACCGGAGCTTTATAACAATAAGACTCCCTGTGAGTATTTATGCCTCCAACTTCACGTATAAGCTCACTATCTGTACCATTGATAGAACCTGTTTGTATAGGTTTCCAATACTCAGCCTTTAATTGATTGCATAGCCAAGCCGAAACAAAGGTTTTTCCAACTTCAGTGTCGGTACCTGCTATGAATATTCTATTATGGCTTTCATGTATCATAACTATTTCCGTAGAATTACGAAGCAGAGCTGATATTTGGTGAGGAGCCTGCCCCTCTCTTGCCTCAACATTGATAATAATTTAGGGCAATGCACCGAATTACTAAGGTTTGCCCCCAATTGCTTCACATATCTGATGAAAGCAAGGGGCGAATCCATATCAAGCTCTACCTCCTTACGCAATAACCATAGATCCCGTGGATTAATGTTTGCACACACTTGCGCTAATTCTTCATATTTGTAGTAGCTAGGTCGGAGAAACTGTGCCCCATAAAAGTCGCACAATTCCCACCATTCTGAAAAGGTTCCATCCAATAAAATTGAGAATGCTAATATTTCACTATTAGAGGAAAGTCTATTTATCGTGATCGGCAGGTCTTCAAACCATTGGAACGCCATGTTAGAAATCGTTAATTCATTGGGCATAAACTTACACTTTTCTGCGTCGCCAATTTGATAGGAAATATTAGAAAAGTGCTGTAATTTCTTAACAGCATTATTTAGCATTTTAGGCTCTATGTCATTGAGAATATATGTGCTATTAGGAAAAAAGGGCAGAAGGTTTTCAACCACATAACCTGTACCTGACCCAACATCAAGGATGCGATTAGGATAAAAAACTGGATATTGCTTAATCAAGCTATCAACTAATGTTTTTGCCGCCGCCTTTTGCACCCACGCTACTTGCTCATATGTTTGGGCACCTTGAGCGAAGCTAGGTAAAAAATCAGATATCTTATCATGCATAGTTAGTTTCATTTTTACTCCAATTCTTGGCGCAGTCCTTTCATGCTTAATAACAATCTCTCTATATCTTTTTCGGTGTGCTTTAAAGTTAAAGCAATCCTAATACGTGAACTTGCGGGCGGCACTGTAGGTGGTCTTATAGTGGACACCAGTATTTTACGATGTGCTAACAATTCTTTAGCATGCATCGCCTTCTGTTCGCCGCCTAGTATAATAGGGAATATATGCGCATTGGAAGCGCCGGTGTTAAATCCAAGCTCTTTTAGTTTTGTTCTTAAGATATTTGCCATACTAAGCAGCTTGATTCTTTCAGATTGAAGGTCGCCCACTATTGTCCAGGCTCGCAGTGCCGCACCTATAACCATTGGAGGTAAAGCAGTAGAGTATATGAACCCAGCGCATTTGTTGAGTAAATAGTCCTTTAGCACAGACGAACCAGCTACATATGCCCCAAATACACCAAGTGCCTTACTAAAAGTACCCATTATCATATGAGGAATGTGCCGCATGTTTAACCCACTAGATAGGCCATAACCAGAAGGTCCAAGAATCCCTATTGCGTGGGCTTCGTCCAAATATAAGAAGGCATTGTATTTTTCTACTAAGCTAATAAGTCTAGATAGATCAACAGCATCTCCTTCCATGCCGTGCAATGATTCAGTGAGTATAAACTTAGGCCGTGGATCATTTGCGTACAATGCAAGTAATTCCTGTAAATCAGTCAGGTCGTTATGCTGATACCTAACTAGATGCGCGCCAGAAAGTTTAATGCCCTGATATATACTCGCATGAACTCCTTTATCACAGAACGCAATTGCCTGTTGTTTTATTATTTGTTTGTTTAAAAGAGCAGCCACAACGGCAAGATTTGCTTGGTATCCCGAGTTTAATACCAACGCGCTTTCCGTATTGTGACTCTTTGCTATCTGTGATTCAAGTTGGGAAAACAAATCATAGTTGCCAGAAAGAAGCCGAGAACCTGTACTGCCTAAGCCAAACTCTTGCATCGCATTGTTAGCTGCCTTCATAACGCTGGAGTTACTGTTCAAAGTTAAATAATCGTTATTGGAAAAATCTAGGTAATCTCCAGACTCTCTAATTTGTAAGCATCGCCACTGCTCTTTTTCTTGCGTAGCAGCCAAATATTCTTTATAAGGCTGGTATAACATATTCGCTTTCATAGAATGCACAATATAACTGCTGAACAGTGGACTTTTGAGAAAGCACGCTTCATATTTGATCTGCCTTTCGTAGAGTTGATTTATAGGGCACAAAGCAAGCATAGGGAGCACTTTGATCCCACTGTCGTGCAAGTTAGCACACTTTTAAATATAAAAACAGGGGGCTGCCCTGAGAACTGCGCATATTGCCCACAGTCTGCACATTATAATACTGGTTTAAAAAGAGAGCCTTTAATGCCGCTTGAGGAAGTAATAGCTGCGGCCACAAATGCTAAAACGCTTGGCAGCACTCGATTTTGCATGGGCGCCGCCTGGCGAGGCCCTGCAGATAGAGATTTAGAACCCGTCTGCGACATGATTAGAGCGGTCAAGGCCCAAGGTCTTGAGACTTGCGCCACTCTAGGATTACTAACTGACTCGCAAGCACTAAAATTGAAAGACGCCGGCCTCGATTTTTACAATCATAACATAGACACTTCTGAAGAATATTATCCCGAAATAATAAGCACCCGTACCTTTGCGGAGCGCCTAGAAACCCTTGAGCATGTGAGGAATGCAGGCATCAAAACATGCTGTGGGGGGATCCTAGGCATGGGGGAATCCAATGATGACAGAATAAGAATGTTGTTAGTCCTTGTTTCCTTGCCTAGCCCACCAGAATCGGTTCCTATTAACAAGCTTATTCGAATACCCGGAACGCCCCTTGCGAATGCTGCAGAGATAGATCCGCTAGATTTCGTGCGCACTATAGCGCTTACGCGCATTCTGATGCCCAAATCCTATATAAGGCTTTCGGCGGGACGGGAAAATATGGGGGAAGAGCTGCAATCTTTGTGTTTCTTAGCCGGGGCAAACTCTATATTTTTCGGTGAAAAGCTCCTAACAGCTCCCAATCCTCAGCCCCAAGAAGATGTGCGTCTATTTAATAGACTTGGCATGCGCATACAAGAAGCGAGTTAATTCGCTATCATAATCAAAAACTTGAAATTTTATCTTGCTCGTGAGATACTTAATATATTAAGAGAATATTGAGAAGATAATATGAGCTTTGAGTCGCTATCAGAGGATTTTGCTACCCCCAGCCAAAGTTCCAATACTGAAACGGAGTTACTTACACCATCTAAAAGCGCTGAAACAATGGGCACCAGTGGCGCTGATATCTTGGGCGCAGCACTTAATGGTGCAAAACACGAAGCAGTTGGCAAACTTAACCACATGCAAAAAAAATATGAGCATAGCAACTTCCAGAGGGTTGATGATCTGCTGCTTAGCAAAGGTTTAATATCTAGAGACCAAATAGCCGTGGCTCAGAAAGAGTTGAGCAAATCTAGCAACACTGCAACTATCGGGGAAATATTGGTAGAGTTAGGCTTCATCACCCATACAGCTTTGGCTGAAGTATTGTCAGAAGCCTCAGGCATTCGAACCTTCGACATCAACGCATCATCTTTGGACGTTGCATTGGTGCGGCGCATCCCTAAAAACGTGGCTCAGCAGCATAAGATAATACCGATCGCTTTTGATGGGCATGACTTAACGGTGGCTACCCCTGATGTATACAACATAGTGGCTTTTGATCAGATAAAGAAATATTTCAATAAACAAATCGTGGTCACACCGCAATTTGCTAACGAAGGGGTGATTGCTGAGACTATAGACAGGTATTTCGAATATGAGATGAGCATAACCGGGATATTAAGAGAGATAGAGGAAGAGCACGCCAATAATAAAACTATCTCCGGTGAAGAAAGCGGGTATGTTAACCCTACCGTACGTTTGGTGGATGCTATATTCTCTGATGCAATAAAACGGGGGGTTTCGGATATACACTTTGAACCAGAGCAAAACTTTGTCCGCTTACGGTATAGAATAGACGGAATCCTCCAACCTATGCTTACTTTCCACAAAGACTATTGGCCAGCAATTGCGGTACGGATCAAGATCGTTGCTGGCATGAATATAGCTGAAACCAGAAACCCGCAAGATGGGCGGATTGGATATAATGTGCTTGGCAGGTCTGTAGACTTTAGAGTATCTAGCCAGCCCACGGTATATGGGGAAAATATTGTGGCCAGAATTTTAGATAAAAGCCGCTCTCTTATGAGCATCGATGAGTTAGGCTTGAGTGATCATAACAAGAAGCAGCTCCTTAGGCTACTGAAGCGTCCGGAAGGCATTGTGATTCTAACCGGCCCAACTGGTTGTGGCAAGACTACTACCTTATATTCGGTGCTCAACTATCTCAATAAGACAGACGTAAATATCATGACCCTAGAAGATCCCGTAGAGTACCAACTACCGCTTATTAGACAAAGCGGTGTAAAAGATGGCACTTCAATGAGTTTCGCCAATGGAGTTAGGTCTATGCTTCGCCAAGACCCGGATATAATATTCGTAGGCGAAGTACGTGACCCGGATACCGCGACCATGACTATACGAGCAGCTATGACTGGGCATTTGGTGTTTACCACACTACACACCAATGATGCCTTGGGCATTATACCTAGGCTTGTAGATTTAGGTATACGCCCTGCTCTACTTTCTGGCTCAATAATCTGTTCTATTGCACAGCGCTTAGCCAGGCGGCTCTGCTCTTATTGCAAAGAGGAATATACCGCCTCTGCTGAGGACTGCCAGATTTTAGGCCTTAATACAAAGACGCCACCTAAGTTATGGCGGCATATTGGTTGTGAACATTGTTATCACTCTGGTTATAAGGGGCGCATAGCAATACACGAAGTTCTGGCGATCGATCGAGAAATCGATGACATGATAGCACATGAGGCTTCCCATAAAGAGATAATGCGTTATGCTGAAAATAATGGGTTCATTAGTATGGCAAGTGATGGAATACAAAAGGCGCTTGCGGGAACTACCGATGTTGAGGAGTTAATCAATACAGTAAACCTAACTCATAATTTGCACTAATTTTGTCTTGAGGGGAAGATGGCTATATACATATACAAAGCGATGGATGCAGAAGGTAACATCGTTGGCGGTAAAAGTAGTGCGCGGGGAGAGGATGAACTTGCTAGCAGACTGCGTGAAGCAGGACTAGAAATTCTAAGCTGCCAACAACAGAAGGCTAACGTGTGGTCACCGTGGAATAAGGTCAGCCTTAAAGAGCTTATTTTGATATGCGTACATATACATCAATTGGATAAGGCAGGAGTGTCTATTTTGGACTCAATTGCCGACTTGCGCGACAACAGCGATTCCCCCATAGTGCGTACCGTTATGATGGACATACATGAGGGCTTGAAAAATGGCAAATCTCTATCCACTGCTATGGCCGAACATCCTAACGTATTCGACAACCTTTTTATTAGTTTGGTAGAAGCAAGTGAGAAGACTGGTAGTTTTGCCGATGCTTTCGAACACCTGGAAACGCACCTGAGATGGGTGCTTGCTTTGCGCAATAAAATTAAAGGTGCAACTTATTATCCAATCTTCCTATTCCTGCTTATGATTGCAGTAACTTTAGTTATGATGACCTACGTGGTGCCTAAGCTTACGGTGTTTCTGGTGGCGCAAAATATATCCTTGCCGTTCTATACGTTAGCGCTTATGGCCTTTTCCAACTTCATCCTAAATTACTGGTATTTAGTGATAAGCGTGCCCATCATTACCTATATAGGGTTGCAAGTAGGTTGCGCCTATTTCCCAGAGTTGCGTAAAAAGATAGATTTATTGAAGTTAAGAACACCATGGCTTGGTCCACTTCTGATGAAAGTGGAAATGGCCAGATTTTGTAGGTTCTTTGGGGTAACTTATAAGAGTGGCATGGGAGTATTGGATTGTCTTTATACAGCAGGTAATGTAGTCGGGAACACCGTTATCCGCGAACACATAGACTCTGTAGCGGCAGCAGTTGGCTCGGGAGCTAAGTTGACGTCTGCGCTGAAAAATTCAAAACAGTTCCCTAGTATAGTGATTAGGATGTTTGAGGTAGGCGAGGAAAGCGGCGCTGTGGACAGCTCTTTAAAACATGTTAATGAATTCTATGATGCGGAGATCAACGAATCTATAGATAGCTTTATTGGCATACTGCAGCCAGCACTTACCATATTTATGGGCTTATTGCTGCTGTGGATCACGATATCTGTATTTGGTCCAGTCTACTCAAGCTTTGGCGCTATGAGGTAGCAAAAGCCTATAAATAGGCTTTTATCTCTTAGGCCAAGACCACTTCACATATAGCAACTTCTGGAATCATAGAAATGTTTTCTACAGTTGCTTGTTGGTTCGCTGTATCAATGTATGGCTGTATGATATCTGTCACAGTGCTGCTATAGTTGTTATATGCTTCGTAATCAAAACCGTATCCTTCTGTTTTTGTCCAAAAGTCATTTGGCTGCCATGGATTCTCGTACATACCGTTGAAGTAATGACTTTCAGCAAGCTCTTGTGGAATATGGATATGAATTCTACCAAATCCATCGGAATATGAGTCAAGCGCGATTTCTAACACTTTGCTCGCATCGGCTCCTTTATCTAGGTAATGATTTAGATTATGAAGGTTATCGTCGAATAGACTAGAAATAGCTAGGAAGTTAACATCCGCGCCGTTATGGAGCAGATAGTCTTCTACTTCTGAGCCATACGGAGCGTAATACCGGGCCATGTCATTAAGATCAAAATAATTCTGAATAGTTGTGCTATTTAAGATCCCAGCAACTAGCGCAACATCATTGCTGCTAACAGCGTTGCTAAGAAGCGAATAATAATCCCATGTAGGGCAAATATAGTCATGCCAACCGTATGGCATGTCAACTATTGGAAACTGATCAATCATTTGTTGTTCGTAATTAGTGTTCATTTTATTTTCCCCAAATAGAGTTAAAGCACTGCCGTCAGTGTATCAGAGCACCACTGCTTTGTCAAGCTTTACCAGTAAAGGGTTAAAAAACAGCGCTTAATTGTCGTTATTTTTAATTATATATAAAATATGCCTAGATAGTGGGTGGTCCAGCGGCAAGTTCGGATGGGCAAAATCGCCAGCTAGATCTTGCCTCATACCTATTTTCTCCATAACCCTGCGCGAACGCGTATTACTTGGGACAGTGAAAGAGACTATTTCTTTCAGAGCTACAACATTGAAGCCATATTCCAAGCAAGCTTTTGCCCCTTCTGTTGCATACCCTTTACCCCAGCTATCTGAGGCTAAGCGCCAGCCTATCTCTACAGCTGGCGTAAAGTGCGCCTCAAACCTTGGAATATTCAAGCCAATGAACCCTATCATCTCACCGCTCTCTTTGACCTCAACCGCAAAAAGCCCAAATTTATGCTCTGCTATACCCGCATTACACTGAGTCATAAACTCTCGAACCTGCTCCATGGTAAGCGGCCCCATAAGAAACTCTAGAACTTTAGTATCTTGGTTTATACGCCAGTAGCTATCGGCATCCTCTTTTTTCCAGGTACGCAATAAAAGTCGATCAGTTTCGATTATAGTCGGCATGGCAGTTTGTTTATCTAGTAAAAATTTCTACGATGCAATTCATACACTACTCCTGCAAACAATGAAAGCGGCACTTGAAGAACTTTCAATAATCGTGCGTACAATTCTCGCTTCCCACCATAATCCACGCTCAAACCCATCGGCCTTCATCACGCCCTTACGCCCTAGACAATTTCTCCACTCTAATGCTATGTCTCCCAGCTGCAAAAGGGGTTTGCAAAAACGTGTCTACAATCTCTCGTGCTAATTTTTCCGATATAAATCTAGCGCCTAATACCAATACATTGGCATCATTGTGCTCTCTCGCCAATCTCGCATACTCTAAGCTATTGCACAATGCTGCACGTATGTGCATATGGCGATTGGCAGTGATGCTCATGCCAATACCTGTGCCGCATACCAATATTCCCCTAGCGCTTGGAATAGGCTCCATAGTACGAGCTAGTTTCACCGCATAATCTGGATAATCTACAGATTCTTCTGTCTGTGTACCTAGGTCAATCACTTCTGCTCCCAGCCCAATAAGATGCTGGGCAAGTATTTTTTTCATTGCGAAGCCTGCGTGATCTGAGGCGATGAAAATCTGATTATTTGATGATCTCATCCGGCATTACCCCCCATAAATTTTCTCTACGCGCCCAACCGTTATAGCCCGCTGCTTCTACCTTACACCATTTTTCCTGGCATTTCTTTAATTTCACTATAACTCCAAACTCTAGCTTGGCAATCGGATAAGAGCTTTCGTCCGGCTTTCTATATATAATCAATTGCGAATTAGCCTCTGCGTTCACCTGACCATGGTTAGCGATTACTACCGCATTGCGTTGCCCAGAAATCAGCGCTTCATGCACCCAGCCATCTTCGCCATCCACATCGCGAATCTTACGCCAGCCTTCAAACTCTGCTATTACTTGTACTGGATAGCCCCTCTGGCTATATACCCACTTTATGGGGTAGCGATGCCCAGGACCGTTACGCCAGTTTGTCTCCCTGGATTTAAGCGCCACAAATCGTGGAACTGGCAGACCCGTTGACTTGCCGTACTCTACTTTGTTAATTTCTTTTATTGCTTCCCGCTCATTATCCTCATCATCATTTTCCGCTATTAAAGGCGCTTTTGTGCCAGGTTTGCCATGAGGCTTAGCCATCACCTCACATATCGAGAAATAGCTGGTGATGATCGCCGCAAGCATAAGCCAATTGAAGTTAACTCGCATATTTCTTCCTTAACATTTGCGCCACTTCATGAGAAACAAACCCGCTAACGTCACCACCGAGCTTGGCTATCTGCTTTACAAAACTGGAAGAGATATAATGCCCTTGCTCTGTTGCCGGCATAAATATCGTCTCCACCCCGGAATTCAGTTTGTAGTTCATATAAGACATCCTGAATTCGTATTCAAAATCTGATAAGGCACGCAAGCCCCTTATGATAGCCCTAGCATTGCTCTTAATTGCAAAATCGACCAGTAATCCTTCGAAAGCTTGCACCTCAACATTCGCACTACCCACTCTTTCTACTTCTCTTTTGGCCATAAACAGCCGCTCTTCCAGGGAGAACTCTATTTTTTTGGTGTTGTTGTTATTAACTATCCCAATAATCAACTGATCAAAAAGCGCAGCCGCTCTTTTTATCACATCCGAATGCCCATAAGTAATTGGGTCAAATGTCCCTGGGTATATAGCTATTCTCTTTGTCTCCATAATAATCTCTCTATTACTTATCACCAAGCTTACAAAAAACTTTCATAAAAGCCACTATGTCAGCAGCAAATACTTTTACATGCTCTAAAGACTCTATATCTACATGTGCTGCATCATGCAGTACCATAATATGCGGTATCATTATCGCGCCCATAGTTGAAGCAATGCCTCGTATATGTTCTCCACCTTTACTACCACCCACGACCTTACTGGTGGTCGCAACAGCAGCCGCCATTGGTTTCCCAGAAAACAGACTATAAATCCGCTCTTCTTTGCTCAGTGAGATTGAAAGCCAATCTATAGCATTTTTCAGAACTCCAGTAATAGAGCCACAGTATTCGGGAGACACCACGAGCAATCCGTCTGCTTTAGCAACAATATCTCGCATTTGCAATAATTCATGCGGCACGCCGAACTCTTTGATTATATCCTGATTGAAAAGAGGTAGTTGATATTCCAATAGATCAAGATAAACCATCTCCGCCCCTGAGCCCTGCATCATTGCGCCAAGAGCATACATCAATCTCTTGTTATATGAAGCATGGCGCAAGCTCCCACAAATCGCTACTATCCTTATTTTTCTCATACACCTACAACCCCAATGCAGCCATTATCGCTCTAACTTTCTCTTGGCTAACTTCCTCTGTTTTAGCCGTGGGCAGATCGCCTAATGCCAAAGACCCATAATCTGTACGGATCAGCCTGCTGACACTCATATCAAAATAGTCAAAAACCTTCCTTATCTCTCTATTTTTGCCTTCTGCTAGACTTACCCTATACCAATTATTAAAGCCTTTATTTTTCACTACCTCAACATTTATGCTGCCATATCTTATTCCATCAACAGTGATGCCAGCCTTCAAAGCCTTTATATCCTGCGCTTGCAGTCTATGTTGCCCGCCCCCTCGACATAGATATATCCTCTGCAGCTTAGAAGAAGGTAGCTCCATTGCCCTTGCCAGCGTGCCGCTATTTGTAAACAGCAATAATCCTTCCGTATTAAAATCTAGGCGCCCTATAGAGATAACTCGAGGCAGACTCTTTGGAAGCAGTTCAAACACGGTAGGCCGCCCTTTGCTGTCCTTGTTAGTACATAGGCACCCTCTTGGCTTATTAAACATCCATAACCTGGTTATGTTGCTTGCTTTTGCTATATCTTTGCCATTTATTTGGATCCTAGCATCCGGGCTAATCTTCACCCCGCACTCCCTGATTGGCTCCCCCTCCACTAATACCTGACCACTGGTCACTAGCTTCTCGGCATCTCTTCTTGAGCACACTCCGCGTGCAGCTATAACTTTGGCGATGCGCTCCAACTTCGCTCCATATATGCCGTTATCATCCATTCTTCTTTCCCTTATATAACCAGCTTGCCCGCACAAAGCTATGCATCAAGTTTCTATCTTGCTCGCTGCGCATATATTCTGGATGCCACTGTACCCCTATGCAATATGGGTGACTAACATGCTCTATGGCCTCTATAATTCCATCTTCAGCCATGGCTGACACCTTTAGATGCTTGCCTAATTTATCTACAGCTTGATGGTGAGTGCTGTTCACCTTATATATGGCATCTGCCGCTATGCTATGTAGCAAACTATCTTCCTGGACCTTTATATCGTGATGGGGCTGGCATTTTGGGTGCGGTTGCTGGTGCGTCACAGTGCCTCCCTTGTCTGGCACATGCTGGATTAAAGAGCCCCCACTATAGACGTTGAGCAGCTGCATCCCCCCGCATATCCCTAACACTGGCATACTAATGCTTATCGCGCGCTCTAATAGTGCTATTTCAAAACGGGTCCGACTATCGATTACGTTGACCACATACTCTGAGTTAATATCTTGACCGTAATACTTGGGGTGGATATCAAAATCACCGCCGCTAATTAACAGGCCGTCTATAATCTGTGCGTATTGCTCTATAGCCGCCACATCATACGGTAGCAGCAACGGCACTCCTCCATGTGTTGAGATAGCATCAGCATAATCCACCCTGAGCGCATACCATGGGTATTTGGAATACAGCTCTTTTTGGGAGTAATCAATAGTGATCCCTATAATGGGCTGCATAGGCACCTATCCCCCCTCATGTACACTATCTAGGTTATTGAAGCTTGTGGTATTGCTGTTGAAAAACAGGGGTACAGTGCCAATTGGGCCATTACGATGCTTGGCAATAATCACTTCTGCAATGTTCTTGACCGCATCCATCTCCCGCTGCCATTCGACGAATTGCTCTTCTCCTAAAGGAATTTTGCGCATTAGATAATATTCTGGACGATATATAAACATCACCACGTCCGCATCTTGCTCGATATTACCGCTTTCCCTCAAATCTGACAGTTGTGGGCGTTTATCCTCTCTGCTTTCCACTGCACGAGAAAGCTGGGACAAGGCCACTACCGGGATCTCTAGCTCTTTGGCAATTGCTTTTAAGCCATTAGTGATTTCGCCTACTTCCAACACCCTCCCTCCAGAGTCATAGTGGCTTGAACCCCGCATCAGCTGCAGATAGTCCACTATTATCAGTCCCAGATTATTCTGCCTACTAAGGCGCCGTGCTTTAGTCCTCAGCGCTGAGATTGAAAGCATTGGGGTGTCATCCACATAAAACGGCAATGAATTTATATCGCTCATGTGATTAGAAATCTTGATGAAATCATCATGGCCGACCTTACCTGTTCTGATTTTAGAGCTCTCTATTCCTGTGCTCAGAGAAATAATACGCGAGGCAATCTGTTCAGAGGACATCTCAAGTGAGAAAAAGCCAACTGACTTGTTCTCACCAGGTGCTGTTTTATTGAAGAAACTTCTTGCCGCATTCACCGCCATATTAATAGCCAGCGAGGTTTTTCCCATAGAAGGTCTGGCCGCGATTATCACCAGATCGGATTTCTGCAAACCCCCACCTAACAGGTCATTCATATTGAAAAACCCGGTGTCCACCCCCACGATATCAGTGCCGTGGCGTTTTGCCTCATCTATACGCCGTAATACCTCATTTACCGACTGTTTTAATGTCATGACATTATCTCTAGTTTCTCCTTCGCATGCTAATTGAAATAGTCTAGACTCCGCTTTTTCTACCTGCTGCATTGGCTCAACTTCCACCAATTTCTCATAAGCATCATTCACTATATCTTCGCCTATCTCGATCAACCTTCTGCGTACCGCGTGGCTATGGATTTCACGTGCAAGTGACTCAATATTTACTACTGTAGCGCTATTTGATACCAGCCTTACCAGATACTCAAAACCGCCTATTCCTTGTTCACTCAATGACTCTTCATTTTCCAGGTACTGCTTCAGAGTAATAGGGGTAGCTACCATCCCCTTTTCTATAAACCTTAGGATGGTACCGTATATCCTAGCATGCAACGGTGCATAAAAATGAGATGGATAAAGAAAATCTGAGACTTTATGAATATTCTCGTTATTTACGATAAAAGCACCAATTAGCGCCTGCTCTGCCTCTAAGTTATTGGGAGCATGCTTAAGCGCATTCTCATTCTGAGCAGTTTCAACAACAGCGGTATTTGCAGCAGTAGAAGACATCTAATATTCCATATATCAATTCAAACCCGCCAACTATCTGTTTCTGATAGCATTAACAACAACTTCAAGATTCTCAGGTGGGGTAGTTGGTATTATTCCATGCCCTAAGTTAAAAATAAACCCTTGATCAGACATTATTTCAATTATTTCTTCAGCCGCTCTAATTGCGCCCCTTTTAGACGCTGCAAGCAATATATTATCCATATTCCCTTGTAATACTGCCCCACTCAAGTGCTTTTTAGCCCACTTTAGTGGTACATATTGATCCAGCGCCACCACATCAACTTTAGTATTATCAACATAGTCTTGATAAAGAAATCCAGCGCCTCTCGGAAATCCTATAATTTTAATCTCTCCATTATAGGCCCTTATACTATCAACAATAGTTTTCGTAGGTTTTATTACAAACCTATAAAAATACTCCTCGGTCAATACACCTGCCCATGAGTCAAATAGCTTGACCACCTCAACCCCGGCATCAATTTGCATCTTTAAATATTCGATAGTACGCTCTATAATTCTGTCAATTAGCTTCTCTAAGCTCTTTGTATCCGAGTACATCATGCTCTTGATAACGTGGCAGTCTCTACTCAGCTTTCCTTCCATCATATAACAAGCGATAGTCCATGGAGAGCCGGCAAAACCTATAAAAGCAGTATTGGGATAGTTATTTTCTATTTCAGATTTAATCTGCTTTATAGCCTCATTAATCTTGCCCAACACATCTCCATATTCCTGCTCTACATAAGCCATGTTATACTGGCCAACTTCCGGTCCTTTATCGGAGAAGGTGACATTATGTCCCATAAGAAGAGGGACTATCAGGATATCTGAAAACAAAATAGCTGCATCTAGGTCAAATCTCTTTAGAGGTTGTAAGGTAATTTCCTTAACTAGATTAGGGGTTAAACACAATTTGATAAAATCTTTATTTTCCCTTCTTATCTCCATAAATTCTGGTAAATAGCGCCCAGCTTGGCGCATAACCCATATAGGTACTCTATCTATTTTTTTCTTATTGATAACTTCAAGCAGGGGTTTATTCATAATATTAATACTTATATTATTATCTCTTCTTCTATAGGGATGTTGATATGTTAATTACTAGTATTGCACACAGATATCAACAGGTTATCAACATTTTACACTAGATTTTAATATAGCAGAAATATAGTTATAATCTAAGTTTTATGAGCCTAACAAGTGGTATAAGCCATGTATTATAACTATACGCCTGCAAGATATCAACATATTAACAGACCTCAGGTTGCTGATTTATTATTGTTAATAACTTGTTTGGGTTGATGTTGCTTATGTTGATAAAAACAACAATATAAGTTTTGCACAAAGTATTTCACAGAGTTATCAACATGGTTATTAACAGCAAAAACAGTTATTTTGCAACGATATTAATATCAGGAATTTCCTGCTTTATGCAGTTGCTGAATACTTTAATAGCTTCCTTATTATCACCAAAATGGCCAGATAGTTCAGCACCAAAAAATGCTGCAATAATTGGGCCAATAACCCCTATTATAGCGCATACTGCTAACGCTATAGTTATAGGATTACCGTTATTGCAAGCTGCAATGAAGGTATCGAAATTATTGTTTAGCATATCATGCATAGCTTCTATCGCTTCTTTAGATACAGCTTCTCCCGCTATTTCTCCTGTAATATATGAAGTTCCAGCAGCAACTCCAACATCGATTGCCAGTGCACCAACTAAGAAGGCAATAGCAAGCGGTATAGATTTTTTCAACTCCTCGTTTCTCGCATGCTGACCATATAAGCAATACGCCTTACGGACTGCCAGCAAAGCCCTCCTTTTGTTGATGATCTGCTGGAGTTCTTCTAGCTTTGGGTGGCCTTCTTCTACCGGGGCATAGGATTTATAGGCGAAACCAGCTCTTTTACCATTTTCACTACTGACTAGCAGCATAGCAAGTTTATGATCATGTAGCCGTTGCAGCATTTCCAGCTGCGTCTCTTCTAGTAAGATTCGGTAGTCGAAGATAAAGTCAGCCATGCGTATCAGAACCTGCCTATCTTGTTGTGAAAGAGTTGTATCATCTAACTTTTGATGAATTACATCTAATAATAGCGGAGTGAGGCGCGGCAGTGCTTCATCACGGGTGGCATTGAGCTCATGCGCTGCTGTACTCAGCGTCATATGGAACGGAGTCTTTATCTGAGCTTGGAAAAACTGCTTTATGAAAAGTAAATAGGTACCCCTGCCGCTATCTTTCATTTCCACATCAGCATGTTGTTTCCCACCAATATCCACGCAAAATTGTCGCATTAGCTGGAATTCTTTTTGGTAAAATTTACCGTTGATAGTGTTATCGTAAAATCGACCGTCTTCTCTTTGTGGATTCAAGTCTAAGCAATAACTTTGCATCTCCAAAGTTTGCAAGTAAGAGGCAACTGGTGCACCTTTTGGGCCTTCCTCAGATTTTGGCTGCAACCCCTCGGCAAACATAAGCATCTGCGAATCAATGGTAGTATCCATACCACTCAATATAGCTTTTTCTATACTCTTTGGGAGATCTGGGAGCAAATGAGGATCGCGGGCCATTTTGTTTATCTCATCCAACATTACTTTTGTAGCCACCTCAGAGGCAGCTCTGATATTAGTCCGCATGCTCTGGTCTTTGGTCTGCGGCACCTCTTTGTTAAGAGCAGCGTTTTTCTCAGCCTTTTCTGTTATTTTGCGCCTAAATACCGCCGGTCCGCGCCACCCAGAAACTTCAGAAGTCTCAACCACTTTGTCTTTGGTAAGGATCTGTCTGGCTCCTTCTTGAGATTTTTCTCCTATAGAGTTTTTAATCTGCCCATAAAGTTTAATTTTACTGACTCGCTGTGCTCCCAAACTTTTCTCCAGCTGTTTTATCTGCGGGGTTTTCTCGGCATCCTTTTTCTCCAGTTCCTGCGCTATTTTGGAGATCAAGATCAGCGCGGGGCAGCGGCTGAAGAAAATTGGACCAATTTCCATGAAATCACTTACTATAACATCAGGTACGTCCTGCTTGTTATTTATATCTAGCATGGATAGCCTTGAATTTTTACTCACCCCGTCTTTTGCCATCTCTTTTAGCTCTAAAACAGCTATATCAAGAACTTCATCGATGTTAGAGAAAAATATCCCTACATAACGCAAAACATTCGGTCGAGAGCGCTCCTCGGATGTGCTCCATATTTTAGCTGCTAGAGGAGTAAACCACTCAAACCCGTAATAAATCTCTCTCCATAAGGTTTTGAGATTATCCTGTTCCAGCATATTGCCTCGCGCAACATAAAGCTTTTTATAATCCTTCAGAGTTCTCATATACTCGCCAATAATTTCTATACACCTCTCATTGTGCTATAAAATACTGGTTTTTGCAAATGAAGAACGATAGAGACTACCAAGATCCAATTAACCTTTCAGCTTGGCCGCCACCTGCTCATCCATCTCAGCTTGTTCACGCTTGTTAGCTTCCAGCTTCTCTTGCGCCTTCTGATGCTCCAGCAGCTTCTGATATTGTTGCTGCTTCTGATACTCGGCCATTAACTGCGCTTGCACCATAGCTAAAATCTTCTGGCACTCGCTTAAGCTGAGCTTCACTTGCTCTTGCCTATGTTCCATGTGCTTGATATATGGCGCGGCATTATAAATGGTAGTGCCGTGAACTGCCTTATCACCGCTATCAACGGCTGAGTTCATAGCAGTTTCTACGAAGAAGCGTTGCTCACGCTGCTGCTCATCGTATAACCCTTTTAAGGCTCCTTGCAAGTTAGTGATTTGCCCCTTTAGCTTATTGCTCTTGCTCAATAATTCATTGATCTGCTTATCGGTAATACGCAGCAACCGTGCTATCAGACTACTTTTCATAAACTGATACCTTAGCCCGCTTTTGGAAGTGTGCCGTTATAAACCTTGCCTTCGACTACCATCAGCTGTTGCGGGATAAATGTTTGATTAACTTGGAGCGCAAAATTCACCACGCCAACGTTGTTATTCACTATAGACACTTCTATAGGGTGGTCGTTGATCATATAGTGATTATCGCTAATCTGGTTAGCCCTACTTCTCCATCCTGGCGCGGAAGTGTCTATATCTACTATTACCCATTTGAAGAAAGCTTTACTCTGGCTGACATTTATTAGGCTCAAGTTGTTGTTAATCTTCTGACCCTTAACCTTATTGCCGTTAACCCATGCTATCCATTTTGAATCGGCATTCTGAATTATAGAGCTGAGGTATATGTTACTGCCTAAGTCATTGTTGTCTCCTTTTTTACCTCCTGCCTTCTTGGCTTCATATTGCCTTACCGCTTCAGCTACAGCCTGTAACTCTTCATCCTTAAATACTACAGAGCGCGGAGCAACATTTTGCTGGTCATTATTGCCAACTATAGCCTGCTCTGCATTGGGCATAGCATTGCTTTCAGTAGAGGCAGGGATGGTTTGGTTAGAAGGGCCCGCTATTGTAGCGTTATTATTGCTTACACTGCTCTGAGGTGTTATCACATCTTGGGGCGGAATTACTAACGGGGTATTCTCAGTGTCTGCGGCTAGTGTTATGCTTGGCATGCACGTAATAACCGCAAGGGAAGCGAGCGCGCATAGTCTTATAAGTTCGTTTTTCATCGTCTAGCCTCCTGGTTTAATTGCTTGTACTTCTTGCCAAACGATCTCTATTTGAGCTTTAACCAAGTCCTTGAAGTTGCCCTCAGCTATGCCTTTGAGCACTTCTGGGGTGACCGACATGGAATTGGAAAGCTTCATGCTCTTAACTTGTAAAGAGCCTGGCATAGCGGCTATTAGAGCGTTTACAAAGTTGAAAATTGACTCATCCGTATAGGCGCTGCATTGTATGGAAATAACGCTGTATTGAAGCTGAGTGAGGGAATTTTTGTAATCGTTTCTCACTACTGGGCTGGATGCATTGACTGCCAGATTGGTTATCCCGTAAGAATAACTCAAGTCATCCAATATTTTCTTCGCTTCCTCTATCTGTAAACCATTTGCGGTAAGCTTATTTTGGTTTGAACTGCTCCAAACTCTGTAGGCTTCTTTAGTCCTTTGGATGTCCTCTTGCAATTCTTTTAATTCTTTATTAAGCTCGCCATCCCTGGTGCTAGCGCGTTTGAAAGTCTCATTAAGCGTAAAGCTATAAGTAAATACGATTAGCCATATAACCAGAGCAGTAAGAAGTATGGAGAATGGCTTTCTCAATTTGTTGATAATATACCTGTTATAAGATGTAGCTTGCATATCTCTCCTACTTAGTATTTTTCATATTGTCTATAGAGAGGTCAACCAGCACTTCATCAGGTATTTGATCAAGCGAGAAGGTATTTGGGATATCACCCATGTGCACCTTGTAGTCTGGAAATTTTTTAGTAAGCGTGGTCTTGAAGGTTTGGTATTTCGTCAACAGCTCTTCATATTGACCCTGCTTATTACTAAAGAGTATTTTTGCTTTCAAGGAAACTTCTTTGTTAGCATGTGTGTCCATAGGGTTGGTAGGTGTTACAGCATTAGGATCGTATATCAGCCCGGTGAAATTATAGGAAAAATCAAAGCTACGCACCCTGGTATTTTGCCGGTCAGTATTAGCCACTTCCATCACCATATTAACCACATCCAGGCTACTACTGGATAGTTCTTTATAAACCTTAACCACTTCTTTTAGTTGGGGCACATTAGCATCTTTGCTGAACTTGCCCTCTTCAGTAATTTTCTGCTGTTTTAAGTTATCAAGCTCGGCTACTAACACAGCTTCATTTTGCTGTAGCTTTGCTGTATTGTTCTTAGTAGCGCTAGTAGACCAGAGCAGGATGGCGGCAAATAATATAACGACCGGAACAGCGAGTAGTGAAAGCTTGGCAAGCGCCTGCGTCCCGTAGTACATGTAATAAGCCGTGCGCATGGCTTTTGTGTGGAGCCTGGCTAGGCGGCGCTTATCTTGTTGCAAAAGAGCTATAGTTACTGGCTCTGCAAATCTGTCCTGCTCTTTAGACACATTCCCTTTCAGGTTAAACATCTCTACTAGTTCATACGGAGTGAACAGGTTCACATTTTTTGAGGGGATTTTTTCAGTTCTGATATTTCTCTTTACATCTTCTGAGCATATAATATGGACGGCTACACTGCTTTCTGGCTTCAACGAGAGCCGGCGTAGGTATTCCATTGCATTATTAAGCTCTTGCTCAATATTGCCAGCCACCACATCAGGATTGCTGTCCGCTATATTGTTTAGCAGGCGTGTAAATACAACGCGATTGTTTTGATAGGCTACCTGGCGTACGCCTCCTGTTTTATTGTTAAGCATCAGGATATCCCAAGAAGTCCCTTTGCTGAACGTTTGACGCAAAGGCTCAATTATGCTTGAGAATATTGAGCCAATTGCACTTTTTAGTTTGTCTAGCGGGCCGGCAGAAGCGGCGTGAATATCGTGCTTGCCAGCTTTATGATGATGAATTGCGTTTACAATACTCGCTGCTTCGACCGGCAGGAAATATAGGCCGATTACGATGTTGTCATAATTCATGAGATAGTCCATCCAGGATGAAACTGGAGGCTCATAAGCTGCAGATATAAAGGTATAAATCCAATCTTTCCGCCCCGAAGGAACGCGATCTACTTGCAAAGCAAACTTTAGATGTTCTAGGGGCGTTTCTTTCTCAAGACGTTTATTGGCCAATCTCTTTATGCTAAAGCGATCTACTCCTGGCAACATCCTCTGCAAGTAGTTTTGGTCAAGCACATCTAAATATACCTCTATTACGGCGTCTTTATTTTGCTCAAGTATTTTACCAAGCTCTTCGGTATCTGCGGGATTGGCGCTCTTTACAAAGAGTTTATTTTGGAGCATGTCTTCGCTGAAGAAGGCGATCACCGCCCCCTCTTCTCCGATAATTACTTTTATCGCATCTATTTCTTGTCTGTGATCAAGTGCCATATCTAACTGATAAATAACCCATATAAGAGTTATGCTAGCAACTTTTTTATGCGTGTGAAATATATTTCTACTTGTCGCGCCACACCAGGCTAGCCGCCTTTAATTTCCGATGAGCGTTCGCTCACTATATTGCGGAGTTTGGTTATATCTGTTTGATTCGCGGAATTTGGTTGAATGAGCCCAGTGGACACTGCTCTATCATATGCTTCTAGTGCCCTGCTTGCAATGTTGATCTGTAGAGTAGAAGTCGATTGCCGCATGGAATTCCCTTCCTTATATATTTCTAATTCAGTTCTGGCCTGCACTGGCAGAGCCTTAACGATCTCATCTAAAGTATGCGCTATGAACTTATCTTCAACACCTTTATTAGTAAAGCCAACATATGCCTCATGTAAATCAACTTTCATGTCTGTTGACATATGAGAGAACATAAAGATTTTAGAGGCAGCTATGATGCTGTGGGTTTTTGAAGTTGTGAGCCACTTAGGTAAGTCTTCTCCATTATCATCAAGCAATACTTTATTGCCCGCCATAATGTTGGCGCCAGCTATTAATGCAGTGTATAGGCAGAACACAATAACCGAGCTTTTTAGAAAGCCAAATATGAATCCTAATATACTATCAATAAATCCCGCTCTTAAAGGCCCTGTTATAGTCATGAGAATGGTATTTGCTATTGATAGTGCTATTAATGTAACAATAAAGAGGCCCGTGTAGGTGAATGCAGTGATTGCGAGAGTCGCTTTTCCACTGCCCACAAAAAGACCTAGGGCTATGGGATATAACTTGTAGGTAAGATAGATAGACAAAAACCAGCTCAGCAGAGAGAGGACAGAAGCGATGAAGCCACGCCACATGCCAAACATACTGCTAAACGCCACTATCGCGAACACGATAATGTCTAGCATCCCTAATTCACTTCCCCCATCCATATGGTCACCCCTTATATTATTTCTTGCAGCTGTGATATATGCTGCACCATATCTGTTTTGATTATAGTACTTCTTGTATTAGTAGTATAGGGAATTATTGCGCGGGTGAATCCTAGCTTTAGGGCTTCTTGCAACCTAGCATCTAACTGGCTTACTGGCCGCACTTCTCCAGAAAGACCGACCTCGCCTAGTAATACAGTATTTTCATCGATTTGGATGTTTTTGCTCGCGGCTATGAGAGCTGCCATTACAGCTAAGTCTGCTGCTGGTTCGGTGACTTTAATGCCGCCAGTTATATTAAGATATACTTCTTTATCTAGTAAATTTAAGCCATACCGAGCGTTTAATACGGCGATCATCATTGCCAACCTATTACTGTCCCAACCTATTGTTGCTCTTCGAGGTGTCGCCAAATAGGACGGGGCCACTAAAGCCTGAATTTCAAGTAACAAGGGCCTGCTGCCTTCTATGCCAGCAAAGACGCATGACCCACTGTTGCGTGCTTTGGTTTTTGGCAAGAATAGAGCTGAAGGGTTTAGTACTTCATGTAGCCCTTGCTGGGACATCTCAAACACACCTATTTCATTGGCAGCGCCGTAACGGTTTTTCACTGCCCTGATAATTCTGTAATCGTGGCCCCGGTCCCCTTCAAAATACAAGACAGTATCAACCATGTGTTCGAGTACCTTAGGGCCGGCTATTTGTCCATCTTTGGTCACATGTCCAACCAAGATTAATGCAATATCAAGGTTTTTAGCCAATCTTATAAGTTCGAATGCACAGGTGCGGACCTGATTAACTGTGCCGGGGGCTGAGGGTATGGCGCCATGGTACACGGTTTGTATTGAATCGATGATTAGTATGTGAGATTCGTTCGATCTGTTTATGCTGCTGATAATATCTTCAACGTTTATCACGCTGGCTACCTTTACCCCGCGATGCGCTATATTAAGGCGTTGCGCGCGCATGCGCACCTGCTCTGTTGATTCTTCAGCGCTTATATAGAGGCAGTTAAGGCCGTTTGCTGCGAGCTTTGCCGCTGCTTGTAGCAGGATGGTAGACTTGCCTATGCCGGGGTCGCCCCCGAGCAAGGTAGCTGATCCTTTAACTATCCCGCCGCCAAAAACCCGATCTAACTCGCTAATTTGCGTATGAAATCTGGCGTTATCTTGATCGCAAGGTGCATCAAGTGATAGCACTTCCATAGATTGGCTATTACTGTTGGATTGTTGTTTGCTGCGCGGGATTGCGGGGCTCATCTGTATCATTTCTTGGACTATGGTATTCCACTCACCGCAGTCCTCGCACTTGCCTATCCATTTTTTATAGGATGCGCCGCAAGCGCTGCAAGCATAGTGAGCTTTAACACTCATAAATCTTTACCTTCAGGCCTATTTTGCCTTTGTCTCCATATGTAGAATCCCAACAGCAAGATTATGCTTATAACTAGAGCTACGTTGACCTGCATCATGTATTTTTTTATCAACTCTTTGTTTTCACCTATGTAATAGCCCAAGGTAACTATTAGGGTGTTATATAAGGCCCCGCCGGCGGTAGTATAGGCTATGAACACTCGTAAGTTCATCTTAGCTAGCCCAGCAGGAAAAGAAATAACGTGTTTTATTCCTGGCAGCAGCCTGCCGCTGAAAGTGGAGATAGCTCCATGGCGTTCGAAGAAAAACTCAATAAGTTGGAGCTTATATTCGTTCATGAAAAAGTAGCGCCCATAATTTATGAATAAGTGGCGCCCGAAATGGTAGGCTATAGAGTAATTAAGCAAGGAGCCGCCTATAGTGCCACATACCGCGCTAATACTGACCATCCAAAAATCCATCTTGCCTTCTGAAACCAGGTAACCTGCAGGAACCAGAGTAACCTCTGCTGGTATGGGTACAAAGGTGCTCTCCACGAAGGTGAGTAAGAATATGCCGACATATCCTATACTTTCCACTAAATCCACAGCTTTCAGAAATAGCTCGTACATGCGAGTGCTCCTCTATAAATCCTGCATTCTCATTTAGGGCGAGATCCTTTATTTTACAAGAGGACCCATTGCTTTTTGTAAAATACCAATACCTAGGAAATTATAATGAATGCTTTTGAAAAAGCTATACCTAAATACAAGGATAACGGCAGCAGCTCATGAAAAACGTCATCTATGCCACTTGAAGGGTAGAGAAAAAATCTTTAACTGCGTCTTCAACAGCTTTGTGATCGGTCATCTGGTTAAGCTGACTGCGCAAGTGAGCAGAGTTAGTCAGTCCAGTTGTGTACCAAGACAAGTGCTTTCTGCCCATCATAACGCCTGTGCGAGGCCCATAATACTCTACTAATTTATTATAATGCTCAAGCATGGTTTCCAGCTTTTGTATATTGTCAGGGTCGGGCAGACGCTCGCCGGTACGAAGGTAATGCGCCACATGCCCTATCATCCAGGGCTTTCCATAAGCGCCACGGCCTATCATTACTCCATCTGCGCCTGAAGCCCTTAAAGCTTTGTCTACATCATCATAACTACATATGTCTCCGTTGACGATTACGGGGATTTTTACACTTTCCTTAACTCTGCGCACAAAGTCCCAATCTGAATGTCCTGTGTAAAACTGGCAGCGAGTGCGCCCATGGACTACAAGCATCGTAATTCCCTCATCTTCAGCTATCTTAGCAAGGGTTGGGGCATTGCGAGATTGCTCGTCCCAGCCGGTGCGCATCTTTAGAGTAACCGGCACTTTAACCGCTTTTACTGCTGCTTTAATAATTTGTGAGGCTAGCAACTCATCTCGCATCAAAGCAGAGCCGGCATAGCCATTGACCACTTTTTTTGCAGGACAGCCGAAGTTTAGGTCTATGATAGGCGCTCCCATATCTTCATTAAGCTTGGCCGCTTCTGCTACCACCTCGGGCTCGCATCCGGCAAGCTGCACTGAAGTTAGGCCGCCCTCGTCATCAAATTGACATTTCTGCATGGACTGGCGAGACTGTACAATCATCGCGCGACTGGCGATCATTTCCGTAACTAAATATGGTGCGCCGTATTTTCTTGCTATAGCGCGGAAAGGCTTATCAGTTACCCCAGACATGGGGGCAAGAATGACAGGGTGCTCTATCTTATGACTGCCTATTTGTATGGGTTTTATGGGCATAAGGATAACTAATAACGTTTTGCCAGTTTATCTAAAGCGTTTTGTGCTATAGCCTCGCGAATGCGCTGCATTAGCTCATTCATGAAGAAGACGTTGTGGATGGTAAGCAGGCTAGTAGCTAAAATTTCTTTAGCTTTTAATAGGTGATGTAAATATCCTCTGCTGAAATTTTGGCAAGTGTAGCAACCGCAATTCTGATCTATGGGCTCATTATCAAGCTTATATCTAGCATTATTGAGGTTTAAATGCTCGCGTGCGGGTGTGTCTCGTAATTCACGGGACACCAGTGCACCGCCGTGGCGCGCAATTCTGGTTGGATGCACGCAGTCAAATGTGTCAATTCCTTCGGCCACGCCAGCGAATATATCGGCAATTCCACCAATGCCAAGCAAATGGGTTGGTCTGCTGCGATCTAACTTTTGCATGGCCATTTGTACAACCTCATACATCTGGCTTTTTGAGGCGCCGAGCGAGCCCCCTATAGCGTTGCCGAAGAATGGCTGTTGGCTCACAAACTCGCAAGATATCTCTCGCAAGTCTGGATATACTCCACCTTGTACTATGCCGTATAACGCTTGTCTGCCGTCGTTTAGCTGCTCAAACCGTTTGAGGCTGCGCAGCCCCCAGCGGTGACTCAAGTGCATAGAACGTTCAGTATAGCGCTTATCCACGTGAAACGGCGTACATTCATCCAGCACTACTACTAGGTCTGCGCCAAGTTCGCTTTGGATCTCAATAGAGCGTTCTGGGGTCAGCAGATGACGGCTGCCATCGATATAAGAGCGAAACAGCGCACCTTCCTCGGTGATCTTGCGGAATGATCTACCTGCTGGGCGTGCAGCAGTGCGATTGCGTCCCTTGATTTCATCCGCTACTGCGCCATAGCCTAAGCTGAAGATCTGAAATCCTCCAGAATCGGTTAGCATAGGGCCATCCCACTGCATAAACTGATGCAATCCCCCTAACTTTGCGACCACCTCTGAGCCCGGCTGCAACATAAGATGGTAGGTGTTAGCTAGGATAACTTGAGTGTTGGCCTCTTTTACCTGTTCTGGGGTCAGGCTTTTTATAGAAGCCTTAGTGCCACAAAAAATGAAAGCAGGAGTATTGATGATCCCATGCGGGGTCATCAATACTCCAATTCTGCCTTTTTCATACTCCTGATATGTAAAGCTAAAGCGCGGATACATGTGCTTAATTTAATTGTTACTGTTACTATGGTTGCCGCCCTCATTATGCATCTGTTTGAAGAAGTCTTCGTTAGATTTGGAAGAGCGGAGTTTATCGATCAGAAACTCTATGGCGTCAACGGTGCCTAAAGGGCTTAATATCCGTCGCAACACCCACATCTTGCTGAGTGTAGCTTTATCCATAAGCAGATCTTCTTTCCTAGTGCCGGATTTGGCTATGTCAATAGCAGGATAAGTCCTCTTATCGGCGACACGGCGATCTAGAACAATTTCTGAGTTACCAGTTCCTTTGAATTCTTCAAAGATTACCTCTTCCATTCTTGAGCCAGTTTCAATAAGAGCAGTAGCAATAATGGTTAGAGAGCCACCTTCTTCGATGTTACGTGCAGCGCCGAACACTCTTTTTGGGCGCTGTAAGGCATTGGAATCAACGCCACCGCTTAGTACTTTCCCTGAGGATGGAACTACGTTGTTATAGGCTCTAGCCAGCCTGGTTAGCGAATCTAGTAAGATAACGACATCTTTCTTCTGCTCAACTAAACGCTTAGCCTTTTCAATAACCATTTCCGTAACCTGTACGTGACGTGTTGAAGGTTCGTCAAACGTAGAACTGATCACTTCACCTTTAACTGAGCGAGCCATATCAGTTACCTCTTCCGGGCGCTCATCAATTAGCAGTACTATTAGAGTTACTTCGGGGTGGTTGGTGGTTATAGAATGTGCGATACTTTGCATTAATACGGTTTTGCCAGTTCGGGGAGGAGCAACTATTAGTGTTCTCTGTCCTTTGCCTTGAGGAGAAACTATGTCGATAACTCGGGCGCTTAAATCCTTGCTAATCGGATTGTCCATTTCCAGCTTAAGTCTTTCTGCTGGGAAAAGCGGGGTGAGATCATCGAAATGTGGGCGATGCCTGATTTCATCAGGGGTGACGCCATTAATGTTTTGCACTTTTACGAGAGTAAAGTAATTCTCTCCTTTTTTAGGCGCGCGCACCGGTCCGGAAACATTATCTCCGCTACGCAAGCCGTAGCGTTTTATGTGCGCAGGCATCACATATATATCATCAGCATTGGGAACATAGTTTGCATCTTGTGAGCGCAGGAACCCGTAGCCGTTAGACATAATCTCTAGCACGCCTTCGCCGATCATAATACCGCCGCGTTCGGCTAGTTTCTTCAAGACCATAAAGATGAGGTCGTGACGGCCAAGGTTGAAAGGGCTTTCCACTTCCAAAGATTCAGCTAACTCAAGTAATTCATCAGGGCTTTTCTTTTTAAGATCTTTAAACATGAACACCATGCTCTCATCCATGTTTTGCTCGTTATAAGTCAGCTCTGCTTCATCATAGTTGTCGGCTTTTTCTCCATTGCCACCTCTGTGATTAGATGAGGAGTTAAAGTCTCGATTGTAACGAGGGTTGCGCCCCCCTTCCTCGTGACGTTTAAATTTCCTGCGCTTCCAGTCACGGTCACGGCCCCGACCGGAGTCATCATTATTTGAGCGCGGAGCATCTTGATTGTTTTGGTTATGATTGGGACCATCATTCATATTGTGTTCATTAGACATTGATTTACGTTGTATTGATTCGATTACAGATAAACAAATGGCTTTAAGTTTACCAAAGCTGGCCAACGCCAGCACTAAGTAAATGCCATCTGCAACAAAGGAAAATAGGGCTGGCGGGAAAGCAAAAGCAACGGCCACACCCAAAAACACTTGCTTGAGCCCATGCGAGACAAGCAAGACAGTTGGGATGGTAAGCGATTATGAGCTGATTGTCAAGAGTAATTGGGGCGCACGCTTTTTAAATTTCTAAATATTGTCCTTAGCGAGGGCATACAAAGCGACTGCGGTCGCCGCAGAGACGTTTAAACTTTCGGCGCGTTTATTCATGGGTATTTTTACTAATAAATCGCAGTTTTTTATTGTCAATCGTCGCATTCCTTCACCTTCTGCCCCAAGGACCAAAGCGATCTTATCAAATTTCTGTGCTACGTGTAGGTCATCACTGGCATTGGCGTCTAGGCCTATGGTCCAATAACCAGCGTCTTTGAGAGTGCGCATAGCATCAGCAATATTGACCACGGTAGCAATTGGTACCACCTCAAGCATACCACACGCTGCTTTTGCAACGCTAGCGGATTCTAGCGCTTGATTGCGCTCAGGTACGACTAGTGCGTCCACTCCAAAAGCGGCCGCACTACGAATAATAGCCCCAAAATTATGAGGATCGGTGATTTGATCGCAAATGAGGAGCAGCGACCGCCCATTTTTTCCTTGAGAATTGATGCCTAATAGAACTTCCTTTAAGTAGCGTGCTTCGAGAGGTTTGGTGTGAAGCGCGACTCCTTGATGCGTAGTGCCGTATGGCAGCAACATTTGAATTGATTCATTGCTCACTATTCTATAGGGCACCTTCAGCTTCGCTGGCGACATACCACTTTCTTCAAAAAACTGTTTGCTAGATTCAGTGAGGAGTAGCTCAATCAGCTCTCTGTCGCTGTTATTCAGTGCATGGATCACCGGATGGCGGCCATATAGCCAATACCCCCTACCTGCGTGATGTTTATCTCGTCTGTTTGTACTCATTCGGCCTTCGCTATAGCTATTGCGGAAACCTGGTTTAAAACCGGCCCTGTATAACCTTGATGAGTACTGCGTCGATAGCTATATAATAACTCATTGCTATAGGTATCTATGCGTGAATCATCTATAGTGCCCACCCCGGCAGTGCGTAGCTGAGATGTGCAGTAACCAGGTAGATCAAAAAAGTAGTGACCTGGTTTGCCGTCAACAAAGAATTGTTTGGCTTGAGGATTCTGAGTGCAAAATCTCTCTTTGAAGTTCTCGTCTACTTCGTAACTTTGTTGCTGTATTGTTGGGCCTATACAGGCTACCATAGCGTCTTTATTTGCTCCTAACTTTATCATGGCGGCGATTGTATTTGTTACTACTCCATTATATGCGCCTGACCAACCAGCATGTATGGCGGCTACAACTTGAGCCTTGGGCTCGAATAATAGTATAGGAGCGCAATCTGCAGTTTTTATACATAATAATAGACCAGGAATAGTGGTTACCATAGCGTCTGCCTGAATATGGCTGGTGTCGCGTTTGCCATCCACAACCATTACTGTAGCTTTATGCACTTGGTTGACGGTGTGGTACTTAAAGTCGGGTATACCTAGATCCAGCAGTATACTCTTATATTTATTAGTGGAGCCGTTCGCGTCGTCGTTGGCTCTTGCAAAACCGTGTATTATGTTTGGGTGATGCTTGGCTGTATCGCTTGTAAATATCAGTTTACTGCACATTTTCAGAACCTCGTGTGGTATAAATCCTTTGTCCTACCATATCAGGGGTAAGGGCAATGGAGGTGGCTAAGTATTCAGCTAGGCCGGTGTCCACGATGCGAATCTTATCAAAACCCGTTCTGTCCATAATGCAGTATATAAGTAGTAAAGCTTGCTGTATATATGGCTTTACCTGAGATGGCACGTCCTTATAATGTTTGCCTAATTCCGAATCACTCATAGCTCCAAGCTTATAGGCTGTTTGCAATAACTTATCCTTACTCACAACATCTCCAAGTTTTAATTGGGCGCGTACCCCAGTATTGAGAAGAGTGCCAATGCCTAGCATTATACCTTTTGGTTTTGAGCTTTTCTCTAACACCCATTCGTTGCGTTGCATTAGCTCGTCGAGTTCGATATTGAGTAGCTCAATTGCTTGCTTTATATTAGGTGCATCAAGCCTGTTTCCGAGTGGCAAATCTAGTTTTTTCTGGATCATATCGGTGAAATTATACATCCCATACATTCCTAATGCCACGCGTATTTCGTCTTTATCCACGCCAGTTAGCTGGAAGCTGCCGCCGCCGATATCTAATACAATAACATCGACATCCGCTGCTTCAACGCCGCGACTATCGTCTTTTAGCTTGGCGAGAGTGGCATAAAAACCAACTTTACCTTCGTCTTGTTGAGGTAAAACAAAAATTTTCATCCCTTCTTTCTCTTCGATTTCTCTTAAGAAAAAGTCTGCGTTTTTAGCCTTTCTGGCCCATGCAGTGGCCAGTCCATAGCACTGCTGATTAGCGTTATCACAGGTTGCGTTATGCTGTTTTTTGAGTTCTGCGATCACGGATATCCCTTTTTGCATACAATCCTCAGATAAGGTCTGGTTGTCGCTTTTATCCAAGCATTTCTGATATTCCATTAAAGTTGATTGTCTAGGCAGGGCTTTAACTATTGTGTTATTGCACGTGTTTATTGTGGTGCTGGCTATTTTTGTGCTGCCCGAACCAACATCGAAAACGTGTCTGTGCAGCAAACAAGCTTTCTCAGTAGGAACCGCTGAACTATTTCCAACATATCCAAAGAACAGCCCCACTGCTAATACTAGATTAAAAACGATTTGCGCAAAATTTTTTCTCATACCTACTAGCCCTGACATTATTATTAATGGTAACTAATCACGCAGATTATAGAGAAAAGTAGTGTACTTGGCAAGCTTAAAAGGTATACTAGATAGTGCCGACGCGTAGCGTCGTAGGTGCTGCCATATAGATTATGTATAGATGTTATGAATGCTTTATTAGAATTTGCCCCGATTTTTATTTTTTTCATCACGTATAAATATGCGGGCATTTTAGCTGCTACTGTCGCTATATTAGTTGCTACAATAGTGACGCTGCCATTGCAATTTATGTACTCTAAGCGCATCAGCTGGGGCGTTATTATAGGTGCAGGGATCTTGGCGCTGTTTGCATCCCTTACCATATATAGTGGCGATCCTGTTTTTATTAAAATGAAGCCTACTATAGTCTACGTATCGTTTTGCTGCATTCTATTAGGCGGGCTATTTTTTAATAAAGTATTTTTACGGCAACTTTTTCATCAAGCTAACTTGCGCATTACTGACAAAGGCTGGCGACAAGCGACACTGCTATGGGTGATATTTTTCCTCCTATCTGCGCTCACTAATGAGTTTATTTGGCGCAATTATGATGAAGCTACATGGGTTATGTTCAAAGTTTTTGGCATGCTTCCTCTGACATTTTTGTGTGGAATAGGGAATGTATTTATTTTCTATAAACACTCAGAAGCTGAGTAACTAGGTTGCCGAACCGGCAGAGTAGAAATAATTGTAAGCATATGTAAAGCAGGTAAAACGCTGATGAATAGCCAGCGCTACTCTTTATGAAAGATGTTAGTGGTCCGCCCAACATAATAGGCTTGAAACATTTTTTTAACAATATAGTATCAAGTTGTTGATATGTAATTTGGGAGACAACATGGGTCGTATTGAAAGAATCAAACAACGCGGTAGTGCGCTAATTTATTTTGGTGTTATATTGATATTGGGATCAATAGCTGTGTTGACCGTGGCTAAATATTATGGCCCCAAGAAGGATGTGGAAAAGCAGCAAATCCTCGATCAGAAGCTAAGCAAAATAGCGCAGGCGATAGATGTGTTTGTAGGAGAGCAGGGCCGATTGCCATGTCCAGCGTCGCCGAATATTGCTACTGGTGATGCTAGTTTTGGCATAGAAAGTCGCGATGCTACAACTCGTGAATGTAACGCGGCTGGCATAATGGCCAATACAACTTCTGGCAATATTAAATATATGGGGGCGGTGCCGGGCAAAACCTTAGGACTTAATGAGCTTGATGTGGTGGACCCATGGGGCAATAAAATAGAATATGCGGTTTCTTATGCTTTCTATAAGAGCAAGGCAGAGAGCCCTGGTAACAATTTTTATAACACCAACGGTGCCTTGCAGGTTCAAGATGGCGTGGGTAATACTTTAGAGCCAGTAGCTGGATATATACTTATCAGTAGGGGGCAAAATCAGCTGGGAGCTTGGCCAGCGACTGGTGCTACTCAGATACAGTTGCCTGCAAACGGCAATCTGGAACGCTATAACCTAGGGTGCCAACTGAACGCTAGCGGGTGTAATGGAGCTAATTTCGGCTCTTTATTCATATCCAATCCAAGCATAATAGACGATAAACTATTATATAGGAACAAGAATGGTATAAACACGAATTGTGCAAGCGGTGACACCAGTGCTTCTTGTAACAATATACCTTGCAATAGTTCTCAGTGGACGGTTGGCGGCAATGGCACCATAACCGTCAATACAACTACTTTGCCTAGCTTGACTATACCTCCTAACATATTAGCTCAGCAGGGTATGGCGTACTCGCTGAAACTGCGTCTTAATTCTTTGAGTACAAGTAACGGTTCATTCCAACTGATGTATGAATATACAACGACTAGCTCGGCTACATTGCAAACCGTTCAAATAGCTGAGTTTTCCTCGTCTAGTTTTACCGGCCAATATAATAGCTCATATGTGGGCCAAGATTTGACCGTATACTTTGGTGCAAGCAACCACATACCTGGTAGGCTTTATTTCACCAGCACTGCTGCGTCTGGTTCAAGCATGGTTATGAGTAACGTGTTTGTGCAGGTGGCGCCTTTATACTACCAAAACTTGCTGACCTATAAGATATGGAAAAATATCTGTAGTAGTAGCAGCTCTAGTAGCGGTACTTGCGGCGGCTGTGGTTGTTGTGGAAACTGTGGGTGCGGGGAAGAGAACAGCTGTGGTAAGTGCTGCGGAATTGAGACTTGCTGTTGCGGCGGCTGTGGTTGTTGTGGTAACGGTGGTTGTGGAGATGAGAGTAGCTGTGGCACATGCTGTGGTTGTGGAAGTTGCACCCCATGCGATTTAACCAATCTGCTCAATAACGCTAATTATCCTAATAACCCGAACTACCAAAGTTTAATCCCAACGGCTCAAGGTTTCACCAGTTATGGTAACAACTATTATTCCATGATATCTGGTTACTTTACTCCTGATGAGACTGCCCAGTATACTTTCTCTATAGCGGCTGATAAAATTGCAGCGCTATACGTAAGCCCGGATGGAAATCCGGCAAACGCTGTACAAGTTGCATCGCGCACAACCGCATCTGCGCCTCTGGCGTGGAGTGCTGCTGGTGCGACGACTTATACGGTTTCGCTCACCACTGGAAAGTCTTATTACTTCCATGTGCTACAAATGGCGGAAACTAGTGGTAATGATAATTTAGCATTAGGGTGCGCTAAGACGAACAGTAGTGGAACTACACCAATTGCCGTGCTGGGCACAGGGACTGACACGGTTGGTTGTGGTGGTACGGTATCTACAGCGCCGATGCTAACTGTACTGAATCAGGTGAAGTGCCAGTAGAATGGGAAAAGTGCTGATTATTGGCGCCTCTATCTGGTCTTATTTGCCTTTTTATACGTATTCTATATTATGACCAGTCATAACTTAGGCTATTAACTATGAGTTCGAATAATACGGGGGCAAGCAAGGCTAACGAAAAGCAACTCCAGCTGCACGATCTTGCTGTGATAGCTGAGATGGAGCAATTGCGTGGTTGGATAAAGCAGCAAGATTACTACTATTATCAAGAAGATGCGCCTAAAGTTAGCGACGCTGAGTATGATGCCAATAAGAAAAAGTTAGAGAATCTAGAGCGCCAACACCCAAAATTAGTGAATAGCACTAGCCCTACTCAGATTGTCGCAGGAGTGGTGGATGAGAAATTTGCTAAAGTTAAGCATAGCGTGCGTATGATGTCGCTTAACAATGCGTTTACTATGAAGGAAGTAGAGGATTTTGCAGAGAGGCTAAAAAATGCTTTGCCTGATTTGCGTACCCAACAAAATCATCACATACTTGAAACTTTTTGGTGTGAGCCTAAGGTGGACGGACTTTCCTTCGTTGCTATATACGAACGTGGCAAGCTGGTGCGGGGGCTAACTAGAGGGGACGGGGAATATGGTGAAGATGTGACTGCTAATTTGAAAACAGTTGTGGATATGCCATTGCAATTGAAAGATCCGCTAAATCTAGAAGTCAGAGGCGAGGTGTATCTACCAAAGGCGCAGTTTCTCCAGTTTAATACTCAGCGCGAGCAGCAGGAGTTACCCCTTTTCGCCAATCCACGTAATGCCGCGGCCGGTTCATTACGTCAGCTGGATGAGAATATAACGCGTAGCCGTAAGTTGCACTACTTCCTTTGGGGTGCGGTCCTTAACCAGGAACAGAGCGCTAATATTACTACTCAACAGCAAATGATGGGTTATTTGGCGGACTTAGGCTTTATCACTCAGCGCCACAGCTGTTTGTGCTCTGGGTTAGCCCAGCTACAAGAGTGGTTTGACCATATGCAGAAGATAAGGCATAGCCTGAATTATGATATAGATGGAGTTGTTTATAAGCTCAACGATTTGCGGCTACAGGAAAAGCTGGGTGCAACTAGTAAGGCGCCGAGATTTAGTTTGGCGCATAAATTTGCGGCGGAATCGGCGATAACTAAAATTCGTGCTATCACCATACAGGTGGGGCGTACAGGTGCCCTGACCCCAGTTGCCGAGCTAGAGCCAGTGAATTGTGGAGGAGTGTTAATTAGTCGAGCTACCCTGCATAATGAGGACGAGATTAATCGCAAAGACTTTAGAGTTGGTGATACTGTGGTGATTCAGCGTGCCGGAGATGTAATCCCGCAAGTGGTCAGTGTTAATTTGGATTCACGTCCGCGTGACAGTGAGCCTTATATTATGCCCAAGTATTGCCCAGTGTGCGCAAGTCCGGTGGTGAAGGATCCAGAGGGAGCTGCGCTGCGCTGTACAGGTGGTTTGCGGTGCTCGGCCCAAGTTATGGAGCGGCTGCGTCACTTTGTTTCTCGCAATGCCATGAATATAGATGGCTTAGGAGAGGCGCTGATTACCAGTTTTTATAATGATGGAATTATCAAGACCCCCGTAGATATTATGACTCTGCAAGAGTGCAATCACAAACTGCAACTGCAGAATCGCCCCGGGTTTGGTGAAAAATCAGCGCTTAATCTTTTTGAGGCTATCAACAAAGCCAGACAAGTGCGTCTAGGGCAGTTTCTCTATGCGCTTGGAATACGCCATGTGGGGGAGGTGACCGCTAAGCTGTTGGCCAAAGAATTTGGTACGCTGGCTAAGATAATTGAAGTAGCCAGCTTGCCGGACGGAGCTAGCCGTATTGCCGCTGTTTATGGTATTGGCATTGTTGTGGCTAATTCTATACGGCAGTTTTTTATCGACCCTTTTAACCTGAAGCTACTAGCGGAGTTACAGGCACAGCTGGAGATACAAGAAGAAGCACCAGATAGTGGTACAGGGCAAAGCGGGCCGCTGGCTGGTAAAAATATTCTGTTCACTGGGACTTTAAATAAGATGAGTAGAGAAGAGGCGGAAGAGTTAGCCCAGCAGTTAGGAGCTAAGGTTCTTTCCGGAGTTAGTAAAAATCTGGATATACTAGTAGTAGGCGAAAAGGCTGGCTCTAAGCTTGCGAAAGCCAGAGCACTTGGCGTAGAAATTTGGGATGAAGAGAAGTGGGGAGAGCTTTTAGGATAGGCTCAAATTAAGGTGCGGTAGCGGTCAGATAATGCGTATTTTCTGGATTTTCTCGATTCATTGACGGTTTTCAAGAACCAGGACTCAACCCAAGTAGCACAAATGGCGCTGCTGGTACGAGGCTTAAACCCAAAAAGATCGCCAATCTGCTGACTTGCGACTTCCTCGAACTGTTGAAATAAGCCTAATGCCTTTCGCTGGCGTGGATCTAGCTGGCGCAAAGTTGCGCTACTGTCCTCCAAGCCGCGCCCTGCTGCCATACTCATCTGCTTTACTACGCTTTCGAAGGACATAGTCATGCCTTCTATAAAATATTCCAACCACTTGGTGATATCCGCTTCAGCACGTCCCATATAATAATTATGGGAATTACCAACAGCAATTGCCTCGTAATAAGCTCCAAGGTTCCGTGCATAGTATTCCTCCAGCGAGTACAAACCTTTTAGCGAATAGCCGCCGAGATGAAGGATTAAATTGGTCAGCAATCTGGCAGCTCTGCCGTTGCCATCATAATATGGGTGAATTGTCGCAAATTGATAGTGCGCAATTGCCGCCACTATAGGGCAAGGCAGCGTATGATTTTTATTTATCCAAGTAACTAAGGCTTGCATCAATTGCCTGATATCCTTGGATTCTGGCGGCATGTACACTATAGCTTTTGTGCGGCTATCTCGTATCACATTTTGCCCGTCTCTGTACTTACTGGGTTTAACTACTTTTTTACCATTGCTCATGACCAATGCGTGGAGGATCTGAACCATTTTTTCGGTTACATGAAGTTGTTGGGCCGCCCATTTTTCCATTTGAGTCAGCGCTGCATAATAACCCTTAATCTCGGATTCGTCGCGCTCCCGTCCTGGAAAGTGTCCATCATACTTAAGTACAACTTCTATTTGGGCAGGATCTAGTTGATTGCCCTCGATCATAGTTGAATAGTGCGTGGTGTAAAGTCGTGCGGTTTCTCGAAGCGAACTAAGGACAAAAGGGGTGAGAGGTAGATGTAGTGCTTCAGTTTTGATTGCTTCTATTCGCATCAAGTGATTGATGATTTTTGGGGTTAGGTTGTAATGTGGGCTAAACTTTATCGGCATAATAGCAGCATTTTATCGGCATTAGTCTATGCTTATATTATGCCGATAAACTGCCGATAAATCAATAGAAATATCCGCTTAAATTTAACCTTTAGTTAATTGGTTTTGTGTTATTATCAGAATATAACCAATAAAAAGAGGTTTGTATGTCAAAAAAGCACCCAGGAACCCCGCAAAGGAACGAATATCTTCAGGGTTTTATTCCTGAAACGCATAAGGCCCAAGAGAATGAACCGCCGCATCATGACTGGCATGAGTTGGAAAATCTGCTGGTCAACAGGGCGCCGCCTAAGAAGAAGGCGGCGAAGGTTGGTGCTAAACCTGCAAAAGGTCAAGCAACAGCGCGCAAGACTAGGAGCTCTCGTAAGCAGCCGGTGTTATAGGTCGTGTTGGTCTTTGTTGTTGAGCTGAGCTTTTGCTGCTTGTTCTTTTTTGAACAAAACCGCGGGTGCCCAAGTTTTGCGGATCTCGTCTTTCTGCTCTTCCGTAGCACCCTCAACCGCTTTATGCATCTGCGCATTAAGGCCGCTAAGGTAGTTTGCTGAGCCGAAATTCGCTGCTACTGTGAGTGCAGTGTCCATAGCTACGTAAACGCACTTCATATAATCTTCCACCCCCGCTACCGCTTTTGCATCTGTTGTTGCATCAACGCCGTAATAAGAAAGTTTCATCTGTTGGTAAGTAACGCCATGCAGGATTAGAGCGCCTAGCAGCAGGCCAAGGCCTATACCGCCCACGGATATAGTTGCTTGCATCATACCCCAGCTTAGCAGGTCTGCTGGCAACTGGTTCTGTAGGTGAAGCACTAAGATGTAACTGCTCATGCCAAGGCTCGGCAGCAAGAACAAGCCTGCTGAGGTGTAATTGAAGATTGCGAATGCAGACATAACGACGTAAGGATGCTTATTGAATGGTGAAGCACTATCGTCAAAATACATATTTTTATATAAAGGTGCTACATTATCTAGATCGCTTTTTATAGTCTGGGCATCCCGCTGAGCGCCGCTTTCGTTTAAGTCAATGCAATACCCACTAGGACCAGGATTAGATATATTATACTTCACGGTTTTCGTTTCTCCGTTAGTAGTATTTCGGAACGTGAACGCAGTTCCTAAAGCTTGTTGGAGAAAGTCTTTAATTTTTAAATGCGCCCGCTTAGGGGGTTTAATAATGCCGCTTAGTATTAAGGCATAAGGGCAGAGCATAACTTTATGGAGAAAGGCATGCATGTTCTTCTCGCCGCTGTATAGCGCAGCTGATAGTTGCGCTTTTTGCTGCTCATTTAGCTTGCCTTCTCTTTTTATCTGCTCCTGGGCTTTCTTGAACGCTACGATATCCTGCCCCGCTTCTTGTACAGCTTGCATTTGTTCTATAAGCTCTCTTTTTTGCGTGAACAAATTAATTTGATCATACATTCGCGCGGCAAGGCCTGTAAGGTCATCTTTATTATCAGGCCTCACGTTTAGTGCGGCGGTCACCGCAGCATCTGTTTCCACGTAAACAGTATTAATAAAGTCCTCAACAGCGAGGATAACTTCTGCATCTATCGCCGGATCATGGCCAGAATAGGTAAGATTCATCTGCTGATAAAGGATCGCATGCGCAATGGCAGTGCCTAGCAATAAACCAAGCGCTATACCCCCTACGGAGATAGTTGCCTGCATTATATCCCAGCCGAGTAGATCTGCTGGCAAATCATGTTGGAGGTAACGTGCTAAGATATAGCTGGCCATACCGGCGCTTGGCAGTAAAAATAGCGCGGTGTTGGTATAGTTAAAAACCAACAAGGCAATGCTGATAATGGTCTTGTGTTGCGTTGATAGAGAGTTTGCGGAGTTTAACCAAGTGCACCTGTATGTGGTAGCGAGAGGATAGTGATATAACGCGCTATCGATGCTGATATACGAAGTACTAACATCGACTCCATTAAGCTCTAAACTAATTAGATAGTCGGATGGTTTAGAGAAAGCTACATAGTAAGAGATTGTAGGGGATAGCATAGAATCTGATATCAACGAGTGAAGGAAATTTGCTGTTTCATCAGCCACATTTTTCTCTTTGGGTCTATCAACATAGCCCGCTATTAAAGCGTAAGGGCAGGCCATTATCTTATGGAGAAAGGTATGGTGCGCCGTTTCGTTTGCATATAATATATCGGTCAGATTTGCTTTCTGCTCGTCGTTCAGCTTAAATCCTTGTTTTGCCTGTTCTGAGCTTTTATCCATAACTTTCTCTCTTTTAAAATTTTAGTGTTATTGTATTTGTTGTTGCGGCTGCTGTGATGACAAAGTCACCGCGCCTTGCCATTTGGCTTTAGCCTCTGCTCTTTGCGCATCAGGGATCAAACCTTCTATCTTGGTGAAACTACGTATCTCTGCAGAAAGGCAAGGAGAGTGGATTTTGGTCTGGCTTCCTGCTTCTACTAAAGCTTGATCCATAGCTTGATAAACTTTATTGATGAAGTTCTCAACGTCAGCAACCCTCTCATTCAAGGCAATATCATAATTATCATAATACTTATGACTCATTTGATAGTAAGTCACTCCATGCAGAATGAAGGCGCCTATTAGAAAGGCAAGGCCTATACCGCCTACAGAAATAGTTGCTTGCATTACATCCCAACCTAGTAGATTAGCTGGCAGTTGGCTCTGCAGATAAAGCGCTAGGACATAGCCGCCCATACCAATGCTAGGCAATAAGAATAGGCCTGCCACAGTGTAGTTACAGAACATTGCGGGGATTACAATGGCAAAAGGGTGCGTTTTAAGTGGTGATGTTTTATCCCTGAAGTATAAACTGGAGTATTCAGTTTCTAGGGTTATATTATCCAAGGTGCTATTTATCTGCATCGAATGCGGCGTCACGTCGCGAACCGCTTTGCGCATAGCATCGTATTTTGCATTCTCAGCTTTTGTAAGCGCTTTCCGGGGTTTTTGCAATGTTGGAGCTTTAAGCTCAATTAAATATTGTGGAAGCTGCGTTTGTGATGAATCAGCTATCATTGCTACATAAGTTATCTTGCCATCATATGCTGTATTAAAAGCGGTGCCTAGCACGCTTGTTAGAAACTGACCCATTTCTGTATTTATAGCCTGTTTAGTTTTTGCCTTTTCATCAACGGAGCCCCTATTAATGAGCCATATATAAGGGAAAAAAGCAAGCTTGGTTAGTATTTGGTGCGCTGTCCGCTCACCTGCGTATAACACATGTTCTAGCTGTTTTTTCTGCTGTTCGTTTAACTTAAATCCTTCTTTTGCCATTGTACCCTCTTGTGATAATTCTAGTAATTCAATTAGTGCCCATTATACCATTTTCATGGCGAACAATCAACGGAAGATATCGTAATTTAAAGCAAATATTTTTATTTTTCTATAAAATCGCCAATCCCCTCTCTATAGCCAAAGAGACATAGTATGGCAAGCACGCTTGGTTGCCTAGGTGGAATTTTAGAATCGGTGTTATACATCCAGAAGTTCGGTTCCAAGCATATGACCGCTGGCTTTGATGAAGCGTAGTCTGGCTTCGGGCTTGCGCCCCATCAGGTTTTGCACTTCAGTGGACACGCTAGCAGCATCTTGGATCGAAACCCGCAATAAGGTGCGGTTGGCTTTGTCCATAGTTGTACTTTTAAGTTGCCCCGGGTTCATCTCGCCCAGCCCTTTAAAGCGGCTCACTTCAACATTGCCTTTTAATTTAGCTAGCAACCGCTTCTTTTCCTCTTCATCTTGTGCGTAATGATAGGCGCTGCCTTGGGCCAGCTTATATAGGGGTGGCTGCGCCAGATAGAGGTGACCGTGCACAATCAATTCAGGCATTTGTAGGAAAAAGAAAGTCATAAGCAGTGCCGCAATATGTGAGCCATCCACATCAGCATCGGTCATGATGATAACACGTTCATAGCGTAATTTATCAAGGCGAAAAGCGCTGCCAGTGCCGCAACCCAGAGCTATTATCAAGTCGTTTATTTCTTGGTTAGCAGTAATTTTTTCCAGGGAATTGCTGGCGACATTCAGGATTTTACCTTTGAGCGGCAGAATCGCCTGAGTATTCTTGTCTCTGGCTTGTTTAGCGGTGCCGCCCGCGGAGTCTCCTTCGACGATAAACAACTCGCTGCCCTCTTTTGCATTATTAATACAATCCGCTAACTTGCCTGGTAGGCGCATGGATTTGACTGCAGTTTTGCGTGCTGCTTCTTTAACGGACTTCAAGCGTTTGCGTAGTTCAGCGTTCTCAATAAAGCCATCTAGTAAGCTCTCAGCGCTAGCGTTATTTTGTATTAGCCAATTCTCCATCTGGCTTTTTATCATGGGTTCAATAGCTTTAGCCACCTCAGGGTTGAGGAGCCTATCCTTGGTTTGTCCCTGAAACATGGGATTGGGGATGAACAAAGATAGCACGGTTATGGTGCCGGAGAAAATATCTTCAGCATTGATGTTTTCCGCACCTTTCTTGCCTGCCAACATTGAAGTATAATGTCGGAAAGCTTTTGCAACACCGCTGCGGAAGGCGGACTCATGGGTGCCGCCATCCTTAGTGCAGACCGTATTGCAATAAGAGCGAGTTGTTTCTGGTATTTCCGTATCTAGCGTCCAGGCGATACACCACTGTAGGCGTCCACCTAGCTCCTGTAAGTCAGCCTCGTTACTGATTACCAAAGAGCTGTTAAGCTCTGCGGGAACTGCTAAGGCGGCTGCATAATCCCGTAAGCCACCAGGAAAGCAGATGTTTTCTTGATAATAACCATAGCCGGTCTCAATAGAATTCTCAGTCAACTCAGTGGGGTTCAGCACTAAGTCAGAATCCACCCGGAAAGTAATGTTTAAGCCTGGTTGAAGGTAAGCTTTTGTGGCCAATAATTCGCGGATCCGTGAGTGCTCAAACTGGCAATCTTTAAATATGCTGAGGTCTGGGATAAACGACACAGTGGTGCCACTTTCTCCTTTATATGACAAGATTTGTGGAGGAGCTGCAGCTAGACCGCACTTATAGGTTTGGCGGCATTCTTTGCTATCTCGATGTATGCACACTTCTAGCTCAGCGGATAGAGCATTGACTACGGATATGCCAACGCCGTGTAGTCCGCCAGCCACTCTATAGGCGCTGTTACCAAATTTACCGCCAGAATGCAGGGTTGTCATAATTACTTCTAACGCTAACTTATCAGGGTATTTAGGATGAGGATCTATAGGTATGCCTCGGCCGTTATCGCTAACGCTTATTTTGTTGCCTTGGTATAAGTGAATAATAATATTAGTTGCATATCCGGATATAGCTTCATCCACTGCATTATCAAGCACCTCTACTACCAAATGATGCATCGCTGTAATATCTGAGCCGCCAATATACATGCCTGGACGCTTACGCACTCCTTCTAAGCCTTCCAACACCTCAATGTCTTTGGCTGTATAGCTATTGGCTGGTGTGCTCGGCGTTTGGCTTTTATTTGTAGGTTTTTCTAGCTCTCTCAGCAGCATGCTATTTCCCTTCAAGCGGTACGCCATATAGTTCTAAGCGGTGCCTGATCAGCTTATATCCTAGGCGCTGAGCAATCTCTTCTTTGATGCGCTCCAGCTCTTCATTGTAAAACTCGATAATTTTACCAGACTCAAGGTCTATAAGGTGATGGTGGTGGTCTCCATCATTTTGCACCAGCTCGTAGCGTGCTCTGCCGTCCTCCAGCTCAAGCTTGGAAAGCAAGCCATATTCTAGGAGAGAGGCAATAGTGCGGTAAACGGTGGCCAGGCTAATCTTTTCATCGAGTTTATATGCCCTCTTATATAACTCTTCTACATCCGGATGATCATTCGATTCCTCGATAACTTTCAGCACCAGCCGCCGTTGCTCGGTCATTTTCATACCATATGCAACGCAGATTCTTTCTATAGATACACCCATTAAATAACCTCACATAGCCTTTTATGCGGCAAGTATAGCGAGAGTATAATAATTAAGCAATTAACTAATTGACAAGGAGTATCTCGAAAGTTCATGATAAAAATGTGGGGCCTTTAGTGAAATTGTTTGCAAGAGGCACATGTTCTCATCATTGAGAGTTAAGGGGAGATTATGATTGAATTAACAACAGCTGCGGTGCAAGTAGCGACTGCGCAGATTATCACCAATAGATTTGGTACTTTTACCGTGGTTCCGCAGACAATTATTAGTCTGCCGCATGGTGTTGTGGGAATGCCAGAGTGCAATAGATTCTGCCTAATAGATGTTCCTAATGTTAGGCCTAAATATGATTACTTGCGGGCTTTCAAGCTTTTGCAGTCTTTGGATCATGATGAGGTTGCCTTTTTGGTTTTGCCATTGGATGTGAGCAATCAAATAATATCTGAAGAAGATGTAATGTGTATGTTGAGGCAGCTTTCGATATCTCAGGATGGTGTTGTGTTGTTATTGATCGCTATGCCGCAACAGCTTGCAGATGGCCTCAAAGTTATCGGAGTGAATGCGAGAGCGCCTATAGTAATTAACTCTAATACTGCGGTGGGAATACAGCATGTTATTCCCGGCACTAAGTATTCTGACAATATGATACTGTAGTTAGCTGCGTTCTTTGAGGGCTAGGTACTGCATAATCTGTCGTACTATTGGCATGGCGCTGCTTGAGCCCCAGCCACCGTGCTCAACAATGCTGGCCACCACATAGCGGGGTGATTGGTACGGCGCAAAGCCAAGGAAAAAGCCATGATCAATTAGGCCTCTTTTTTTAGAGTTGGCCAGGGATGCTACTTGGGTAGTGCCGCTTTTACCAGATATTTCAAACCCTTCTATATCAAGCCTACTGGCGTAGTTTTTGCCATAGGGCCTGTTAAAAGCAGCATATATAGCATCTTTCACTTCTTCTAAGTGTTCTGCATTTAGGGGCAAGCCGTCAAAGGTGCGTTGTATGCCGTATCTTAGTGTTGGGGTTATATTTTGTCCTGAGATTATCCGCGCCAGCATGACAGTAAGCTGGGTAATAGTTGCTAATACGTAGCCCTGTCCGATGGATGCATTAACCGTGTCGCCTCTCATCCAATCTTGCTTATATTTCTTCATTTTCCATGAGCGGTTGGGGATTAGCCCCGCGCTTTCAAACGGCAGCTCAATGCCAGTTTTTTGTCCTAATCCTAGAATTGCTGCAACTTTTGAAATCTCATCAATTCCTATCTTCTCGGAGACATTATAAAAATAGGGGTTGCACGACTGTGCCAATGCCGTATTCATATCAACTAAGCCATGCCCCTGGCGGTTCCAGCAGTGAAAAGTGCGTGAGCCTACTTGATAAGAACCAGTGCAGTTTACCTTGTAGTCGCTTCTTATACCAGCTTCTCTAGCTGCTATTGCAGTAACCATTTTGAAAGTCGAGCCGGGAGGATAGGTTGCGCTTATACATTTATTCATTAGCGGTGTATTAGGGTTATTAGTGAGCTTTTCCCACTCTTCGTGAGTAACGCCCTCTATAAACAGATTAGGGTCATACGAAGGAGAGGAATACATAGCTAGCACCTCTCCGGTGATGGCATGCATAACTACAGCAGCTCCGCCTCTACCAGCGAGCAATTCGTGTATATATTTTTGCAGTTCTACATCTATGCTTATGGCGATTCTATCGCCATTTATCGCGGGTTCTTGGCCTAATTCGCGTACTATTTTTCCGTGTGCATCTACTTCAATGCGCTTGATGCCAGGCCGGCCTACTAGCAGGCTATCTAAACTCTTTTCAACTCCGTTTTTGCCAATAGGGATATCCTTATGCACAAAAATACCGGGTTGTTTGGAATTTTTGCGCACTTCTTCTTCGGTGGGTGGGGCTATATAGCCAAGTAAATGCGCCGTTGCTTCTCTGGCTGGATATTCGCGTTTGAATGCTTGCTCTATTATAAAATCCGGTAATTTATATCTGTGGCTTTCCATAGCGGCTATGTCAGGCCAAGTAAGCTCATGGATAAGAGTTATGGGCCCATATTTATCAGATTTTTTTATCAGCTCTGCAAGTTCATCTTCATCCATTTTTATAGGAGAGCGTAGATATTGATTTATTGCTGCCACTGTTTGGTGGATGCTTCGTTCGTCATGGTTGTTCACTAGAAGTCTAAAAAGTGCTCTGTTAGTAGCGATAAAATTGTCATTGCGGTCAGTGATTTGGCCTCTTGCTTGCGGAGTGAGGGTTAGCCTAATTCTGTTGCTTTCAGCTAGAGTCTTATATTTGTCTGACTCTATAATCTGCAGATATGCAAATCTAAAGCCCAGCATGGTGAAGAACACGCCTTTGAGCCAGATTATAAAGAAGCTCCTACGGGTAAAAGTTTTAAGCTTCCATACTTCGTCTCGCATAGTGCCCGGCCTTTGTAATATCGGGTTATAGCAGCGTATCTTTTAAGAAGCGGCTTTAATTCCAGAGCCTGTGGAGCCGAAGCCTCCTTGACTGCGCTCAGTGTCTGGCAGTTCGCTCACTACATTCCAGTTCACGCTGCCGTGCGCCGCTACTACTAGTTGGGCAAAACGCATGCCCCTGGTTATGGTAAATGGCTCTTGGCCGAGGTTGATAATGAGCACCTGCACTTCTCCTCGGTAATCAGCATCTATAGTTCCTGGTGCGTTCAGCACGGTGATCCCATGCTTTAATGCTAGTCCAGAACGAGGGCGTATTTGCGCTTCGTACCCCTGTGGCAAGGCAATGCTAATCCCAGTTGGAATTAAAGCGCGCTGCATAGGCTGCAACACTACATCCTCGCTAGTTGCTGCCAGCAGGTCCATGCCGGCACTATGGATTGTAGCATATGATGGAAGAGGGAGTTCTTGTAGATGAGGAAGCCTTTTGATCATCAGTGTGATAGAATTCATAAGTTGACCATTTTAATGTTTTGCAATACAATGCACACCATAAATGTGATGGTGACAAGCCACCTGGAGTCTAGGCTATTTTGGATATGGAGTAAAGCAAAATGAGTAAGATGTTGGAAAAGATGGGTGTAGTTGATCTAGTTCAGCAAGGGGAGATGATGGAGATCGTAGAGGAGCCGGATCCAAGGCTTCATAAGCCCTCCGCTCCTATAGATAAATTCGGGCCAGAAGACCAACAGCTCATGGCAAACATGCTAAAATTCTTGGTTACTAATCAAGGGTTGGGCCTGGCTGCAGTGCAGGTAGGGGTTATGAAGCAGATACTGGTTGTTGATGCTGCGGCCTGCTGTGCATATGAGGATGCCAAGGAATATATGCATCCAGAGCCTTACTTATGTATGGCCAATGCAGAGGTGCTGGAGCTCAGCCAAGAAAAGTGTTCTCATGAGGAGTACTGCTTCTCTTATCCTGGATTAGGCGTGGAAATAAGCAGGTCAAAATGGGGCAGATTCCGTTATATAGACCAGAATGGAGAAATACAAGAGATCAAAGCATATGGGATGCTGGCGCGCTGTATATTGCACGAGATGGATCACACCCACGGGAAGGTTATCGCTGATTATTTATCCCCTGTGCGCAAGCAAATGGCGTTGAAAAAGTTCGCTAAGCGCAGTAAGAATATGCAGGCAAAATAGAGGTGCTTGAGAGGATTTTTATTAACCACCTTCTACCGCCGGCGTTGTTGCAATTGCCCGATCTGGCTCAGCCTCTTGTAGGCCAAGGGAGATTACTCCAAGAAAGCGAGGGCTTGCTTGGCTGTATGCTGGCCGCCGTATATTAGATAAACTGCTAAACCAAGCAAGGCCCCATTTTTTACGCCAAGTTAGCCCTATAATGCTGCCTACTAACCCCAGAAACAAGGAGATGACCCCGAACTCATTCTCCATGTACGCTCCCGCTAGCACTGCTAATACCGCAAGCGCTACTGAACATTTGTAATCTCGCTCACTAAATTGGTAGCCAAGGAATCCTGCTGCCATTGGCACTAAAATTAGAGGGCTTTCAAAGCACGACACCGTCAACACTAAAGACAGTATACTACTGCTCATCAAAGTTATACATGCGGCTATACCACCCATAACAATAGTTACGAACCTTGCGAGCCTTACTTGGCCAGCATCATTAACCTTATTGCTATATTTTCTGACAATAGCATGAGTGACAATAACTGATCCAGAGTTTAACCAAGAATCTGCCGTAGACATTGTAACCGCAATAATCCCAACTGCCACGGCTATCATTACTGCGGGATGCGTAGCATTATTTATGATTGATAAAATGCCGACCTTATCCAAGTTATTCTCACCTGTGTCAGGGATCAACATAATTGCAAAGCCGGCTAGGGTAAAGACTACGAAAAAATCAATTATAGAAGTATAAGAAAATGCTTTCTGAAGCTGTCGGTCAGAGCCACTTATCAGAATCCTTTGTATAAAAGGTGCTTCAAAGCCAGATGGCACTAGCGCATACGCTGTCATGCCTAAAACTAGCAAAGTTGAATGCCAATCGTATGGTACAAGCCAGGCTTTATGTTCAGGTATCAATTGCCAAAAATCTTGTTGGTGCGTCATCTTATGTGCTGACATAAAAAACACTACGAGTAGGACTAAACCAAATAAAGCGGCCTGTACTACATCCGTTAATATTACTGCTTTTATTCCGCCAGAAGCCGCATATACTGTGACCACTATAGCTCCTATCAATATTCCGATATACGCCGAGAAACCTAAAAAATACTGCGTGACTAATCCGATGACCATTATTTGAGTTGCTGAAAAGCCAATACTACCGATAATATTGACTACTTCGGAAACCAAGAAACCAAACGAACCATATAGCTGTTCCATTATGTGAGCTTGGCCCAAGCACTTAGAGAACCTATGCACATTATTGCAGAAAATAACCCTAGAAATGTGCCACCTAGCCACACTTAAGAAAGCAATTAACGCAGCTGCAACGCCGACATTATTTATTTGCTCGATCAATCCTAAAGTGGCGCCTGCCCCTATATGCGTGGCATATATTGTAGCCACCAATACTCCTGTAGAGATTTTTTTATACCCCAAAGCAAACTGGCGTAAATTTTTAACCTGGCCAGCATGAACGATGCCCATGATTATGCATACGAGCATATACCCCAGCACTACCAACCCTAGCAACTGCTCCGCTACGGTACTTCCTATAGCCATATAGACCCATTTATTAATGACCTTGCGCTGATTATATTCTGATTATTCATAAAGGTCAATAAAATCCTCAGATATACTTAATATGTTAAATATATTTTGCAACGCTCTTTGAGAGCGCAACCTTTCTGATGTATTAAGCAACTCTAGGTGGCGTTGACCGCCACCTAGTATCACTTACCCTAGTTTGACTTACCAAAAGGAAGCTGATATAAGTGGACTATCCACTAAGTTAGCCGTGTATTGCGGTGTGCTGCTGATAACAATACGGATCTAGGCAATGATAGATAAATATGTTCCAGGCAAAGAAATAACTGCCCACGACCTGGAGAGAGCTATGGCTGAGATGCAGAAGGTTTTGGATAATCCCCCAAACATGGATATCCTTGATCTTACTGAGGAAATAGATGACGATGGCGTGGATGGCAGCCTTGAAGGACCTGGTCTGGCGGCGCTGCGCAGACAAAGAGCAGCGCTACATGCAGCGCTGGCACAAGATGATGATAAATCAGAGCAAGCAGCTCACGAATCTAATTACCGGCAGAAACATAGTACACAGCCTAAAATAGGTCTACTTGATGTGGATATTGCGGTTGAGTCGCAAGAAGCGATCCAACAACTGCTTAATATGAAAAAGCCAAACAAGCAACAAGTAAGCCATAGGAGCGATCTTGAAGAGCTGGTTATGGAAATTCTAAAGCCGCAACTAGGCCAGTGGCTAAACAAACATCTACCACAGATAGTACAATCCGTTGTAGAAAGGGAGATTAAGAAACTAATTCCAGATGACACACTATGAAAAAGCTGATCACTACTTCTCTTATCGTACTGTTAACTGCTAACGTTGCTTATGCAGAAGCGCCCGGGCAGCCTCCTCAACCTCCACAAGTGAGTTTGCCAACAATGGGTGCTAATGCGGGAGAGAATGTGGGTGCTCTTGTGGAGCCCCCATCAATGATTACTTCTAATCAGCTAACTCCAAATAATAACGTAATAATGCCTCCTCCTGCGGGTCAGCTAGAGCAAGGACAAGCAAAGCCTGCAGAAACCGCCGCTACTACTGCAGCAGGTGTGCCAACCGCTGCCGCTCCTCAGTCGGATGCGGGCGTTAATGGTGGGGCTGGAGGAGATGTGCCACCAGAATTATTGAAGTTATTACAAAATAAAAATGTTCAGCTAGTAAATGACGCCTCCGAAGCTGAAATGAAGAAGGCCGCTGACGAAAAAGCTAAACAAGAGCTATTCAAGAAAAATGAAGATATGCGCCATGCTCAAGAAGAGCAGCTGAAGAAAAAGCAAGTGGAGCTTGAAATATCTCCTCCTATACTATACCGCAAGCCATATGACCACAAAGCCTCTGGCTCATCGCAATTATATAAGAAGCGGTATGGTAGTAATAACAAACATTTGCCAGTAATTATTGATCAGGATGAATATTCAAGATATTTGTTCGCTGCTGCGGTAAAAGATGACATAGGCAGTATTGCAGCTTTACTAAGAAAGGGGGCTGACTTGAATGCAAGAAGTGCGCAACATGGGTATACACCGCTTATGTATGCGGTGCAGAACCATAAACATCGTGCAGTATCCTATCTTGTCACGCACGGTGCTGATCTGGATGTTGTTGGCTTAGATGGTAGAAATGCATTGTCAGTAGCAGAAGACAATAATGATGAAGAATCATATGGACTATTACTATCGGCTGGCGCTAGGCATATAGAGGTTGTGTCGACAACGAGAGACTACTACCAGCCAGAGGCGTCCCCTGGTGGCTTAATGGTTGATATTGCAAATATGCTTGATCAGCTCAGCGCAGAAGAGCCTGCTGAAGCAACAGTTGTGGTGGTGCCCAGCAACTATGAGGATGCAGCACAGATAGAAGATGGTTGCATGGTATCCAGCTTTTTTTGCGATCTTTCAGATGAGCCGTATTCATATCCTGACATACGTGAGTGGTTTAGCGGTATATTTGGTCGCTCGTAATTTTAGTTAATTAATGAATACCTTTAGGAGGTAATATGGCCCTAACCCCAGAGCAATTGGCAGAAATTAAGGAAGCTTCTCAGCGTGAATATAAAACCAAGCGTAGTGTGGCGCCTGAACTGGAGGAAATACTATTTGAGCCGATTCCAGTTCTCGATCATGGCTTTATTAGAGTTGTGGATTATATGGGGGATGATGCTGCTATAGTGCAAGCAGCGCGGGTTTCCTATGGCAGGGGCACAAAGAAGCTCAATGAAGACCGGGGCTTGATTCGTTATTTGATGCGGCATTGGCACACAACACCGTTTGAAATGTGCGAGATTAAGTTTCACGTGAAGCTGCCTATATTCGTCGCACGCCAATGGATACGTCATCGTACTGCCAACGTAAACGAGTATTCTGCTCGTTATTCCATTCTAGACAGCGAATTTTATCTGCCAAAAGCAGAGCACCTGGCAGCGCAATCGCAAAATAATAAGCAAGGCCGTGGGAAGTTACTTGTTGGCGAGGAGGCGGCCCGGGTTATGGAGCTTCTAAAGTCGGATGCTGAACGCTGCCACAAACATTACGTAGAGATGCTAAACCTAGACCCAGCAACTGATGGCAAGCTAGAGGAAGACAAGGAAGGGTTAGCGCGTGAACTAGCGCGTATGAATATACCGGTAAATTTCTATACCCAGTGGTATTGGAAAATAGATCTACATAACCTACTACACTTTGTGCGCCTAAGAGCAGACCCGCATGCGCAGTATGAGATCAGGGTGTATGCAGATGCGATACTAGACGTGATCAAGCGCTGGGTACCGCATACTTATGAGGCGTTTATGAGCTATCGTGCTAATTCGGCTTCATTGTCGGCTGAAGGCTTGGCGGCGCTTAAGCGCATGCTGGCAGGCGAAACGGTGACGCAGGAGAATAGCGGTATGTCCAAAAGAGAGTGGGAAGAGTTCCTGGAATGTATTAAGTAGTACAAGCCCCAATACAGCGTGATATCTCTGTGTGTACAAAAGCACAAGTTCTTTGTTTGCGCAAGCATGCTAAAGAGAGCGAGGGCTTGCACGGGTATGGAATTCCAAGAACTTGAAAGCTGTATTAACTCCTTCCATCACAGAGATATCACACCAGCGATAGTATGCAGTGCAGGCGATTTGGTCAAGAAAAAATATGTTAATTTTGCGCTAAGTTTCGGGCTAGGCTAGGTTATTGTAAAAACTTGGAATAAGCAAAAGAAGGTATGATGGCTATAATGGAGGCATAGTTGCGCGTAGGAGGCGGATATCTCTAACTTTTCGGAAGGTTGCATTATCATAATACACTCCCTACTGCATAAACGCCAAAAGCAGCGAGTATAAGTGCTGAGGCATAGCTAAAGTTATATTGGCACAAGGGCTGAATCACATATCTTCCACAATAAATAAACGCCGCTATAGTGCGGTCACTTTATGAATAAAGGAGAACTATATGAGTAATAAAGCGATAGAAGAATGTATGACAATAATCAGGATGGCAAATTACAATGCTGCCTTATTGCATCGTTGTTTATTAACAGAATCGTGCTCTAGAGATAAGATAGAAACACTACGCAAGATAGATCTAGCTCTTTTTAAGTTATTTCAAGGTGCAACTAGTCAGGCCGTTTTCAAAGAGTTTCTAGTTGTAGGTGACACACTATTATTAGGCGAAGGCAACTTAAGCTTTGCACTCAGCTTACTAAAAATAAGAGCCATAAAAGCTTCCAATATGACAGCAACCACTTTTGAATCTATTTCAGACTTATCTTTAGCAGCAAAGTTAAACGCAAAGGTTTTATATTCATATGGAGCACAGGTGTTGTATGATATAGATGCTACAAAATTGAGGCAACAATTCGGCACAAAACTTTTTAACAATATCATTTTCCAATTTCCACACGTAGGTAGCAGAGAAGCGGTTTGTGGTTATAATCCTAATTATATCTTAGTCAAAGATTTCATGAGAAGCGCTAGAAATCAGTTAAGATATGATGGTGTTGTTATCATATCAGCAGTGGACAATCAATATTATAACTCCATTTTTCAATTTGAAAAAATAGCAGAAATAACCGGTTTCAAACCGCCAGAAGGATATCCATTTGAGCCTCGTGCTTTTCCAGGCTACGAACACACAATGGCACATCGAGAAGGAGACGCTCTTGAAAATCATGAAAAACTCACTACTTGGGTATTTAGGTCGTCATAACTACAGTTTATCATATGACTAATGCACTACTACAAAACTCGCTATTCGACTTTGGGGAGCTAGATATAGCTGCTACAATCCCAGGTCTCACCTATATTCCAGAATATATAACTAGAGAGCAAGAAAATGAGTTAATCTCCGTCATAGACCAGCAGATTTGGGATTATACGTTAAAACGTAGGGTACAGCATTATGGTTATCAATATAACTACCGGACAAAAGCGGCACCTGAGCACTCTTACAAGGGTATTTTACCCCTGTGGCTAGCTGATTTAGCTGCAGACCTAAGGCATCGCAGTATTTTTCCGGTTGACCCAGACCAGGTCATAATAAACGAATACCTGCCTGGTCAGGGAATCGCCCTACATGTAGACCATGTCGATTATTTTACTGATGTTGTATGTTCGCTTAGTCTAGGATCTGCATGTGTAATGGATTTTAACCATGATACTACTCACTCGTTGTTGTTAGACCCAAGGAGCTTATTGATACTAAAAGGTGAAGCTAGGTACCTATGGAAACACGGAATAAGCAAAAGAAGGTATGATGGCTATAATGGAGGCATAGTTGCGCGTAGGAGGCGGATATCCCTAACTTTTCGGAAGGTTGCATTATCATAATACACTCCCTACTGCATAAATGCCAAAAGCAGCGAGTATAAGTGCTGAGACATATTTAATCCGGTTCATCCAAGAGTTCCCGGAGTTAACGCTGTGCATTTTGAATAACCTTAAGAAGGCTAGAGGTTGAGGATTTCCTGTTAGATTGCCAGATGCTGTAGATCCACCTGCTCTTTAGCAATTTGCTCTTGCAGCCAAGGTAAAATGACCGCATTTACTATGGTAATGAAAACCGCTGCTCCACCGCCCATTACGCCGATCTCCAACGAAGAGAAAGAAGCCTCACTTAAAAGTGGAGCAACCTGCAAGCAGCCGTAGCTTGCGCCATATATAACAACACCGGATGCACTACCACTTAAAACGTTCACGCCCCAGCGGTTGTGAATGCGCATGTATACCTGGCCCTGGTCATAACGAGAGCTACTCATTGCCGCCCCTAATATTGCGCTTAAGGCGAGTCCGCCGCCTAGCATTATTTCTAGAGGTACTTTGTAATACCACATGGCGACCATAGCGCCCGCTATGGTGCTGGTGAATAGACTGTAATGCAGGGTTTTTCCTAATGCTGGACACTTGTATAAGAATGGTGTGCTGATAGTTTCTAAATAAGACTTAGCCTTGAACAATGTATTGTCATGGTTAGGTAAGTCCAATCCTCTGCCCATCATCAATTTAACCACGTAAGGTTCAAAGCTTTCTAATTTAACCGCGCAGTTTAGGTAGTTATTTTGTATCGCCCATGTGCTTAAAGAGATTGTCCTTGCAGACGAGCTATATTGGTTAGGACAATGAGCCAGGCCATAAGCTATTGGATCTACTCCGTTTATTAACACATTGCGCTGTGCAGCATAAATACACGGATGCAGTCCGTCCACGTACATACCAGTCTCTAACGCTGCGCTCACATAGTCTGCAGGAGTTGGTACGATGCCACTCGAATGCAATTCCGTGGTTACGTAATTATTTACTGTTTTCTGGTATTCCTCTGCACGTACTATTGTTAAATATCGAGGGTCTTCTTTTTGTATGAAGCCCTTTAAGACCAGATATTGTTTGACATTGCCAAGCTTGGCTAGTTCTCTCAAACACTGATTAGCCATGTTTAAGCATTTTTGCGCCACTTTTGTATCGCTGCCCTCAAATGCGGTAATATTAGGTATCATGAAGTATCCTAATATTACCAACTCTTCTGCGGTAAGCGGCTCCGATTTCAGCCCATTACATTGCAGCTTATTTTCGGACAGTACAGCCTTAGTATCAATGATCTGCATTAGGATAAATTTCCGGTAATTATCTAAATCATTATTGTGAGTCTCCTTACTCAATCCTAAGAATTCAGCAATCCGTAAAAATGCGTTGAAGTAAGGTAGTTTGTCCTTTCTATATTTTAACCACCGCAGAGTTTCTGCAGCGCGGTAAGCCAGCCAATCTTCATTGCGCATGAATGCAGAATTATCAGCGCCATGCTTAAAATTATGACCATGCTGCTGAAGGGTCAACACGTTGTTTATCACTGTGTCATTAACCGAAATTTTTGCTTGTTGTTCTAAAGCTGTGCGATAGGCAGCTATTGTGTCAGCAGAGGTTGTGTTTGTGAACTTTAGATAATGGTAATAATCCCGCAAGTAACTTTGCATGTACCTATCCCAGCCGAATATGTAGGAATTTTGCGAAGCCTTATTCCATGCTGCATTCATATAAGCAGGGTCGGAGAACTCAAAGTCAATTTTGCTGAAATATTGCTTTTCACCATCTTTGCTAATCAGGAAATTGTGGGTATTTTTATCTCCTTCCCCTAGCAATGTATATGCTGCGAATACGTGGTGAACCCCAAAAGCTTGAGACTCTCCGGTGTGATGGTTCGTAGGGTAAATTATAGTTTTGAATGCTTTGTATATAACATTATAACTGTCATTAGAGCCTGGCTCGTAAACTACGTTCAGATATTTGGAGGCAACGTATAACTCTGGGCCACCGACTACTAAGAATATTTCAGGGGTTTGTTTGGGTAGTAGCTGGTGATATGCAGACCCTAAAACAAATTCTCTATAGCCAGTTGCTTGCGCATCGTCTAGGGGGATGGTATGATTTTCCTGCACTGTTTTATAAGTACGCTTTACTCTATATTTATCTGCTCCTATTTGCAGGGTGATACCATCAGCAGGCACTGTTTGGCCTGGCTTTAGATTCAAAGAGCTATAAAGGATTACATTTTTCATTTTTATTCGTATATGCTATATAGGTGGTATGCATTATATCATATATTCAACAAAAATACAACGACACGAGATACATTTATGCAGCAACCGTTACCTAGCACCATAACACATTTTATATGGCATTTCTTACGCCCGTATAAAATGCCAGTTATTATTTTTATTTTGCTCTCGATATCTGCTGGCTTTTGGGGGCCTTTCAATAGCATTTTGATCAAGAATCTGATTGATTTGCTCCCACAAACAGTCAGCGCCGGGACTGAGATTTTATTATGGCCGGCTTTGCTGATACCATTAAATTTTTGGGTCTTCGACAACTTTACCTGGAGAGGTATTGGCTACATACAGTACATGTATGGTGGGGCAATCAAGAACAACATCACACAGCAGCTTTGCGCTTATATACTCAAGCATCCATATCAGTATTTCCAGAGCAAGTTATCTGGCGCTACCGCAAAGCAAATATCAACACTCGCAGATAACATGGTCAGCATATTATTTAACGTTGCACCTAACGCTATAAGAGGAGTATCGCTACTTTTGGCATCATTTATATCCGCGTACTACGTTAACCCGGTATTCTGCTTTATCTTAATCGTATGGTTTATGCTATTTGCCGGGTTTAGTTTTGTGATGTCCAAAAACCTTATGCGGCTATCTGGCGAACTTGCCAAAACAGAAGCTGAGCTCTCCGGACAATTGGTGGATATTACGGCTAATCAGTATAGTATAGCGACTTTCGCTAACCATGATTATGAAATGAGCTATCTCAGCCAATTTTTGGCCAGGGTATTGGGCGCATTTCGCCAAGAAACAAGATTTATGCTTTTAATGCATCTTGGCCAAGGGGCCTTAATCGCCATTATGATGATATTTGCTACACTTGCCTTGGTCTCCCTATATGCTAGGGGTTTGGTGAGCGTGGGAGACTTTGCCTTAATTTTAGGGCTAGCCATGAATTTAGGGCATATGATGTGGTGGACCATGACCTTTATGGATGAATTTCACCGGGCATATGGTAAATGTAAGCAAAGCCTGTCGTCTCTAATTGTGCAGCAAGATATTCAAGATAAGCCAGATGCAAAAGCTTTAAAAGCTTTTGCGGGCCAGATAATCTTCGATGATGTCACATTCCATTACAAAGGCAGTGAGCCTCTGTTCCAAAATAAGTCCGTGGTTATAGAGCTTGGGCAAAAAGTTGGTTTGGTTGGTTATTCCGGCAGCGGTAAGTCCACGTTTGTCAGCCTAATTCTCCGCCTGTATGACGTAACTGGTGGTGCTATTATGATTGATGGGCAAGATATTAGAGCGGTGACTCAAGATTCTCTGCGCAGTAATATTGGGATAATTCCACAAGATCCGTCTTTATTTCACCGCACTCTGATGGAAAACATCCGCTATGGCCGCATTGAAGCGAGTGATGCGGAGATAATAGAGGCTGCTAAACGTGCGCATGCTCATGAGTTTATAACTGAGCTACCTGAGGGATATGAGTCCCTGGTGGGGGAGCGCGGGGTCAAGCTTTCCGGCGGCCAACGGCAGCGGATTGCTATAGCTAGAGCTATATTGAAGAACGCACCAATCCTGATTCTGGATGAAGCTACTTCACAGCTGGATTCGCTGACTGAGAAATACATCCAGGACTCTTTATGGGAGCTGATGCAGGGTAAAACTACTATTGTGATAGCGCACCGCCTATCGACGCTACTGCACATGGATCGCATACTGGTGTTTGATAAGGGTAAGATTATTGAGGATGGTACTCACCAACAGCTGCTGAGCAGTGGCGGGTTATATAAAACCATGTGGGATGCGCAAGTGGGAGGGTTTTTGCCGGAGGAAGAAGCATAAGGAAATTTGATTTATGCTTCTTCCTCATCTTGCGCCATGGCTTATAATAGCGCTCATGATCACGCAGGTATTATATGACATCAAAAAGAATAAATATTCCTCACAGAATGAGGGTGTTACTGGCACTAATTAGAAAGTTTAGAGATCAAGTTACTACTGAAAACATGCAAGCGTTGTTGTTTATGTATTGCCATTATTATGCCAACAACGGAGCTTATCATTTTATACCAGTAGCTGGCAAACCGATTAGCTTGCAAGCACAAGAAGACTATAGATGGTTCGTGAAAAAAGGGTTGTTGTCTAATGACCATGAAGTAATTGCGGAGTTCCCTAAAAGTTACGCGCAGTTAGATATATTTGAGGAAGCAGCATTGCAACAACTGAAAAAATACGGGATAAAACAAGTCGATTACCAACAAGCTTGGGACAGTTATACATCGTGTATTAAGCAAGAAAGCGCAATAAATAGCCATCACATTTTGTATACCATTGGCTATGAAGGACGTGGTATAGAGGAATACATCAATACTTTGCTACTACATCAAATCGCAGTGTTATGCGATGTGCGTTACACCCCATTTAGTCAAAAATACGGCTTTTCCGGGAGTGATTTGCAAGCTGCTTTAGCCTTGGTCAATATTCAATACATACATATGCCAGAATTGGGGGTTTCCGTAGAACAAAGACGCAATATGGAAGATTCGCACATACATTATAACTTACTTCAGAAATACGAGCAGAGCTTGCCACAAAAATCGCAGCATCTTCAAACTTTACTGTCCGTACTCCAGAAGCATAGGCGTATAGCGATTACTTGCTTTGAGCGTAACTATCGAGCTTGTCATCGCAGTAAGATAGCTAGCTGGCTAGCCCAGCACAAAGCTTTTGAATATAAGATAGAGCATTTGTAGTGGTATAACTATGCAACATAACGTAGAAACAACTCAATTGTTAGCGGTTGTAAAAACCTACCCATCACTGTCTAGCCAATATACTGAGGTAATGTGCACCGCCGGGTTACGTTTAGACGGTAGTTGGGGCTACTAGAAGCGCAAGTAGGCGGGTTCTTGCCGGAAGAAGAAGCATAAGGAAATTGATGTATTTCCTTATGTCGCTCACCCTATTCCACATGTGGCCCATGTTCGCGACAAGGTGCATTGGCACTGTATTAAAGCATTAATCCGATTGTTGGTGTGATATCTCTGGTTTTGTCGCATACGCAAAATAAAAGTTTCTGTATGCAAGTAGTCCCCTTCTACAAGGAAAGGCTACTCAGGTATGGAACTCAATTAAGAAACTTAAATGTCGCGTTACTCCTTCCATCACAGAGATATCACGATCGTCATGGTAGGCCTAGGACTAAAGCCCGGTCAAGAAAAAATATACTTATATTGCGCTAATTTTTTAGCATATGTTGTTAAAGTGTATGGGAATATTATGCCATTTATGCTACAACGTCCCACAGATCTTACAAGAGGTTGCTGGTATTGGCGGGATAACTGCAGCAGTTGCTGCTGGCCTTGGTGAGCATACAGCTACTATTGCGGGTGTTGGCATCATAACTTCTGGCACATGTGCATTCGTCCTCACGTTTGGTATTTTAGGGCGATATAAGTGGGATGTGGATAAGAAGTTGGCGGATGTGATATTTAAGCCCTTTGTACCTTTTTGGGGTAGGAAATCGTTGGATGGATGTTGCGTTGTTAGGCGTGGCTGGATTGGAGATCGCAATTACTTGGAACGTAGATGTGGAGCTCGACATGAAAATAGCCCTTACTGTAATGAGTTACTGTTTGTTCGTGGCACTTTCTTCACTCAATATTGATAAGGAAAAATAAGCCTGCCTTTTCTTATAATTTTAATATCCTGCAAAACTTGTTTTTAATCCTTGACTATTATGTAATGAAGTGAGAAAGTTCGGCTGTGGTCAATTGAATCGGAGAAATAATATGCAATCAAATCAAATTACCAATGACAGGCAAGCTTTGGAGAAAAGAGCGAAAACTATTGTTGTTATAAGCAGTATGCTGAGTCCACTGATATCTCCAGCGGTAGGGCTGTTTGCCATACAGGAGGAATATGCAAAAGTAGGGAATTTTGCGGGAACATTTCAAGTAGCAATGGAGGCTAAGGCGGGAAAAGTGCGAGAAGATGCCAGGTCCAAGGAGGCAGTATTGGAAATTATTATTGGCATGGTATCGAAAAAATCTGACTCCGAGATGGCAGAGCTTCTTGTAAAAGTTGATAGGGCTAACTCACAGGGTAAGGATATTAGTGCAGATTTAATAGAGTTCATGGGTGTGGAGGCATTAAAAGTATCAATAACATCACACTTTTCACAGAGGTTTGGCCAATACAGACAAGCTTCCTTAGAAGAATTATTTAAAACATTTGTCGGGCTGACTAGTGGCGATAAGATGCTTATTACTGGCTTGACCGATGCGCAAAAGAAAGAAACAGCTGACAAAATTGTCGCGACCATCGAGAGTGAAGATAGGCCTTTTATAACCGGACTTGCCAACAAGTACTTAAGAAGCATTGGGGCTCAAGAAATCGCTATGCCTGCTCCTGTAGCACCCCAGTCTGATCAAGGTAACGTCATAGAGTTTTGGGCTCAAGGCCTTACTGAAACGCAAGTAAAGCATGCTAGATTTGAGCTAACTACAGGGGGAGATAAATTTAAATTAGCGCCAGATAATACTGGCCGCGTGTTTGTAATCTTGCCAGATAAGAAAGCCGGGTTGCTGAAAATAGCAAGGATTGACGAGCTACGTCAAGCAAAGATCGACATGAATATAGGTGAGCACTCTGCGGTGGTGGGTCTAACTGTAAGCGAAGATATTAAGCCAGGTGACAGGATCAAACTGACATTCAACATGGGGCATAATCTATCCTGCACTGCAACCGCTGTGCCATGCCAGGTGAAGGTGCAAAATGTATCGCCAAAAGAGGTTGCGCTTGACCTGCTGACTAAAATGTTCGCAGACAATCATACCCGGATGCTTTGCATGCTGAATGTTATAGATAGCCCTCAAGCAAAGCAGGAAATTGACAAAGCTGCAAAGTCTGCCAACACCTCTAATTCCTCCAGAGTTCCTAATCAGGTGAGCCTAAATTGCGCTGCAGAACAAGTGGAACCTTTAAGAAAAGGTATATTTGGCAAAACAGGATTAGTTGATTATGCAGAGCAAGTTAAAGCTGCTCAAGTACAAGCAGTGGATGACCTGGTAGAAGAACGAATAGATAACATGGACGAGCCTAAGCAGCAGAAGATGCGCTGGTTTGTTATCGAGGCATATAGAACGGCGCTCGCTAATGCTCCTGATGAGGTTATACAAAAGGCATGTAAAGATATCCAGGAAGCCGCTAATGCCGAGGATGAAAAAGCGTATAAAGCTGCAGTTGGCAGGATGTTTGGCTATGACGGCTGGGTTCAGCTATTCTGCGGTGTGATACGCCAAGCGGCGCCAAATATGCCTGATACGGAAGTAAATATGATAGCAACTAGTGTTACACAAGCTTTTGGGTTGCTTCCTACGCCGAGTATTACTACTAATACCACAGGCGTTCAGCCAAAATGGACCGAGAGGAATCTTGAAAGGCAGGACGAAACCTGCATCATGATGTAATAGTTTGCGATAAAAAGAGACATAGTGCTATAGTGAGGTAACGGGGAAATCTTCATTATGTGTAGGGGGCATGGATGTTTCGTATAGCTGCCAAAATGCTATTTGGCGACAAGGCTAAGTATCTAGGGCTCGTGTTTGGGGTAACCTTTGCTACGCTCTTGATTACTCAACAAGTTTCGCTGTTTATAGGCCTAATGAGTAGGACTGCTAACGCCATCCATGCTGTAAGTGAAGCTGATATTTGGGTGATGGATAAAAGAGTGCGCTACATCGAAGAGGTTGAGCCCATGCGTGATGTGGAGTTGACCAACGTGCGCTCCATCGAAGGAGTGCAGTGGGCAGTGCCATTTTTCAAGGGCCTTGCCACGATTAGGATGCTGGATGGGGTCACTCAGCAGGTACAGCTGATTGGCGTGGATAATGCAAGTCTTGTTGGTATATGTCATAAAACTATTTTAGGTGATCGTGAAACTATACTAGAGCCACAGCATGCGATGATTGACATAAATGGCTACCATTTTACCTGGCCAGGCCAGCCTCTGGAATTGGGGAGGGACGTGGAGATGAATGACCGCAGGCTCATCATCAATGGCATATGCGATGCAGATCCAACATTTTTTACATTTCCGATACTTTACGTCTCTTATAACAATGCTATAGAGATGACACCACCTTTGCGGAAAAAGATGCCGTTTGTGTTAGTTAAAGCTAAAGAAGGCACGGATCTGCAAGCGCTTAAAAAGCGCATAGAAGAAGGTACATATCTGCAGGCACTGACCTCAGAGGAATTCGCTTGGCGTAGTATCAGCTACGTACTTGAACGTACGGGTATTCCTATAAATTTTGGTATCACGATAACTTTAGGTGTGATTATCGGCATAGCGATTACCGCCCAAACCTTTTATATATTCGTGATCGAGAATCTTAGATATTTCGCGGCTATGAAAGCTATAGGTTGTACCAACAGACAATTAATAAAGCTGGTGATGACGCAGGCAGCCATGGTTGGCTCAATGGGGTATAGCCTAGGTATAGGCCTAACTGCCTTGTTCTTCAAGTTTGCCGTGAAAGCGCCAGCCTTCAAGGGATTCCATATGCACTGGGAGGTCCTTATAGCCACTTTTGTTTTGATGTCTGTGATCATCTTCTTCTCTATAATATTCAGCTTGAGACGTGTCTTTAAGGTGGACCCGGCAATAGTTTTCAGAGGATAGTTATGGAAGCCGCGGTAAAACTAAATCAAATCTGCAAAGATTATCAGGTTGGTGATAGTAGCAGTAGGGTGCTGTTCGACCTTACCACGGAAATGAACATGGGTGAGCTCACCATGTTGGTTGGGCCATCTGGGTCTGGAAAGACCACAATGATCTCCATCATTTCAGGCATACTATCTCCTACGAAAGGGTCAGTAGAAATTATGGGCCAGACGCTCACTGATATGAGTGACACCCAGCGAGTATTATTTCGTCGTAAAAATATAGGGTTTATCTTCCAACAATTTAATTTATTACCTGCATTAACCGCAGCTGAGAATGCTGCAATGCCATTGATAGCAGCTGGCTATGGGTTGGATGAAGCTACTGCGTGTGCACGTGCAACCCTTGCTTCTATGGGCATGAGTGAGCATGCTGAAAAATTGCCTGCACACCTTTCTGGAGGGCAGCAGCAGCGGGTGGCGATAGCGCGTGCACTCGTTCATGATCCAGGACTCATTTTATGCGATGAGCCTACTTCTGCTTTGGATACAAAAACAGGCTTAGCAGTTATCCAATTATTGCGTAAGATTGCGGATAAGAAAAATCGTGCAATAATTTTGGTTACTCATGATAATCGAATATATGAGTATGGGGATAAAATTATCGAGATCAGCGACGGTCGCATTATAGGTAGATACACGGCGCGTGAGTTTATTAAGAAGGAAAAATTATGAAGGATAACAACAGATTTACTGATTTTTTAAAAGCATTTGCCAAGGGTGAGTGGAAGATCCCAGTAATTGCATTGATTGGATTGCTTTTTGCTATACATGTAGCATCTGTTAGGCCGGCTCCCGCGCCAAAAACACCGTTAATAGAGCCGCCGCAAAGCTCCTTCACTAGAAATGTATCAGGTATTGGTGTGGTTGAGCCAAAAAGCGAACTTATCAGTGTTGGTGTTGAATTGCCTGGCGTGGTGCGACAAATACCTGTAAAAGTGGGGGATACTCTCAAAGCTGGTGATGTTCTATTTGTTATGGATGAGCGGGATATAGATGCGCAGATTGCTGTGTTGGAAAAGGCTCTAGCTTCAGCCATTATACAAGGCAAAGATGCTGCACAGCAGTTTGCTATTGCTAAAAATATTGGAGACAATAGAGCGATATCTAAAGATGAGTTTAATCGCCGCAATTATGCAAGCCAACTATCGGCCTCTAGAATTGAAGAAATTAAGGCACAGCTGGATCAAGCAAGGACTACTAAAGATAGATTGACAGTTAAAGCTCCTATAGATGGCCGCATATTAGAGCTCAACATACATCTTGGAGAATATGCAAACCTAGGGGATTTGGCAGGCCCTCTTATTCTCATGGGAGATATTAATCCGCTTTATGTACGAGTTGAAATAGACGAGGAGAATGCAAAGAGCGTTAAGGAGAATGCAGAGGCTTTTGGCTATAAACGCGGCGATACAGAAGTAAAAATTCCCTTGCAGTTTGTGCGGATAGAGCCACGCGTGAAGCCAAAGCAAAACTTGGCGATTGCTGGTCAAAGAGTTGATACACGAGTGTTGCAAATACTCTATGCTTTGCCGGAGGATGGCGCTAATATGTATGTAGGTCAGCAAATGGATGTGTTTATCAACAAAGAGCAAGAAGGATCATGATGTTAATGAGATTGCTGATCTGCTGTGGTTTGTTGGTTAGTTTAGCTGCCTGTATTACTACTAATGATAGAGTTAAGAAAGTTAATGCCGTTGAGGCATGTGAGACACAAAGCTTTCCATGGTGGCTAACGCTTAATGACCCACTTGCTACAGAATTAGTGATGCAGCTGCAGGAGCAGAATCTTGATATCAAGATGGCAAGCGCTAGGGTGGCTCAGGCGCGAGGAATGGCTAGCAGTGCTAAAGGTGCGTTATTGCCTCAGATCGGACTTTCTGGCAATGCTGTTCGTGGAAACACAGCCACTGGAGCGATAAAACCCACCTCCATAGCACAAGGCGGCCTTGATGCTGCCTGGGAGCTTGATATATTTGGTGCCACGCGTGCGGCTACGCAAGCTGCTGAGCACCGAGTGGAAGCAAGTGTGGCCAATGTCCAAGATATTCGTAATTCAGTTATAGCTGAATTAATGATGGCTTTGGTGCGTTTACGCCAATCACAGCAGGAGTTGAGTCAAACACACCTATTGTTGGCAGCGTTACATGAACAGGCTGAATTACTGGCCGCGCAAAGCAAGGCTGGGCTAACGGATGCCAGAGCGCTCAAATTAGCTCAAGGCGAACATAAGCAGGTCGCAGCTGGTATCCCTTTGATAAGAGCTAAGATTGCTGCTTCTCAATATCAGATAGAGCGGCTGCTTGGCAAAGCTGAAGGAAGTCTTGGGATGGAGGTGTTAGAATATAAAGAGATCGAAGTGCCTGAGGCGAATATGCTCGATCAAGTTTCCATAGATAAAATCCGTAAACGCCCAGATGTACGCTCTGCACGTGCCGAATTATTCGCCGCTAATGCAGATCTGGCTAAAGCTGAGGCAGATCTTTGGCCTAAAATTAGCTTGGCTGCTTTTTACGGCGCGCATAAGGGCTCGAGCAGTGTGCCACTAGCAGCAAATCCAATATGGTCGGTGGCAGCCAGCATTAGTGCACCAATGTTAGAATTTGGCCGCCTGCGTGGTTTAGTAGACGCAGCGGATGCGGGAGCACAGCAAGCGGTTTTGAATTACGAGAATGTGGTATTGATCGGGTTGGAAGAGGCGCGTACGGCGCTGTCTGACTACTTGAGTGGACTAAACGCTATTTGTGAGCAAGAGCAGTTATTGAGGCACGATCAAGAGGCGTTAGAGCTAGCGCAGAAGCGCTTCAAGCACGGGTTAGTTGATATGGTAGAACTAAGCGCCGCAACCGCTAAAATGCAGAGAAGCAAGCTGCTGTTGATCAGCACTAAGGCGGAGGCGGTGATCGCCTATATCCTCTTGCAAAAGGCAACGGGTAATTGCGTTTAGGGCAGCATGGGCTTAATTATTGCAATACGCCAAGTGAGTAAGGCAGGGTCCTGACACGGAGTTAAATTTGTATTAAGTAATTGCCGTTGGGAAATGATGCAATTCTGATGGTTGTCGTATAAACTCCAAAAAAAATGTCATGGTGGGCTTGACCACGCCATGACATCCACTTTAACATTATCTTAACTCCGTGTCAGGACCCTGGTGGGTAAGGCTAAATATGCCGGACTTCCACTTCAGGACTTATTAAAAATAGCTTTATGTTGGAGGTCTGGTTAATGTGTATTTCATTAAGCGCAAGATCTAAGCATTTGTAAGTAAGAAATTTCATCGAGCTTGGGTGACAAAGTAGGGTGCCGCTTTGCAAAGATATGCTAGTAGGCTCCAGCTTGTCGACAATCCCTTTTATTACCTTAATTTCCTCTGGTTCAATATTGCTATCCAGTTTAATAAAAACGTTCTGCAAGTTTAACCTGAAAGGTGCTGGTTCTATGCTGTCAAGCTTGCCTACAGAACATGGTTTTTTATTAGTGCTTTCAAACACTAGAGGATGGGTTATCCACTCGGTCCTAGTAATAGGCTTAGTGCTACTAATACTAGTGCTCGCCGTGACTGCGGTAATATTACTGGTATTGCAAGAAGAGCTGTTACTATATGAGTTGGGCTTCTCCTCGAATTCGTCAACATCAACTCCTTGTTGCATTACCTCTAGTGCTAGAACAAATTCATCATTGCCGCTTAATTTGGCTAGGTCTAGAGCAGATTGATCTAGGAGCACCTCGTCGAGCTTCACCTTGGTGTTTATATCGGCGCCTCCAAATACAAGCTGCTTCGCCCGATTTTTATTACCATTTAGCACCGCTTGCATAAGGCTCAGATTAAGGATAGTCGCAAATTGCTCTTTAGCTTCGTGATGGTTATTTTCGTGCAACCGGTCAATTGGCCTAGTTTTACGATTACTACCAAGTGAGGGATCTGCTCCGTGAGATAATAAAAGCCTCAAAACATCAATTTTGCCATCTATCCCAGCAAGCCCTAATGCTGTATTGTTATAATCATCTTTTGCATCCACATCAATGCCTTTTATCTTCAGCAGCTCTTCAGTTGTTTTATAGCATGAAGCATGATCTTCTATATAATAAACAGCTATATGTAAGGCAGTCTCTTCACGGTAATTTACCGCATTCACCTGGGCGCCGTTAGCCATAGCATTTTGTATTCCTAGTACACTACCATCTAATGCTGCATCCCATAAAAGAAAATTCGCCTGCTCTTGTTTTTTGCGCGCTTGTACTACTGCTCTCTCATTGAGAGATCTTTGCTTTTCCAGGAGCTTGGATACAAATGCGTCTCCCTTCTTCGCATGAATAACATCTATGACCTTGAGTCTTTTAATCACCCCTTGCACTTCCACATTTACCTGGATTTCTAGACTAACTCCGCCCAACATAAGTTCGTCGATTCTTTTCTCGTCTGCTTTTTCTATGGCCTTAATGAAGGTTACTCCCAAAATCTCGAGAAACAAGCGCCAGAAAACTACTCCCCCTGTTTCTTTAATCTGGTCAATTACCCTCTTTCCTTCCTCAAAACCAAAAGATGGATCCGCCCCATGTGTTAGCAAAAGCTCACAAACTCTGGCATTACGTTTGCGAGCTGCAAGGTCCAAAGGTGTTTTGCCAGCACTCCCAATTTGATTGACATTGGCTTTTCCCGTGTTGAGCACAATATTGACTATATTCGCGCATAGATCCTTATCTTGGATGTGATTAATAATTATATTAAGGAGGCCATTGCCGTCAGTATCTTGAATACTTATGTTTTTTTCGTTTGCCACTCCCAGCTTCACCTTTTCTAAATTACCCTCCTGGATGCCTTCTAAAAGTAGTTGTCTGGTAATATAGCTTCTCTGGCGCCAGGGTGTTTTCTTACTAGTGCTGTTTGCTTTAGGGTTGGTGGGCGCAGCGGCACGGATTGTTTTATAACGCGAACAAATTATTTCTGACCTTTTGACTGGCTTTTCCAGTAAAGCCTGGATAGCTGTTGTATTGCCAACCTCTGCTGCGAGATCCATAGGGGTTTGTCCATCACAATTGTTAAGATTTTTATCCGCTCCATGTTCTAGCAAAGCCTTAATCTTGAATAAACTGCCAACGTCAGCCGCATAATGCAAAGGGGTATCGCTAAACCGATCCTTTATGTTAGGATTAGCGCCGTGTTCAAGTAGTGCGTGCAATTGAATAGTGCCAATGTTAGGGAAACATGCTAAATGCAACAAATGCCTCCCTGTGCTGTCACAAATTTCGTCCAAGATCGTTTTGTTATCAGCCAACCAGCTCTTGTACCAATCACTTTCGGTCGTAGTAATCACGGCTTTAGATGATAACTCTATAATCCTGGCCTTCTGTAGCTCATCGATTTTGAGGTTATCTTCAACTACTTGGGCCTCATTATAATCCGCGGTATTCGTTGCTACGATTGTTTTTTCTGTGTGCATGTGCCAATATTCCTGACAAGTTAGGATGTTCAGTACTGTTTTAAGGACTGAACTATGGGCGCATCCTAACACAAAAGAACATGCGGTGCTAATAATTTACTAGTTATGAAGAGTATACTGAAGGATTCCGCCGTGTTTCACGTATTCCACTTCAACTGCAGTATCTACCCGAGCGGTGAGCTGGAAATCGTGCAACATATTACCGTTACGACTGATTATACACTGAACATCCTTCAGCGGGCTCAAGCCCTCTAGGCCCACAAGCTGGATTTCTTCACTTCCATCCAGCTTGAGATCAGCTCTGGTCATGCCGTTTTTGAACACCAGCGGTATAACTCCCATGCCTACTAGATTAGAGCGGTGAATACGCTCGAAGCTTTCAGCGACTACGGCCACCACCCCGAGGAGGTTGGTGCCCTTGGCCGCCCAATCGCGCGAAGATCCAGTGCCGTATTCTTTGCCTGCAAAAATCACTAGCGGTGTACCTTTTTCCTTATAGTGCATAGCGGCATCATAAATACTTACCGGCTCATCAGTACCTTGTACCTTAGCGTATCCACCTTCTAGGCCACCTAGCAGCTCATTCTTAATCCTGGTATTAGCGAAGGTTCCGCGCATCATCACCTCGTGATTGCCACGCCTAGCACCATATGAGTTGAAATCCGCTATTTCTACGCCCAGTCCTTGTAAATACTTGGCGGCTGGGCTGTTCTTAGCGATTGAGCCCGCTGGGCTGATGTGGTCGGTAGTTATACTGTCGCCAAATACGGCGAGCACACGTGCTTTTGCGATATCTCTAGCCTTATTGCTAGCTATATCAGCATCTTCGAAGAAAGGAGGCTTCTTGATGTAAGTGCTGTGCGGCTCCCATCCATAGTTCATGCCGCTTGCCACCTCGATTTTACGCCATTCTTCATCACCTTTAAACACCTCTGCGTATTTGCTGGCAAACATCTCCGGCTTAACGCTTTTAGCGATGCACTCGGTGATCTCTTGGCTTGATGGCCATATATCCTTCAAGTATACTGGATTGCCCTGTTTATCATTTCCTATTGGATCTTTGGTTAAGTCGATTTCTACCGTTCCTGCCAAAGCATAAGCCACGCACAGCGGCGGTGAAGCTAGGTAATTCGCCCGTACACTTGGGTGAATGCGTCCTTCAAAGTTACGGTTGCCAGATAACACAGCAGCAACAACAAGTTTATGATCGCGAATGGTTTGATCGATTTCCTCTTTTAAAGGTCCGGAGTTTCCTATACAAGTAGTACAGCCATATCCTACTATCTCAAACCCTAGCTTATCAAGGTATTGCTGCAAATCTGCATGCGCCAAATACTCCGTTACCACCTTGGATCCCGGAGCTAATGAGGTCTTAACCCATGGCTTGCTAATCAAGCCTTTTTCCACAGCTTTTTTGGCTAGTAACCCTGCTCCTAACATAACAAACGGATTTGAGGTGTTGGTACAGCTCGTAATCGCTGCTATCACCACATTTCCGTTAGTGAGCTGGAAGTTGTGACCTGCGACAGCATATTTCTTACCAACGTTGCCTGTGTCCTGATTCATCGAAGGGAGATTCTCTACGAAGTTTGTCATCACATCTTGTAAGGCTACGCGGTCTTGCGGCCTTTTTGGGCCGGCTAAGCTTGGAACAATTGCGCCAAGATCTAGCTCTATAGTGCTACTGAAGTGCATTTGCCGTGAGTCATCCCGCCACATCCCCTGTTTCTTAGAATAAGCTTCGACTAGAGCTACTGTATCAGCCTCTCGACCGCTCATTTTAAGGTATTTAATTGTTTCATCGTCCACTGGGAAGAAGCCACAAGTAGCACCGTATTCTGGTGCCATATTAGCGATCGTTGCTCTATCCGCTAAGCTCATATTACTTAAGCCAGCTCCGTAAAACTCTACGAATTTGTTAACCACGCCGTGTCTGCGCAGCATCTGGGTAGCGGTCAACACAATGTCTGTTGCGGTGACGCCCTCTTTTGGTTTGCCGGTAACATGACAACCCACTACTTCAGGTAATAACATAGAAATTGGCTGGCCTAACATAGCTGCTTCTGCTTCTATGCCGCCTACGCCCCAGCCTAGTACTGCTAAGCCGTTGATCATAGTAGTATGGCTGTCTGTGCCTACTAAAGTATCTGGGTATGCATAAGTTTGACCGTTGCTACCATAGGTCCATACTACTTTTGCAAGATATTCTAAATTAACTTGATGGCATATGCCGGTTCCAGGTGGAACCACGCGGAAGTTGTTGAAAGCGCCTTGTCCCCAACGCAGGAACTTATAGCGCTCAGCGTTTTGGCGCATTTCGATCTTAACGTTATCAGCTAACGCGTGTGGATTAGCGTAGCTGTATACTTGCACCGAGTGGTCGATAACCAAATCCACTGCGATTAGTGGGTTGATTCGATTGAGATCGCCGCCCCTGGTCTTCATAGCGTCTCGCATAGCTGCCAAGTCCACTACTGCAGGCACTCCGGTAAAATCTTGCATAAGCACCCGTGCTGGTCGGTAGGCAATCTCATGATTAGATGCCTTGTTCTTTAGCCAATCCGCTACTGCTCTCAAATCGTCCTCTGTTACTGTAGTCCCATCCTCAAAACGCAGCAGATTTTCAAATACTACTTTCATAGAAATCGGCAGTTTATCCGGATCAAAACCCAACTGCTTTGCAGCTACGGTTAAATCAAAATACTGGTACTTCTTGTTACCTACTACCAACTCTCTTTCGCTAGACAAGCTATCTTTAGTGCTGAATTTTATAGCCATAACACTTCTCCCCAGAATTGCTATTAATTTATATGATCCCTACTTATTATAATATCCCCACGATAATTATGGATCAAGACATCCTTGGTGAGGAGTCTTAAATTACCATCATATCCCACGCTCCAAAACTCAAAACCAAGATCAAGCATATCGTCTATGAAAGCGCTAACATTGCTATATTGCAAAAGACGTTGCATATCCCAATACATTAGGACCGAAATCTTTGGCGAGTGTGACATAATGTTTTGCGCCCCTTCCAACACAGCAAGCTCGGCTCCTAAAGCGTTTATGCGAATAAGTTTCACATTGGTCGGTGATACCAAATCATCGACTTTATAGGCAGACGCGATTTCCATGGATCCTCTTTTCACTTCAGACATAGACTTGCCTATAACGATGCGGGAAACCTCCATGTAATTTTCGAATTGCTCCAGCAATACGTTAACATTACTGGAATAGAGTAGGGCATTTTTAACTCTGACCTGATGTAGTTTATTAATGAGCGAGCTCGCTTCAAGCAAATGGGCAACTTCCGCCCTTGGCTCAAAAGAGTAGACAAACCCATTACCACCTACGGTTTGCGCCATTAGCATGGTGTGATATCCAAATCCGGCGCCTATATCTATAGCCACGTCTCCCGGCTTTAACAATTTTTTGATTGCCGCACCGCCAGCCTCATGCATTAGTTCATGAGAACGCACGATCTTCATTATGTATTCATCTCTAGTATCGGCCAACAAGCCATAGCCATAGTCTGATTCAACCATGACTACCCGTGCTTTCAACCCGCATACGTAATCTGGATTAAAAGCCTTAGGCTCCCAAATGAGCGCTGATAAAGGAATGAGTAACAATAGTGCGAAGAACGCGCCTACGATCCAGACCATTCGCTTGTTATTCATAAAGCGGTATATAAAGTTCCGCTTCTTTCGCTCTTCCTCCGCTTGCCAGCGGTTGTATTCCAATCGATGTTCTGGCTTGACCATCTATTCCTCGTTTAGTTCAACATCCAACTCCTTAACTGATGAGAGAGCGGCCATATTACCTTGGCGTATTTTTTCATAAATCTCGCCTCGCAAGACAGTCGCAGTAGGCGGAAACTCTATTCCAAGCTTCACTTTTTTATTCCTAACTTCGACTACCTTGATGATAATATTGTTGTTCACTACTATGGTCTCATCAACTTTGCGTGTCAAATATAACATGAATCACCTTTATTACAATATAGTTAACAAATCAAACTCGCCAGACATATTTATATGAATATTTCTGGTAGGCCTGTATATGGCCAATATTTTCCAATGTCGCGAGTATAGCACAAATTTTTAAGACATTAAGTGGTAGAGCAAAATATTTTATATGACAGTAAAAACGGCTATATTGCGCTATTATCGCCAGTCACGCCCATTATCGGTGCAATAAAAAATGTTAATTTTATATAAAGTCTTGCTCCAATCTTATCAATTCATTGTACTTTGTCACTCTATCGGTGCGCGACATAGATCCGGTTTTTATATACTCAGTTTGCCAGGCAACAGCGATATGTGCAATCGAAGTATCTTCACTTTCCCCTGATCTATGAGAAGCGATCAGTTTAAAATGATGATTTCTAGCGGTAACTGCAGCGGCATTAGCCTCGCTTATAGTTCCAATTTGGTTGGGCTTGATGATTACAGCGTTAGCCATGTTAAGCTGAGCAGCTTCCTCTATTAGAGCGGCATTAGTAACTAGTAAATCATCTCCAACTAACAGCACACGGTTGCCAAGTTCTTTGGTAATAGCTTGCCAGCCAGGCTTAGAATCTTCGATCAGCGGGTCTTCGATAGATAATATGGGGAATTTGCGTGTCAACTGGCTATACATGGCTATCATATCTTCTGTTTTCAAATGGTTAGCTGTATTCAGCATATAGTGTCCATCTCGATAAAACGAATTAGCTGCAACATCTAATGCGAGCATAAAATCAATGGCTGGCTTATATCCAGTCTTTTCGATACTCTGTAATATGTAGCTTAACGCCTCCTCATTATCATTTAATTTTGGTGCAAAGCCCCCTTCATCGCCTACATTAGTGCTATGGCCCGCATTATGTAGCACACCTTTTAGGCTATGAAACACCTCGGAGCACATACGCACTTTTTCAGCAAAACTCGTGTTTCTAACCGGCACGATCATAAATTCCTGAAAGGCCAGCTCATTATCGGCATGCATGCCTCCATTGATAACATTAACCATAGGTGTCGGCATAACTAACTCTGCTTTTGGATTATTGCTAAGCCAGCGAGCTAACGGCAAGTTATGCGCTTCTGCCGCAGCTCTTGCAAACGCAATAGAGCAGGCGATAGTTGCATTTGCTCCCAAGCGTGATTTGTTATTCGTGCCATCTAGAATGCATAGCGCTGCGTCGAACTCAGGGTTAGAGTTATAACTTTGTTCCCTCATCGCGCTTGCTATCACGGTATTGACGTTTTCTACAGCGCACATAACTCCTTTCCCATGATAGCGACTATCATGGTCACGTAATTCCAGCGCCTCATATTGTCCAGTAGATGCGCCGCTTGGGGCAATGCCATACCCTTTATAACCACCTCCAAGAGTAATATGGGCTTCCACAGTTGGGTTACCACGGCTATCTAATACTTCCAACGCCTTTATTTCTTTTATAACCATAGGTCCTGCTATATAATGCTTTGCACAAAAATGGTGACATTTTTCAGTGTTAATGTTATAATGCCCGCCAGAATGCTAATCAATAAAGGCAACGCATGCAAGGTAATAATTTAGATCCAGGGAAACCTAGCCCTAAAATACGCATAACTGGGCAGATTCTTGCTATAACTGGAATCGGCATGCTCATGCCAGCCATAGCATCTGCTATATGCAAGGTTTTAACTAACGTAGCAGTTGCCCATGCTGATTTGGGTATGAGTACTACAGCGATGCAAACTTGGGCTATAGCAGGTCTTACTGCATATTTTGTAGGCATAACCTTAATTAATATAGCAAAAAACATGGAGAATCCCGAGCCTATAAAGAATCTCGGCGGTTCCATCCTTACTGCATTACTTGCCATTGGGGTATCATCTTATCTTCTTCCACATCTAATGCCAGGCATGACGGTTAACACATCCGTAGCTATTGGTTATGGGATAGGCTTTGCCATCGGTGCAGGGATGTTAGTGTGGGGTTTATGCAAAACCAAGGGAGCTCATGGTATTTCACATCAGGAGCTGTTATTGCCAATCGTTATAGGCGCTGGTTGTGCGCTGGGTTCTGGTGTTGCGCCAATTATCGCCAACGCGATAACAGATAGTATGCCACTATCCATCACGTTGTCAGTTCTTATGACCAGCGTGCTTTTCCATTTTGCTGTGGATAACAGAAAGTTATTGCTCCAGGAAATATAGTTGGCATCAACTCCACCTAGCCTCTTTTCAGTTCATCTGAGCTTGAGAAGATGTCCAGCAGAGTTTTGGACAAGTATGGGGATATTATTAAATTGGCGAAGAAGCCTATTACTGCGCCCATATAACCCAACTCTAGCATTGAAGTGCATAAGCAATGGCCGATCAGCATCTGGCTACCGCTGAGCAGAACGCCGTTTGCTGCGCCTATTGTCATTCGCTTGAATATACCTGTATTATGCCTGTCCATGTCATCTATCAAAGATGGTGTGAACATCATAGCAGTGCCTAACCATGCTCCTAAAGCACCACACAGCATGAAGTCATAAAAGTTAGGGCGCATCAATTGGCTGTAAGCATGAAAACAATAAAGCGCTAAAGTGCCGCAAAGTATGAGATAATGCATGCTTGAAGCGCACACCTCCACTACTTTGTCGGAATTATTCAGAGTTCTTTGATTAAAGCCATAATCCCCAAGCCCACATAACGCCATGCCCTTGGTGCCAGTATTCCATATTAGCTTGCCTAAAATAGTGCTAGCTAAGCATCTGGAGCCGGAGTAAACAAGGTTGGCTATTAAAGCAGTAGTAGATAAAAGCGCAGTTGGCACTACAATGCCCACTACAGCTTTGAGTAGAGCCGTAGCAGAGCCGAATAGCAGGGGAGATAGTGCGAAGAGTAACGTTGTTCCTGCAAGGAGCACAGTAGTTTGCCCAGCGGTAGTGCCTAACAACCAGTCGGCTACTGGGTTGCCTATGTCCCTTTTCATATGCGCTCCTTTGTATTATAAGTTATTGCAATGATCTTGTTAAGCTTCTTCCACCCTTTTTACTTCAGGCACATAATGGCGCAACATATTCTCTACGCCGTTTTTTAAGGTGACGCTCGCGCTTGGGCAGCCTGAACATGAGCCCATTAACTTAAGGTATACTACTCCATCCACAAATTCGTGGAACACTATATCTCCTCCGTCACTTCGGACGGCAGGCGCTATTTGTTCCTCAATTATAGAGCATATTTGACGCACAATCTCATCCTCTATGGAAGCGGGTGTACCTAACTCATTACGCGCTACAACTGCTATAGGTTTGCCGCTCGCAAAGTGATCTAGCATGACAGACAAAAGAGCAGGTTTCATATCATGCCATTCAGGAGCATCTGGTGCCTTTGTAATTGTTATAAAATCTTCTGTCATGAACACGCCAGACACACCACTAACCTTAAATAAATCGCGTGCGATTGAGATATGTTCTATCTTATCACCTTCCATAATTGATATAGTGCCGTGCGCCAATACTTGCACGCCTGGTATAAATTTTAGAGTTTGTGGATTTGGGGTTGTTTGTATTTGTATGAACATCGAGCGCCTCTTATAATTAGTATAGTGGTATAGAAAATTCCAGATCTAAGTCTGGGTTAAGTTTCTTGTTAATAGATTCAGCCTTATTGTCCCGGAACGTTTGGGCTTTTCGGCTTTCTTCACTCATTGCTCTATTGCCGATTTTCTTTTGTGCAAAGCATGAGTCCGGGGTTCTAGATAAGCACATTTCTATGTTATCTCCAGACAATGGGGAATAGCTATTGCCCTGATGTTTTTGCATGCGATAGTTTAGTAGGTCAGCGTTACCACCTATTTGGTAGTCTAGAATTACCTCATTCGGGTTATATGCAAAGCTTTTGGTCTCAACCTCAGATGCCACACCGACTTCTGGATGACTTGAAAATGCTAATAATAACAATATGTAAGCACTGATCTTATTACGAAAAAAGTACTTGTCATTCCGGCGTAGGCCGGAATCCAGCAAAGGCTGATTATTGCGCAAAGTTTGTAAAGTTGGATCCCAGCCTGCGCTGGGATGACATCCACTGAAATTAAATATAATCCTATGCAATAACGTCATAACCTATTTCCAATTACTCCATTTACCAGTGTGGTTATACCACATAATCAACAAAAGGGCTATAGGCTTGCACGGTCGGAGAGGACATCATAAACGACGTTTGTGAATATATAGCATAGCTGGTATACGTATTGCAAGGCAACTAGCGTTGCACCACTAATACAAAAGACAGCTGCGCCCTCAACGAGGGGGGTATTAGTTAACATTGTAGTCGAGGCGAGCTCAGAAAATATTTCGTCATGGATTGCCGCCCCCAGAGCCCCACAACTAAGTAATATTATAGCATTCAATGTTTCTCCACTCTTGAAATAACCATAGCTATTAAAAGAAAGCGTGCCTGCAATACCGTAAGTCAGACTGGTGACAAGTGTAGACAATAAGGAGCTTCCCATCAAATACTTAACCAGATAGAAGTTAACCGCAACCAATACAACGGGTATAGTACGCTGTATTGTTAATTGCCAGTTTCTAGCATTAGTCTCATGCATAAAATAACTGCCAACAGCAAAGAAAAATAAACAGCTCACTGAAGTCATCGCCAGCGGCGCTGCGAGCTGCTTATCGAATATTGTAGCAACGGCATGATTCGGTACGTTGTCAAACAGCACTGCTGCTGTTATCGCCGCAGCTGCAGTAAAAAAGATAGACCATATAAATAGGAAAATGCGATATTTGTCAAACAGCGCATGCGAATGGCCAAAAGCGAGATTATGTGAAGGCATTGCTCTTTTTAGGTGCAGATGGATTACATCAATAACTCTCTGCCTGTTCGCGTTTTCTAACATCATAATTGAATTCGTGAAGACAAAATTTCCTGCATTTATATTTAATCTGGGATCAGTCCAAAGTTTATGTGCCAATGTATTGCCGCAATCATCTACCGGCAACGCGAGAATTTCGTAAAACGTGCTGGGGATATTAATAGAATCTTTCACTCCAGCAAAACGTTCGACCATGGCATCAGCGATAGTGCGGCCATCCTTATCTCGCATCCTTAAGTCAGATATGAGGGGCTTTTTATAGTAACCATCTTTGCGTGCACCTTGTATCAGTACACTTTCCTGTCTAGCTTCATATACAAGAAACTCAAACAGTGGATATTTTATTTTCGTATGATTGTTGATCCAGTTGGCTGAGTAACAGACCTCAATAAGGGGCTTGGTTTTGATGATATGGAAAAGTATGGGGTCTCCGCCAATCGTGATGTCATAGCATGCGGAATGCATCATGCTAAACGGCACATACACCTCTAAACTATCACCGTTCTTCTTAGCGCCTATCCATCCAGTGATGGCTATGAAAGTGAGTATTAAATCTCGGTTTTTGTGATTTAAACGGCAGGCGCTCAGGAAAAGCGTGCCAATCGTATACTCATCTAGGAATTTTACCCATACAGCACCAATATCTCCTGGGATATTCATATGAGCAAAGAACGCGGTAAATAATATTCGGCCAAAATCTTGCTTGGTCGTGCTTAGCATACGGAATTCCACTGCTTATAGAGTTTATAATATGAAGAGAGTCGCTCTAATCACACGGTCAGAATTGTACCATAATATAACCGCAACATCAAGCAATGATGACAAATTAAGGCAAAATAGTGCGGTAAATACCGCACTATTTCTTTAAGCTCGAGCAAAACTTATCTAAAAAGCTAGACATTAATTGTCCGCCATTAGCAAACCCTACTCTAGAGAGCTTGCCATGGCTCATCAGGGAAGTGATGCCATGTACGCCTGACCAAAATAAAGCAGTGGTAGTAATATGATCCTCTTTTGGAGATGCCTCTTTGATAATTGCCCCAGCAAATTCGTATACTATGCGGATTTTATCACTATACCATCCAGGCAGCCGCATATCATCTGGGAAGCGGTATTCAAACAAGGTGCTCCATAGGTGAAACCTGCTTTCGCTCAACCCATAGTAGGCCCACGCGATGGCGCGCAGCTTTTCTTTTGGGTCTTTATGTTGGGCAGCGGCGCTGCTCATTTCTTGCAGTAACATATCCAGAATGCGGCCATTTACGTGCACTATAACATCATCAATACTGGTAAACAGGTTGTAGAGCATGCCCACGGTATAGCCAATGTTGGCAGCGATCTTGCGTGTGCTCAGCTGGTTATATCCGTGCTCCTCAATGAGGTTAAACGCTTGGTCTACGATCAATGTGGCTAGCTCTTCTTTGCTGTGCTCGCTTCTTCTACCCATTATCTAATTTCCTATATATGTATCGCTTGTTTGTCAGCATCCAAAGCAGCTTCCTTCATGGCCTCGGAAATAGTAGGGTGTGGGAAGATTGTATGCATTAAATCCAGCTCCGTACCCTCAAGTTGCTTGGCAATAGCAAAGCCTTGAATCATCTCAGTAACTTCGGCGCCAATCATGTGCGCGCCTAACAGTTCGCCAGTTGCAACATCAAATATAACTTTGACAAAGCCTTCCGTTTCTCCCATTGCAATTGCCTTGCCGTTGGCACTCAAAGGAAAACGCCCTACCTTGATCTTCCCCCTTGCTGCGGCATCTTCCTCGCTAAGGCCAATGCTCGCGATTTGAGGATGGCAGTAAGTACATCCTGGAATATTGTTTCGCTCTATAGGATGTGGATTACGCCCAGCTATCTTTTCAACGCACACAACTGCCTCTTCGCTAGCTTTATGCGCCAACCATGGCCCTTTGGTAACATCCCCTATAGCGTAAACACCTGGTTCATCAGTGCGCAGATATGGATCAGTTTTGATCAAGCCGTTATCCAGAGCCACTTTGGTCTTTTCCAGCCCTAAGTTTTCCAAATTGGGCTGAATGCCAATAGCTGAGATTATCCTATCTACGGCTAGCTTAAGTGTTTTTCCGTCTTTGCTTTCCAGGACAACTTCAACCCTGCCTTTCGTCTCATTGGCGCTTTTCACCGTGGTTTGCGTAAATATTTGCATGCCTTGCTTCTCAAAGCTTTTATGTGCGGCTAGTGCAATCTCTTCATCTTCCGCCCGCAAAATACGGTCAAAAAGCTCAACAATTGTTACTTGCACGCCTAGTGCGTTATAGAAGCTAGCAAACTCTACGCCTATGGCGCCGCTTCCCACGACCAACAAAGATTTGGGAAGCGCATCAGGCAACATGGCTTCTTTGTAGCTCCATAAGTACTTATCGGGCAGTTTGATGCCAGGCAGGGCGCGTGCTCTAGATCCTGTCGCCAATATTATATGCTTTGCAGAGATCTCTATGCGCTCTTGCTTCTCATTATGAACTTCTAACTTGGAGGCACCTAGCAGTTTGCCATGTCCTTTTATTACTTCTACCCCATTTTTGTTCAGTAAAAATTGAATGCCACCAGCCAGCTTATTAGCTACTGTACGAGAGTGTTGCACTACCTTGGAGAAGTCGATGCTAACATTTTTTGCTAGTATACCAAACTCTGCAGCATGGCTTATATTGCGGTATATAGAGGCAGAGGCTAGTAATGCCTTTGTTGGGATACAGCCCCAGTTAAGGCATACGCCACCCAACTGCTCTCTTTCAACCACAGCGACCCTCAGGCCTAATTGTGCGGCACGAATCGCTGCCACGTATCCACCTGGCCCAGCGCCGATGACTACTACTTCATAAGTTTTGCCCATATTACCCTTTATATTGATTACACAAGCATAGTCACAGGTGCTTCTAAGAAGCCTTTTAGTACACCCATAAACTCAGCCGCCACTGCCCCATCCACCACTCTATGATCGCAGGAAATAGTAATCGTCAGTATATTAGCGATTTTAATTGCATCGCCACAAACTACCGGTTTGCGCTCGGCTGCTCCTACGGCTAAAATGCACGCTTGTGGAGGGTTGATGATCGCATTGAATTGTTTCACTCCATACATACCAAGATTGGTCACCGTAAAGCTGCCTCCCTGAAATTCATGCGGTTTCAAAGAATTAGCTTTAGCGCGCCGGTTCAGCTCTTTGATCTCTTCCGAGATATGCAGCAAAGATTTTTGGTCAGCATTCTGAATTATCGGAGTAATTAAGCCATCTTCTATAGCCATAGCCACTGAGACATCCACATTATGGAACTGTACCATATTATCCTCAACCAAAGCGCAGTTAGCTTTGGGCATAGCTCTCAACGCCATAGCCACTGCTTTGACCACTAGATCATTGACTGAGATTTTGTATGCCGGTTGCTTATCATGCACAGGTGCGCGCTCATTGATTTGGGTCCTAGCTTCGAGTAAGCCATCTATATTACACTCCACAGTCAAATAAAAATGTGGGATGGTTTGCTTAGACTCCAATAGCCGTTTACCTATGACTTTGCGCATTGTGCTGGTAGGCAAGCTTGTTGACTCAGGTGTCGCGCGTCCTACGCTCATAACAGGCATATTCATAACAGGCATATGGGTCCCGGGTCCAACAGCGCCCGCTTGTCCTTCCACATCTCTTTTGACAATACGGCCATGCGGGCCAGTACCAGTAAGAGTTTCCAAGCGTACATTGTTAGTAGCCGCCACTCGTCTTGCTAGTGGGCTGGCTAATATTCTATCAGATGCAGGAGTTATGAGTGCTTTCGGTGGCATGCCAGGCTTTACTGGTAAAGTAGCAGCTTCTTGCTCAGTGGTATTAGCAGGAGGGGCTGAGGTATGCTTGTTAATGACCGCAAGTGCGGCATCTTTATTTTCTCCATTCTCTAAGATCACTGCAATTAGAGTTCCGACTTTAACGCCCTGGCTGTCAGCGCTTACAACTATAGTGCCTAATGTACCGGCATCAGCTGCCTCCACTTCCATAGTTGCTTTGTCAGTTTCGATTTCTGCAATAACCTCGCCCGGTTTAATTTGGTCTCCCTCTTTTTTCAGCCATTTGGCCAATGTACCTTCTGTCATAGTAGGGGATAATGCTGGCATAAAAAGCGGCGTGGCCATCTAAAACCTCTTGTGTAAACTAATTAGCTCCATTCTAGCCTGTGGAGGAATAATTGCAACACATTGCAATACGCCACAGTAAACTCAAGTTTATAATAATAACAAGCTCGCATTATCATTAATGACAAACACGGCTATATATACTATTTTTTTAATAAAAATTTGCGAAATGCTATTGTAGAATTGCTTCGTAGTTCTTTTAAAGATATACTAGCAGATAACTTGAATAACTTGCGGAGAAGTAATGGAACATGAGCGTTATAAAGACGCGCTCGGCAGTGCGCTGGCTCGCGGTGGTTTGCGCTTAGTATACCAGCCGGTTGTATGTGCAAAAAGTGAGTCCGTGTATAAATATGAGTGTTTGTTGCGCGTATACGAGGAAGGGGTATGGGTTTCTGCAGGGTCTTACATAGCAGAGCGCGAGAAATTAGGCGGTCTTCATGAAATTGATATTTTTGTCTTACAGCAGGCTGCTAAAGTTCTAACGCAGCGCCAGGATATTACCCTCTCTGTCAATGTTTCTAATGGCTCTCTATCAAGCGAGCAATGGATAGAAGCGGTGGTTTTGGTAGCGCAAGACGCAAATGTTGCTAATAGGCTTATTATAGAGGTTACAGAAACTGGTAGCTTAGAAGATTTAAACGAGATTGCTAAGTTTGTTAGCGTTGTGCAGCCCTATGGCTTTAGGGTAGCAATTGATGATTTTGGTTCCGGTGTTTTTCATCCTGAGAAGTGCTCAATTGACGAACTAGCTAACATGAAGGTGAATATTATCAAAATAGATGGGCGCTATGTCTGTAAGATGCTGGCATGTGAAGCAAGCGCTCGTTTTATAAACGCGATTGTACAATTTGCTCAAAAGCACAGCATCAAGACCGTTGCTGAGTTTGTGGAGAATAAGAGTGTTGCGAGGGCTTTACGAGAAATAGGCGTGGACTACCTGCAGGGCCACTATTTTTCCTCAGCTCTTCAGGCTATACCCTAGGCAAAAAATTTTCTTTTCATGTTTGCTCTACCGCTTCCACTATTTATCACGCCAGAGTATACCGGCATCATGGAAATTTTAGAATATGGTCTTATGAAAGGTATATGGAAGAAATTGGGAAATATGATTCCGACTGAGGTCAGAATCCAGCTCTTCAAGCTTTATATAAAAATAATGATGTTATATTATCTAATAGCTATTTTTCTGGATATCAGCCTTCCATTTACGTCAAGTCTTAGCCGGACAGGACGCGGGCATGACAGTAGTAAACCCTTCGCAACAACCGAGCAGCGCCGTATTTTGCGGCCTCAAGGACGGGTAGCTAGTACTAGGCTTCAACAGTCTAGCTGGCTCTCCGTCCTTGGGATGCCTGCAATATCCTATATTCTCGAGTACGAGAAGTATGGTGTATTGCGGTTTTCAGCGCCACTTTTCGTGCTGATTATCCGAAGCTATTTACTATAGGAAACTGTTCGCCAATCATTAAAAACATGCATAAGTGTGAACCAATCTTAACGCCGTAAATCATGACATCTTATAAAAGTGGCTAAAACGCTGAGAGATAGGTAGGCGACCTTTTTATAATGCAGCCCTGTCACTTAGAGCTGCTAACAGTTGCTTTTGTAGAATAATCGTATATCATCTGCTCTCTAAGCAACATTTATAGGTATATGTAATATGGATGCCGATGTGACAACACTCGCAGATGAGCTGACGCCCCAACAAATCGTCGCAGAGTTAGATCGTTACGTTGTTGGGCAACAAGAAGCAAAAAAAGCTGTAGCTATAGCGCTGCGTAATAGATGGCGGCGCAAACAATTGCCAGATGAGCTGCGTAACGAAGTAGTGCCACACAACATATTGATGATAGGGCCAACAGGAGTTGGTAAAACCGAAATTGCTAGAAGGTTAGCGAAACTGATTAAGGCTCCTTTTCTCAAAGTGGAGGCAACTAAGTTCACTGAAGTGGGCTATGTTGGTCGCGATGTGGAATCTATAGTGCGGGATCTCGTGGAAAATGGCGTAAATTTGGTGAAGGAGAAAATGCACGCCGAGCTTCGTCCTAAAGCTATAGAGCAAGCAGAAGAGAGGATCCTTATTGCTTTGGTGGGCGAAGGAGCAAGCGCTGAAAGTCGACAAAAGTTTTATGATAAATTTAAAAATGGTAAGCTGGACAATAGCGATATTGAGATCACTATAGCGGAAAATAAAGGAAGCTCAGCTATGGATGCGCCCATGCTTGATTTTCCCGGGGGGCAGATGGGGGTGTTTAACATTGGAGATCTATTGAGCAAATCCATGGGGCCACAGAAGCGTAATGTGAGGATGAAGGTTAGGGCCGCATATGAACAGGTGTTGAAAGAAGAGTTGGATGGCCTGTTGGATAAAGAAATGGTGGTGCGTGAAGCGATAAAGGCGGTTGAGAATGACGGTATAGTGTTTCTGGATGAAATCGATAAGATTGCCGCAAGATCGCAAATAAAAGGCGATGTGAGTCGAGAAGGAGTTCAGCGTGATCTTCTGCCTCTGGTCGAAGGTACAATAGTTAACACAAAATATGGCCCTGTTGATAGCACTCACATATTGTTTATAGCTTCCGGTGCCTTCCATATAGCTAAGCCTTCTGATATGTTGCCAGAATTACAGGGACGCTTTCCAATCAGAGTAGAACTAAAACCTCTAACAGAAGAAGATATGGTAAGTATATTGCGCGACCCTAAACATAGTTTGACCAAGCAATATAGCGCGCTCTTTGGGGTAGAAAAAGTGGGCTTAGAATTCACCGAAGACGGTGTCCGCAAAATTGCAAAAGTTGCTAGCGAACTAAATCTAGAGGTTGAAAATATCGGTGCTAGACGTCTGCATACAGTAATGGAGAAGCTGCTAGAAGACCTAAACTACAATGCCAGCAACCTTGCTGATCAGAGGGTGGTGATTAACCAAGCTTACGTGGAAGAAAGGCTTGCTGACTTTAACTACGGTCATGACCTTTCAAAATTTGTATTATAGCCTTAAGGAGTTTAAAAATATCTAATGATCTACCACTTAGCTACCAACTTTACCCATCAGCTACCTTTCCTAAACGTGTTAAAATACATCACCTTTCGTAGCGGCGCGGCTATGTTTACTGCACTTATTTTGAGCTTTATGCTCGGAATGCCTATAATACGATGGCTTCAATCTTGGCAAAATGGTGGTCAGCCTATACGAGAGGACGGCCCTGATAGCCATCTGGTTACTAAAAAAGGCACACCTACTATGGGGGGATTGCTGATGTTGTTTTCTATAATAGTATCAACGCTGCTTTGGAGTGATTGGCGTAATTCTTACATGTGGGTAGTGCTTTTTGTATTGTGCGGATATGGCGCGCTGGGGTTTGCTGATGACTACCTCAAGGTCAGTAAACGTAATACAAAAGGAGTGCCAGGGAAAATTAAGCTCCTAGTGCAGCTCACTATTGCATTAATAGCGGCAATACTGATATCAGCTTTCGCTAAGCCACTGCATTCTACAGCACTGGCATTACCGTTTTTCAAGTATTATCTCTTGCAGTTAGGTGTATTCTACTTCTTTTTCGCTGCACTGGTAATTACAGGTTCTTCCAATGCAGTTAACCTTACGGATGGCTTAGATGGGCTAGCAATCGGTCCTATCATGATCGTTGCTGCGTGTTTTGCATTGATCTGCTACCTAGTTGGTAACGTTACTTTTGCTAACTATCTGCAACTCCACGCAGTACAAAATAGCAGCGAACTATGTATTTTCTGCTGCGCAATCATAGGAGCTGGCTTAGGGTTCTTATGGTATAACGCTCCACCGGCGCAGGTGTTCATGGGAGATGTGGGTAGCCTTTCTCTAGGGGGTGCAATCGGCACCGTGAGTGTGATTGTTAAGCATGAGATCGTGTTATTTGTAATAGGTGGATTATTTGTTATCGAAACCTTATCGGTAATTATACAGGTTACTACTTTTAAGCTATATGGACGCCGAACCTTTAAAATGGCGCCTATACATCATCATTTCGAGAAAATAGGTTGGAGTGAAACCAAGATAGTTATGCGTTTTTGGATTATCGCAATTATATTTGCGCTGCTTGGGTTGTCGACTTTGAAGTTGAGGTAGACAAATGATACTTCTGGGCAACTGTATCGATAAAACTTATGGGGTGTTAGGCCTGAGCCGCACAGGATTGGCGGCGTTACACTCGTTCTTATTATCAAATGCACGGGTGGTCGCATGGGATGATAACCCAGCTGTGTTGCAGAATCTAAAAGATAGGATAGATCATCCAAAAGGCGCCTTAGATTTTGTGGTAGCTCAAGCCTACTTAGATGGTAGATTAAAGTTGATGAGTGAGCCTGTAAGTGTAATGGGGAAACTAGCCGGATTGGTTGTTAGCCCGGGGATTGCAATTCAGTATCAAAAAGTGCATGCAACAGTAGCGATTGCCAGGCAATTTAAAGTGCCGCTCTTGTCTGATATAGAGCTGTTACAAAGCGCATGCCAGCAAGCCCGATATATAGGCATTACCGGCACTAATGGCAAATCTACTACTACTGCGCTTGTCGGTCACATATATAAATCTTCAAACAGACGTGCGCAAGTGGGAGGGAATATTGGTATACCTGTGCTTAGCCTAGATCCAATGGTTGAAGATGGTACTTACATAGTAGAGCTTTCTTCGTTTCAGCTGGAAATTGGCAATCCACTTCAACTAGACGTTGCGGTGCTGATTAATATAACGCCAGACCACTTGGATCGCTACCCAAGTATGAAAGAGTATGTTGATGCCAAGATGCGGGTTTTTGCTGCTAGTAATAGAACTAAAGCAGTAATCTCAATAGATTATCCTATCACCGCTGAAATTGCTGATAAATTGCTGAGCCAGGGATATAGGGTTATTCCTATATCCACTAAGAAGCAGGTGCCAGGCGGTATAAGTGTGATTGAGGGAGTATTGTTGGATAGTATCGAGAAAGAGACGATAAGCTACATGCTACCCGCTTTGCCTAATTTGCGTGGGCGTCATAATTCAGAGAACCTTGCCGCAGCATATGCGGCTTGTCGCGCAGGAGGTCTGTCACACCAATCTATTTTAGGAGCGTTACCTAATTTTATTGGCTTACCACACCGTATGCAAATAGTTGGAGAAAAAGATATGCTTTGTTTCATAAACGATAGTAAAGCTACTAACATAGACTCTGCTCGCTGCTCGCTAGAAGCGTTTGATAATATAATTTGGATAGCAGGCGGTGTATGCAAAGACGAGGGTATAAAAGCAGTAGCCGACCTTTTCCCGAAGTTGCGCTATGTTTACTTGATCGGTGAAGCAGCGGTGCAATTTGCTGCGGTTTTGCAAGAATACAAGGTTCCTCACACTATAGCGGGGACGTTGGCAAAAGCTATGTCGCTAATAGGCGAATCTCATTATAAAGCAGGGAATGTACTGCTAGCTCCGGCGTGCGCTTCTTTAGACCAGTGGAAAAATTTTGAGGAACGCGGAGAGGCATTTTGTAAAATGGCTAAAGAACAGTTTTTGTCTTAACGCTTACGCCCTGGCTGATGAGACATTTGCTGGGACAAAAGCACATTCTCTCAAGCCACAAAATGCTCCTTGAACCACTCAACAACTTTACTAAAGGTGCCGCTACCTTTATTGCTATAATCAGGCTGTCTTGTGAACTGCACCTCTGCCGCATAAATTAACATGCCAGCTGCAGTTGAGAATGAAGGGCCGCGCGTGCTCTCTGCTAAACCAGCTATAATCCTTGGGTATCCTACTCTTACTGTGCTACTAAACACTTGACCTACCAGATCTCTCACACCATTGAGTTGCGCACCTCCCCCGGTGATCACTACCTTGCCACGGCCCAAACGTGCTGCCGGGCTCGAATCTAGCCTGGTGCGTAATATTTCTAAGGTTTCTTCCATGCGGGCTCTGACAATCTCTACCAAAAACGCTCGGCTGGTGATATTGACTTCTTCAGCGTCTTCGGATATCGGCACTTCTATTTTTTCATGCTCGTCATTAGAGTTAAGCAACACGCTGCCGTATAACGTCTTGATGCGCTCTGCGGTGCTATAATCAGTGGACAGACCGCGTGCTATATCATTGGTGATGTTGGTGCCACCCAGTGGGATGCCATCGCTGAAAATAAGCTGGCCCCGGTGAAATATAGAAACGGAAGTGGCGCCACCTCCTAGTTCGATTAACGTGACCCCCAAGTCCATCTCGTCTTGAGTCAAGCAAGCAAGGCCAGAAGCATAGGCTGAAAGCACGTAGTTATCCACGTCTAGCTGGCAACGTGCCATGCAGTTGGTTAGATTAATCAGGGTGTTGGACTGAGCGTACACCAGATGGTATTCACAAGCTAGCTTATTTCCGTACATACCAAGCGGGCTGCCTATTCCCCTATGCCCATCGAGCATATATTCATACGCAAATGAGTGAATGATTTCTAGCCCCTGGTCTGCGTATTTATCTAGGACTTGGAATAGGAGCTTCTTCTCATCTTTATTGCTAATCTCATGGCCGCTTACAAGTAATTCAGAGCTCATCACCATTGAGGAGATTGTGGTGTTGGGTGTAACCCCAACGTACACGCGTTGCACACTTTCTTCCGCCATCTTTTCTGCTGCCTCTACTGCCTGCACAATAGCTCTTTCCAGTGCTTTTATATCCGTAATAACCCCGGCGCGCACACCACCAGAGTGGTTATAGCCTATACCTATCACTTCTAATCTGCCGTGTCCGCCTACTTTAGCAATGAAGCACACTACTTTGGAGCTGCCTATATCTAAAATCCCAACAATATTAGTCCGCTGCTTTGGCATACTTTACAAATATCTTCTCCGGAAATAGGCGCATATCCAGCATTTGCAGCTCTTTGCTCGTTTCTGCGTTTTTACGCAATAACTCGTCAACAGCAGCCACAACTTCGACTCCGGCCTTTTCCGGTAATTTTATTACAACACGCTTGCGTAAGTATACATCCCAACGACGATTACCTACTCTCGATATTGACAGTATATCACTGAAAAAAGCAGAGCGATATAGGGTATCGTAAATTTTTATATGTTCAGATGGAGCATTATTGCCAAAGAGCATTAAATAATTTTTATATTCTTTTAAGTTGTTAACTTTGTCTAGAACTCGACCTTGTCTACTTACCAGGAATGCATCTTTATTATTGATCCAGAGCGCGGAAGGGATTGCTTCTTGTATCGTGATAGTAAGTATATCTGGAATAATGCGGCGTATTTCCGCATTTTCCACCCAAGGGTTTTCTTCTAGCCGATTTTTTACTACGCTCAGATCTATTGACATGATATCCATTTGTGGAGCAATACCAGTAATATCCATAATCTCTTGGGCGGAAAGTCTTTGTGTACCTTGGATGTTTATAGTATTGAGTATCATTTTATCCTTAAGGTACTGCCATGCTGGCATTTGTAGCCACAGGTCGGCTGCCAAATATAGTCCCGCGCAAATCCCTATAGCTAACAGCATTCCTCCAAGCAGCGCGCCTTGCCCTTGCTTGCGCCTTCTCTTGGGCCTATGAATAGGAGTATAACTCAGATGGTGTGACCTAACCATGATAACTACCCGTGCTTACCGTGTCTTTTCTTACGCCTATGGTTCATGCCGCGCCCCTCTATATTGGTCTGTTTGTTTCTTGCAATCGCTAGAGCATCTGGGGGGACATCCTCACATATAGTGCTGCCCGCTGCTATAACTGCGTTGGAAGAGATAGTAATTGGTGCAACAAGCGAAGAATTCGAGCCTATAAATGCCCCATCCTCTATTAGGGTTTTGTGTTTTGTAAACCCGTCATAATTAGCACACACCACTCCTGCACCAACATTAACACCAGAACCTAGGTCTGCATCGCCAATATAGCATAAATGGCTGGTTTTAGTGCCGCTGCCGAGCCTAGATTTTTTGAGTTCAACGAAATTACCAACTCGCACATCTGATTCAAGCACCACGTGTTCACGGATTCTCGCATGCGGTCCAATAGAGCAGTTATTGCCTACTACCACTTTTTCTAGGTGGGAAAAAGAATATACCTCACTGCCAGCTGCAATTTTGACGTTTTTACCGAGCACCACATATGGATGGATTTTTACTCCAGGCTCTAATTCCGTGTCCGCTGCAAAAAACGCCGTGTCTGGTGCGTATAGCATTACTCCTAGGTCAATCATTTTTTTCCTGATACGATTTTGCATAGCCATTTCCGCTTCTGCCAACTGAGCATATGTGTTCACACCCAATACCTCACTTTCATCACAAAGCATGTATATACAAGGTAAACCTTGCTGTGTTGCCAGCTTGACGGTGTCCACTAGGTAATATTCTCCCTTGGCATTGAGGTTGCTAACTGCTTGCAATAAGGTGACCAAAGTAGTGCTATTGAAAAGCATAATCCCCGAGTTGCATGTATCAATAGCCTTCTGTTGGGTGTTAGCATCTTGCTCTTCCACAATGCTGAGTAATGCGTTCTTCTCACCTATGATAAGGCGGCCATAGCCATAAGGATTGTTGGCCTTGAATCCTAGGTTCATTATGTGAGCGTCTGGGTCGCTTCTCATACTGCTTAGTAAAGATTTTAGGAGTTGGCCGGTAATCATTGGGGTGTCGCCATATACTACCAGCGTTTTATCATGTAAGTGTCCTGGGCTGATTCCATGTCGTACGGCATCAGCGGTACCATTGCGTTCAAGCTGGAGCACGACAGTAAAATTGTACCGTTCTTTAAGTTCTATAAATAAAGGATGATTTAGAAGCTCTGGGCCTACGATCACGCGTATATCATCGCTTTCTAAAGTTTGCACGGCAGTTAACACATGCTCCAACATGGTGCATCCTGCCACCTCATACAATACCTTTGGCAGATGGCCACCCATCCTTGTTCCCCTTCCAGCTGCTAGGATGATAACGCTTAAAGACATAGCAATCTCCGAATAAATTTGAACATGGGCAATTATAGCAACATGATGCCTAGAGTGGAAGTTAATCTTGCGCCTTATGTGGTGTCGACACGTGCCTAATTATGATAAATAAAAAGTGTTGAGGATCTTATTTGCCATCACTCTTCATAGCTTCGCTCTTTCTTGAGCATGTCCGGCATTAACAGACTCCGACCATAATTTTTTTACCGCAATCACGCCTATCGCCTCATGTCCGTCTCTATTTTCTGTAGCCTTGCCAAAATGCTTCATATCAATAAATCCTACTTTCTTTATTTTAAACCCACATTTCTCAAGCGCATATCGCAACGGCCTTTCATCCATAACATGAAGATGTTCCGGAAGGTTGTATGCTTGGTCTGGCAGGGCTTTTTTAACATCTAAATTGGTGCCAGGCCATTTATCACCATTAGTCCAGCGCTCTTCATAGATAGGCAAAAACCAGTCGGCAAAACTCTTATGTTGTGGAGCCATAGCGACGATGAATAATTTTCCACCTGGCTGTAACCACTTATGAATTAGTGCAAACCCATCTTCAAGTTCTTTTGGTGAGAAGAGATGTGGTCCTCTGTGGAACATAGCTCCTTTTAGGGAGTCAGAAGGCAAGTCAATTCCATAAGGGAAAGGTTTATTATTAAGATATAAGTGAGTGGTAGCTAAGTTTCTTTCAATGGCTCTACGCCTCACTTCTATAAGGTGCTCTACGGCAATATCATTTGCGATTACTATATTACCGATAGCTAAAGTGTCTAGGGCAATATTCCCATATCCGCAGGCAGCATCTAGTATTATCCCGGGCATGATAGCTATGAAACTATAGAAATCCTTAAGCAGCCAGTTATACTGCGATTGTGGATTGCTTAGTACATCAAATCCCATTTTATTGACGGTAAGTAGGCTTTTGCCTGTAACACTCACCGGTGGCTTGAGGAACATGGGCATTAATTCATCTAACCCAGGTGCGCTTGCCCGCACCCCATAAACGGTTGAGGGGAGGGCTTCAAATTTACGTTTTAGCTCTGCGGCGTTGGTGCAACAGGCAGCTAGAACTACAGGTGGGGGCTTTATCTGTCTCATAGGTTAATTTACGGTTGCTTATAAAGTCTTAGGGACAGTATACCTTAATCTTTTTAAAGTTATGTGTCATCTCTCAAATTTGCGAAAGCATTCATCATTACCCCACTCTTACCCCCTATCGATATGTTTTCTAATGAGTAGGATAAGCTGTTGATAGCTCTCATCCCATAGCGTTTTGGGTACCAAAGACACCAGCTTTGTTACACTATGCCCCTGTCTGTTTTGCTGCCCCACCAAAGACTTGCGGTTGTGCGCTGATTTGATATTACTGAGAACCGCTATAGCGCCAGAGAACTCGCGCTCTTTAATCGCAGCCATCAAGGCATTGTTGTTATCGTGATCTTTGGCATTAGCATTTAAGCCGAACTTTTCGAGCCCATATTCCCATAGTGCTGCAGATTTAGTGAAATGATGTCCAGCTGGTTTTAGGCTCGGTGATTTAGGATAATTCAACTCGTGGCCTAAGGAAGCTGAATACAGGCCATATAGAGTGCTGCAATAGTCTAGAAAAAGCTTGTGCTTAAACTTTCGATACAGCTGGTCAAAAACAGTCGCTGGCTCATAGACCATTCGCTTATCATATATATTAAGCGCTTCTATTCCTGCTTCCAAGGCGTTGAGTCTTAGCAAACACTTGTTCTTCTCGCATTTCAGCAACCATTTCTGGCCAGCTCGCATTACTATGCGCTTTTCAGTGGTGTCAAGCTCATGACGTAAAAATTGCTTTTCCAACATATCTGCTCCATAAATTCATGTATTCCTCACACAGTGCAACCCTGATGGCGATTCTATTTTGGCCACCATATAAAGTCAAGAAAAACTTGAAAAGCATTAATATATTAAAATTTTATTATAAATCAGAGAGTATTTTGGGTAAAACAATTGTAGATCAGCCTTCACTTGCAGCTTCCGCCAAGGCTTCGGTGGACAAATCGGAAATAGCTCGCTGATCAGGGGTGTCTCAGGAAAATTTTTTACCGGAGTTTCAGCGTTTTAGCCGCTTTCATAAGATGTCATGATTTGCGGCGTTAAGATTGGTTCACACTTATGCGTGTTTTTAATGATTGGCGAACAGTTTCCTATAGTAAATAGCTTAAGATAATCAGCACGAAAAATGGCACTGAAAACCACAATACACCATACTTCTCGTACTCGAGAATATAGGATATTGCAGGCATCCCAAGGACGGAGAGCCAGCTAGACTGTTGAAGCCTAGTACTAGCTGCCCGTCCTTGAGGCCGCAAAATACGGCGCTGCTGACGCGTTTTAGGTAATCTGTTGATGAAGGCTGAATTATAACCAGCTTGTAGCATCACTATGATGCGTGTTTTTATACTGTAGAAGACGGAACACACGGCCCGTCTCCATATCACAGCCGGTCTGAGCCTGGAGGCGTGACCAGCGACAATGGCCTCTCTCATGGTTACTATTGTCCTCTCACAACAATGCGCTATACTTCTGCTGATGGTGCTAAAGCATCGCTTCGCTACTGTGACTATTTTCTTCCATACGCTGTTCATGAGAACACACCTTCAAATTTATATGATGCCGATATAGCCTGATGTTACAAATAGTGGAAGTGTGCTGAGTTGAGAAAAACAAAAAATTTTGTATTGCCACTCTAGGCGCAATAAGCGCCACATTGAATAAAGAGGGATAGGCTGAAAGTCTCCATACAGCTACTTCAAATACTCCGGTATGTCTATGTTATACTGCGTATGCCGGTCTGCTACCCAGTTAAGGGCACTTTGAGCACACGAATATTCTGCAGTTGAGAGCGCTGCGCTTATTATATGGCTGAGGATCAGTATGCTCAAGGCAACTTCTGGGGTGTCCAGTACGCTGCTAGCGCAGTATTTCGCAATGATGGTTTCTAATCCATATTGTAATAAATACTGCTGCACTCCATGCATTAGCCCTGCTATAGCACCACTGCCAACACTTGATAATAGTGGGGCAGTGTAATAACCCCAAGAGCGCAGTTGTCCTTGTATATTTTCTTCGCTAGAGCTTTGAGTGAGGCTCCCAATAAAGCCTCCAATAATTGCTCCAATCACTCCCATAAACAATAGTTTATTATAATCAAAAGCACCTAATAATGGATTCGTCAGAGGTCCAGGGATTTGTGCGGCAAGTTCTTGCAATACTCCATTGGCGCTTATAGTGCTTAAGTAGGTACAGGAAGTCAGGCTGATTAAGTATGGCGTAAATAGCAGCAAAGTAGCAGTTACACTGAAGTAAAAGAAGCGGTTACTAATTTGTGCGCCTGTGCGGTAGGATATGTGTTTGCCGCTAGCGTAGTGCAACAGATTGCCACCAAGCTTGTTAATGATATAGTTATTGGCGAAATATGGGGCAGTGATTACCTTACTTATGGATAAGCCATTTGGTTGGGCTAAGAACTCGACTGGTGGTGATTGAATGTTTTTTGCCTGACGTGCTTGTTCATACTCAGTATCTAACTGACTCAACTCTTGCAACTTGCAGTTTATAACTTCTTCTTCCGATGTATTCAAGACAACTTTACTCATAGCAGCCTTCACCAAAAGATCCCATTCTTGGTCTGCATATCTTTCAAATGAGCCGTGGTGCTTGGTGTAATCCGCATCTCCTTCCGCCCAAGCTGGCCACTTATTCGAAAGCTTCTCATTAAGACTAACATTTACCGTGGCTATCTTCTCTTGCAATGCTGGAGTAGAAACGCTCATTAATTCATGCGTGTGGTGTTGTAAGCGGTGCCACACTTTATAATAACGGCTATCTCTATCCCGAGAATTCTTATGTTTATTGGCGTTGAGCTCTAGCAGCTTGAAGAAATGATCAGTATTTATCGCACTTTCAGCTATATCAAAGCCATGAGTCTTCAACTCAAGCGCTACCTGAGCTTTAGTAGGGATAGCGCCAGCGCTACCATTTTCAAAACGACCCCAGGTACGCCCAGCACCTTGGACTACATCAGAAGGAGTTAGGTTACGGCATCCCAATATTATAGTATCAAGATCATTGTCACCTGATTTTATGACGTCAGTACCACGGTCCATGCTACCTATAGCACCAATGGTAACCACTCCTCTAATCGAGGCTTGCTTAACCACCTTAGCATGCAGGCTTTTCTCCTTATTATCCCGATTCTTTAAAGATTTGCTTTTCAAGGTTTGGCTAAGGACCTTGTACCTTTCTTCGTCCACTGAGACCATTTTGCCTGTACTCGGATCATAGTCTTTCACCGGACCTTTGGCATAGGTCTGTATACCATGGAATAATTGCTGTAACTGTGGGTCGTTAGCAATACGCTGCTCTAATTTTTGGTATACTTCGTCAATTTGCGCCTCGTCGTCGCATAGCAATAGCTTTGATTTAGCGGGCCTATCTTGCTCCCGCTGAGTCAGAGCTAATTTGATCACCAAGTCCACCTGATCATCAACGCTGTCGGCGAGAAGTAAAAACTTATTGAAAGTTGCATGGCTGTTAGATCTCCCCTGCAACAGCTTTAACTCCTCAAGCAGTGGACGTTTAGGCATGGCCCTATGTGCAGGGTGGCTGATGATAACCATCTTTTGCTCTTGCTGCAATTCAGATTTCTCTGCGTAGTTACCCACTGTAGCCGAGGAGCCAATTACTCTCTTATAACCAAAAGTTTTAAGCTTTGGTCCATAGCCAAACAAGCGCTCTTGTGGGCTATCTATAGCTACTGTTTCATTGAGGCCCTCGACTATGTAGTACTTAGGGTTGCTAGTCTGGCGTGCGTTTTTTAGCTCTCTTTCATGCCTATTAAACCTGACATGCAAGAACGGCTGCATCCCCCGGCTAAATGTGGTGTTACGGCTGTTTTTGTTAAACTGATGGTTTACGATTGGCACTAAACGGTACGCCAGCACCATCTGCGGTATGCCATTTATAAACCGTAGCTGGCGCTCTGGAACTGAGTAGTAGTGCTCGCCCGCATGCCATTCCTGGCTAGTCTTGCGTGAATTGTGAGCAGCGGTCAACAAAGTAGCAATAGTCTCATCACTCAAGGATTCCGCGAGGTTGAATATATCTTGTAGGATATCGTATTCGTAAAACAGCTTACGCCATCCTGGTTTTCTTTCTTTTTTGGCTTTATTAGCCAGCTCCCGCTGTGCCAGCAATATCTTCTCTAGGTATGCTAGTAAGTTAGCGTGATCTCCTTTTTTTGCTACTGCATTTTTATCGCCGTAGTTATATAGCTTGTTGGCAGTGCTGCCATTTTCCTGTCCAACATCGACGAAATCAGTAATATATTCTAATAATTGCTCCCAAGATTGGCTATAACGGCTTTTCATAGCCATAGGCTGTGCTAAACGAGACTTGATGGGTGAATGTAGAGCTTGGTCCATCTCATCGGCTAAAAGGATTCGATCTGTTGGTAAGTCGCGGCCTTGTTGCCTTTGATTTAGATCGAACAAGATTAAATCGTTCGAAGCGCCATAATGTACTTGTGCAGCTTTATACTCTTCTGTTGTGGTACCCAGTGGGGTGACTGGGTTTAAAGCACATTGCAGACCTAAGCGTGCATAAAAATTATGCATGCTAGCTGCATCGCGAGCTGCTAGTTCGTAGCTAGAGGTGGAAATATCTATATAGTCATTGGTAAGAGCAAAAAACGCTGCATGCATGGCAATAACGATGGTTTTACCCCACCCGGTTTGCATTTGGTGAAAGATATTTGTATCTGGATTGTCCAGATCTGTGCTCATCATTAAGCTTAAGGTTTGCGCGGGTCTAGGGAACTTACCGCTTGATCTATCCATCGCTGCACAAATCGCTGCAATTATGCCTCTACGTCCTCTGTCTTTATCTGCTTTAGTAGCGCCGGTTTGGTATAATTTTTTGTATTGCTGCAGCAGCATCTGGAATTCGTAGTCTGATATAGACTCGATATTCTTTGTGTTGCCTGCAATAATATCACTGCCTCTATCGCCAGCACCAATAGTCATAATCGCTTGGTAATCAAACTCCCACTTCTTAGTTTCTGTTAGAGTCAGTTGCCTTCCCAGAGGGTTATCTTGCAGATATAAGTATTGCGATAACTCCGTGCGCAAGGCGCTTGCCACCTGATCATCATACTTAAATTTGGTTATGTCTCTTGTATATAGCTTGATAAGATGGCTTTTTAGTTTTTCATTTATATCAGGTTGATTTTCTACAAGCCCTCGTAATAAGGCAGACATCTCATCCGCAGAGAGAGTGGTACAGCCTGGCATAGTTAACAGAGGTTGAAGGTTAGTAATCTGTTCCTTTGGTAATTTTAGTAGCAGAGCCAAACATCTATCTACATTATCACTAATGGCTGCAACCTGGCGTACCTTAAGCTCTTCAAAGGTTTCATTGCCTGCCTTAGTAAGTACTGGTGCTATCAACCGCTGCCCTCCACGCCATTTGCCAGTAACTTCGTCCAACTTCTGATTGAATTTATTGCGCAGGATATGGTTAAGGCTCTCTAAAATCACCTGTTGCTGAGACTGAGGTGTTATGGCTATGCTTTTCATGATACGCCACAAGGCTTGTGGTCCTTCTACCTTGCCAATTTGGTGATCTAAGGCATATACAATGCTCAAAATCAGATCTGGAGACTGCTGGATCTGCTGCACAAATGTACGTAAAGCATTTATGTCGCCAGCTTTCCTTGTGATGTTCTTGCCACTTTTGGAAGCCTCATCTATTGTGCTCCAAGCAGCAGTATAGCGCATCAGTAGCATGTGGTCCTTGCGCTTACATATATTGCTTAAAGCCCGCATGCATTGAGCAACCAGTTCTGGTTCGTCCTTAGCTATTATATTATTATCTTGCTCATAATAACGTTTTGGGTCACGTAGTTGGCATAAGTTTAGCGCCGTCTGCCAAACATCGTTGAAGTTGTATCCAGGGATCTCCTGGGCAAATGCCGCAAAGCTCAAGGACTGTTCTAATAGAATTAGAAAGTCTTGCTGATATTTAGCTAGGAATTTACCATCATATGGCTCCATGCTCCACAGAGGTATGCTGCTTGACATGCGCTCCAAGAACGCCTTCGGCGTCATCCTTTTCTCTACCTTAGTGAATTTCTCATGTTCCTCCAGTGCGCGTACATACTGGCTCAGCAATTGCGATACGAGGTCTCTTTTCTCTAGTTGTTCCCCTTCCAGCTGAACGCTGCTCGGTTTTTTTGAGTTTGGCGAATATGCCTCGATTATCTTGCTAAACATGGCCATTTTACGCGGAGTAACATGTACCCCTAGCTGCAGCAAGTTACTCATCTTATCCTGGGCTGAGCGGACTAATTGCCTATAATCGCCATTCCTCAGCACTATAGGGTACGATAAGCGCTTGCTATAAGACTCTTTAATATCGTAATATAGGCGGTTTATAGCGCTTTCTACCATATTATAAGAGATCTGAGTAGCCTTGTAATCCGATATGCGAATCTTAGAGATAATTTCTCTACATATGCCCTTAATCGTCTGTTCTGCAATTGAGTTTAACACTTGTGTGCGCGCTTCTCCCGGTAATAGTGCGACATAATCATTTAGCTGAGCTTGTAGTCCATAGAGAATGTTCGGTAGTGCCTTCAGGCAATCTACTAAGGTGCCTGACGGAAGGGGTATTGAGATATGCTCATCTGGGATACTGCTGTAAGCGGTTATCAGCATGTCTTTCACTTTATCTTGCTCAGCGCTATACTTTACCCAGCCATCAAAAGCAGCCTTACAAATAGTGCGGATTGATAATTGAGGTTGCGCTGAACTATCTAGCTGCACCATTGGTGAGTATTTGCTAACCATATCCTGGAGCAGCTCAGCATCTGCTTTACGCCTAGTTTTAAGCTCTGCCATATCTTCTCTGTCTACTATATGGGATAAAATCTCATAAACGATCGAAGTAATATCTCCTTCAATCAAGCTAGGGTCGTTATTAGCTATAATCTCTTTATCTTGTACCCATGGCTGAAGGAAGCCGGCAAATAAGCGTTTCCAATAGTCTAGTATAAGATCTACATATTTTTCATGCAGATCTTCTGGAATGGCGACTTCTTGCTGCACACTAGAGCTGTTAATTTGCACTCGGCTGTTGCGCACTATATCTTTTGCCGCATACTTGAGCAGCCGCTCGCCAAACATACTGCGCTCGTTGATGGTCAGTTTGAGGTTGGTGCAAATTTCCTCAAAATCTCGCTGGACGCTAACAAATAGGTGCTCTTGCTTTACCCAATCTTCTTTATCTTGCTTAGATTTAGCCGATCTGCTTGCCCACCATGCGGCGAACTCTACCCCATTGATGGTCATGCCACCATCAGCTTCCAAGAGGTGCTTAATGGACAAAGTAGGTGCCTTTGTCAATAGCGGCTGCACTAATGGTGAAAGGGCATTTAAGTTTGTCGCAGCTTCTTCATAGGTATTGGCTTTGGCAAGCGCTTCTTTCAGCTGCGTGTAATCCAACAGCTGGAATTTGTTTTGCTCATGATGCCAGTTGATCGTATCCAACCACTGGTTGAGATAACGCATCTTGGTTAACGGGATTTCGCTATCTTTGTTTAGATCTTTTGTGTAGGGAGCATTTTTGCTGATCGCCCATAGAGCCATATATTCAGGATAATGGAAATGGCCTATCTTACGGTTTATCACGCCCTGGCTCACCGTAGCTTTTGCAATATCAGCTAGATTAACAGGAGGCTTTTGCTCCTGCCTTGCACAAGCATTATATATATTGAAGTAGCGGGCAATGTGTGGATCAAAGTAGCGGTTTTGATAGCCTAATTGTCCTGCATCTGGTGGCGCCACGAATGCTAAGAGGCTGCGGTTTTTAGTGTCAGCCCTGGTTTCTGGGCTGATGCTGCTGTGTTCAAAAGAAAAATAGATAATTTGATAATCATATCTTCCGTGTCCAGCTAGCTTGGCAAGAATAGTCTCAGGACCTGAATCGTGGATACTTCTATCAGCAACATGTATTTGAGCAATGTCTTCATTATAAAGCTCATACTCTAACATAGACAAATAAATAGCTTTGTTTAAGTCGTGGCCTCCTGATTCTCTTGCAATATCGTTGAATAATGAATAGTTTCGACAGGCGCGCTCAACTGCTACATCATTACTGCTCATGGTATGTAATAGTTTATTAAACTCGCTTAAATCTGCAGCATCATGGTTGCGGTATAAGTCATCACAATAATTCATAAACAACCGCTCCATTTGGTTAAGTGGTGTCCATGTATCCCAAGATTCTACAGTCTTAATCGACGCGTTAGATTTGGATATCTTCATCGCTTCTTCATTTTGCAAAACATTAGCTATGGCCATGACCTGCCAGTATACGTTTCGTAAACTGCGGAATTGTTCAGCTTTTTTCCGCGGATCAATAATATAATTGTAGAGTTTATATTTTTTGCCCATGCTTCTGGCCAAAGCGCGCCATCGAACGGCGGTGGTGCCAGAATTAATATCTGTGCGATATCCTCCTGAATCGGTGTAACGCTTGTTGCCAGTTCTAATGCACATTTCCGGGGTTATGATACCATATTGAGGAGCGCTATCATCCATTCCATTGCGTTCCACCGCTTCAATAGCCCAAGGAGCTGCTTTAGGGTCGAGCGAAATGCACAGAGGATAACTAGGTTTTTTGAAGTCATCCGGGAATTTCAGATGCCTATTAACTGGCGCATTACCATTGCTTCCTGGCAGCACTATCTTAAACTTTTCAAACGCTTCCTTTGCTTCCTTGGTGATATTCAGCGATTCTAGCTGTAGTTTGAGAATTTCAGGGCCATGCTGTGCAGCGTTAGCGAGCACGCGCCAGAACCTGTATAGATCAGTCTGGACCACGCCGCTGATCCCGTCTATCGCCCACACTCTTTGCCCACTTGCATTTATGGTAGTCGCACGCTCTAGCAAAATCTGCCACATCTGGCGTTTGTCGCTTGGATTATCTAGATTGATCATCTTATCAAATGACTCAAAGAAGTGCTCCGACGTCTTATAGATAGTGGCAAAATCGCTGTTGCCGTCTTTCGCTGACGCATTAAGCAGAGCTTCAAGGAATTGATGTTTGCAATAGGTAATGCTGCCTTTTTTCGCTGCTGCTCCGCTGGCGGTAATAAGCTTGCGCAGGTATCCCAGACCTTGGCTTTCCACGAGATAACTCCAGTCGTCTAAGGTTTGATCTTTAGTGATCGCCCCCATGACCGCTTCATACATACTAGGTGATTGTTGTGCTATTAAAACTAAATGCTTTACTAAAGATGATACCGCTTGTGGGCCGTAAGAGGCTAGGATAGAGGCTATTTTATACGGCTCATCGCACAGGGAGTTTAGTGTATCACGACAATGGCGTAAATCTGGCTGCATGTCAATAACGCAATCCGATAGGCTTTTAGCGGGCTTGGTGCCATTGTTTAGGCCCATATAGTATGCTAGTTCTTGCGGATAGCCATCTAACTTTGGTGTGTTATTGGTGTGTGGATAGATGCTTTGCAAAGCACGTAATCCTTGGCTATAGCGATTTTTCAGAGGGTTGATAACGAAAGGTGAGTTATGAGAACGGAATTCAATATACTGTGGGCTCCAATCAATGGCAAATATATCCAACGAATCTCTGCTGTCGGCGTAATTGTCATACCCTGGATCGCCTTTGTGTAAGCGCTTGCTTGAACAGAAAAAACCATCTGGTAAATTGGAATAATCTATACCCCCAGCGAATAAATGCGGATTTTGCTGCATCACACGCAGCGCAGCCTTGGTGATGTGCCAACCTCTCTGCTGTTCCTGTATTGTATGCCTATATTTCTGCGGGAAATTGATTGGGGAATTTTTAGAACAGAAATATGTGATGTTAATTTTTGGATGCTTAGGGTTTTTAGTGTTCAACTCCATATGGCTCGGCATGATGATGGATAGTTTAGATAAAACACTTAAATCAGCTGCAAAATCCTTATCTACTTTAGTGTGGTGCAGCTTAGTAGTATTATGATAAATGCCAAGTAAGTCACTAAAACTCACAAACTCTGATTGGGGAACGCGGTGCTGCGGCTTTTGGTTCCAGAGTTCTGGCTGATATTCAACTTGCATTTGCATGTTGATTTGTGCCTGTACTGAAACATTAACTGCAACTGCAGCCTGCACTGTGCTTTGCACCTGTGCTTGAATGTTGACGGTATACTCTAACTGTGGCTTCTTAATTTCATCTATGGCAATGCCGAGGACCTCTTGATGCACCCTTGTTTGTCGACCCTCTAGTGGATCGGGCAATTCCAATATTTCCTCCTCAGCCTCCTCTTTTGAGATATCAAGTTCTTTTTCAGTAGGTAGTTCGGGATTTTGCCAATCATGCAGGCCTATTACGCGGTCTGGTATAGCCTGTATTAGTTTGGACTTATGGCAGATGGTAACCATCATGGAGTCTGGCTTATAGTCGCTAATCTTTTGCTCCATAACCTTGGCTTGCTCTGCAAGATATTGTAAGCTGACATGCTTCACCCCTATATTCTGTAGGCGTGTAAGGTATTTGCCGAGGTTTGGCAATTCTTCTAGCGGTACGTCAGCACTGGGAGGGTGACTATTTTGCGGGGATAAGTTGAAATTTAGCCATTCAGGTGCCAAGCCATAATTAGCTTTGGCAAATTTCTCAATGCCACTGATAAATTTTTCTAGATCCTCTTCTAGCTTCTGTAGTGTTTGGCTTTTATCAGCCCCCGCAACTATGCCAGAGAAAGCTATATGAAGTGGTTCACCTAAGTGGCCATAATTCATCAAATGCTTCCATAGCATTTTTTCAACGGGTAAATCATAATTGAGTTTGCTAAGCACCTCGACCTTGGTGTTAGGGCCCACCAGGATGTTATTTGCTATATAATCTAGCCTAGGCTTGCCTTTCATTAAGAGATCTCCGTTTATGTATCGCTATGGTATTGATCGTGCATTTTATCACAAATCCACGTAAAATACCAGCAACTTGGCATAATCTATGCAGCGGTTCATTTTACGCATAATATGCTTAACAAATGATGAATGCTAGAAGGGCATGGTGTGCAATCAGACAGGCCAGTCGCAGCTTGCTAGACGCGAAGTATTTATAGTCCGGCCCCCATGTGCTACATCACAGAACAAAAGCTACCAAGGTCATCGCCGTCGAGATAATCAATTTCTACATCAGTAAGTATTAAAACGCCGCTGACACTCTTCCGAGTATAAGCCAAAATGTTGACTTGGTATGCCATTAAACTTTCTCAAATGTCTCTTTGCCTGATTCCAAAAATTTTCAATCCCATTTATATGGTTCCTTTTATCGGCAAATAGCTTGCTGTGGTTAATCCTAAAGTGCTGAAATCCAGATGTATCAAACGTATTATAACTACGAAATGAGTCGGTATAAACGACACTATCTGGAATGACCTTCTCCTTAATAATAGGGATCAGCGTATTAGATTTAGCAATCCTTGCTTATCTAGTACAGACCCTTATCTTTAGCGTTCTCGGCCAACAATGCCAAAGCATATAGTTGATTCACACAATTTGTAGAACATATGTAGAACACGCCGGTATCCCCTCTCATTTAATAATGCAGATAATCTAGGAAAACCCTGGTGGAGCTACGCGGAATCGAACCGCGGACCTTTTGAATGCCATTCAAACGCTCTACCAACTGAGCTATAACCCCATAACCAATGCATCATCTAGGCTGATCCTAAAACCCAGAAATTAGGTGGTATGGACACCACTTAGGCCTTGATTATAGCTAAAAAAGAGCGCGAAGCAAGCGGGGTGAGCTAACTATTTGCTCTTCCCAGCCTTTGAGCAGCTTTAATATGGTGTTTAGCTCTGTGCAGTTTGTTCTGCAGATTTTGCAATGCCCATACCCTTGCTTATCAAAATGCAGCCAAGCACGATACCCGCCACCATGAAGCCAAAGTTTGATAAGTGTACATAAGGAGGTTCCAGCGAGCCGTTAGTAGCTAAGATAAGTCTGCCGCTCAAGGTTTCCCCTAGCATTGCATCTGGTATCATAAAATTACCCGCGATCCAGGTGCCGAACATACCCAGGGCACAACCAACACCTAATACGCCTGGCACTGTAGGGTTTTGCTTTTTGTACATCATCAACACAGTGATAATCGCACACACTACTGTTAAAACTGGCAATTGAGTCGCGCAGCGTGTTAACAAATCATCATTGGCATAATGTATACCAAGGAAGCTACTGGAAAGGCTGGGGGAGAGTCCTGCCGGAATGGCCATGGCGCCAAGTGCAGTCATGCTATTACCGAATACTTTTTTAACTTTCATAATAAATATCTCCTAAAAAACTTTAAAACAATGGGCGTATTATGTCACATATTAGCGAATTATGCAAGCTCCCCCTTTACCCAAACACATTAAACCCATCATCATAAAGGGCTAAGAACTCAATTGTTGCTAGAGCCTCCGCCTGTTCTATCTCATTGAGACCGGTCACCCATTTGCGCACCTCTTCTAGCTTATCCAGACGGTGGCGGTCTGCTATATCAGGAGCTATATTGCGATAAGACGGGTCACCAAACTTATACATCGAATCATAAAGTTGATCAAGCACTCGCCCGGAACTGATAAAATCAGCTTGAGTGCTGCCATGGCACACATCCTGTTTCAACAGATCCAGAATCCGGTTAAATAGCTGATTGTGCTTACCGCTGGCATCATGCATCATTTGCAAACGTTTATGGATAATGTCCATAGTGGATGCACTGCCTGGATACTTATTATTGTGCATTTTACGGTTAACTTCATCTAAAAATAGACGAACTAAATCGTTATCGCGTACTACGCGGGAGATAATTGCGGGGTAATTTATATAGGTCTTCACCATATGGTAAAGCGTGGTGTGTGGGTCTGTGAGGCCGTTGTGTACTTTATGATTACCCCAGAGCTTGATTTTATCAATGCCATCGAAATAGTTAACCATTTCCAGGATATACAATGTCTCGTCTTCTCTGGTAATTTGTCTGATCCAATCGCCGGTACCATCTGGCCTTGCCTGAGGCAAGAGCTTGTCACCGATATAATCCATAACGCCCTTGATTACCGGTTGTACCGTGCTGCCATAAAACTGCGCCCCGCCTTTAGTGTAAGCAGCGAATTTATAGTCTATGGCGTGGATCATGTCATTATACATCAGATATTTAAGGAGGGCACTAGCGCCATTTACCGCCCCATTTAGCGCAATCATTGACTGTTCTCGGATTATCTGACTGAAAAGCGAAGAGATTGGCACTTCATTGCTAAGCATATTTTGATTGGCTGCCATAGCAGCAACCACGGCTCTTGCGTATTGGTCAGCATCAAAATACTTAGCGGCACTTTCAAAGAAATTACTGATTTTGTGACCGATATCAAAACGCATAGTCTGCCACCAACGATAACGTGCTTCATCCAACATCTCTAGTGGGGTGGGCTGGAGCTTGGCAACCTCCTGCATCATAGTTAACGCTCCTTCCACCCATATAGTCATATCTTTGGCGAGCTCAGCAGTTTTAGCACGTTTTTCTTCTTCGCTTAAACGGCTTACCGGTACTAGGTTAAATTTTTGGCTATAAGAATCCAACAACCAATCAGCTATATCCTTGGGGGCTAAAGTTTTGGCGGCTGCACCTATGTAGTGATTGACATCATCCATGGGATTGCCGTGTAAGATGATGTCACGAACCACTGCTATATCAGGGTCAGACGTGGTTAGCAGGCCAAACTGCTTAGGTAAATTAGCCAAATAAAACGGTTTAACCGGGTGCTCTAGTGGGGTGAGATAGGATGTCAGCAGTTTGCGATTATACTCCCACAGGTTTGGTATCTCATAGTGATATAGCACTTTGGCCTGGTTGCGTGTCACCATCTCTATCACTTTTGGTACCATATTCCTCATGTGCTCCACCATTTTGCATCGCGCTAAAAAATATGAGAGCTTAACCATATGTCGCTCGTCATATTGAATGCGGTTAATGTTGTTCGCTATTTGTTCGTTGATGCCTAGGTCGATTATGGCGGTATTGCAGGCAATTTCGCCATCAACGCTTTGGCGGTCGTTGAACATAAGCGAATGTACTGATTTAGCTGTATCGCGTCCGGTGAAGTGGATGAAATAGTAGCTCGTCCAATCCAGCTCAGTCATTATGTCATAATAGCTGTTGGCTGCATTAAGAAAATTACCAGGCAATCGACTTTGATATTGTACGAGCATATCGGCAATTTTTTTCAATATTTCTGTAGTCTGCTCAGTTTCGTACAATATGGTTCTGAAGACGTCTAGTGCTGGGGAACGCACAGCAGTGCAATTGATTACGCTGTTGATCAATTGATACCAAACTTCCATAGGAGCATGGGTAAGGTAGAAAGTTAGCACTTCATCTTCACTGACTTTGCCGCTAACCCGCCCTGTGTACCAGGATACCTCATTTGGGATTATGATCACTGGCAGTCTATGTTGTGGATATATCCAGTTGGCCACTCCCTGGCTTAAAACAGTAAGCCCTGGGATAGCGTCTATTATAGCTGGCGCTGGGTTGGCATAGAGTAGGCGATACATGGGGTGATTGACATTGAGTCCTCGGTTATCAGGGTGCAGAATATTTTGGTTTATACCACCGCCTACATCCAGCACGTCATTATCCATGAGAAGTTCATAACTGACTTTGCCTTGGCTTGCGTAATCAGCGATGGCCTGGATAGTATCCATGACAATCTTTTTTTTGTGATGTAAATGGACCTGTTGTTCCAAATGTAGGTGGGTAAATAAGTTGCGAAGTTCTGGGATGGCAATATTCATGTGTTGCACCGGCTTAATAACCTTATCGGTATGTATCTTAATTTTGTCTATATCCAGAGAGTTAGGGTTGATGGACTTAACATCCATAGACCAGGCAACATGCTTCTTTTTCTCTAATATATCGTGCCATAGAGTGAAGGGATTTGTAAAATCTGAAACATCGCCGATCCAATACGATAAGGTTTGTCCAATAAAATTACCCACCCAAACCAAAGGTTGCACAACATAGTTGTCAAAAAGGTGTATAGGTATGTCCAGCAACCTATATAGGGTGTCAGCAACCCCGTGCCAAATGGTGTATGGTGTATGAGATTGAAACACATAGCCAAATTCGGACTCGGTTTCATTTTCTTCAAACGCAACGGAAAAGATATTGTAGATGGAGCCAGCCAGTAGTTTTAAGGTGCGTTCATTATGATCCCCATGCTCATCAAATTTCTTTATCATGTCTACCGCCTCTTGTATAAACAGAGGCTGTTTGATCGCTAATTTAGCGGCACTGCTCAGAGCATTGCTTTTGACCAGATGCTCGCGGTAATAGGCTAAATGATGCCGATATAGCTTATAGTCTAGTAGATGGTCTATAATCATCTTAGTACCAACCGTGATTTTAGGTTGATTGGCAATCAGCCACATTTGCGGGTAAGTAATAATCCCATGTTCAATCACTGCTTTACATAAATCTGTATCGCCGTGTTCTGTAATATAAGAGCGGAGGTCAGCGGCGCTAAATAAATCGCCAAAATTTTCTGTATTGTGTAGGTATATAGCCACTTTACTGGGCGTGATCTCATTGCTTTTCAGCACTTCAGTGAAATGGAGGTAGTTTAGCTCTTTGCGCATTTGTAGGTCGATTTTGCAATAATTCACCGCACTTGCTAGTAAATCTGCATCGTCGAATTGTATTATGTATTCCCTTATAAACCTCCAAGCTTCTGGCCCTAAGTGGTTAGCTAGAATAATAATAGTAGCGTTGATATCGCCGAACAACAGTTGATATTCTCCTAATGAATGGCGGTCATTTGCTTTTAGGAATAACAGGTTTTGTAAGAGCTTCACGTCACTGTCTTCGGCTTGTACAGAGAAGAGTTTTAAAACCTTGAAGATATGATGTTGTAAGTAATCTGCGTGGGTAGTCTTTTGAGAGCTTGAAAATAGATATTTACGGTCTCTTGCTTCCGCGAGAAAGGCGAGGTGCTTGTCGTTAAGGTAATCACTATACTCCGACAGTAGTATATTTTGATATTTCAACATCTCTTGATAGAAAATAGCTGGCTCAAGCAGCTCTGAACGCATGTCTGGAAGATCTTTTATTGCGGCTAGAGTATATGGATAATCAAGTACATCATGCTTGATTAGGTAAGTCATTAAGGCCACATTATGATGCTGCTTCAGGTATTCTATAGCCTCCTCTTGGGTGCTGCCTAGCAACTTTAGGGTTTGCATAGAATATACCAGCGCAGCTACGTGGGAGGCGCCGACACCAGCAAGAGCGTTGACAAAATCCCAGTAATGCATGTCAGGCGTATCGTGCTTAGCGGCGTAATTAAGCAGGGCCTGCATTAATCCTACGTCATCTGTTGTAATAGCGTTATTACGTATTGTCAGCAATCTATCGTGAGCGCCTTTAGTTAAGATAATTAGCGCCTCATCATAGTATTGGGCAGGCCAGCGCTGACGTAGATGAGTGATAAATTGTTCAACCCCCCAATCAGATATTCTATGGGCTTGATTATATTTTAAGGCCATAATAGCTGCAGATGCTTCATCTTGAAATTTGACAGCAAACTGCCTATAGCTATCCAGGATAGAGTGGATATATTCTTCAAGATTGCTGGTAGGCGCAGCGCGTTTGAGGTTTGCAGCTATGACCATCCACTTATATGAATCCGCAATATCAGTGCGTTGCATCCAAAGATCCGTATGAAGCACTATATGAACGCGATAAATAGAAGGATCGAGTAAAAAATCTATGAGTAGTGTGTCAGTTATGGTTGCAGCGAATTCTTTATAAGTTAGGGTCCCGCTTTCTATAAGTCTTCTGATCACATATAAATCTTTTAGGTCTTGGGCGCATTTGACTACGGCCTCTCTATCGCTTGTAAGTGCGTGTAATGTGCTTGGTTGGAATATCCAGGCGTCAACTTTTTTACCCTTACTGGCCCCGACTTTTTCTTGATCTGTATGATATTGGGCTAATAGTTGTAGCCACGTAATGTATTGATTACTAGAATCTTCTTTACTAAAGGGATAGTAATGGTGCTCAAGGAAATGTGCCATATTTGCATCATCCTTAACGATGATATATTCCATCACAGTATTTTTATAAGCTGGCTCTTCGGATATTATCGCATTAATGATATGACGTATGCTTAAGGCGGTCTCGTACCACTTGCCAAATCGTGCTAGTAGAGCGTTATAAAGGCCTAAGACCTCGTGAGACACTTTAATTTCGCTGTCAGAAGATTGCTGATGCAGCGAATACATAAGCAGATTTTCCAACAATTCCGGCTTATCCAAAGCTAACAACGCTCTGATCGCTTCTGGTAAGGTGTCGGTTTGGATAACATAATCAAGCTGCAATTGCGCCATAACTCTTCCATTTTATACTGCTAATGGGTTCGACGCTAATTGCTTCGCTCCTTCCATCTATGCTCTCTTTAGTAGCAGATTAGCGTTTTAACTACAAGTATGATTATCTACACTCATTAGCCCTAATATATGGGGCGTATTATACAATAATTCTTAATATATGAAAGTATGGCGTTTGTTGCGCTTGTCTCAAACTGAGAATTGCTGGTCTAAGCTTGAATATGTGGACTATGAGGATTTTTTGGTGTATTCTGGGAATATAAGGTAATTTTTCGGGATGGGGAATATGAAAGAAGCAAATCCGTTAGCGATTGTCCAGGAATTGACGAAGTTTACTGATGATAAGGCACTACTGCGTGTCATCGATAAGATGTTTCAAGGGATGCCAGATCAGGATATGGGGGACCTCACTCCAGACTGGTTATTTGCGGGCGCACAATCCGGATTTGATTTATTGCGTAGGCCCAAAGTAGGTGGTGGGATTAGCTGGTTGCGGCAAAAGGATGACCCCGCCATGGCGATCATACAGATAGTGCATGATGAGATTCCGTTTCTTCTTGATTCATTAAGCCATGCACTAGAAGAGCGCAATTTTGATATTCAGCTGGTGGTGCACTCTATAATTAAGGTCAAAAGAGATAGAAACAGTGCGTTTTTAGAATTTGTGGAAGACGAGCAGCCAGGTAATGAAGAATCTTTAATCCAGTTCTACGTGGTGAAATACTGTACAGACGAACAGTTTGAGATACTGCGTAATGAGTTAGCAGAGGTGTTGAATTGCGTGGAATTAGGTGTGCGAGATTGGTTGCCGGTTCGTGCTGAGATGGAGAAAATATCCGAGGATCTAGGTGATGTTAGCGAAGCTGATCTTGATCAAAAAGAAAGTAAGGAGTTTGTTGATTGGCTGATCGCAAAAAATTTCATATTTCTTGGATACTTTGAGACTAAGCGTGTAGGTTCCAAAATGCAAGTGTCGGACAAGGAAATGAAAGGCATACTGCATAGCAAGCTTTATCCTATGGAAGAGATCGAGGCGGATAGTCAGTATGATGAGCCGGGCCAGGTTTTTATACGTAAATGGGGCAAAAGATCGGTTGTACACAGACCGGTGCATATGGATTGGTTAGTAATTAAAAAGTTGGACAAATCGGGTAAATGTATTGGTGCTCACAATTTCTTAGGGCTATTTACATCTTCCGTATATTACCAAAGTGTTCTGACTATCCCACTAATTCGTATTAAGACGAATAATGTGGTTAAGCGTTATGGTTATAGTGAAGCAAGTCATAATGCAAAAGAGTTGGTGACTGCACTGGAAGCTTTCCCAAGAGGAGAATTGCTGCAAATGAGCGAAGACGAGCTTTTTGAAACTGCTTCTGGGATAGTGGCGTTGGGCTTAGCCCCAAAAGTGCGCTTATTTGTAAGGCTAGATCGAGCTAAGAAATTTGTTAGCTGCATTATTTTTATTCCGCGCAATCGTTTTAGTGCCAAAGTTAAAGACGGCCTGGAATCGATGTTATGTGAGGCTTTTAACGGAGTTATCTCTAAGCAGTATGTGCAGATGACCGAATCTCCTTTGGTGCGTGTACAGCTGCTTTTACAGACAGTGCCGCATAAAATACCGCATTATGATGTTCATGATCTGGAAGAAAAGATTAGGCATCTTATTAATGCCTGGAGTGAAGACCTTTACTACATGCTGATGCGTCGGTTTGATAAGGAAGAAGCCAAAGCTAAACACCAACGATTTAAAGAGGCGTTTGATGTAGCTTATACTGCTACTTTTGCACCCAAACAAGCCGTGCATGATATTATTCTCATAGACAAAGCGCTGCATGAGAAGACTGTGCAATTCGATATATACGTGACTCCGCATGCAATAGGTGGGCGAGATACTTTCCAGCTGAAAATATATGCACCAAGTGCACCGCTGCTGCTATCACTGATGTTGCCGAAAATCGAGAATATGGGCTTTAAGGCTTTTGATGTGGTCAATTATGAAGTGAAGCCAAATCATGGTGAACATGATAAGGTTTATATAAGCCATTTTAGGCTATTTCCTTCCTCTAACTTAGACCTTGATAAAGAAGATTTAAGCCAACATATAAAAACTGCTTTTTATCAAATATGGGCCAACCGCATTGAGGACGACCAGTTTAACAGCCTTATAATGTACTGTGGTTTTGATTGGCGTCAGTCGCTCTTGCTGCGGATATACTTTCGCTACCTGCGCCAGGTTCATATGCCGCATGATCTTGTTTATGTGGTAAATGTATTGATCAAGTATCAGCAAATTACCAAGCAGTTAGTTGAGCTCTTTGATGCGCGGTTTAATCCGGAACGCAAGAGATCGGAGGAAGAGCTATCTACGATTCTTAATAATATCAACCAAATTATGAATGGTGTGGAAAGCATAGCTGAAGAGCAGGTTATTAAGGCTTATATCTCCGCAATTATGGCCACTAAGCGTACCAATTTTTTCCAGGGCCATGCGCATGGGCATAAGGAATATATCTCTCTAAAGGTATCCTCAAAAGAAGTATTGGGTATGCCAGATCCTAAGCCATATGCAGAGACTTATGTATACGCTCCTAACCGTTTTGAGGGGATCCATTTGCGTGGTGCGAAAGTGGCCAGGGGAGGCTTGCGTTGGTCAGACCGTCCAGATTTTAGGACCGAAGTGTTAGGTTTAATGAAGGCGCAGGTGACAAAGAACTCGGTTATTGTGCCGTCTGGTTCTAAGGGTGGTTTTTTTCTAAAAAGCGTTACTATGGCTGATGGTCGCGATGCCTTTATGGCGGAAGGCGTAGAATGTTATAAGATGTTTTTGCGCGGGATACTTGATATAACTGACAACGTAGTAGCCGGTGCTATAGTACAGCCCAAAGATGTAGTGCGTCATGATGAGGATGACCCATATTTGGTAGTAGCAGCTGACAAAGGCACTGCAACCTTCTCCGATTATGCTAATTCAGTGTCTGCAGAATATGATTTTTGGCTTGGTGACGCTTTTGCTTCAGGGGGGTCAGCTGGGTATGACCATAAGAAAATGGCGATAACTGCAAGAGGTGCATGGATCTCTGTAGAGCACCATTTTAGCAAACTACATGTAAAATCTATAGCCCAGGATATTACCGCAATAGGCATTGGTGATATGTCAGGAGACGTGTTTGGCAACGGTATGCTGCTTTCTAAGCATATAAGGCTGTTGGGAGCATTCAACCATATGCACATTTTCCTAGACCCTAATCCAGATGCAGCAAAAAGCTATGAAGAAAGGCTGCGCTTATTCAATTTACCACGCTCGCAGTGGAGCGATTATAATCCAAATCTTATCTCTGCAGGTGGCGGAGTATTTAATAGGTCAGCAAAATCTTTGGAACTGTCGCCGCAAATGGCGGAAGTATTAGGAGTGAAGCCTGGGCACTGCAGCCCTGATGAGCTTATATGTGAGCTGCTTAAGGCACCTGTTGATTTACTTTGGAATGGTGGTATTGGTACCTATATCAAAGCAGAACATGAGTTAAATGAGAAGATAGGCGACCGCACTAATGATGCCATAAGGGTAAATGGTAAGGAGTTACGCTGTAAGATTATAGGGGAAGGTGGTAATTTAGGCATGACTCAACTAGGTCGTGTCGAATATGCAAGACATGGAGGAAGAGTAAATACAGACGCAATTGATAACTCGGCGGGGGTGGATTGTTCAGATCATGAAGTGAATATAAAAATCGCACTGAACCAATTAATGCGCTCTGGAGTCCTGACTTTAGAGGCTCGTAATAATTTACTAGCTAATATGACTGAGGAGGTAGCAGTGTTAGTTTTGCGTGATAACCACATGCAGAATAGGTTGATCTCTGTAGAGGAGAACGGCGGAGCTACAAGGATTAGCACGCATGCGTGGCTAATCCGTTGTTTGGAGGCATCTGGTGAGTTGGATCGTGCGCTTGAATTCCTGCCAAAGCATGAAGACTTAATGGTGTTGGAGTCAGAAGGTAAGGGGCTGTCAAGGCCGGAGATTGCTGTGCTCATCGCTTATGCGAAAAACTCTGCGTTTAGGGTGTTGAATAAGCATCGTATAACTAATGATCCATACTTACAAAAAGATCTGCTTGGTTATTTCCCAATAGCCATGCAAAATAGCTATAAAGACACCTTACTCGCTCATCAATTATCCAACGAAATACTCAGCACGGTGTTAGTAAATGAGTTTATCAATATCATGGGGTGCACTAGCTTTCACCAATTGCTAGATGTTGGCTATGCGCCAGATCTCATTATCAAGGCGTATGTAGTTATCCGCGATCTATTTAATATCAAAGAACTTTGGCATGAGATGGAAATGATTGATGGGCAGGTAAGTTTTGATGAAAGAGTGCGTATTATATGGGATATAGAGCGCCTCTTATACCGTAATATACGCTGGCTGCTGCGTTACCATAGCGCTAAATTACGGGACATTAATGAGTGTCTGAATATTTTCCAGACTGAGATTGGTCATTTCCAAAAACTATACGCAGGTAATGTGCAGGCGATGGAGCGTATTGGTGAGCAGGATGAAGCATTTTTCCTTTCTTTGCCAGATAAGCTAAAAGGTATGCTGCTGCGGTTATCTAGTATGTATCACCTGTTAGACATTGTGCAGATAGCGCAACGGACAGAAGCGCCAATAGAAGAGGTTGTTGGTGCGTATAAGATGTTGAGCAAGAAAATGCATTTGGATTGGGTTTTGATGCAGACCAGAAAATTTGGTGTCATAGAATACTTAGATAAGATGGCCTTGCAAGTTATGGTTAGCGAAATTGAAGATTTACATGCACAACTCACTGAGAGACTTTTGAGTTCTTTGAAGAATACAGAGTACTGTGATTTATTGGATCATGGTAAACTTCTCGAGTACTCGAGATTTATAGTGGATATGAAAGTGAATTCCACTGCATGGATTGGCGCATTAGTTATCGTGGTCTATCGTATCCGCGAGTTTTTGCATAATTAGAGTTATAACACGTTTAGCTCTGAGTTTAAGATGCAGAAAAATCTGTAGCCGCACTATGGCCTGTCATTATTAAAGCGAGTATACTGGCAATTCTCGAATTTAGCTAAGTTAATAAGCGTGTTTTTCCATATCATAGCTCCATGGCTATGTTGAGGCTAGTGACCACAGCATCTAGTACTATAGCCATTTTTCTGGATTTCGGCTTCCGCCGGAATGACAGGTCTGTCACTTTGTTATTTGCGAAACTTGGTATAAGATTGCATTTATAGTAGGTTCTGCTATAATCCGCGGCGAAATACTAGGTCTATAGTTATGCAAACACCAGTAATATTAGATTCAAGGCAAGTAAGAGTACTACTAGAGAAGGATCTTGTGCTCAACCAGTACCCGGAAATCGGAAAAGCCATGTCTCTAGTTATATGTACTGCTACGACTGCGTTGGCTCTTATGTATATTCCGTTCACGCAAATAGGAGCTTTTTTCGTTGCACCTTATCTAATACATAAAGGCATAATGTGCGGTGCCAGGGCTGCAGACGAGGCAATTGCTAGGGAAAGAAAGAAAAAAGAAGACGAGGCGGATGAAGAAGAAAAAAGGCGCCTGAAAGAATTGCACAGGAAGGTGCCGCCAAACATCATCTCACAACTTTGCAAATGCCTGAACCCAACCTGGCCATTTTTCGCCGCATTTTTGACTGTACCGCTTACCACCATCCTAACTCCAATATGCGCCCCACTTGCTAGCGATATTTTAAATCCTGGCAAACGTCTTTCCATCATCATTATGCGCGGCGTAGCATATACAGCATTTACAGAGAACTTAGATAGAGTAACCGCAAAGGCATTTGCAAGTCTTAGTCCTAAGCTAAAACTCGAGGGTAAGAGTACTCATGGGGTTATATGGCACTGCGAGACATTGATTAGCTTTGGTAATTACCTCATGTTACAAATGTTTACCCCTACCTATGGCTTGTTTCTTGGTGCATTCTTCACTAGATTTACCCGTTCATTATTCTTCCAAGAGTATCAACCAGAGCAAGATGGCAATTTAACTGGTAGATACATACGCGTTTCCGATGCCTTTATTCGTGCTGCCATATACGGCGCCACATACACGGGGTGCACTGAACTCAGAAACGTGTTTTGTGTTTGGCTAGAAGCAAAAATTACTGACACAGCCTTTGCTAATTTTTACACTCAATATTCTGTATCAACCACAATTTTGTGTAGTTTTCTTGCGGATTATGTATACTGCATTGTTCGAGATCTGGTAGAATTCACATGTAAAGCGTTGCTATATGATAACAACATGCTATTCAACCAACACTATACAACCCTAGTAGCAAAAGTAGATAGCCAACTGTTATTAAAAGGTTTTGCACTTCCAGTGTTAGCTGATAACATGGCTCCAGATTTTTCTTAAAATACGAAGATGTAATATGGAATACTCCTACCTATTCTGGCTTGGTTTTCTAGCCTTTGTTGCCGTAGCTATAGCGTTTGATCTATTGTGGTTCGCAAGTAAGCCGCAAGGGCCAACAACCAAAGAAAGCCTATATATGAGTGCTTGTTGGGCGTCAGCTGCTATGATATTCGCTGCGTTAATTTATGGTTATGCTGGGCCAAACAAAGCAGCAGAGTTTATCACCGGCTATTTAGTTGAACTATCGTTAAGTATGGACAACGTGTTCGTGATTGCCATGGTTTTTTCTTGCCTTAAAACACCGCAAATATACCAGCACAGAGTCCTATTTTGGGGCGTGACCGGCGCCATAGTCATGCGTTTTATCTTAATATGGGCTGGTGTGGAAGTAATAAAACACTTCCAGTGGATATTCTATGTGTTTAGCGCCATTCTAATAGCTTCAGCGTATAAGATGGTAGTTGTACGTCATGATACAGCTGGATCTGAGGACAGTGCAATATTATCACTATTGGAGCGATATCTTAATGTCACTAAGGAATATGCAGGTGAACAATTCTTTGTCAGAAAGAATGGTAAAATAATGGCAACACCGTTATTGGCCGCATTACTGCTGGTTGAGAAAGCTGATCTTATTTTTGCTATTGACTCCATTCCCGCAATACTCTCTATTACTCAGGATATTTTCATAGTATTCACTTCAAACATTTTCGCTATCATAGGGCTGCGCTCGTTATATTTCCTATTAGCCAATGCTATAGCTTCTTTCAGGTATTTGCGCCATGGATTAGCTCTAGTGTTGCTATACGTAGGTATAAAAATATTGTTTATGATGCAAGGCGTACACTTGCCTGTTGCGCTGTCTTTAGCTATTATTATAATCTCGTTAGGTGTAAGTATAGCCCTTTCTATCATGCGCAAAGACAAATAGGATGCTATAATCATGCATTTCCAAGATCTAATATTGAAGCTACAGAACTTTTGGGGCGCCAAAGGCTGCACTATTTTGCAACCCTATGATATGGAGGTGGGGGCTGGTACCTCTAGCCCAGCGACGTTGCTGCGTTGTCTGGGAGATAAGCCGTGGAATGTAGCTTATGTGCAGCCATCTAGGCGCCCTGTAGACGGAAGATATGGCGAGAACCCCAATCGCATGCAGCATTATTACCAATTTCAGGTAATTCTCAAGCCGTCCCCAGATAATATTCAGGAACTATGTCTAGAGAGCTTGTATGCAATAGGTATAGACCCAAAGGTACATGATTTGCGGTTTGTTGAAGATGACTGGGAAAATCCAACTTTGGGGGCCTGGGGCTTAGGCTGGGAAGTATGGTGTGACGGCATGGAAGTGTTCCAATTTACTTATATGCAGCAAGTAGGCGGCATAGAATGCTCTATTATCCCAGGTGAACTCACTTATGGCCTAGAGCGGTTAGCTATGTATATCCAAAACGTAGATAATGTTTGGGATCTGAGCTGGAATAGTGCAGGGGTTAAATACCGTGATATTTTTCTTGCTTCTGAGAAGGAATACAGTGCCTATAACTTCGAATATGCTAATACAGCCATGTTGTTGCGCCATTTCAAGGACCATGAAGAAGAATGCCAAGCTTTGCTTGCAAGAGGATTGGTGTATCCAGCATATGATCAATGCCTAAAAGCAGCTCACATATTCAATTTGCTGGATGCTAGAGGAGTTATAAGCGTAACCGAGCGGACATCCTATATCGCCAGAATTCGTCAGCTCTCCAAGGAATGCTGTGGTAATCTTAAGTAATATGCGCCTTGCCTGCCTTAACCTTGACGGAGGCGGGAGACATTGATCCGGCAAAATACAACATGCCAGGTGTGCAGGGTTTTGTATGAATTCTGTGAAGATCAGGGTATTGCCATTTCTGCAAGTGGTGCTAATATTAGGAATTGTGTTGGTTTAGTAATCTTGTTATGTTGTTATCTTTCGTTCTTGGCATATTTGCCCTAGCTGTGGGGCTTTTTTTTGGTAATTTCGGTACATCCTTTTATTACAGGATTGCCAACCGCATGCCCATCAACGGTGTTGGCTTTAATGATGGGATACCGCCACATTGCTCCACATGCAAGCACCCACTGCGGTTTTATGAATATCTGCCCATCTTTAATTGGTTCTCCGTAAAAGGAAACAGGTGTAATTATTGTGGCGCTGGGATAGACCCGGTTTACCAAATTTTTGAGTTTGGCGTGGGCTTGATGTCAGTGTTTAACTACTTTGCGTTGGGACTGGGTGGCAAATATGTTCTCATGACCTTGTTTGCTTTGTGTGCGCTGCTGGCTGGCATCCTTTTTTACCGCAAGATAGCAATTCCTGAGCATCTAGTTACGCTTATCGGCTTTATAGGGCTTTCTAATGAGCTGATGTATAACCCGAAGCCGCTGGCTATAATACTTTCGCTGATCTGTTTTGGATTGCTGTTTATCTTAGGCCCTTTGAAGAAGGCAAGTGTGCATGATGCCACTTCGGCGCTGAACTATACGGGCGCGGAAATATCGTTAATTGTTGCAATTGTTTTGCCTATATATGTGAGTATCCCGCTTTTGGTGCTTATATATTGCCTATACAAGCAGCATGTGATTGCTAGTAAGTATTTGTACCTTATTGGCCTGCTTTCTGCCTGGTTGTTTGCAATTCTTTAAAATCAGACCAGTTGCTTCTTTATATTTTTTGTTAAATGTGCTACAATCGGCACGGATTCTTATAGTAACTTATAGATTATAACCATGCAAACAAAGCAAGACACAGCATTGATAGTGTTTCTGCAGCTAAATAGTGAAAGTAGCAGGCGGCTCGCGATGGAGTTTATTGCGGATGATAAGAATCGCAAAGATATTGCAAAACCAGGTGTTGGCGGTCTAACGCCGCTGCATTGGGCTGTAAAGCAAAGTCAGCCGTATATAGTTAAGCAGCTGATGGCAAAGCTGAGTGAACGAGAAAAACAGGAATTAGACGATGCAGGTCTGTCTGCAGTACATATAGCGGTTAGTCTGCATAACAATGATATGGTAAAAGTCTTATTGGATGGAAAGATAAAATTATCAGCGATTGAGAGGCGGATATGTTTGCTGCCTCTAGTAAGCTTTAAGTGTCCTACGGAGAATGACGAAACTGCCCTGATTAGCTTTTCATCGAATAATTTTTTGCTAATTAACTCGTTAGTACAAAATGGTGCAAACGTAAACGGTAAAGATAAAACAACGGGTTGTACAATATTTCATAATATTGTAAAAGCTCTCCCGATGCGGTCAACAGAATTATTAGAATCCTTGTTAAAAGCCGGTGCAGATTTTCAGATCAAAGATGATGAGGGAGACTGCCCTATACACATAGCCGCTAGAGAAGGGCATGCCAGTATTATGGAGTTTCTCGCAAATAAGGTGGATGTTAACATCAAGGGGCCAAACGGCCAAACAGCGCTGCACATCGCCGCTGCAAAAGGATTTAAGACTGTAATAGAACTGCTTCTCACTAATGGTGCAAACATAGATGCTCTTGATAGCAATGGAAAAAAGCCGCTGGCGTTGGCAAAAGATGAGGAGACAAAGCTTTTATTAGCTGCGGGTGGGGCCGATTATGATGGAGTCACGAACCAGGCGTTATTCGACTATTTGTTGCGGGCTATCAAAGAGAGGAATACAGCGTTGGTTGGTTTAATGCTGGAGAAACGTAAGTTTTTAAGGGGTCAGCTAAATGAGGAAGACGCTGATGGTACGACTCCTTTGATGCATGCTATTAAGTCATCTACGGTAGAGTTGCCAAATGAAGATGTAATAAATGTACTTATAAAATATGGTGCGCTGGTTAATCATGCTAATAAAACTAAGGAAGAGCCTATAATTACAGGTGGTGTAACTCCTATACTCTGGGCGGCGGGGCAAGGTGTCCCATCAACCATCAAGCTGTTGGTGGAAAAAGGAGCAAAGCTTGATTTTCGTGATGCGAGAGGGGCCTCTGTCCTGCATTATGCTAATTGGAATAACTCTGCGGCTAACTTAGAGTGTTTACTTTCTTACGCGGAAGTGAAAGCACTGGTTAATTCTACTTCCAAAGCAGGAACTCCTTTGCAGAGGCTGGTGCGAGAGGGCTGGGCAGTCAAACTGCTGCTTGAAAATGGCGCGGATGTTAATCTAGCTTGCACGGAGGAAGAAGTAGGAAAAGATTCCATATACACCCAAGGGCCGATTGCCCTCGCACTTGGGCCTGCTAGGGATGAGGAAGCAATAAAGCTGTTGCTTGCTCAGCCCAACATAAAGCTAAACCTCAAGTATTCTGATAAAGCGCCGTTATGCCATATCCTCTCTTACGCCGCTAATAAGGATGACACAGCGCTTATAAATAGAGCTGTAGCCGATGGGGTTAAGGATATAGACTTCACTGAGCAAGACACAAAATTTACCCCGTTTTATTACGCCATTGCTTATACAGATGCCACAAAAACTGGAAGTGTAGCAGCTGCACAATTGCTGCTAGAAAAGGGTGCTAATATCCGTAAGAAAGTGAAGGGGAAAAGTTATCTCTACTGGGCTGTAGAAGAAGGCAATCTTCCTGCAGTGCAGCTGATATTGACGAGATTGCTGCTCAAAGAAGTTATTGCAGATCCTTATTCGGAAACAAAAACAGAACTCCTGGTTGTCGCGTTTAATTCCAATAATGAAGAGGTTTTTCTAGAATTATTACGAGCTGGATTCGATACCAACGGTATAAAGATTAGTTGTACAAAGAGCGCAGAGAAGGTTGTGGTAGGGCAAGCTGGCGATAAGGATGCGCTGTATATAGCAGTTTGCAAAGGCTGGGCTGCAGTGGTGCGAGAGTTGATATTACAGGGCGCAGCTGTGTCAGATGCTCTTTTAAAAGAGACGGAAAACTACGCAATACAAAAGGTTATTAGGGACAGGATTGAAATATTAGACAAGATCGAAAAAAGTCTTAATCTGCAATGGGATGTGTTAGGGGCCGCTAAGGATATAAAAACTAGCGACATACTTAGTCCAAGCGAAAAAAATCAGCATTGCCAGAAATTTCTTAGAAGCGCGGTGTCGCAGGGCAACCAACTTGCGGTTCGCATATTGTTAGGACTTGATGAGAAATGGCAAGTTACAGACCGTGCTTTAGAAAAAAACATAAACTTTTGGGCGCCATATAAAAGTGGCGATAACATAATACACGTGGCGCTCTTCGCGGGTGGCGATATTTTGTGGATGTTGATCAAGCGGTATAAAGATGACCAGGAATATGCTTGGCAGCAGACTCTAGCTCAAGTACAGCAAATTGCTGCGAATACGAAAGTTTTAAGTACACCTACTAACACTGCAAGTTCTAATTCTAGCATGAGTTCTTCGAGCTCATCAAGCGCAAGCGTTTCTGATGACAGTGAGAGAAGTAAAGAAATTCGGGAAACTAAAGCAGCCCTCCTAGACGTACAACAAGAGCTAAATAAGCGTTTCCCTCCAATATATGACGCTGAGGACAACGAGGGCCGCACACCGTTAAATGCAGCAGCTATTCGTGATGTTCCGCTCTGCAAAATTCAGGTATTGCTGGAAGCTGGGGCTGATCCCACCATAGCGTATGCAAGAACGTTACCAGTACAGCATTATGCCGCGCATGGCTCTGATATAGAGGTGATGCGCCAGCTTTTGCAGGCCACCACCATGCGAAGTGACGGTAAATACAATATTACTAACTTACAGCTGCTATTCCATGCCGCTTGTAATCGAAATTATGCTATCATACGATGGTTGCTGAAACAGCCTGAGATAGATGTTTTTGAGAAGAACGAAAATGGTTTGACCTTAATGCAGCGCATATGTAGTATGACTCCGCGAGTCGATGAGGCACACTCTGTTGCTGTCTTTAAATTACTCCTAAGTCCAGATAAAGAGTGGGCGCGGTCGAGGACTTTGCGGGAGAATGCGGTGGAGCAGCTTACAGCTCTCTCCGATCCAAAGAGCTCAGAACCTGGTGTTTCAGCCCTGCACATGTTGGCAAGAGGCGAGGACTATGCTGCGGTGTTATTGCTGCAAATTAGCAACTTAGGAATTGATGTCGATTATAATATGCCCGATGCAAAGGGACGCACCATGTTGCATCACGCGATTATGAACATTGGTGAAGATTCTCCATGGTTTGTCATTGATGCATTGAAAACTCCTGGAGCTGATCTAGACGCTAAAGATAGCTGCGGGTATACGCCGCTGCAATATTCGATAATATATGATTGCCAAAAAGCGTTTACAATGTTGTTTGCAAACCCGTTAGTGGATAAAAAAGTGCAAGATGAGCAGGGTAGAGGTTTGCTACATTTAGCTGCCGAACATAATAGAGCTGGCATAGTCTGTCAGCTTATGTCAGCGGGATTTAATCTACTTGAGACAGATGCCACTGGTAAACTTCCTATAGTGCTTACTTCATCAACCAGTGACGAGGGTGCGCAGGTCAGGGTGGCGTTTAGCCAGGCTGTATGGCAACTGCGGCGCTTGGAGGCGCGCAAAATCGTAGGATTTAGCACCTTGTTATCTGTGATATGCAGTACGGCTATGATAGCGTTTGATGTATACTTGAATTCTTTGCCAGAAATGGCGGTAAAAGAGATAGTTGTGGTAGCTGGAGACATGGCGTTGACGTTCTTGCCAGCGTTAACAGCTGCTTTTATCCTGCATGAGCGCCACCAGCAGCATACGCGAGCAAACACTGTAGAGAAAGATCTACATATAGACAGGCTAGCAAACACCATGCCTTGGCTAGTTCCTCTATCTTGTGCTGCAGCTATGACTATGGCTTTGCTATTGCGTACGCAAATACAAGAAGCGCTGCCTGCTCAAGTAGCCGGTTGGACTATATGCATATTAGTGCCGGTGAGTATTATAGATGCGGTGTGCTATAGCAGGACTAGTGCTAGGATTGGCGCGAATTGGAGCGGGCTGTAGTCAATCAGGCACAATAATTCGTTAAAAGTATGTAAAACGATCGCATTTGCATAATTTACTTATTATTAAGTATTTATATGTGATAATACAGTTATATCGAAATAATAGCGAGGTTTAAGCATGAATAGCTGGATAATTCTAATATTGGCGGGCATATGTGAGATTGTATGGGCTCTTGGCCTCAAATTCTCAGAGGGTCTCACTAAGCCAATGCAGTCAGCCATAACCATAGCATTCATGGTTTTGAGCCTATATCTGCTGGCAGTAGCTTCTAGGCATATACCAATAGGGATATCCTACTCAGTCTGGGTCGGTATAGGAGCGTTTGGGACCCTTGTGGGGAGCATGCTTCTGTTTGGTGACAAGATAAATTTTATCCAACTGATGTTTTGTATAACCCTTGTAATTAGCGTGTTGGGTATCAAATTATCTGCTATAGATATGTAATTATTCCTTAGCAGGTGGGTTTGGAGTATTCCAAAGCATAAACTTTTCACTTTTATGAGAAGAGGATGCCGGATCTCCGGGCGCGCCAGTGTTTGGTGGGCTATTGCCCTGGGCTGGAGCTAATAGCTTTAACAGCTGTGCCTTGGTTGCTGGTGCTGGCCATGGCATGTGTTTGGTAAATTTGGCGATTTGATATCCTTTTTCATCTATTATATAAGTGGTGGGCAAGGAATGAATATCAAGAGCGCCGGTTGCTTTTTTATTATGATCAAACATTAATGGCAGCTTAGATAATTGTTGTTCTACGTATATCTCCTCCACTTCCTGAGGGGTTTTGAAATCCGTAGAAATGGGTAATATCACTATTTGAGTAATGTCATCATCTTCTAATGAGGCCATCAACTCTAACATACCCTTTAGCTCTAGCATGCAGTTCATGCACCATGTGGCCCAGAATGGCATAATAACCAGCTTTTTGCGATACTGCTTCAGCTCTACCGGCTTGCCCGCAACATCGAGAAAAGAAAGGGGCGGCATCTTTATAGGATGCGCAAGTTGTGCTTTAGCGAAATCCTTCTCGATCTGCTCAATAAAGCCTTTGCGAGCATAATCACGATAATCCTCAGCTATAGCGGTTTTTGCTATAGTTGTGGCCGATATAATTAACATCAGCAATAAAAAAAATGCTCTAAGTGATAAAAAAATCATTGCTTAATAAAATTAAAATGGTACTAATTTCCATACTCATCTTGTTCAAGTTGAGTGTTAGGCAGCAAATTACTATTTTGCTTTTTACAATACAACAATAATTATTAGAAGGTGCTATGGGAGCCAGAAAAATTAATAACAAGATAAATATTGAGGCAAAGGTTGCAAACGATGATACCGTTTCAGCGGTAAGATCAGGAACTTCTGCTTCTGTTTGGGGATACCACTTCGATGAAGGCTATAACAAGCTAGTTCGTAACTCTCTAACCTCTAAGAAAGACATTCGTTTGTGGGCTTTGGCGATTTATTCTATGCAAGCTCAAGTGAGAATGCTTGCAAAGCGCAGCATTGTTCCTGATGAGATTAGCAAGCAAGTGATCGAGTCACTAGACATTATTAAGCGCCAGCTTACTGAAGGAGAGGCAAAAATTGATAGCAGCTATGCAAGCGTTTATGAATATATCCAAAGCAGGTTGTATGAAATGTTAGGCGATAAGGCGGATTATGCAAAAGTTGCTCGCTCTCATGATGACCAAATTGTTGGTGATATGAAGCTATGGGTGCGTGAAGCGTGCGATTCTTTAGAGTCAGGCATTCGTAACCTTATTTCTGCGCTCGTGCATAAAGCTGAAGAAAATGTTAAGACAAATATGCCAATTGATTCGCAGAAGTCAGACATTCCAGTGTCTCTTGCACACGTGCTTATGTCATACGTAGATGCGTTTGGCCGGGATGTGGCGCGTATTAAGGACGCGCGCAGCAGAGCTAACGTTTCTCCATATAGTTCATCTATCGCTGGTACTGCATTTGAGATTAACCGCAGCATGGTTGGTAAATTCTTAGGATTTGACGAAATTACCACTAACTCTGTTGACTCAGTGATGGACCGCGATTTTATAGTTGAGTTCCTATCTGTTGTATCTATATGCGCAACACATTTAGCGCGTATGGCTCAGGACCTCCTTAACTGGAGCGCGTCTGGGACTCGTTTCATAGAATTCCCAGGGGATTTCGTGAAGCAACACCCAATTTTAGTAAACAGAAGAGATGCTGAAGTTATCGAAATGGTTCGTAGTAAAACTGGTTCGGTGTATGGTTCTCTTATCAATGCGCTAACAGTTCTAAAAGGCTTGCCTACTGGCACTAGCTATGATTTTACCGAGATGATGGAGCCGGCTTTCGATGCCTATGATGCAACTCAGAACTCTCTGAACATAATTGCAGCTATCGTCACTAATTTCATCGTGAACCGTAAAAACATGAAAGAAGCTGCGCAAGCTGAGTATTCAACCGCGCCCGATCTCACTTCGTGGCTGATCATCAACCTTGGTATGACTGTGCGTGATGCTGAGAAAACCACTAGGGCTATCGTTGATCTAGCGATCGCTCGCGGCAAGAAGCTTTCTCTACTTGAGCTAGAAGAGCTGCAAAGTGTGGATTCTCGTATCAGCGATGACATTTACGGAGTGCTGATCCCATCTCGCGCGGTCATCAGCCGGCGTTCTGTAGGTGGTAGCAATCCAGTGCAAGTGCGTAAGGCTATTAGAGCCGCGCGTCGCCGCTACCTATAAAAGGTGCTTCGTGTTTAACACGTTGCGATATAAATATAAGCTAGGTGCGCTGCTCACAGCAGTGTGCCTAGCGGCTGCTTTATGCGGTTGTGGGGTTAAAGGCAAGCTTGAAATGCCTGAAGAGTCGCGACCACAGGCGCAGAATTAGCGCTCATGTGTTTGAGCACGCTTTGCGCACAGAGACCCGAGCAGCCAGCTCTGAATAAGACGTATAAATTTTATAGGGCTTCTTGCCTTGTGTTAACAGCCGCAAAGAGAATATATAAGCGTCGAACTTTCGGTCGCCTATTCTAAGTTCAAGCTATATAATAACATCGAAAGTGGAGAAATGCTGAGAGCTATGAGCACTTCCATCGCAATGCTTTGAGAAGCATCAATTGCTGCGGCATGCATTGCTTGTGTGAGCATTGGTCCTATGGTAGTCATGGCCGCGCAAATAAGCCCTGACAAGAAGATGAATGGCAAGCTAATCACTATACTATGCTCTCCTATATATAGGGGATGATCCTTTTGCACGGGTAGCATATATAGCCCACCTATCACACAACTAAAGCCAAAAGATATTAGGGTGTGTCCTCATTTTGCTAT
>JAFECK010000020.1 GCA_018242185.1 Pseudomonadota bacterium
TAACTGGACCTGCTCGCCATAGCCCACATGGTGAAGGCGGGAACAAAGCGTCACATCTTTCTATATAACTCTAAAAATTTGTGCTATACGCCAAGTATGATTACAATTTTTATATTAGGCAAAACAATGTACAATGATCATGAAAGAAGGCTAAAAGAGCAGGCGCAGGAAGAGAGGCGAGAAAAGCGGCGGCAAGAAAGAAAGGAGAAGCATAAGCAGGAGCATCTCGAAAGAATAGAACTGACCAAGCCTATCCTTGTTACTACTGATGCGGAAAGACTGGATATTCCAAGAACATTACTGCGCAATCCCCATGGTTTATGGTATTTGGCGGATTTTATAGAGAACGAGGAAAGTATACTCACCTCCACTACAGGCAAAAAGACAGGACAAAAAGATTTAGCACGGTTTGCTATGATATCACCGTATCTATATAAGGTATTCGCCTTTTTTCGTGCAAAGCGGAAATATCAACTAGAGGTGCATGCGATTAGTGCATCACGGGATCCTTCATGGTCTATCATGGCTGATGATGATGGTTATCAAACCGCAAATTACTACATAACCATTTTCCGAAAAATAGACTGGTGGCGAGCACAAATTACGCCTGATCTTAGAGCAGGCCTCCCCCCATCAATCAAAAGCTTTGCTGAAGCAGAACGGCGCTATGATGCAGAGGTTATCCAGCCTCAGCAAGAAGCCACAAGACAAGAGCAAGAAGCTAAAGAAAAACAAGCAAAACTGGCTAAACTATGGGTTAACTTGCAAGAAGAAGAACCTTGCTCTATCGCCCTAATCGTGGTAGCGGGTCATAAAGATTTTGGTATCAGCGATTTGAGGTTTTTATTAGAAAACGGGGGCAATATCAACTCTCAAAGCATTGGGGGATATACACCTCCTAGGGGTGAAGAAGCTAATCGTAAAAAATACCACCAATATGTTATCCCCCGTAACCTAGAGCGTAATACCCCATTGCACCGCGCCATTACTTCTGGTAATCGAGATTTTACAGAATTTATGCTCAAAAATAGAGCAGATCCTGGCTTACAAAATGCCCTAGGCAATACTGCACTGCATGATGCTGCAGGGTGGCATAATGATACATTTGTGCGCGTATTGTTCAATAAATCATATAATGATACCTTTGACATGCAACCAGTTGTTAATATACAAAACAACGAGGGACAAACGGCATTACATATAGCCGCAGCGGGAAAGAAGCAGTCAATAGTTAATTTCTTGTTAGAAAAAGGCGCGGACCGTAATATACTGGATAAGCAGGGGCGCAGTTATGGGATGATGAATTAAGAAAGGAAATCTTAATCCAGCCGCGCACTAGGCGGTGTAGACACGTAGAGTTATACAATTAAATTTTCTATTTTCTCACCTACCGGCTCTTCCATTCTGAACAGTGATATGTTATACTCTTTCGTCTCTTGTTTAATCTAACAGAAAAGGCTTTGATAGTATGGCAACAGCAAAGGGAAAAAATGAATTTAGCGTCGGTGATGCAGTGGTATATCCAGCACACGGAGTGGGCAAAATTACTGGCGAAGAAACCCAGGTGATCGGCGGCATTACAATGCAGCTATATGTGATCACATTCTCTGAAGACCGCATGATCTTAAGAGTACCAAAAACTAAAGTGGAAAAGTCAGGCTTGCGCCATTTGAGCAGTACCGATGAGCTCTCTCAAGTACTAAAAATCTTACAAGGACAAGCTAAGATCCCACGTAGAGTGATGTGGAGCAAACGTGCGCAAGAATATGAAGCAAAAATTAACTCCGGCAACCCCGCTTCTATCGCAGAGGTTGTGCGTGATTTGCACGTTAATGTAGACGACCCAGAACGCTCATACAGCGAGCGAGTTATTTATGAAATGGCTCTGGAACGCTTAATTGCCGAGTATGCGGTAGCTGCAGCTATATCGAAGGATGATGCTAAAAAAACCATCATAGATGCCTTGAGCATTGCTAATCTTCCGGGTTAGAAACAAGATGCGCGGGAAGAATAAGCAAGATGCGATGATTTCCGTTGATAAGAAGAGCCGCATTAGTGCGCTACGCGAGCTGATCAAGTCTAGTGGCATTGATGGTTATGTTATACCTTCTACTGATGAGTTTCATAATGAATATGTTCCGCAACATTTGCGCCGCCTAGAGTGGTTAACTGGTTTCACAGGTAGCAACGGTACCGCCATTATTACAGCTGATCACCAAGTGTTATATACGGACGGGCGGTATTTACTGCAAGCCCGTAAGCAGCTGGGTGAGGGTTGGGAAGTGCTGGATATTAATGTTCCTGTCTCTTGTAATTGGTTCGCTGCCATCAAAAACTTGCGACTGGGTTATGACCCAATGCTACACACCACTCCAGAATTAGAGTATTACAACAAACTAGGCAAAAAATATCATTTCACTATGTTTGCTATACAGGATTTGGTGGATGAGCTTAAAACGCACCAACAGCCAGTTATTGAGCCGCCTGTGCATCTAGAAGTAGCTTATAGTGGTCAATCATCTGAGGGTAAATTGGGCACAGTATTAGCAGCAATGCATGAAGACGCTGAATACTTGCTAATCACAGCCCCTGACTCTGTAAGCTGGTTGCTCAACATGCGCGGTTATATAGTGGCTTATAACCCCGTAGTTCTTGCTTATATACTGTTGCATAAAAGTGGGCGATGCATTATCTTTAGCGACGAACGCATAACTCAAACACCTCATGAGCTACGACCTCTAAGCGAGGCGGTGCACTATTTGACGGCATTGCTAGGGCGCAGCCGTATGATACAGTGTGACCCAAACAGCACTCCCGTAAGGCTTGCTGAGCTCTGCCGCATTCATCAAACCGACCCTTGCGTTATGATGAAAGCCATAAAAAATCAAGTGGAGCAGAATGGGATGCGTCAGGCTGGCGCTATAGATAGTGCGGCATTGTGTAAGTTTTTCTATTGGCTAGATAAGCAGCTAAAATCCGGTAATACAGTAGATGAGCTTTCTGCAGCGCAACAGCTACTGCAGATTCGAGCAGAACACCCACTCTTCCAAATGCCTAGCTTTAGTACTATATCAGCATTCGCTGATAACGGTGCGATTATACACTATCAACCAGCTGCGCAGAGCAACAGAAAATTACAAGGTAATGGGCTATATCTACTTGACTCTGGCGGGCATTACCTGTGCGGCACTACTGATATCACACGGACGCTGGCAATAGGCCAACCTACCAAAGAACAGCGTAAGTATTATACTCTAGTATTAAAAGGGCATATCGCTCTAGCTCACGCGGTATTCCCTATAGGTACAAGAGGGGTGCAACTTGACGCGTTAGCGCGAATTCCACTGTGGAGGGAGCACAGCGATTATATGCATGGCACTGGCCATGGTGTTGGGCATTTCCTGGTAGTACACGAAGGGCCGCAGAGAATAGGTAAAAGCACGATTACCGCCGCTGCACCCCTGAAACCGGGAATGGTGCTATCCAATGAGCCAGGATATTATAGAGAAGGGGAATATGGGATCCGCCTAGAAAACCTGATGCTAGTCCAAGAAGATATCAAAAATGCTAATAAAGATTCTGGTTTCCTGCGCTTTGAACTTCTAACTTACGTACCGTTTGATCGTAAGCTTATAGATGAGGATATGTTGGATAAGGCTGAGAAATCCTGGCTTGCCTGGTATGCAAGCCAGATACAGTGTAATGTTACACCATACCTTAATGCAGCGGAACAACAGTGGTTAGAGGAAGTATTAGGCTAGTTGGAAGAGGGTATTTGGCGCATCATCTTCATATAGCGCAAGAGTAGGGCGATCAAAGCGACCATGGCGTAAACATCAAGGCATCCCCATATTATATAGGCCGGCGCGTTATAATAAGTAAGGAGCACGTAAATCGGCAATACACCTATTAATGCCGCAGATATTGAGTTCGCAAGCATAATGAACAAAGTATCAGTCAGCGCAGTCAGCATACCCGCCACTATCCATAAGAATCCGTCAAACACACAATAAAACCAAACAAAATAGCACGTCATATAACCATCGTGCCCTATTGCAGTCTCTGTTACATCTAGATGCTGGGTAAGGGCGAACAAGCCTAATATAAAGTCTGGATAGAAAACCAGTGGTATGCATAATATCCCTATGATAACAGCATGCATCTTTAGGGCAGAGTATAGCAATTTATTAAATAGGTAACTATGACCAGCTCCAATAAGGTTAGCCGCAATCGCTGTCACACCTTTTTGTATACCATCAAAAAGAAAAGCAAATAATATGTATATGGTTTGCCCTAATGTAAGTATTGTAACATGCTCAATCCCAAGGTTTGCCATACTATAAAACAAGACAAACCATGACAGCATTTCCATCATATGCCCTAAAGCATTTGGGTAACCCACGCGTATACATTTTAGCATACTACTATATACAAATCGCGGCTTATGGGTTTGATATTTCAGGCGATTACCACGATCTAAGAAGACAATGAAAACGATGGTAGCCTGTATGAACAATGCTGTGGCTGTGGCAATTGCAGCGCCTGTAGCACCCAATGGTGCTAACAAGCCTGGATAGCCGAATATAAGCGCATAATCCAGAAGAAGGTTTGCTAAGTTTGCCAATACTGATGCTATAGTAATAATCTTAGTGCGACCAATTCCAGTAAAAAATGCCGCAATAGCTACAAATATAGGTTGCAGTGGCCCAGCTAACATCATTATGGTAAAATACCCAACACCTTCTTCATACAGAGCCTGCGGCATCATATAACTACCGCCCCACATAGCAAGTGGCCAGAATACCAGAAGAGTAGCGCATGAAAAAAGTATCATCTGCCATACAGGTTCTGCCACCTTCTCGAATCTGCCGGCTCCATTATGCTGGCCAACAAAAACCTCTGCGATACCTGCTATAGATATTGCACAAAATGAAAATATCCACCACGCCATACCAGCAGCAGCTGCTGCATTCATAGAATTTAATGAATGGTGTGCTAAAAAAGTGCGATCCACAAAAACCATGACATGGCCAGACAAAGAAGCTATAATTAAGGGCCATGCTATAACCCATAGCTCCATTAAGCCTGCTGGTCTATACTTACTAAGGGTACTACGTGCCCTCTCCTTTTCTTTAGATACATTAATAATAGTCATTTTTATACATTAATTTCAAGCATATATCTTATAAAGAATAAATATATCCCTCAACTTCGCTTAAATCTTTAATTATTGCCGTTGGTTTAAGTTGCTTTATTTTTTCTTGCCTTGGATGTTTATATGCCTGAACCACAAGCACATCCATACCAGCAGCTTTAGCCGCTTGCACCCCAGTATCACTATCTTCAATCACTAAACAGCGCTCAGGAGAAAAACCCCCCATTTGCTTAGCAGCATACAGGAAAAGATCTGGCGCTGGCTTTGGTACACCAACATGACCATAAGTGAAAATAGATGCATTATCGAAAAATCCATATAAATGAGTAGCACGTAATGCTTCTATTACGTTATTTTGTTCACCGTTTGAAGCAACACAGATCTTCATGTGTTTGTTCTTTAGCCGACGAAGTAAAATTTCTGCATTAGGCATTGGCCGCACTAACCGAGATATATTGTATAAACATTTATCACGCACCCTACTTATAAACTGTGTAGAATCAAAGTTTGAGCCGATCTCTTTAGCAACCACCTCTAACATTATTGGCAAACCCAGGCTAGCAAAATGCTCCACGCAATATTCTACTGTATATTGTGGATACCCCATTTCTAGAAGCACCTCGGAACACGCAGAATTGATCACCACTTCCGTGTCCACCAAAGTACCGTCACAATCAAAAATTATTAGGTCATATTTCATTTATTTACTCCTTAAAATCACTATTATCGCCGTCAGCCAGAAACCCACCCATCTGCATACTCCACAGCTTGGCGTAGTGACCATCATGCTCAATTAACTCATCATGCGAGCCATCCTCAACAATCTTGCCGTTGTAGAATACCAAAATTCTGTCCATTTGCACTAAGGTTGATAAGCGGTGCGCAATAACCAATGTTGTTTTATGCGACATAATCTTGCTCAACGACTCTTGAATTAAACGCTCTGTATTGCTGTCAAGCGCAGAAGTGGCCTCATCTAGAATCAATATCTTACTTTCTTTCAAGAACGCACGTGCGATGGCTATCCTTTGACGCTGACCGCCAGACAATTTGCTACCCCTTTCACCCACTATTGTAGCATACCCTTCAGGCATGGCTTTAATGAACTGGTGGCAATTCGCCATTTTAGCCGCCCAAATCACTTCTTCTTCTGTAGCTTCCGCATTGCTATACTTGATATTTTCCATTATCGAACGATTAAATAAGGCAGCATCCTGAGGTATCATGGCGATATTGCGTCTTAGAGATTCTTGGGTCACTTTTTTAATGTTTTGTCCATCAATTAAAATCTCCCCGCTTATAACATCAAAATAGCGCAAAATCAGGTTAGTGAAGGTGGTCTTTCCAGAGCCAGAAAAACCAACCAGCCCAACTTTTTGCCCAGCTGGAATAAATGCATTTTGCTCCTCGAATAAAGTCTGCCCTTCATGGTAATGGAAAACGACATTGCGGAATTCAATGCTACCATGAAGCACTTTCAAAATACCTGCGTTTTCTGCATCTTCTATTGTTATAGGCACGTCAAGTAGACTTAAACCCTGTGCGCTTACCCCTAACTCCTGGAATAGATTAGGCATCATGATCGCCACTACCCACATCATCATACCGATATTGTTAGCAGTATTAATAACATATACCAATTCACCAATGCTCATTATGCCATATTTATAAGCATATATCTCTGCCAACGTCATCACTCCCCCGACCCAGAATAGATATACTACGCCTAAAACCAGCTTCATCTTCGCTACATACATAAGACTGATTGTATACTGTTGGCGCTCTAGATTTTGCGCATTTTTGATATAACGATATTCACCTGAGAACGCTGTAAATAAACGGATAATAGAATGGTTAGCAAGGCTATCAGCGATCCTGCCAGATAAACCATTCTGTACCATTGCATGCACCTGTGCTAAACTGCGACATTTTTGAGAAAAATAAAAACAGCAAAGCAGATGCATGGTAACCCAGCAGATTAAGATCATTCCAAACATGGGATGTAAGACTGCAAATAGGCCAATAGCAACTATAACCCCAAGAAATGCGGGGATGAAAGTTTGAATCAAGAGCTCCATCACATCCCAACTACTGCGTGCTAGGTCCGAGATTTGGCTTGCGATACTACCGCTCATATTAGAAACAAAATATCCATAACTCTGCTGGCTAACATGTTCATAAGCTGCCATGCGCATATTTTCCTTAAACTTCGCAATAAAGTTAGCCATCACATAATCACCAAAGTGGAACAGGCTAATGATCACCACCCATGCACTCATTCCTAGTACTATTGGGATGACGACTGGGTGCAAGCTACCTTCAGGTATTGCGTCATGATTCTGGAGCGCATCTAATACAAAGCGCAGCGCATAAGGTAGGATGTTTGCCTCCAACGCCCAAGCTAGACAGCATAGCTGAATAAGTAGCAATGTCCCCCAATGGCCTTTATTAAGACGCAATATGGAAAGCAATACAGCGATACCGCTTTTTTGCTTCTTCTGCAGCTGGTTAACATTATTTACGCTCATCGTTGTTACACGGCTTAAATTGAGGGGGCTATGAATTGTATACTAATATATTAAGCTAGTCAACAGCTAACTAAATAAAATGTGGTATTTTTTATCAGTTGTGAAGAAAATATGCTACAACCTAGACAGCCAGGTTAATATAACGCCGCATATCCCCTTCATACAGATAACGCAGGTCGGAAATACCGTATTTGAGCATTGCAAATCGCTCAATACCTAGACCAAAAGCAAATCCTTGATACTGGGTTGGATCAATACCAACATTACGCAGCACATTAGGGTGAATCAGCCCACATCCCAAGATTTCTAGCCAATCATTTCCACTGCCGATACTAATTTGCCCAGGTTTACTACGGTCACAACGCACATCCACTTCTGCAGATGGCTCTGTGAAGGGGAAATAACTAGGGCGTAGCCTAATCTCCACTTTAGTGCCAAAAAACAATGCAAGGAAGGTCTCTAAAAACCCTTTCAGCTGCGCCATTGAAACTTGACGATCTACATATATTCCTTCCATCTGATGGAACATCGGGGTATGGGTAGCATCGTATTCTACACGAAAAACTCGGCCCATGGAGAACAACTTCACAGGAGGAGTATGCTGTGGCAAATGCCTGATCTGCACCGCTGATGTATGCGTACGTAGTAATCGTTGCAAATTGCCAACTGTACAGTAAAATGTATCTTGCATCTGCTTGGCAGGGTGATCTTCAGGTATATTAAGCGCGCCAAAATTATGGTAGTCATCTTCTATTTCCGGGCCTTGAGCTTGCATAAAGCCCATGTGAGAAGCGATTGCATGCATGTCTTGCATAGCTTGCGATATTGGGTGAAGTGCACCTATCGGCACTTTCCTCGCAGGCATAGTTATATCCACCTGCTCGCTCTCAAGACGTTCGCTTAGAGAGTTAGCCTCATGCTGCTTCTTGAGCTGAGTTAGAATTTCTTCTATTTCGCGTTTTATGCTATTTACTCGCGCTCCAAATTCACCCCGTTGCTCCTTTGGCATCCCGCCAAGCTGCTGCATCAATACCGCTATGTAGCCGTTCTTGCCCAGAAATTCAACACGTATCCCCTCACATGTTTCGATGGTAGAGGACGCCAGCTGCACTTTCTCTTGGAATAGCTTTGAAACCTGTTCTGGCGTCATCGTTATTTTACCTATGCTACGCCTTTTTTGTGGTTATCGCTGATTTTGATTTGTCCACCAATTCTTTGAAATACTCAGGATGGTGGATAGCAATTTCAGAAAGCATTTTGCGATTTAGCTCAATGCCACTAACTTTTAGGCCATTAACAAATTGTGAGTACACCATACCATGTTCACGCACAGCAGCATTGATCCTCTGAATCCACAAGCCGCGAAAATCTCGCTTTTTATTGCGTCGATCGCGGTAAGCATACTGCAACGCCTTCTCGACTTTTTCTACTGCTACTCTAAAACAGCTTTTGGCGCGGCCGCGATAGCCTTTTGCCATATTAAGAATTTTTTTATGTCTCGCCCTAGCAGTAACACCACGTTTTACTCTTGCCATTATTTACCTCGTATAATTATGATTAATGCGTATTATAGGCTATTCTAGCCGCCGTAAGGCATGTAATGTGTTGCCACTCTCTTGCCTTCCATATGCGGCAACACCGCAGTGCCGCGTTGCGAGCGGATCTGCCTTTTGCTGCGTTTACGCATATTATGGCGTTTATTGGCCTGTCCAGCTTTGACAAGGCCAGACGCGGTGAACTTGAAGCGTTTTTTAGCGCTGCTTTTTGTTTTTAATTTAGGCATTTTTATTCTCCTTATTAGAATAATTAATAAAAGCAAGTAGGCATGCCATTTTCGCCATACTTACTAAATCGGCCACTTTTTTATGAGTGGCAGGAGCGAGAGGAATCGAACCCCCAACCCCCGGTTTTGGAGACCGGTGCTCTACCAATTGAGCTACACTCCTAAATCCAACCTAACCAGGTACCTGGTTAGGTTATTTGATTACTACTCCACGATTTCTGTTACGATACCTGCGCCGACAGTTCTGCCACCCTCACGAATAGCAAAATTCAGACCTTTGTCCATAGCTACAGGCGCAATCAAC
>JAFECK010000021.1:0-6896 GCA_018242185.1 Pseudomonadota bacterium
AACATTATCTTAACTCCATGTCAGAACCCTGCAGAAGATTCAGGCGAAAAAGATTTGCATATAATGAATAAAGCTGTTATGGTGGCGTTCTCTTTGCATGAGATCCCGTAGCTCAGTCGGTAGAGCAACTGACTTTTAATCAGTAGGTCGCGCGTTCGAGTCGCGCCGGGATCACCATTTAAGGCTGCCTAAGTGCCCCTCTCTTTTCTTCTTGCGCCTTTTTGCGTCGCGTGGTATCGTCAGCCCTGGTTTAATAAATAGGGGTATATGATGTTTATAGACGAAGGCGTTTATGTATACGTTCACCCCAGTACTCAAATGTATGCGCAAATGTATCATGATTTGCAGGTGATTGATGGGCATATGACAGGGATCAAAGATGTGGGTGAAGGCGCAGGGTCGCTTTGCGATCTAGGCGAGTTTCCAGGGTACTGGCCTTCCACTCTGCCTGATTCTTTCGCTACTCAGCCTGTTTATTTCGACATGTAGAAAAAAATTCTCCACTACATCTTGCAAGTCAATGCAAAACATCCTATAGTTTGGAGAGCAGTAGTGCGTTGTTAATCTATTACCCGTGCTTTTGAGAACGTGGGTCTCTGCGGAATGTTTTCCATATGAGGCCTTGAGGTTTCCTATTGTACGTGTATACATCAAATTTGGAGAGCTTTAATATGCTTGCTAACATTTTTCAATTTTTACATATTGCGCCTTTGGCGGTTATAGTTGTGGCTTTGGTCGCTTTTATGGTGATGCGTGGACGCAGCGCTGTATTGAGCGCTGAGCGCCTATTAGGGCTTTTGGTTGGCGCTTGCGCAGTTGGTATATCCGCTGGGTCTGTATTGCATCATGATGCAATTGCGTTGTTTTTTGACCCCTGCATTGGCTATTCGTTGACCCTGTGTGGCGTAGCGGTTGCATTGCTACAGCGCAATAGAGCGAGCAGCAGAGCGCTATAATCTTTTTCATAACGCTGAGAGGGTGCTATAGATGGCTCTAGTCGTCTACCCCTCTTAGGTTTTTATCTATCTGTACGCCGATGCCCTCATACTTAGACTATTTTGTTAAATCTATAGAGCATCTTAAGGCGGAGGGGCGGTACCGCCACTTTAACATTTTGCAGTATTCATTAGGCAGGTTTCCAGTTGCACATCACCAAATTCTAGACCGTGAAGTGATAGTATGGTGCACTAATAATTACCTTGGCATGAGCCAGCATCCAGTTGTGGTTGAGGCAATGGAAAAGGCAGCGAGCTTGATGGGGGCTGGCGCTGGTGGAACACGTAACATATCTGGCACTAATGTTTCTGTGACTGCCTTAGAGCGAGAAGTTGCTGCTTTGCATAGGAAGGAAGCAGGGTTAGTTTTTACTTCCGGTTATATTGCTAATCAAGCTGCACTCTCAACAATCGGCAAAATTCTGCCAGACTGCGTGATTTTCTCAGATGCAATGAATCACGCTTCTATGATCCACGGAATTCGCGATAGTGGTGCATTGAAGCGTATATTTAGACATAACGATCCAGAGCACTTAGAAGAGTTATTGAAGCAATATCCTATAGAACGTCCTAAGCTCATAGCTTTTGAATCGGTATATTCCATGGACGGCGATATCGCTCCGATAGAGAAAATATGCGCTATTGCTAAAAAATATAATGCGCTTACTTATGTAGACGAAGTTCATGCTGTGGGCCTATACGGAGCACATGGCGGCGGATATACGGAGGCCTGCGGTTTAACTGACCAGATTGACATTATCCAAGGCAATTTCGCCAAAGGATATGGGGTTATAGGTGGCTACATAGCTGCGGATACGGCAATTGTAGATGCGATTCGTAGTTACGCTCCTTCGTTTATTTTCACGACTACGCTACCTCCTGCAGTTACCGCTGCCGCTCTAGCGAGTATGCGGCACTTGCGTTACTCAGAGGCAGAGCGAGCAGCTCATAAAAAAGTAGTCGCCAAAGTTAAAGCTGCATTAGCAAGCGCACGCATACCATGTTTGCCTAGCCCAAGTCATATTATCCCCATCATGGTTTATGACCCATTCCTGTGTCAAAAAGTATCCAACATCTTGTTAGAAGATTACGGCATGTATGTGCAGCCAATTAACTACCCAACAGTTGCAAAAGGCACTGAAAGGCTTAGAGTGACCCCCACACCTTTCCATACTGACGCCATGATAGACGAGTTCGTGAGCGCCTGTATTAAGGTTTTCCGTGATTTAGATCTAAGGTTAGCTGCTTAAATGCTTAGACTCGCAAAGCGCCGTTAACTGGCACTACGGCACCAGTTAGGAATCCTGCACCATCATCTGCTAAGAAAAGTATTACTCTGGCGATATCTTCTGCCTCACCCAAACGGCCCGCTGGTACCTTTGCAATGATCTTATCTAACGCGTCTTGCGGGATGGCAGCAACCATCTCAGTGTTTACATAGCCAGGAGCTACAGCGTTGACCGTTACACCTACTCGCGCATTTTCTAGCGCTAGTGTTTTGGTTAGGCCTTCTATACCCGCTTTAGCAGCTGAATAGTTTACCTGGCCCATTGCGCCTTGCGCGTTGACTGAGCTCATACTGATAATGCGGCCCCACTTAGCTTCGCGCATTTTCTCTATTACAGCGCGGATCATATAAAATACGGAGCTCAGGTTAGTATGGATAACTGCGTCCCAACTTTCTACAGGCATACGATGGGCCATACCATCTCTGGTAATGCCAGCGTTGTTCACCAGAACTTCTATATTGCCACCAAGGTGTTTTTCTACCTCAAGCACTCCTGCTTGGCAGGCCTCGAAATTACCCGCATCCCATTTAAACGCTTTGATTCCAGATTCTTGTTCGAATTTTTTTGCTGCTTCATCATTCCCTGCATAGGTCACTGCTACTTTATAGCCAGCATTTTTGAATGTTAAAGCAGTTACACGCCCTATACCCCTTGTACCACCAGTAATTAAAACTCTTCTTGCCATGATTCCCCCATTAATTAGTTAAAAGATTTTCCAATACTTATTTAAACTCTCTCCACACACATTGCGACTCCCATACCACCTCCCACGCAAAGAGTTGCAAGACCGCGTTTGACATTCCTTCTTTTCATCTCGTGCAGTAAAGTAACCAGTATGCGTGCGCCAGAAGCACCAATTGGGTGGCCAATTGCAATGGCACCACCGTTGACGTTGACTATATCGGTATTAAAGCCAAGTAAGCGATTGACTGCCACAGCTTGCGCTGCGAACGCTTCATTCGCCTCAACCAACTCTAGATCTTTGATTTGCCAACCAGCAATTGATAGCGCCTTATTGGTTGCTGATACCGGACCTATACCCATCATCATTGGATCAACGCCGCTTGAAGCAAAACTTCTTATAGTAGCAAGCGGCGCTAAGCCTCTCTTTTCTGCTTCTTTGCGTTTCATCAACATGATCACAGCTGCGCCGTCGTTTATGCCGGAAGCATTGCCTGCGGTTACTGTGCCATCTTTTTTAAATGCAGGTTTGAGGGCTGATAACACGTCAACTGTAGCGTTATGTCTAATAAATTCATCATCAATAAAAGTTACATCCCCTTTTCTGTTGCTGATGGTTATCGGTACTATTTCGTCCTTAAACTTACCACTTTTCTGAGCATTACTAGCGTTGTTTTGTGACTTGACTGCAAGCTCATCCTGATCTTGTCTACTAACTCCATACTTTTCTGCTACTGCTTCTGCAGTCAAACCCATATGCAGTTTAGAGAAAACATCAGTCAGACCATCGTCAATCATTAGATCGCGTAGCTCAGTTGCTCCCATTTTTACTCCGTTTCTCAAGTGCACTGCATGTGGGCAACAGCTCATGCTTTCATGTCCACCACTTATAACAATGTTATTAACACCCGCAGTGATGCTTTGCGCTCCAAGGGCCACAGACCAAAGCCCTGAGCCACATACCTGATTTACTACCCATGCGGTGCTCTCATGGGGCATGCCAATGCCAAGTGCTAGCTGTCTCGCGCTATTTTGGCCGGTTGCTGCGCTGAGCACTTGACCCATGATAACTTCATCTATATCTTTTGCTACCACTCCAGTACTAGCTAGCATTTGCGCTGCGACTGGCGTGCTAAGTTGCACAGCTGATAATTGCGCTGCGGCGCCGTTGAAATTACCAACAGCACTACGCAGTGCTGCCACTATTACTATATCGTTGTCATTTGACATCCCCAAACCCCTCCAGAAATGTTAATATATTTCCAGCGTATCAAATTTATCGCTTTGATACAATGGGATTTATTGTGAGGGGAACCCCGAAGATTTAAGGGAGCGCCCCTACAAGAAGGGGAGGGGAGGGACGCTCGCAGGAATCTTAACATGCTCTAATAGTAGGTGCAATACCATTTATATTTTTGTTCGTAATTTTTAATGTTAGTGTTGCATGGCTCTATTTATGCTGCTTATAAGGCAATAGTCGATGAAGTGTGGTTATGGCGCTTTAGGTGGTACCGGGGCACCACTAAGTAATGTCGGATCGCTAGCGGCTGATAGCAGAGCGCCTATTAAAATAGTTGAGCTATAAAATACGACAACATACCTTAAACTGCTATTATCGGCATTTTTTGATTATATGCTAAGACACCTGTGATATGCCAATATTAATACCGCTTTACATGATTTGCACAAAATGCTGTAATGGGGCTATTAGCATCTTTGGAGCGTTTGCTTAAAGTAAAACATTGCCAAATATTACTAATATATTAACAATAATGAAGGTCTTGCGTATGAGCTTAGTGCCAATGGTGGTCGAACAAACGGCGCGCGGAGAACGTGCATTTGACATATACTCGCGCTTATTAAAAGAACGTATAATATTTATGAATGGCCCTATAGATGATCAAAGTGCTTCTCTAGTAGTTGCACAGCTTTTATACTTGGAGTCAGAGGACCCTGAAAAAGATATTTCCATGTATATCAACTCTCCTGGAGGTGTTGTGACCGCAGGGCTTGCCATATATGATACTATGCAATACGTAAAGCCTGACATAGCAACCCTATGCGTCGGGCAGGCTGCATCTGCGGGCTCGATATTACTAGCTGGAGGGACCAAGGGCAAACGTTATTGCCTCCCGCATTCCAGGGTTATGGTGCATCAACCGCATGGCGGCGCTCAAGGGCAAGCCACTGATATTGAGATCCAAGCCAATGAAATAAAATACCTTCGCCATGTGCTAGAGATGATTTATGTAAGACATACGGGGCAAAGCGTGCGTACTATAGCCAAAAGCATCGAGCGGGATAATTTTATGTCAGCCGAACAAGCAAAAGAGTTCGGTCTCATTGACGAAATATTAACCATTAGGGGTGATAATAAAGTTGTTCATGTTAAAAAACCTAAATAATTGGTAGTCTCTTATGTCTCTAGAAACCAAGAATAGTCTATACTGCTCGTTTTGCGGCAAGAGCCAGCACGAAGTTCGCAAACTCATCGCCGGCCCGACAGTTTATATATGCAACGAATGTGTCGACCTATGTGCTGATATAGTGCAAGAGGATGTGCGCCAGCTGCTACACAAAGACGCTAGGTTACCAAAACCTAAGGAAATAAAAAAGATATTGGATCAGTATGTCATAGGCCAGGAAAAAGCTAAACAGACTTTGGCGGTTGCGGTGCGCAACCACTATAAGCGTCTTGAAAATCTTAAAGATACCCAAGACGTTGAGATAGCCAAGTCCAACATCTTATTGATAGGCCCTACAGGTTGCGGTAAGACCTTGCTCGCTCAAACTCTAGCTAGAATCCTTGATGTACCGTTCTCTATCGCTGATGCCACCACACTGACTGAAGCAGGCTATGTAGGTGAAGATGTGGAAAACATTGTACTTAAGTTATTACAAGCAGCTGAGTATAACGTCGAAAAGGCACAGCGAGGCATTGTTTATATAGACGAGATAGACAAAATATCTCGCAAATCTGATAGCCCGTCGATAACTCGAGACGTATCCGGCGAAGGCGTGCAACAAGCATTACTGAAACTGATGGAAGGAACTGTAGCTTCTGTACCGCCGCAAGGAGGCAGAAAACACCCGCAACAGGAGTTTTTGCAAGTTGATACTACCAACATCTTGTTTATCTGCAGCGGCGCATTCGCCGGGCTGGATAAACTCATAGCAGCTCGCGGTGAAGGCACAGCTATTGGATTTGGCGCTGATGTGCGAAACAAAAATCAAACTGATAACAGCGACCTACTCAATAAGGTAGAACCTGAAGATCTGATCAAATATGGCTTAATACCTGAGTTTGTAGGTAGGTTGCCGATAGTTGCTACTATTGAAGATTTAGGCGAGGAGGAATTAGTACGAGTGCTAACCGAGCCTAAGAATGCCCTAGTTAAACAATATAAGAAGCTATTTGATATGGACGATGTGCAGCTGCATTTTACTCCAACCGCACTTACCTCTATAGCAAAAAAGGCGATACAGCGCAAAACTGGGGCGCGTGGCTTGAGAGCGATTATGGAGGAGATCCTACTATCCCTAATGTACACTCTGCCAGGCGAGTCACATGTACGGGAAGTTACTATTACTCCTGAGGTAGTCGAAGATGGAGCAGAAGCGCTAATTGTTACCGAAAAGCCAGCAAGCCGCAAGAAAACTGGCACGAGCAATAATTAGATAGGCGGAATAGCTTTGGTAGGAATTGCCTAGATGTGCAATGCTTACGTTGCGCTAACAAGCGCAATAAGTAAGTTGGCCCCAAGGGGCCAACGATTAATATGGTGCAGATTAATATGCCTTACATTATTTTGCTGGCTGACGCCAGCAATGCGCTTGTCAGCTACACTGCTGCATTGCCTTTTACCGCTTGTTGCACCATACACTATCATGTGGAGTTGGAGCTCGCGGCGAGGCCTTGCAAAGCGTGCCC
>JAFECK010000021.1:6938-22891 GCA_018242185.1 Pseudomonadota bacterium
CAGAGCTGCGAGCTCCAACTCTTCGTACTCAAATATGAAAATACTGGGGCTGACACCTAGCAAACTTCCTGAGATATAGGGAATCCTGCTCTATGTAATAGGCAAAGCGGTCCCGGTCTAATGTACCGTTCATTAGCTTCTGGTTAAATGGGTGGGCTTTAATTGCACCAATAAGCTGCTTCGAGCGATTCCAAGCTTGTTGTGATAACGACATAACTTCTCCTATAATTTCAACATGGCCATATTTGGTAGAAATGGTGCACTGGGCCATAGCCTTTGCCTAGTGAATCGTCTTTTGCAGCTGCAATCGCCCCATGTAAATAATGCTTGGCGCGCTCACATGCATCTGATACGCCAATACCTTGCGCTAAGTAAGCACAGACAGCTGCAGACAGTGTGCAACCGGTCCCATGAGTGTTGAGAGAATTAATACGGGGAGCGAGCAACCACTTAGGCTCCTGCCCCCGCTCTAAGAGAAGGTCATTAGAATATTGCCCTGAATTATGCCCGCCCTTTAGAAGCACAGCTTGCGGGCCTAAATTTAGCAATTGCTCCGCAAGCGCCCCCATATCTGCGTTACCCACAAGCGCTGCCGCCTCAGGTATATTAGGAGTGATAACCGTGCAAAGTGGTATAAGCTTGGATTTGAGCGCTTCTACAGCATCTGGTAGCAGCAATGAGTCACCGCTTTTAGCTACCATGACTGGATCTAACACAATTGGTATGCTTATATTTTTGCACCGCAAAAAATCAGCAATAATCTCAATTATGGCGGACGAAAACAGCATGCCTATTTTAATACTGTCAGGAACAATATCGTCAAAAATCGTTTCCAACTGTTCTTCTATAGCCATCAGTGGTATGTCATAACAGTTACGCACCCCACAAGTGTTTTGCACCGGCAAAGCAGTCAGCACTGACATAGCATAGCAACCTAAAGCCGAAAAGGTTTTAATATCAGCCTGGATACCAGCGCCACCTGAACCGTCAAAGCCAGCGATTGATAAGCATTTGTATTTCATATTTTTTCTCCAAAATGAGTAAATAGATTGAGCTCCAGATTCTTGACCTCTCCATTTTCCCTTATATTCACGCCTACATCACAAGTTATCCGACCCATTACCTGCAGCTCATATCCAAAGATATTGCGGAAATCAGCTGATATAGCTGAATATTTGTTAGGCTCCACCGTAAAAAGGAGGCCGTAATCCTCACCACCTACAAGCATAGTTGTTATAGGATCCAGACCAAGTATGGAGCAAGCGGCCTTAAATTCCCGGCTTGCAACTAAATTACTCACCTCAATTTCAGCACCCTTGCCAGAAGCAGAGCAAAGCTTACTAAGGTCAATATATAGCCCATCTGATACATCCATAATCGCAGTTATTACACCTTGCCGCCCGAGCCACGCCCCTTCCTCGAGCTTGGCCATGGGACGTAGCAGTGCATCTTTGAACTGCTTTAGCTGTGGAATAGAACGTTCCAATGCTTGTAGCCCTAAATGCGCATGGCCTAAATTACCAGCCACACAAACAAGATCGCCAACTCTGGCATTATTGCGATATTTAATATACTCTTTATGCACCTCACCTATGGCAGTAATGCTAATGTATAGCTTATCGGGGGAACTCGTAGTATCGCCTCCTATAAGGATTATCGAGTTTTGCTGGCATACGTTAGCAAAGTTAGACAAAAAATCCTTGACGTATTCGGCCTGGATTATAGGTATAGCGACACCAAGCATCACAAATTTAGGTGCACCCCCCATAGCGGCAATATCACTCAAGTTTGCGTGCAAAGCCTTGTGTGCCAGATCAGCTGGGCCATAGTAGCTAGTACGAAAGTGAATATCTTCCACCAACAAATCCTTACTAAGCAAATAATTGTAGGCTTTGTTGCAAGGCAATATAGCAGCGTCATCACCTATGTATTGAGGGAAAATAGATTGCAAATCTCTAATTATGGAATCTTCAGAGAGCATATTGCCTCCCCACGCCACTGTTAATGTATCGCATCAGCTCGCACGCCGCCTCATACGGATCTTCTGCGTCATGCACCGCCCCAATAACTGCAATTCCACAAGCTCCACTAGTCATAATTTCCGCAACATTGTGGGCTTTGATACCCCCTATCGAAGTAACTGGATGTCTAGATTGCATAACAACCTTATTTAAGCCGTCCAGGCCCCATATTGTCTTGCAATCAGTCTTAGTTTTGCTGGGATACACCGCACTTGCTGTAACATAGCTGATTGCATCATCAGCATTGGCTCTATTTAACTCCTCCATGCTCTCTATAGACACACCAATAATCTTGCCAGGCCCTAATATTGATCTTGCTTGCGCAGGGCTCATATCTTGCTGACCTATATGGACACCAGCCACGCCTATTTCAGCAGCGAGCTCAACCAAATCATTGATAATTAGCGGTATACCTAAAGGTTTCAACACACTATTAATCTCAAGCGCCTTGTACCTTATAGCTTCGATATCCCCTTCCTTTTCCCGCAGCTGCACCATAGTGACACCACCACGCACAGCAGCCTGGACAAATTTCTTATATTCATCTATCGGCCGATTTTTAATGTTGGTTACTAGGCACAGCCTTAAATGTTTCTTGAGTAGATGTCTCATAAAATATCCTCATAGTAATAATTGCTATAAACGCTAGAATCACGCCTAAACTGGTCACATTTTGGTAATGCTCGAAGATCAACACACTACCAGCGAGCAGGATCGTAGAAGAGCATTTACCTGTCGCATAACACATGGAAATGTTTTTGTACCTATTATGAACTGGAAACAGACGCTGAGCCCAAGAATGGAATGGCCCCATGAAGGCTGCAGTCAGTGCAGCGAATATGGCCTTGGCCAGGATTATACCAGCAAATGCTTTGGTTTCGATCAATAGCATCAATGGGTAGGCAAGAACTCCACTTAATGATACTGCAATGCGCATGACACGCTTAGCGCCATAGAGGTCTGCTAACCAACCAGCTACAACTAGTAGCACCATATACAGTGCTAGAAACACGCTATTGATAACCATAATTTGGCTTGTGTTTATAGTAGTTGTAAGAGGTAATAGCGCATTTAAGATGCGGGTAGGTAATCCGTATAGCATACCAAAGAACAAAGATGCTAGAATTAGAGCGACAAATTTTTGTTTTTTGACAATCACCAAAGTGGGTAGCACTGAGTTGTTAGCAATACGCAGATATTCCGGAGTTTCCTGAATCTTACTACGCACTATATATGTGAACAAAGCAAACAAAAAACTAACCGCATATGCAACGCGAAAATACTCCGGACCCAACATATTACAGGCAGTTGCTGTTAAGCTGGCTATAACGATGCCACTAACAGTGAATGCACAGTATAGGCCACTAACTAGGCCATGTCGTTTGCGCTCTTCTTCATGTTCCAAACAGTAAATTGCACCACCATTATACTCCCCACCTAGGAAAAAGCTTTGCATAGCGCGCATTAGAGCAAAAAGCAGCGCTGCTATAAAACCGCATGCCTGGTATGTAGGTAACAAACAAATCATAAACGTCACACATGATGTGCCCAGCATACTTTGGTACATCGCGTGTTTGCGACCATACTTATCACCCATATCTCCATAGAATCTAGCGCCTAGCAACTGGCAAATTGCTGCGAAAAATTCGAATAAGAAGTAGAAGAAATAAGCGGTGGTTTTATCCAAGTGGGGTAAGAAAACTTGAACTAGCACCGGTGCCATATAACCATATAGCGCTATATCGTAACCATCAATGCTGGCACCAAGAATCGCTGGCCCGTATAAACTTCGTAGATACTTTTTCATGATTTATCTCCTACGTTTGTTTACACCAAAGAGATAAAGAAAAGTCGTTAGAGTAACACAACTGTACTCGGCTTCACTTCACACTCCCTCCGCAGGTATTAACCAGAGCAGGTTTTAAGGGTATTTCTCAGCCTTGCGTTTTTAAAGTTTTAGCAAAGCACCCCTGGCGGCCATATAAAATCCTGATAAATACTTGGCTATCTACCAATTGATTTTCGAGAATTATCATAATGACAAGGGGATGATACTGGGTGGCGCTTGCAAAAGCAAATCGAAAATGTCGCAGGCCTTGACAGGGTCCTGTGCTATTTTTATTTGCCGTCAATCAACATTTTCATATCCTTATGAGGAATGCCCGCGTCCATGTATTCTGCACCACACTCTTGAAAGCCTATACTCTCATAAAATTGGATAGCATGAGTTTGAGCGCCTAACATAATAGTATGCGCATTGTTACTATTCCTAATTTCCCTTATTAAATACAGCATCAGCTTTTTCCCCAGCCCTAGCCCTCTGTAGTTTGCTAACACCGCGACTCTTTCAATTTTCGCCATTGCATCTTTATAGCGTACGCGCGCCGTGCCCACACTCAAACTATTGAGATATAAAATATAATGATCGCTACTATCATCTAACCCGTCTATTTCCTCGGCTTCTGAGACTTTTTGCTCTTCTATAAAAACTCTACGTCTTATATCTAAGCAGATCGCCATCTCATCTTCTGTTTTAGCCTGCTTTATTGCAATACCCATTTTTGATACTATTATTGTTTAGGCTCAAATATATATACCCGTACATGAGGCAAATCAATGAACGCTTCTTCGATTTTGGGGAGCACTTCCTCCCAACTTAAACCGCCTAGGCCACAGCCTAAGCTGGCAATGCAATAGAACGAATCCTCTGACTTTCACCTCTTGAACAAGGGATTGCAAACCATTTTCTATGTATTGCATTAGGCTTTGATGCCGCCAATCCAGCTTAGTAGGGAAATTAATAATGTAATGAGGATTAATTAGCGCATTGGTTTTAAACAAAAACATTCTACCCAGCTGCACCTCGTTATTCTTGCAGGCTTTGGCATAAGCGCGATAGTTATCGGGAAAAGCGTTACGAAACTGTAATGCCACTCCTTTTCCCATAACACCAACGCAATTTACTGCATTAACTAGCGCCTCCGCATTCTCTTGCAGTATATCGCCTTGTTTGATTTCTGTCATTATCAACCCCTAAAAATACCAGTCTCTCTTGCTCCACACTTTAATATTAGCATTATCAGGTAATATTTCTAGGACTTGTTGTTTCATACGGCAATCAAAAACTCCAATCATCTCAACCAAATCAAAAGGCACAGCCTAATACACCAGAAATTCAGCCTGCTTTTTGTATTTAACTTCTTTATCTCGAAAGTTGGTAGTATTTACCGCCTTCCAGTCAACGTTATTGAATTGCTCCTTCAATGAGCACCCTACATAATCTTGCTATACAAGTCAAGCATACGCAGAATCATCCTTCTCATAATGCAGGTATTCTGCGGTTTGCATCTCCCTTAACCTTGATATAGTCCGATCAAATTCAAAGCGATTAGTTTTGCCAGTATATAGCTGATCATAAGGCACTTCTGCCGTGCATATCAGCTTGGTTTTACTATTGTATAAGCAATCAATAAGAGTGATAAAGCGCAACGCCTCATTATGCGAATCCGCCCCCATTTGTGGGATCCCCTCAATTATCACTGTGCTAAAATTGTGACATATCTCCATATAATCAGCAGCGCCCATAGGTCGCACACACAGCTCAGCAAAAGAAAATTTTGCTACGTATTTATAAGTCTGCAGCAATAGTAGCTCGCGGTTTTTACTTACTTTGATGCTACGCTCCTGCCACTCATGCCACCCAATTAACATTTGCTGTGTCGTGCTAAGAAACTGTTTGCCCGCATGATCCAGCGGATAATGATAGACCTTATTTAAACTAAATTCTTTTAATGCCCTATAATCCTGCTCTCCACCCATAACCACCACTTTCATTTTCTCCATCACTAAATCTATGAAAGGCAGGAAACGCTCTCGCTGCAGCCCATCTTTAAATAACTCCGCAGGATGCCGGTTTGAAGTCATAAAAACGAACACTCCACGCTGGATAAGACTCGTAAAAACTCGGCCCATCACCATAGCATCAGCTATATTATTGACCTGCAACTCATCAAGACAAAGTACCGCTATGTTATCAACTATACTATCTAGAGCCTCAACAATAGGCTCAGAAACATCTTTGCTTTTATTAACATTATGCATCGCAGTATGGAAACGTTGCATGAAATCGTGGAAATGGTAACGCCGTTTGTGCACACCGTGAATGCTCTGAAAAAATAAGTCCATCATCATGGTCTTGCCGCGACCCACATCGCCACATATATACACCCCAGCGGCACTCAACGGCGACTGCAAATTAAAATAACGTCGCAATCTACTTATACCAGGCATAAAACCACTATTGCTGTTCTTACTAATCTCGTGCTGCAACTCATCCAGCAGTAGTGCAATCTCATACTGTTGCTGGTTAACAGCCCAGCTTTTGGCTTTTAGCAAATCATTATAAGCTTTAAGCATCCATCCCCTTTGGATAATCAAAACTATGATAGAAAAGCAAAAGAAAGGACCACCGAGCAGGCATAGGCCCCTAAGTCCAAAAATCCCCTCCGTGCTTTTCCCCATTCACTTATATTGTGAACTATTTTATAGCTGGAAAGCAATACCTTGTCACATACTCACGATTATTATGTTGCACCGCGGAATGAAGTTTCGTTGGCGACTACCGCACTCAGAAATACTAACGCACTCACCAGTGATGCGGCAAGAATGATTGTGGTATGTGCAATTGGCTCACTCGCGATCACGCTGCTGGCTTGAGGCAATACTTTACTGATAAGAGCACCAGCTGTGCTGCCCACACCCATTCCTATCGTTACAGGTAATAGGCTGTCAGTACTACGTCTATAGCGTATACCAAGATATAACCCAGCAATAGCTCCTACTACAATACCTATAGGCATGGCAAATTCCATTCCTATTACGGTATTCATCTGATTGGCAATCAGAGTGGGAACATGAACACTAACGCCAATTATGAGCGGCCCTGTTAAGATAGCTAGAGTGCCTTCAATCGCTTTAGACTTAAGATCACCTTTTGATATATCAGCCAATAACCCGATAATACCTATTAAGGTTATAGCAGTACCAGATAGCAACAAAACATCTGACAACATCACTCCAGCGCCTAGGCTCATATTCATGCCGGTTGATAGAGTAGCAGCGACCCCCAAACCTATGCTTAGCATACCAACCCCCGTGATTATGCCGAAAGTTTTACGTATAACCGTGCCATTTGGTGTGTTGACCGCTTGCTTATTATTCTGGTTTTTGATAGCGCACGCCTTGTTTATGGCATCTTTATAAAATGCATAGCTTAATGGAGCAGTTTCCTTCTTGGACTCCACCCATTGGTTTATTATTCTGGATAATGGCGCTTTCTTGCTGTCCTCGCTGATAGACTGAAAGATATTTATCTTAATATCGGGATGCACAGTAGCAGAGAAACAAGACTGTATAGTTGCTTGGTCTGCATCTGGGGCGCCTAGTTCTTGCACAATTCTGACGTGTTCTTTCTCTAGCAGGCCATGGATCAAAGGAGTAGCAAATTGGGCAAATAAGTCTGAGTTCGTATATTTATCCCATCTAAATCTATCTAGTATTTGAGCGATGGTGGCAGCGTCAATATTTTCAATCTTAGCAAAGAGCTGGCCCCATAAAGCCTTATAAGGCTCCATTTGTGTAGTAAGCTCTTCTTCAGTCTTATCCTTAGTACCCCGCTCGAACAATGCACCAATTTTATCAGCCAGCAAACACAAAGGGTGAGAAGTCCAATTTTTCTTGGCAGGCAAGGTCATCTCTAGCCCTGCATTTATCAGCTTTAGAGCGAGATCGGGTTTATCTCTCCCTATCAACTCAGCAAGTACATTTATTCCTTTTAGCTCTGGATCTAGTAGACCTTTAAATGCACTTGAATTAAGGGTAGCAGTTTGCACCTCTAGCACTTTCTGCTCTTTTAATACATTGATAAGCTGCTCAACTGCCTCCCAACGCTTTGGATATAGCACAGAAGTGGTTGGCCCAGCCAAACCACCTGTTGGCATTTTAACAAGATCAGATGCATGCATTATAGCCAGATGCAAGGCAAATTGCAGAATATTAAGAGATGCCGTTTTATCGCCCTCTTTGATTAGGATAGTCTGATTCAAGTCACCACCATTCTGAGCAGCTCTGTTTAATCGCAAGGAGAGCTTGTCTATAGCAACTTCACCTTTGGCAACCCTAGCAAACAAATTATGTAGTACATCTGCTTTATGCTGTGCACTTGGTTGCGCTCCGTGTTTATTTAGAAATGCAATCCAGTCCTCACCACCTTCAGACACCTTTAACATGCCGTCTTCAATTGCGCGCGCCCACAACAAACTCAAAGCGCTATCTAAGCCAGCTTTTGCCTTAATTTCTGGAGTAATATGTTTCTTATACTCTTCCTGTTCCAAGATCTCATATAGAGTAAGGGGTGCGTATAGCACAAGATATTCAGTAAATAAAACTTGCCTTTCAGATTGATCACGGCAAATAGCCTTTTGCGGCAATAACTCCTCTACAACTGCCTTAGGAGATGCTATCCATAACTTCATCCTATTTATGTCTTCCTTTGCCTGCTTTTCCTCAAAACTAGCATGTTCAACAAAATATCGCGCTGGCGCTAGTACCATGAGGAAATTTGCATACATACTAACATTGCTCTGATTTTTGACTAACCCTATAACCTCCCGCAACTCTTCCAAAAGAGTAGCGCCTGCCAGAGCCCGCTTAAATTCCTCTCTAGCTCTATTGCCCCCATCCCCTTGGATACTTTCTAGACTTTTTATGCACTCTCTAAAAAATACATTAAGCATCTCCAAGGTCATTCTGCCTGAATCGTCAGATGCAAGCGCTGCACCCCAAGCAACCGCTGCTATGCTCTTCAAATGTTGGTTTTGCAGCAACTGATCTTTTAAAGCTATTAAACTGTCTTTCATTCTATGTATTAGGCATATTTCCTACATCGTAGCATAGAATTGCTGTCATTGCCATTATTGAGTGGCACACATGGAGGATTACACCATGCACATACCGCCGTTGACATGGATCGTGCTACCGGTAATGTAGCTAGCATTGTCGGAAGCTAAAAAAGTCACGGCCGCTGCGACTTCCTCAGCGCTGCCGATCCTACCCATTGGAATATTCTCCTGGATCTTCTGTTTTACTGCATCAGAAAGCACGTCAGTCATAGGAGTTGCGATAAAACCTGGAGCTACGCAGTTCACAGTCACATTACGGGTTGCTACCTCAGCAGCGATCGACTTAGACATCCCGATCATCCCAGCTTTAGCAGCAGCGTAATTTGCCTGCCCAGCATTACCGGTCACTCCTACTATAGAGCTGATATTGATGATTCTGCCGTAGCGGCGCCGCAGCATTTTAGTAACTGCTGCGCGGTTAAGCTGGAATACTGCGCTTAAGTTTAGGTTCAGCACCTGCGCCCAGTCTTCATCCTTCATGCGCATCACCAATGTATCGCGGGTGATGCCAGCATTGCAGACCACTATATCAATATCGCCCACCAATTCTTCTGCCTTGTCAAAAAGGCCAGCAGCCTGGGCAACATCCCCTAAGTCACACGGCAGCACTTTGGTATTCCCACCAAACTCTTGCTGCAGCTCCTTGAGTCGAGCCTCTCTGGTTCCAGATAATACTACGGTTACTCCACATTTATGCAGCCCTTCAGCGATTACCTTACCTATACCCCCAGTTGCTCCGGTTACTAAAGCTTTGCGATTCTCAAACTGCAGCATTTTTGCCCTCTTTATTGTAGGTTGTACACTATAAGCCAAGTGCCAATATGCACTGTTCTATATCCTGCGGCACCGATAAATTCAAGGCAATATTTTCAAGTCCCATCCGCTTGTTAATACCAGTGAGCACCTTACCTGGTCCAAGCTCTAAAAATGGCGCATTTGGGTAGGTTGCCGCCATATTTTCTATAGTTTGCCGCCAACGCACCAAAGCGCATACCTGCTGCACCAGCAGCTGTTTGATCTGCTGGGCTTCACCAATCGCTTGCGCTGTAACATTAGCAAACACTGGGATTGTAGGGTCATTTACCTGCACTTGTGCTAACGCAGCCTCCATAACAACAGCCGCCGGCTGCATCAGAGTGGAGTGAAACGGCGCGCTAACTGGCAATTCTACTGCGCGACGCACTCCATGCTCACCAGCGATCCCAATCGCTACATCGATAGCTTTTTTATGGCCACTTAGCACGATTTGCCCGCCACCATTGTCATTGGCGAGCTCGCACACCCCATGAAGGCTGGCAGCAATAGCAATAGCCTCTGCCTGCTCCACCGTAGCTCCCACCAAAGCCGCCATAGATCCTACACCTACTGGCACCGCTTCTTGCATCGCTTGCCCACGCTTGCGCACTAACCTTACAGCATCTGCAAAACTTAATGCCCCAGCTGCACACAACGCGCTATATTCACCTAAGGAATGACCAGCAATGGCTATAGCTAGCTCTTTCACACTATATCCCGACTGCTTTTGCAACGCAGCAAAAGCAGCAATGGAGACCGTGAGAATTGCTGGTTGGGCGTTGGCTGTGAGAGTGATGTCAGGCTCTGGCCCAGTAAACATAAGCTTAGTTAGGTCAAATTGCAAAGCTTCATTAGCTTCTTGAAATACCTCACGAGCCTCAAAGAATGCTTCAAATAGCTCCTTGCCCATGCCCAAGTGCTGCGAACCCTGCCCTGGGAATAAAAATATTGCTTTTCTCATTACCATTTTCTCCATGCTTCAAAAGTAAGTGGGCGACATTATAAGCAAAAAACTCACCCAAGGAAATATGAATTATTTCGGCTCCTCTCCACAAAACGATGACCACTCTTTGACAATCAACGCGAATAATGCTACAATGGAGCGAATTGTGCATTTATAACACCGGGGGATAAAATGAAATTGAATAATATTCCTAATAACGCCAACCCAAGCAGTAGCCCTTCAGACAGTACTGTTAAAATGACAGTAATCGGCACCATATGTGGTTGCATCGCAGGCGGATTGGTAGGCGGGGCTGTTGTGGACGCATTAGCGCGTTCCATCCTTTCCTCTGCATCAAATCCCGCACATACTGATATTTCCGGGTATGCGTTTCCATTTGCTTACATTATCGCGATTGGGATGATAGTAGGAGGCATTTCTGGCAACGCGATCGGCGAAAGCATAGGTGCTTCTACTGGCAAATCTAGGGCATAACCCTGCAAATGTGCTTTGCATTCTCCTGGCTGGAAAGCACCCCAGAACTCTTGAATTGCAAACACAGAATCATTGGACGAGGTTCAGTCCGCGTTGAAGCAATAGTAAAAGATTTTTTATAAGCAACATCCAATCTCTAAATCGTAATCAGGGAAACAACTTGCTATTAATGGCGCAATTGGCTATGCTATTGGCTTCGAATAACAAAGTTTTCCCATACGGAGAGAAAGATGCCGCTAGACACCAGAGAAAACACTCATAGCCACGTTAAGCCAGTAAGTATAACTGAGCAAATGCAGCACTCATACCTGGATTACGCGATGAGTGTAATCGTCAGCCGTGCTTTGCCTGATGTGCGTGACGGCCTCAAACCAGTACAGCGCCGCATTATGTATACCATGCATGAGATGAATAACTATCACGACAAACCACATAAAAAATCGGCAAGAATTGTCGGCGATGTTATAGGCAAATACCATCCCCATGGGGATTCACCCATATATGGCGCTTTGGTGCGTATGGCGCAGGAATTTTCCTTAAGAGATCCGTTAGTTGATGGGCAAGGTAACTTCGGCTCGGTGGATGGGGATGCACCAGCGCAAATGCGTTATACAGAAGTACGGCTTGCCAAAATCTCAACTCCTATGCTTGCGGATATTGAGCTTAGCACCGTTGATTTCCAGGATAACTACGATGGCACAGAACGAGAACCGAAAGTTCTACCAACCCGTTTCCCAAATCTTCTGGTTAACGGCGCCAACGGCATAGCAGTAGGTATGGCTACCAATATTCCTACCCATAATCTAGGCGAAGTTATTGATGCTTGTGCCGAGTATATCAAAAATCCTGGCATTACTGTGGAAGAGCTAGTACAGCATCTACCAGGGCCAGACTTCCCAACTGGTGGTATTATCATGGGCAGCCAAAGAGCACGCAATGCTCTAATGACTGGCCGCGGCTCAGTCATTATCCGTTCTCGCACTTCAATAGAGGAATTAGGCGGCAAAGGCGCTATTATAATCCACGAGATCCCCTACCAAGTTAACAAAGCAGAACTGGTGGAAAAAATCTCTGACTTGGCTAAAGAAAAAGTGGTGGATGGCATCACTGAGATCCGTGATGAATCTAATAAACTAGGCATCAGAGTGGTGATCGAACTACGTCGCGACGCACACCCCGAGGTAATCCTGAATCAGCTATTCAAGCTGACCGAATTACAGAGCAGTTTCGCTTATAACATGCTAGCTATCGACCGAGGCCGTCCAGTGCAAATGAACGCACGAGATGTTATCCATAGCTTCATAGAATTCCGTCATGAGGTCATCACCCGTCGCACCAACCATTTGTTGCATAAAACCAGAGAGCGTGCCCATACATTAATTGGTCTCTCGCTCGCTGTAGCGAATATAGATGAGGTGATAGCACTAATTAAGGCGGCACCAGACCCACAAAGCGCTAAAGAAGCATTGATGCAGCGCTCTTGGAATGCTGCCACAGTTATCCCATTGCTGAAATTGGTTGATGATTATCGCAACTCATTAGATGGAGACAAATGCAGCTTCACCGAGGAGCAGGCCAAGGCTATCTTGGAAATGCGCCTACAAAGACTGACCGCACTGGAAAAAGATAAAATCGCTAAAGAATTGGAAGAACTTGCCGGCAACATAAATGAATACCTCTCTATCCTTGGCTCTCGCGAAAGAGTGATGGAGATTACATTAAGCGAGCTATTAGAGGTGAAGGCTAAACATGCCACCCCTCGCAGAACCGAAATCCAAGACCTAGACCATGAGGTTAACACTGAGGATCTGATCCAGAAAGAGGAAATGGTTGTCACCACTACTGTTGAAGGGTATATTAAGCGCGTACCGCTATCCACCTACCGCGCACAAAAACGTGGCGGTAAAGGCCGTATGGCTGCTTCTATGCACTCTGATGACGTACTACGCGATGTAATCGTTACTAATACCCACGCATCCCTCCTCTTCTTCACCGACTTAGGCAAAGTATATCAGAGCAAAGTATACAAACTACCGGTGGGCAGCCCAAGCACTAAAGGCAGAGCACTAATCAACTTGTTGGCTCTAGAACAGCACGAAAAGGTGACTACCATAATGCCATTACCAGAAGACAAATCTGTTTGGGATCAGATGAGCATGATGTTTGTCACTACCTCTGGCAATGTTCGCCGCAACGCCATGACAGCATTTACCCACATTAATACTAATGGCAAAATCGCAATGCGTCTTGATGAAGGGGATAAGCTAGTATCAGTATTACCTTGCACTGAGGATGAGCATGTCATGCTAGCTAGCCGCTTGGGTAAAGCTATTCGCTTCCCAGTCCCAGAAGTGCGCATTTTTGCGAGCCGTACCTCAGATGGTATACGCGGAATTAAGCTTGCCAATAAAGATAGCGTTGTGGAGATGACGATTCTAAAGGGAAGCGAGATGGAAATAGAGAAGCGTGATGCCTTCTTGAAAATAGACGAAACACTGCGTATGGAGATCGCAATCTCAGATAATGATGAGAAGAGTCAACAATTGGCTGCTAAAATGGCGAACGAGCTATTAAGTTCCGAAGAAATCATTGTATTTGCGCAAAAAGAGGAATTTATTCTCACTATTACCACTGCTGGATACGGCAAACGCACCTCAGCCTACGAATATAGGATTACCGGTCGTGGCGGCCAAGGTGTTGTCAACATAGAAACAGGAGATAGAAACGGAGAAGTGGTGACCAGTATGCCAGTTCGTGATGATGACGAGATTATAGTTATGACCAACCAGGGCACGCTAATCCGCACCAGCGTCAATGACATACGCATTACTGGCCGGGGTGCAAAAGGTGTGAAGATCATCGACCTTAAACCTGGTGAAAGCGTAATCTCAGTGACATTAGTAGAAAATTTGGGGGCTGAGGAGTGATCACACATGAACATCACTTTCACCCCTTTAACTACCTCGCATTTTCCGCTATTGCTGAAGTGGCTCGAGACTCCTCATGTTAAAGCATGGTGGGATCAGGACATATCCTACACCTTGGCCAAGGTGGAAGAGAAATACGGTAGTTATACAAAAGAATATAAGCGTGTTAACGGTGTAGATAAGCCGATTCAGGCTTATCTAATTTGTGCTGACGCCACACCTATTGGGTATGCTCAATCCTATAATGTATACGATTTTCCGCGAGATGAGGAATTGGCTGGACTTCCAGAAAGCTTGGGAGGGTTGGATATATTTATTGGGGAAGCAGAATATGTAGGCAGAGGTATTGGTGCCACTGCAATTAAGCTGTTTACTAAGCAACATGTATTATCGCAGTACAAATATGCTTTTGTTGATCCGGATTATGATAACGAAGTGGCAGTTAGAGCCTATGAAAAAGCCGGCTTTGTGATTATCAAGCGGGTGGGCAAAGTTTTCTGGATGGTAGCGCATAAAAGAGTTGTGCGCCTGCCTATGCAAGACTGCATAGCTTTAGAAATTGCTTTTAGACGAAGTTTTTTAGCAAACGACAGGTTATGGCTTTTTGGCTCAAGAGTCGATTTAACTAGAAGAGGCGGGGATATAGATTTATATATAGAAACAAATGCAGATACTATAGATGAAGCAGTAGATATGAAGTTTAAATTTGTGACAAAGCTTGAGGAAGCGATTGGTGAGCAGAAAATAGATGTGGTGTTAAATATGCTGCATTTCCCTTATCCACTGCCTATACACGATATAGCAAAGACTCAAGGAGTAAGGATTATATGAGTAAATTTGATGATATGATCAAGATCGCAGACAGACATGCTGATCGAATAGAGATGGCTTTACTTTGGTTGCGGTATTTATTCCCTATTGATGCGCGAAAAGTTAAAGATTTGACGGACCAGGAGTTTTCGTTTATTGAGGTGTTAATAAATAGATTTGCGAAGCTTCAGGATTACCTTGGTGCTAAGGTTTTTGATGAGTTTTTGCGCTTAGTCGACGATTATTCTGAAGACGCCACTACCTTAGATAAGCTCAATAAACTTGAACGCTTAAAGATCATTGAAAATGTGGATTTATGGAGACAAATGCGCGAAGTTAGGAATCATATAGCCCATGAATATCCGGATGACCCAGCGTTGACTGCGAAGTACCTGAATCAAATCTATATACTAGCACCCAAATTATTAGGCATTTTAGAAACACTGAAGAGAAAAGCCCTGCCACTAGTTATAATGTGAGCACTTCTTCGTGGCGCGTTATAGCGACGATAGCTATGAAATAAAAAATAAATAAAAATATCATCTCCTCCCCCCTTCCTGATTTTTCTTGCCTGGAGTACAGAACGCTATCATAACAAACATTATATTGGTAGCTAGCTATGTATAGCCGATTTATCATGCAAGACGGCATCTCTCCCTTATATGAGGTGATCAACAAGAACACTACACACTTACGTCTTACAGCAAAAGAGCTGAACTACATCCACAACACTCACAAGGCAGTGTTACATACCGCAGATAAGATGCTAAAAGCTCTTGGTGGCCTGATTGAGAAAGGCTATAAAGGCGATGGTTCACATAGTTATGTTCTGGAGATCCAAGAGATTGCACTGAAAATTGAGAATGATTATAAGCAACAACAACGAGTGTTTTTAGAACTAGACAAGCTTGATGAGGAGTTTGATAAACCCAAGGAAAAGCGTAAATCCCAGAAGATTAAACCATTAGAAAAATGGTTGAAAAGCGTTCATAACAACGTCCTT
>JAFECK010000022.1 GCA_018242185.1 Pseudomonadota bacterium
CCATAAGCAGATGTATAACCAACTTGTGGAAATCTTCAGAAACAAAGAGCTGGGAACGGGCATATATGCTAATAAATAAGTTGCTTTATAGCAACTTAGGGCCATAAATACTACTATATATAGTGCTGATATACGGTAAGACACGAGATATAGGGCCTGTAGAAAAAATATTTCCACCAATGCAAAAAACTGCTTGCGTTAGCAGAAAGCCTCCAATAGGCTCTATATACGTAGCTTATGTTCAACTAAATCGAGGATAAAACCGTGAACAAAAATGAGTTTATCGCAGCTGTTGCTGCTGAATTAAAAAGTACTAAGGCTGATGCGGGTCGCGCTGTTGAGGCTATGTTAACAACCGTTAAAAAAGCTTTGAAAGGTGGCCAGGTTCTACGCCTAGTTGGATTCGGTACTTTCAAAGTGGTTAATGCTGCTGCAAAGCAAGTACGTAACCCACAGAATGGTAAATTAGTTAACGTGCCGGCAACTCGCCGCCCTAAATTTACCCCCGGTAAAGAGTTCCGCGAAGCTGTGAAGAAATAGTATTTCTCTGGATTTTGCATAAAAAACGGCCACTTATAAGTTTTCTTTGAGTGGCCGTTTTTTATGCTCCTTGGCTACGTGGCATATTACGTTTCTGATACACGCACGCGTTGGCAACCAGGGCATAGCCCCCGATCATCGCCACTAAATTAGAGCGCCCATAAGAAAGAAATGGCAGTGGCGTTCCAACCACTGGAATAAGACCTGAAATCATCGACAAGTTAACCAACACATGAATAAACAACATAGAGTTAACCCCGCATATCAGCAGGCGGCCAAATTGATGCTGCATCCCCCAAGCGCGCTGATAAGAATATGCAATCAACGTTCCATACATAACTAGCAGGATCATGCAGCCTAAAAAGCCGTATTCTTCGGCTAAAATGGTAAAGATAAAATCCGTCTGCTTCTCTGGTAAAAAATCTAAATGCGCCTGACTGCCTTCAAACAACCCCTTACCGGTCAAGCCACCTGAACCAATCGCAATTTTGGACTGAATAATGTTATACCCACTGCCCAATGGATCCGCTTCAGGATAAAGAAACGTCAAAACCCTCTGCTTCTGGTAATCATGGAGATATCTCCATATAATTGGCAGCGACAGCGCGCCCAGTGCCAGTACCGCCACAAAATTTCGCACCTGCACCCCAGCCGCAAACATAATACTACCGCTTATCGAAATCAGGATAACAGCAGAGCCAAGGTTAGGCTGCTTGAGCACGAGCAAAGTAGGCAACGCCACCATAACCAGGGGGGGTAACATAACCTTTAAGCTAAAACCTTCTCCATGGTGCAGTTTGTGGTAATAGCGGGATAGTGCTAAAATTAAACCGATTTTAATAAATTCCACTGGCTGTAGGTTAAACCCTGCTACTCTTATCCAGCGTTGCGCTCCCATTGCCTCATGTCCCAGCACTTCCGCTACTAAGAGCAAAAACAGAGCTAGGTAATATATATTATAGGCGTGCCGATGCCAGAAGGTAATATTAACCATGGATAAAGGTACAAATACTAGCATCATGCCTATTACCGTCAAACCCTGCCTAACTAACCAATCCTCTTCACTATTGTAACCCGCAGAATATAGTAGGAGCAAGCCAACTAAACATAGACCAAGCACCAATAGCATCACGGTTTTAGGAAAGCTCAACAACTTATCTTGCCAACGGCCTCCAGCAGCATTATACACGTGATATTTCATAAGCAGCTCTCCGTTATGAATCCAGCCATATTCTATCTAGCACCACTCTGCCCTGATCGCCACGCTTTCCATACCATAGCCTGAGGTTAGGTAATGTCTGCAGCCTACCCGCATCGTCCAACCACTGCAACCCTTCGTCTTTATTGAATAATTTTATGTCAGCAAGCTTGCCGGCTTTATATTTCTGTAACATGGCAGCTGAAGCTTCGTTCATCCGTGGTATATCCTTTATATCTAAGACAAGTAATCGGCGATTTTCGCCAAGAAGCGCCAATGAGTCACCTGTGAGCGATAAATATATAACCTTACCATTAGATTTCATTATTCTTTTTGCTGCCTTTGTATTCGAATATATATCTGAAGCATTGGCGATCAGCCCTTTACCTTCCTCTGACACAAAAATAAAGCTAGAATCGCTATTATAAATATGGACCCCCACAATATCCTCTTCAGCTGGCAACTTCAGTAGCATGCGCAGTGGCTCACCATTGCTCCTGCCAATATTAATCTGCTCAGCAGAGATAGTATATACGCGCCCTTGGTTGGAAATACAAAGCAACTTATCCGCTGTACTGGCTAGTAATACCTGCCCTTCGCTGTCTCCCGCTCTATATTGCACTTGCTGCAACTGCTCGTGCCCTTTAATAGCCCGTATCCAACCTAGCTTGGAGTATAGTATAGTTATTGGCTCCTGCGGTTTATTTTCCTTTATAACCTCCTCATCTATCTGTACAGCTTGTTGCAAGCTGGTGCGCCTTGGCGCTAGGCGCTTATCACGCTGTAACCGCTCTTTAATCTGCTCTAGCTGCTCTATGATATGCGCATCTAATTTTTCTGCAGATTGCAATAATTCATTCAGCTTGTCACACTTCGCCTGTTTTGCTTGGCATTCTTCTTTTAACTGGGCTTCTTCTAGCTTCCTAATTGAACGCAAGCGCATGTTTAAGACGGCCTCCACCTGAATGTCAGTCAAACCCCAGCGCTTTTTCATTATCTCTTTAGGCTCATCTTCCTCTTTCAGAATGCGAATCACCTCGTCCAGGTGATCATAAACTACCATCAACCCTGCAAGAACTTCCAGCCTTTCTAACACTTTAGCTTGTTCATGCTCCGCAATTCTTGTGCTTACCACGCGTCTATGCTGAATGAATTCTTGTAGTATATCTTTAAGCCCCATCACCCTTGGAGAACCACCGCTATCCAACACATTCATATTTACGTGCACCTTACTTTGCAGAGCCGTGAGCTTAAAGAGTGAGAACATTAGCGCTTCAGGTGCAATAGTGGGCACCTTTGGGACAAAGACGATCCTCACATCTTCTCCCGATAAATCGTGGAAATCAGCAAGTAAGGGCAACTTCTTATTGGTATACAACTCAGCTATTTGCTCAATAATCTGCCGTTTCTGCGCTTGATATGGGATTTCCGTCACTATCAACTGATACTGGCCATTCTTCTGCTCTTCAACATGCCATCGCGCCTGCAATGTGAGGCTACCACGGCCAGTTCCATAGATCTGCTGTAGTGCTTGCAAATCTTCTAGCAACACACCACCGGTTGGGAAATCCGGCGCAACTAAGTATTTCAGCAGATCATCTAATGTGCTTTTCGGCTTTTTCATTAGGTGCAAGGTTGCATCAAGTAGCTCAATAATGTTATGCGGTGGAATAGAGGTAGCCATGCCTACAGCTATTCCCTCGCTACCATTGGCTAATATATTTGGTATCATGGCTGGTAACAAAGATGGCTCACTCTCTGAACCATCATAGTTATCCCGCATCTGGGTCGCATCATTCTCTAGCTCTGCTAGCATTAACATAGCGTACTCTGTTAAACGTGCCTCAGTGTAACGCATCGCTGCTTGGGCATCTCCGTCTATTGAACCAAAATTGCCCTGCCCTTCTACCAGGGGACATCGCATTGAGAAATGCTGAGCCATACGCACCATAGCATCATATACGGCATTATCGCCATGCGGGTGATATTTACCAATCACATCTCCCACCACTCTTGCGCACTTCTTGAAGCCTTTATCTGGGTCTAACTTCAGCTGCAACATAGCATATAACAACCTGCGATGCACAGGTTTTAAGCCATCACGGACGTCAGGTAGAGAACGAGAGGTAATAGTCGAAAGCGCATAGGCTAAATACCGATGCTGGAGCGCGTCCACAAATTCCACATCTTTTATTTGTGCCTGTGAAGCTGACATGTATTCCCTCCATTCATATTATCTAAAACCACAAATAGAAACCAGTGAGACAGTCTAATACTAAGCCGAATGCTAACGGTACAGCGAGATTGTCGTTCACACACCACTTACCAGAAAAAAGTTCCGCAAAAGTTGCAGCCGCTACTGCTGCTACCGTCAACATTAAGAATATTTCATCAAAACCAATGATCCCCGATAATAATACCATAATTAACACTGAGGTGGTAAAAAAGGCAGCACTCCCTTCTAGGGTTTTACCATAACCTATAGGGCTCTTGCCTACCGTTTTTCCTATAAAAGTCGCGACAGGATCAGCAAATGCTAGAATCAGAAACCCCATAACATATATCCATAACGGAAACAACACCACACATACCGCCGCAGAAATAGCCATATATGTTGCACCTGTAAAAGATTTTTCCTCCTCAGAGCGCATTAACCTATCCAATCCTAGTTGACGAATCAGTCCTCTTACCCGCATACCATATACAGTGTCATTACGCCTCGCAAAATCTAATATCACAAAACATAAGGCAATCACCCATATACATTTTTTATACTCTAGCAATCCTAGCCATATAAACATCACCGCCCCAAATATGTGGAGGGCCTTTCTGGCTATCTCTGATTTGATACTTAACATTAGCTCTCTCCCCTAATTGATTATTCTAAAGTTATAATCCCATTCTCAATGGAAATAACTGGCCATGATTGTATTGCTTCATCCTCGTGATGAGAAGTCATAAAAATAATGGTATCAGCAAGATAACGAGACAAAAGCTGATGCATAAGTTTCAGAGACTTGCGGTCTAACGCATTCAGTCCCTCGTCGATAATCAAGACTTCTGGACGCTGCAGAATAGCTCTAAATAAGCTGATTTTCTGTTTCTCTCCGCCGCTCAGCACTCTATTCCACTCATCCACCCTATCCATATTAGGTATTAGGTGTTCTAGGTCAGCTTCAGCAAGCAGCTGCTTAACAAAGTCAGTTTCAACGTTGCTAGACTGTGGATAATGAATAGCATGCTCTAGCGTACCATATGGCATATAGGTATTTTGTGGGATGAAGCTAATGCGCTCTGGCACCTTCAGTTGACCGTTTGCAAAAGGCCATATCCCTGCTACCGTTCTTAAGAAAGTACTTTTACCAGCGCCACTTGGGCCAATAATCTTATAGTTACGCTGTAAAGAACTAAACGGCTCGGCCGCGCTCAGCAATTGTCTACCATCTGGCAAGTATATTTTTAACCGGTCCCAGGTAATACCCCGCACATTCCAATATGCTATGCGTAGCTCGCCATCCTGATATTCAGCTTGCCATTGATCCATAGCATCAACAAATGTCGCCAACCTTTTAGTAACCGCACCAAACGCTGCAATAGTGACATACGAATCTATGAACCAAGAAACAGCACCATTGACCTGTGAAAAAGCGCTAGATATCTGCATAACGTCTCCAAGCCTGATTTCTTTAGCAAAATAGCGCGGCGCAACTATAATAATTGGCATTATGTTAGCAATATTGTTGTATATGTTAATGAAGATGGATAGTGATAAACTCATTCTAATTCGCTTTTTGGTGTTAACCACCACTTCCCTGAATCTCTCTAACAACCCGATATTCTCCGCCTTGCCTGCATCATAAAACGCTATGGACTCTGCATATTCTCGCAGTCTCATCATCCCATAACGGAAGTTAGCTTGGAGCATCTCTTTATCAAAGAGTAAGCCAACCAAAGGCCTACCGATAAAATGCATAATGAGAGTGGAGATAAACGCATATATCAACGCGACCCAGAACATATAGCCTACTACATGCACTTGGACACCGAAAATTTCCAGATCTATATCGCCAGAAATATTCCATAAAATCATAGTAAAAGTCACCAAGGATACTATAGCACTCATTAGGCCAATGCCTAGACCTAAAAAATACTCCACAAAACTTAAGATATCCTCTGATATCCTCTGATCAGGGTTATCAGATTCATACCCCGTGATCTTCAGCCCATAAAAAGTCCGGTGTTCTGTCCAGCGTTTAAGGTAATTACGAGTTAGCCAGTAGCGCCAGTGCAGCGCCATCCACATATTAGTGAAAGTTTTGATCAGAAACACAGTTATAAGCATCGCCACCAAAACGATCCATTCTTTTATAGCACTGGTAAAAGCATTTAGATCTAGCTCCTGCAAGGAGTTATAGAACTTATTGTTCCAGGTATTTAAAAGCACGTTAAGGTATATGTATACAAGCTCAAAGCTAATGATAACTGCGAGCATCCCAAGTGCGGCATATTTCATTTCTCCTACGAAATATGGCCTAGCGACTCTCCATGCGTTCCTAAGCATTCTCATATCCTATATATATTCTCTAGTGGATGAATTAATGGTCTTACACACTTATGTCAAGGCTGTATAAACAATCTGCTTGCATGTTGCATGACTTTATGCTTGAATACGCCCTGCATCACATCGATGCCAGGTTTTGCTTACTGGAGGGATAGCCAAGTGGTCAAAGGCAGCAGACTGTAAATCTGCCCGCGTCAGCGTTCGTAGGTTCGAATCCTACTCCCTCCACCAGCTTTCGCGTAAAATACCAAACTCGCGGCACAAGACTGCCATCTTCTCGCCATCTAGTATTCTTGCTATAAATTTTATTCGTTGAGCTTCAGCCGGCGAGCCAGGCTTACCACATATACAGCACTGCGTTATAGTGAGTTAGCGGTGCGAGAGCTGCCCGCCGGAGCCTTGGCGAATGCTGTGCCTCACAGGCATAAACTTATGAAGAACCGCCTTTTACAGGTTGTCATCCCCACACTCCCTAGTGATAAAACTCCTCTTCCCTCACCTTGCCGCGGAATACGTAGTAACTATAGGCGGTATAGCTCAAAATCAGTGGTAGCAGGAATGCGGCTCCTATCAGAATAAACGTTTGAGATTCTGGTGCCGCTGCAGCCTGCCAAATATCTATCTCATAAGGAACCACAAACGGCCAAATGCTGATCCCCAATCCTAAAAAATTTAGGCCAAAAAGACATATGGACAAGACAAACGGCAACAACTCTCCTCCTCGAACAACGCTATATTGATGCCAAATAAACAGCGTCATACTCAACGCGGGCACCGGTGCAAGATAAAGTATATTGGGATATGAAAACCAACGGTTGTAAACCATCTCGTTCATGAACGGTGTCCAAAGGCTCACCATACCCATAAAGAAAAGCACGTATATAGCGATATATGCAGAAGATTTGCGTGCCCACTTTTGGGTGGCGTCTGTAGTGCGATAAATCAGCCAGTTAGCACCAAGCAAAATATACCCACATACTAGCGCCATCCCTGTCATCAAGGCAAATGGTGTTAACCAGTCCAGTATTCCCCCAGCGAATTTGTTATCCACCACTTTAACTCCTTGCACAAAAGTGCCAAGTATTATCCCTTGGCAAAAGGCAGCAAACAGCGATCCATAATGGAAGGCGCCATCCCATATTTTTCTACCTAGGCTGGTGTGTACTTTGAAACGAAACTCGAAAGCAACACCGCGTAAAACCAACGCCATGAGCATTAAAATTATAGGTACATATAAAGCAGGCATTAGTGTAGCAAACGCTAATGGGAAGACAGCAAATAATCCACCTCCACCTAACACCAACCATGTTTCGTTGCCATCCCAAAATGGGGCTATGGAGTCGATCATCTTGTTGCGGCAGCTATCCGAAGGAGCGAAAGGAAATAAGATGCCAATCCCTAAATCAAAGCCATCCAGCAGTACATATAAGAATATCGCAAAAGCAAGTATACAGCTCCAAACAAGGGGCAAATCTATATATGTCTCAAAATTTAGCATAGTACCTCTCTTAGTATTAAATATCCGTAATGATTGGCGGCGTTTTAACTCCGTGCGTGCCAAATACTGGTTCCTTTGTAGCCTCTTGCGGGCCTTTAACCATCAACCTGAAAATATAATAAATACCCGTGCTGAAGACAGTTGAGTATACCAAGAATATTACCAAGAACGAAAATAAAACCCCATCCCTACTAACCGGTGAGAGCATATCTGAGGTTCTTAACAGGCCATACACTATGTAAGGTTGCCGCCCAGTTTCGGTTACGAACCAACCTGCTAGTATTGCTATAAAACCCGAAGGCGCAAACAACACGCACCACTTATGAAACCAGCTGCTTGTCTCCAACTTGCTGCGCCACAACAGAAATGCGCCTGTAATACCAGTCAGCAGCATCAACAGACCTATGCCCACCATCACTCTGAATGCATAAAACACTATAACTACAGGTGGCCTATCTTGCCTCTCCCATTCTTTTAGACCTTTTACTTCCCCTTCAGTAGAGTGTGTGAGTATTAGACTAGAGAGCTTAGGAATGCTGATAACATATTCCGTTTTCTCCTGTCTTTCATTTGGCACGCCAAAAAGAATGAGATCTGCTCCTTTCTTACTCTCCCATATACCCTCCATTGCTGCTATTTTTGCCGGCTGGTGCTCTAATGTATTAAGGCCGTGAAGATCGCCAATGATCGGCTGTGCTACGCCGAAGGTAACCATAATCAGCAGCGCCATGCGTAACATCACGGCAGCATGCTCGGTATGGCGTTTTTGTATCAGGTAATACGAGGCTACCCCAGCCACAACAAATGCGACATTCAGATAAGTAGCGCTTACCATGTGAGCAAGGCGATATGGGAACGATGGATTAAAGATAATCTCTAACCAATTTGTAGGGAATAACACCCCATCTTCGGCTATTCTATAGCCTTGCGGCGTGTGCATCCAACTATTTACCGAGAGTATCCAAAAGGCTGAGATCAGTGTACCTATTGCGACGATCAATGTGGATAGGAAGTGCATCTTAGGACTAACTCTTTTTAAGCCAAACAGCATGACGCCTAGAAATGATGCTTCCAGAAAGAAAGCAGTCATAACTTCGTAAGCCATGCTTGGTCCAATTACATTGCCGGCAATTCTGCTAAATTCCGACCAGTTGGTGCCAAACTCATAAGACATCACGATTCCGGATACCACCCCCATAGCAAAGGATACAGCGAATATTTTAACCCACTGTTGGTATAGTTCATTATACACACTTCGCCCTGTTTTTAGCCATAATAGCTCCAACACAGCAAGCCAGCTAGCCAAACCTATAGTGAAGGCTGGGAACATTATATGAAATGATATAGTGAATGCAAACTGTATTCTGGCTAAAATTAACACATCTACCATAACTGCATCCCCTTCTGCTCAGCGTCTATTTTACTTTGCAAGTCATATACCACTGCGTCATAAAATTCCTGTTTGTCTTGTTCTATTTCTCTTTTATAACTCGCAGTATGTTGGACAGTCTTGCCTTGCAGAAATTTAGTGTAAAGGACTTTTATGCCTAACTCTTGCTTGACTAGTTGTACGGTTGTTAGATCAGGGCAATTATATTTCTGCATCACTTTCAAATAGCGGGCACGTGGTTCAACTGCTTGCTCAAGAAGCTCCAAATCTTCTAGGTCGCTCAAAGGGATTACCATTCTACTTAATCCGAAAAGGCGAGGAGCTCTAGTCCAGGCAGCCAACCAATCTGGTTCTGGCTCTTCTGTAGTGGGGATAAGCAAAGTAGGGTCTGCCCACTTCTTGCCAAAGCGTACCCCTTGTTTAAGCATAGCCAACTGTATTTTATTAGGTGCGAAATTCACTGTAAAGGTTGCTTGGTAAGAAGTCGAAGTCATCCTTTCTCTCGTTGCCTGATAATCACTCACCCATTCATCTCGATCAAACTTTTGTAGTATATGAGGAATACGAGAGTATAGATTGCGAGGCAGCATCCTAAGTAAAAGTTGATGCGCCGCTTGCCGCATCCCATTTTCTTGTGCTTGATATTTTGCTTCCTCTAGGCTATCACCGATTGCACTAGCTTCCACATTCTCTATTGTAAAAACATTGGTGTCCTGTGCCCAACATAAGGTTGCATCCATCATATAGATACATAGTGCAGCAAAGCAGGCCAGTAGCAGCTGTAGTGGAGTGCGATACATTTATACGCCTATCTTTTAGTTATCGTATCCATAGAATATGCGCCAATTGACGCACTAATCAATAGTAAATAAATATGCAATATAAGGGCGCTTGACTTTGCCATTTAACTCGTCCATAAATTGGTGCACACCTGAATTAATAATCAATTACCCGGAGGGAGTTATGGCAGGAAGCGTTAATAAAGTCACATTAGTAGGTAATGTAGGACGTGACCCTGAGATTAGGAGCACCCAGCACGGCGGAGAGATAGCTAATTTTTCCGTAGCAACTTCAGACGTGTGGCGGGACAAAGCCACTGGTGAACGTCGTGAAAAAACAGAATGGCACCGTGTAGTAGTATTTTCTCCTGCACTGGTCAACATCATTAAAAACTACGTACACAAGGGCTCTAGGGTGTATGTAGAAGGTTCCCTGCAAACTCGTAAATGGTCTGATGCCTCGGGTGTTGAACGCAATACGACTGAAATAGTGCTGCAAGCTTATAATAGCACTATCGTGCTGCTTGATAGCAAAGGCAGCGGTTCCGGTCATGGCAGCGGCCATCAAAATAGCGAACCTTATGGTAGCGATAACGGCTCCAGTGATTCTGCTCCAGCCTATTCGACTGATGACCTGAATGACGACATTCCCTTCTAAATCATGCTAGATTACTATCGGCCAGGTGTTGGTATCATGCTTTTCAACCAACAGGGCTTGGTGTTTACCGGTATGCGAATAGACATGCCGGGCGCGTGGCAGATGCCTCAAGGTGGCGTTGACGTTGATGAGAAACCTATAGAAGCGGCTATTAGGGAGTTGGAAGAAGAGATCGGCACAAGTAAGGTTAAGATGATCGTTGAATCGGCGGATTGGCATTATTATGACGTACCAAAAGAAATTGCAGAGCGGTTATGGCACGGTAAGTGGTATGGGCAAAAGCAGAAATGGTTTCTTGCAGAATTTGCAGGGACAGATGAGGATATCAATATTCACACCTCTCATCCAGAATTTCAAAGCTGGCGCTGGAGCACGTTGGAGGAGCTTGTTGCTAATATAGTGGAGTTCAAGCGGCCGCTATATGTGGCAGTGATAAAGGAGTTTGCTCCTATTTTAGAGGAGCGGGGGTTTTAACGGGAATTAGTTGACGTGTTTAGCTATGATAAGCATGCCAGTATTCAGGATGGTATCTGGGAATGCTCGTCTGAAGGCACCTAGGAGTTAATTTTTAAGAAAAAGAATAGGGTGCCGTTAATAATTTTCAGCTTCTTCTTGCATTTCAGAATAATATTTTTGAAGTATCTCCTCTGTGATGCCATATTTTTCTGTAATAGGCTTAAGGGCATCCTCTAACTTTTCATCTGTTGTATTAAATAGTTCACTGGCAGCTTCTAATTTTTTCACCATTTCTTTTCTACCCTTAGTAGAAAACCAATGTTGTGCATACTCTCGGTAAAAACGATGCGCCAAGAAATTTCTTTCCTCTACGCACTTCTCTAAGTCGGGTATAATAGCTAACAAAGAAGGAAATGGATCTGGATGAGATTTAAGCTGGTTCTTTAAGGCCCCAAAGCATTTTTTAAAAGACTCCTCATAGTGATGGTCTATTAAATTTTCCCATTCTTTTCTAGAACTATAAACCTCCCTATTTGGTAATAAGCTTAATAAGCAGAGAGCATTAACAATACTATGCTCTAAGCAATTGGTGAAATACATTGCTCTGCCAAAATGGGCGTATATTTCCTTCGCATCTTCCGACTCCATATATAATCTCCTCATACAGATTGGGATCATTCCCTAAATGTTTTATATAGTGCTATCGCCTCTAATTTCAATATCCCTACAGGTCTCTATATCTGCTCATGCAAATAAGATAGGAGCTTCCCGTGCCTCTATTCAAAGCAACCAATATTTAACTATTTATCATTAATCTCAATTATGGCCCAAAAAATTAATTCATTTATAGGTGAAATTGATGATTATGAAAAATTTAGGCGCTCTTTTGCTAGGAATCTGTGTGCTAAGTACTGCAATACCAGCATTAGCAGACACTCACGTACACGGATATTATCGTAAAAATGGGACTTATGTTCAACCCCATTATCGAAGTAATCCAGACAGTAATCCCTACAATAATTGGTCTACCAAAGGCAATGTAAACCCGTACACTGGGGAAGAAGGGCATAAAGACCCGTGGGCTAATCATAATTCCTTATCTCCATATCAAGACAAATAATTAATGAACAAATGTTAATTGTGAAACAATGTATTTATGAGGAGCTTGCCAGCTGAAGCTCAACAAGCTAAACCTGGCGCGCCCGAGAGGAGTCGAACCCCTAACCTTCAGATCCGTAGTCCTATTCATTCAATAGTCTATAACTAAGCACAATGATGTATAGCACGTAAAGTCTGGCTTAGCAATAGTTTATTGTGTTGTTGAGAGTGGCGGTTTTTGGTGGAAATTTACCGGTAAGTGTCCCGCCACTGTCCCATGGAGTATGATGATAACGAGTAAAGGAAAGACCTATATAGTGCCTTCTTATTGGTAACTACTATGTAACCTTTGGCCTTTTACAGTACTCATATAGAACTAGAGCTTTCATATATAGGTTAGGGGGTATCCATGAAACATAAAGACAAACTCTTTGTCTTTGATATTGAGACTGTAGTTGATGTAAAGGCGGCTAGGAATCTCTTACGCCTAGACAATGAAAGCGACGAAGAAGTATTGGCACAATTTAAGCAGCATACTAAAGATGGGTTTCCTAAGCACATATTTCACCAGGTGGTGGCTATAAGTTACTTAGAAGCTGATATAAAGCGTATTAAAGAGTTGGAATGTTACGCCATCAAATGGGTAAGGTCAGGCAAAGAACAGGCTGCGGAAAAAGAGCTAGTACAGGGCTTTTTCGACCATTTAAAGAAGATCAATGCACGCTTAGTAAGTTTTAATGGAAGAACCTTTGATATGCCTGCCTTAAAATACCGTGCTATACTCCACGGAATACCTGCGTCATGGCTCTATAATAGCGGGGATAAATGGAATAACTATAACTATCGTTATAGCTCTGATTGGCACTGCGACATGATGGATGCATTGACAGACTTTGGTGCAGCTAGAAACATTAAATTAGATGAAGCCTGCGCCGTACTAGGTCTGCCTGGGAAAATGGACATTAGCGGGGCCGCAGTAAGTGAGCTGTATGCTCAAGGCAGGATAGAAGAAATACGGAACTATTGTGAGCAGGATATTTTAAACACATATCTACTGTATTTAAGATATGCCTTACATACTGGCGTTTTATCTAAGGATAACTATGATCTCTCTGTAAAGGACCTAATAGATTACATTGATCTACATAGTGAGGCGCATCACCTTGGGGAGTTTAAAGAGGTGTGGCTTAAGAGAATAAGGCACTTTGATTAGATAAGGGTACACCTTCCCCATACTTATCGCTTTGTACGTTTTATGAGAGCATTAACCCGATCCTCGATTACTTTCCTCAATTTATCCACCTCTTGTACTGAATCTGTAAACCAATCTGTGGACCATATCCTGTATAAATGCCATCCCAAACCTTCTAACACTGCTTGACGCAACCGATCTCTATCTCTCGCCGACTTGGAGGAGTGATAGCTAGCCCCATCACATTCTACGCCCATAATAAACCCATTAGGCCAACTAGGATGCCGTACCCCGATATCTATAAAATATCCAGATACGCCAACTTGGGGCACCACCTCACACCCCATAGCTTTAATCTGCTCCATGACATGGATTTCAAACTCTGAATCAGGCTCGCTATTTGTTGCCTTGCCTCCGTCTAAGGTACCATTTGCAGAATACTCTAACCAGCGCTTCAGCATGTACGCCCCTGCATTTCCTTCGGCCTTGGCATCTATATCTCCTGTGCGCATCGAAGAGAAGGTAACAATACGTTGCTTTGCTCGCGAAAAGAGCACGTTTAACCTTCTTTTCCCTGCCAAGCCGTTTATCGGGCCGAACCGTTGCATTACCTTGCCTACTGGCTGTTCAGGGCCATATACCGTGCTGATAAAAATCACATCTCTTTCATCTCCCTGTACATTTTCCAAGTTCTTTATAAAGAAATATTCCAAGCCGTCCCTTTCTTTAGCCCAACGTTCCTTATATTTCAAAGCCTTAGGATTGCGTGCAAAAGCATGCTCCATCTCTTCTCTTAGCAATTCTTGCTGGGTCTGGTTAAGAGTAACGATGCCCAAGGACCATTCCGGATACGTAGCCATGAATTCTAAGGCAGCATCTACCACCTTTCTTGCTTCCACAGGGTTGGTGCTAGCCTTATATAAGCCATTTTCCACGTAATGATAAAATACTCCGGTCCGACCATTACCTTCGTCTGGAGCTGGGAAGACAATTAGGTTGTTGTCATATATATAACGGTTAGAGAAGGCGATTAAGCCAGAATGACGCGAGCGATAGTGCCAGCGTAACTTCCTTGGTGGCGCAAATACTGCTTTTGCCACATCTAAAATAGATTCTTCCAAAACAACGCCATCTCCATCTTCATCATTGCCATCTACAAGTCCATCTCCGGCTAATAATTTGGTGAAAAAGGCAGTCGGAGGTAATTGGTTTTCATCGCCCACCACCATTACTTGATTGGCTCTTAATAAGGCGCCTATAGCATTTTCTGGTGCCATTTGAGATGCTTCATCAATGATTACTAGGTCAAACTTCGCAGTATCTTTGGGTATATATTGAGATACGGCTAACGGAGACATCATCCAACAGGGTTTTATCTCAAGTAAGCTCTCACTGGCTCGTGTCACAGTATCGCGTATGGGGATAAAACGTTGTTTTTTAGAAATTTCGTTCTTCAGTAAAGCCATCTCCGTAAATGTGCTTTTTGGCCCATGTCCCTTACCTGGTGGTGGAGAGGAGTTGTTATAGAGCATGCTTTGTAAGTGTTGGCGCGATAATTCTATAATTTGGCGGTCTACTCTCGCTAGTTCACTGCGTAATGAATTCAGTTTTATCCCATTAAATTTGCTCAATACCGCTCCGTGCTTTGCATACACCATTCTAGCACGCATTTGAGCCATCATAGCCTCATAAAGTTGGAAGATCTCACAGGGCTCTTTGTAATTGGCTAAAATCTCTTCAATGAAGTCTCCGAGTCCTGCTTTATGTACTTCTTCCACAGCCCCTGCCATTCTAGAGTATGCAATAAGTCCTTGCTTATCATGCGCAGCTTGTTGCATACGGGTAGCTAATTCTTGATAAGACTTATCTTTACTCCACAAACTGCTCGCTGTATTAGTAGAGTGTGCCAGTTCTTCTAATGCTGAGCGAGCCTGCAAATCGCAATCCAATATTTGCTTCAGCTCGCTATTTAAAGCTCGAGTTTGGTTCGTTTCTATAGCATGGATTAAGCTTTTTACTACATCCTTACGTAAGCCAACAAGTAGCTTTGCCAGGCCTAGTACCTGCGTCACATTGTCGAGGGAAGTGCTGAGACCTTGGAACCCCTCCCCTAGTATCTCTTTTACTTTCTTATCCTCTGCGATAGTGCCAGATTGGCTTAACCAGGATTTGAGTCTTATTACTAACTTTTCTAGCTCTTCTGAGCTATAATGACTGCGGCCCTTTAATAAGGGCAATGCTTTTCGTATATGGTCTAGGGCGAGGTCTAGCTCTCTTACGGTTTGTTCGGCTTCTGCCACCTGTTTAGCGATTAAGTCTAGCTTTGCACTAGAGAATAAACGAATAGGGTGATCTTCTCCAATCTTCGGCAAAGCAAGTAATACATCTATTTCTCCAGAACGCAATAAAGCTCTTAACTCAGCTGTTTCCATCCCAGCCAGTTGGAGGTCTATAGTTGCGAAGTAATGAATAAGCTCTAGATAAGGGACTAAATTAGTCGCAGCACCATCGTAATTAGCGCCTAGTACCTTTTTCAACTTCTCATACGAGTGCAGCTCTTCCTGATCCTCTAACCAAGCATGCAGCTGCTCTAAGGTTGTTATAGCGTCTTTTCTGTCAAAATGGGGAGTCTTGCTTAGATGCAAATAAAACTTGCGTGCTTTCCAATACTTAGGGCTACCCCAACGCAAGAACCCAGCCTCAATTAAATTGCCAAGATGAGTAAGTATTACGCGTTTATCGGGTAGGGAATCAAGCTTAAGCTTTTCTGCTAGCTTTTGGCGCTGATCACGTAACCGCTCAATAAGGGGGTTAGCTTTTTGGATAAGAGCTTGAACCTGAGGATCAAGCAAGCTCTTATGACGCACCATCAGCGCTTCTCGGGAAGTCTGAGCTACTAAATCACAAGTATTAACTATTACTTGGGCAGGCAATCGCGCAAAGCAGGGTGCTACGCGCGAGGCTTCATCCATGAGAGTATAAGTCTGCTTTAAAGCCTTCAAGGAAGCACTATGTTCCTCATGAGCCCGGTCAAGCCCAGCTGGGCTTATATCATGAATATCGTAACGTTTGGCTAGTTCAGCCGCTTTTGCAAGTATTTCCGCTGCTTCCAGATTAAAAACATCTCCTACTTCTTGCTCTATTACATCCCTTTCATTCCGCAAAAAGGTTAACGTTTCCAAGAATTTTTCAGTTAGCGCTACGCCTTCCTCTAATACAAGTTTATCTGCTAACCTTACATTGTGTGGGGCTAATTGTTTTGGTAGGTTATCAAGAAGGTTTATGATACTAGATATCTCTGCTAGAAGAATCTTAGGAGAAAGAGCAAATGTCTTCAGTTTTTCTCTAGCTGAAATTAATGTACTGCATGAGTTATGCACTGCTTGAGCTGCTTGTAGGATTTGCTCCGCTTTGAAAGGGTCAAGATTATTAATACGAATGCCCTTCCAACAATCGGGAAGGAGGGTTGTGTCTACCCATATATTTTTAACCTCTTCCAGCAGGGCACGGACTTTTTTATCTTCAGAATCCGGCATCTTCTTGGTCTCTGATAGGTTATAATTTTTTAACTTAACCGGCAGTAAATCAGCAATTTTCCGTAAAGCTATACTACGCCCTATAATTTGGTATACCGTGAGCCCTGTATCCTCGAAAATAGAGGTTGAGAGCTCTATATACAGTTGTAATTCCTGACGTATTTCCCGAAAGCGAGCTATATTCTCTTTTAAATGAGCAGGATCGCTACAAGTTGGCATTTCTATGCGAGCGCGAATAGACTCTGCAACTTGATTTCTAGCCGACCGAGTAGCCTGGAGGGGCAGGATAAACTCTCCTAGACCTAGGGCCGCTAGTCGAGATCGCACTACTTCAAGAGCAGCCATTTTCTCAGCTAAAAATAATACTTTCTTGCCCGCGGCTAGGGTGGCAGCAATGGTATTTACAATTGTCTGAGATTTGCCTGTACCCGGCGGTCCTTTCACTACTAAATTCTTTCCATCTATAACATCAGCGATGGCGCTGAACTGCGAGGAATCTATATCGCTGATAATTAAAGGTACCTTGGACTCGATAGTGGGGTCATCTATATTGTACTCATCCCCAAATGGACTAGTATAGGCGCTTTCTTGGCTCCCTCCAAAAAGCTTAGAGAGTATAGGGTGGGTTGCAAAATCCCAGCCCGTTTCCGGGGCTAAATCATAGTACATGGCTAGCCTAGCTGAAGGGAATATGCCAATCACAGACCAATAATGTACTCGCCAATCCAGGCCTTTTGGCTTCTGCTCGGCAATTTGCTTTAAGTATTCACCTAAGGGTTCTCCGGGGCGATATTCAGGTAGGATTATATTAAAATCTACTCGTAATTTTTCAGCCAGTGTGAGGTTTCCCGCCGCTGTCTCCTCATTAGACGTAACATAAAATTCAGCCCCAGATTTCGACTGCTTCTTTTCTAATTCTATCGGCAGAAGTACCAAGGGTGAATAGGATGGTTTCGACTCATTAGGGCTTTTCCATTCTAGGAAACCAACCGCAGCATGTAAAACATTGATACCGCTCTCTTGTTTCCAGGAATTGGCTTTATCATATAAGGCGTTCAGCTGTCTTTCTAAGTCATCTGGTAGCATTAAGGTCTGAATGTCCCTATTCGTATAACGGTCATCGTCGTATTTTCTATTTTCCGGAGACAGGTCATAGTCCGGATGGACATGATGCATCACGGCGTGTTGTCTTATCGATGTATGGTCCTTGCTGCTAGGCCTCGCAGGCATGTTTAGTCGAGCCCTTATTCTATCCTTCAAATCACGGTTTGCTTTAGCCCTTATATCAGGAGCTTGCTCATCATCTGGCTGGATGGTCTCTAACTGTTGCAAGTATGTTTCATCATTTATTTGAGCTTCACTTAAAGCATCTTGAAACTCGCGTGAAAGCTCGTCTTTTGGCTCTGCTTCTAGAGGAGGTAAGGGTACGATGCGCATCGTTTTAGAGGTCAAAGAATCAAATAAGAGTTCTAGTACTTCATCCACAATACGAACATGCGAGCGCAAACGGTCAGAAAAAGAAGTTGATAAGAGTGGGTTGCGCTTGGTAAAATCAAGAAGCTTAGGCCTTAAGCGCTCTATTTTATTGTTGATTAGTCTCGTAAGGGTGCTTTCTTCAGAAGAAGACACGAGACGCTTGCGATCTCCAGTAACCGATTCCGTCATATTATTTTCTTGTTATTATGAAATATCGCTCTATTTAGGGTAGAATTTGCCCTTTCATAACCTAAAGTACACCAATTGCCTTAATAAATGGTTACTTTAGGCTAAATGAAGAGCTTGCCGAGAGAGCCGCTTTTCCTACGTTCTTATTTAGGTGAAGGATTTTCTTCGTCACAACGTCACAACGCTTTATTATAGGGCAATTCACTGTGACGGATGGGCTTAACTAGAAGACCTTGGAAATACGATCCGTCACGGCTGTTAGGCCTTATGCTTCTGTGATGTGACGTTGTGCCATTTGTTTATGCATTTTCTACGGGTGCGGTAAGATATCGGCTAAAAGCGTCTTCAAACTGGCTAAGCTTATAGCCCTTTTTATTTTCCGCTCCTATACGCAGGCTTTTGCTGTTAATCCCGTACTCTGTAAGTATGGAAGCGATCTGCCTTTGAGTAATGGAGCCGCCATGATTATAGCTAGCCCATGGCTTTTCTAGGTCTGTGCAAAGTGTCTTTGCTAAGTCTTCCGAAAATAGAGCGTCACATTGGCGAGAACTGAATATCATCCTAATCTCATTGAGCAGTCTCACTCCAATACTCGCCACTTCATAGCCACTCCCAGATAAGGCTGTAGCTGCCTGTATGGCTTTATGTTCCCATTCTATTCCTGCAAGCTTCGCGATGGCAATAAGAGGCTCCCAATTGTCTTCGGCGCGGTCAGAAAGGCCAGCAGGGAAAATAATATGGAAATCTTTCAGCGCTTCTGAGTAATCTTGGGCCACTCTAGCAAGTTTGCGCCTTATTACTTCCAATGCCGCACTATCGATATAGCGAAGTTTTTCGGCTTTTTCGTGCTTCAGCTTCCGTCTTAATCTGATAACTATGGAGCGATCATGTAAGGTCTCAGGCAATTTCCCAATTAGCGCTATTACCTTCGCTCCCCAAACGCCGAATTTCTTTGGGGTATGGTCTTCGCCTACTGTGCGTATTACACAGCTAGCACTGCGTGTATGTCCAGCATTAATTATTCCTCTAAGTTCGTCCTTATTACCTAAGAAGGTGTCAGCCTCATCTATTAATAACGTAGGAGCCCATAGAGCTATGGAACGAAATAAAGCTGCAGGTGATATAGGGTGTGTCCTCATTTTGCTAT
>JAFECK010000023.1:0-11836 GCA_018242185.1 Pseudomonadota bacterium
TCGGCTATACATAGCTAGCTACCATATAATTTGTTATGATAGCGTTCTGTACTCCAGGCAAGAAAAATCAGGAAGGGGGGGGGGAGATGATATTTTTAATGGATACGTATCTAGGCTACTAAAGTGTATGTCTCAATAAATCAAAATGAGATAATGTTGGCGATTGTGGATGTTCCTGCTCATATGTAAGGTTATATTCGGGTTTGCCATTGAGTTGCACAGTATTGAGGCTATTTCAAGACTTCATACCATCTATTTTACACTCCAATAATTGCACTTCGCTTTGGAATAGGCGCTACTACTGAGACTACAAGGATGTGAGATTAGTAAAAATAGCATAACTCCCCGAGTCGCTTATTCCAGGATATCAACAAAGTAACTGGGGGTAGCTTCATCAGTGAATGCCTGAATCAGCCATGCTCATTATCAGCCTATAACATATACCCAAACCAAGTCTACCAGCTAACACATTTGCTCGTCCACAGGGGTTACAGAGAGGCTGGATCACAAGGGGGCTGGCTGAATTATTTTTTTGAACATCGCTGAAAGCCGCCCTGGCGGGAGAGAGACGTTCATATTGGAGTGAGATAAGATAGGAAAATAGCGGATATTATACATCACCCTTTTTATGCATGCCCCAAAAAGTATCCCCATACACAGCCGGCTGGCCATTAGTGTTGAATGTACCGCTTACTATGAGCTAAGTATAGCCGCAATATTATTGCAATAACTTAATCTGTGGTTTTAACCGAAATTGATGTATAATGCCCATATAGCAAGATTAATAGGGTAAATATATGCGCAATACTGCTTCTACGGCCTCTTCTAATGACCATATTGAGTTCTGGTCTGAGATTTCAGGTTATGGTTCATATAACGCGAATCCGTATATAAAGATGGTCATGGGCGACGGCCAGATACTTGTCATGGATTTGTCATCCAGTGTCCTTGGAACCGCAAAAATGCTGCAAGTGAAAACCAAGAATGGGGGATTAATGGGCATAAGCAACGATGATATTGAAATATTGCGAAGAGCTAAGCTTACTCTGGTAGCTCATATGATTGTTAAAAATGAGGGTAGAGGCGTTATAAGTTCTGATACTGGTTTGCTGACATACGAAGAAAGAGCTGAGCCCCATGAAGAAAAGGTGGTTCTGGATGCATATCCAGCCATACAGCCTGAGCAAAAGTACAAGATGACCTTCGTTGGTGAGGCTTATGATTATAAAGCTAAAGTAACTCTTATAACAGCAAAGTCCAAATTGTTAGATCGGCTGAGGAGTTTTAAGTCAACGCTAGAGAAAACATGGGGTATTATGCGTAATGTGGAAAGAAACAACCCACTAGTATCACAAGGTGCACTTTCTAAGTTGGATAGTGCAACAGAAAGCCGAGAGAAGAGAGAGGTACTAGATTTGATAGAAAATACTTTTGCAAATATGGTGCAAAGCTTATCAGACATTCAGATAACCCAAGCTGAACGTTATATACAGGAAGCTCTTGGCACCCAAGATGCAGCTAGATATAAATATGCCCTGCTTCAAAGCTTTGGATATGAGGCCTGGTATAACGTGGTCGAAACCTTATGCAGTAAAGCTGCGCCAAGCATGAGTCAGGAGCAGCGTAGCCCATTTATAAAGGCACTTTTGAGAGGCATGATAGGTGTGGATAGCAAGCCGGTTAATTCTCCTGTGCTTCCTACAATCACCACATTAGCAAGTACAGCTATGACGACCTCTACAGCGAGTAGCGTTAGCCAAGGAGAATCTTCTGCGGTTGTGAATACTGCATCCGTAGCAAATAGCGACGGGCCTACCACATTTGTTCAGCAAGAAGAAAAGCGGCAGCAACGGCAGGATCAGCCGTGTATCCTGCTTTAAATCTGAGAGATAGCTGTATTAGCTGCGATGTAGTGGGCGGAGCAGCCTTAATATTCTAGTGTACTTGGATTGGCCTGACTTAAATGGACTCTGTTTCAATCCGTGATTATTAAGATTTGTATCGTAAAACATTTTTCACCTCAACTTTTTCGTAACCCATAACACCAGATCATCATCAAGTAGGGAGTCCAAGTTCCGGTTGCGATGCAGGCATCCTTGCATGTATGGTGTTGATATGTCAATATGTGGACCTAACTGAAGCATTGGAAATGAGCGGAGAATAGTGCAATGAACATCATTTTAACCGAATCCCCAGAAAGTGCAGACATAGACTTCCTAACGCAGGCCATTAATCAGGAAGCGCCAAAGGAATATGGCTCGGCCCATCCTTTCGCCTTTTTCGCGCGCTCCGAAGATGACAGTATTATCGCCGGCTGCAATGGCTCGGTGATCTATGGCACCATTTACACAGACCAACTATGGGTAGATCCGAAGCACCGCAAATCAGGTATAGGCCGCTGGCTGATGGAGTGCGTGCACAAATATGCTATAGCTAAGGACTGCAGGATAGCAACTGTCGCCACTATGAGCTTTCAGAACGCACAAAGCTTCTATGAAAAGCTAGGATACACCGTAGATTACGCCAGAGCTGGATACGCCAATGAGGCAATATGCCTGTTTTTAAGCAAAAGGTTGTGATGGGCAAACAAACATTGACCGGTAATCCCGAGATTGTTGACCCTGGATTTACAAGTCCCCCTGGAAGTCCGCTATCCTTACTCCAAAAGTGGCTTACTATGGCTGAAGAATTGCAGATAGTTGAGCCATATGCGCTCATCCTATCTACTGTAAATACGGATGGACAACCATCTAGCCGAGTTGTACTGCTAAAGGAGGTTGATGATACTGGGGTACTATTCGCCACCAGCGAAGCTAGCAAGAAAGGGCGAGATATAGCTAGTACCAAAGTGGTAGCTGGGGCACTCTGGTGGCCGCAGACTATGCAGCAGGTTAACTTTTCTGGCACGGCAAAACCTTGTTCTTCTTCTATATCTGATAAGATGTTTGCTGAGCGGACTAGAGAGGCCCAAGCGGTTGCTGCTATATCTCAACAAAGCGCTATAATGAGGGATGAAGAAGCGTTGCGTACTGCGGTAACAACCTTAGTACAAAGTCATGCCAGGATAGAGCGCCCCGTAACTTGGCATGCTTACCATATTACCATTGAAACAATAGAATTTTGGCATGGTAGCACGGACCGCTTCCATAACCGCTTGTATTACTATCAGCATCAGGCCGGTTGGCGATACCATAAACTACAGCCATAAGCATCGACACCTTGACATATCTCGCCAGTTATAGCAAATATAATCGGCACAGACCCTACATTACCTGGTGACTGAAATGACACGCGTAACCTTCTCTCCCCTAGCAGAAGCGGATTTACCGCTACTACTCAAGTGGTTAGAGGCGTCGCATGTCAAAGCTTGGTGGGACCAGGATGTGCAGTGGACTGAGGCCCTAGTACGCGAAAAGTTTGGGGATTACATAGAGGGGGTTAAACCACTGCATGTAGGCGATACCACCATCACAAAGCCTATGTATGCGTTCGTAATAGAGGTAGATGGCGCACCAGTTGGCTATATCCAATACTATGACGTGCATGATTTTCCGCGGGAGGACAACGTAAGCACAGCAGAGCTACCAAAGTCATGCGCAGGGTTAGACCTGTATATCGGTGAGGCACAATATATTGGGCGTGGCATTGGCTCACAGGCACTTGCTTTATTTACCCAGCGGCATGTCCTCCAACAGTTTAATCATATCTTCGTTGATCCTGATACTGCTAACACTCGGGCCATCAGAGCATACCAGAAGGCAGGGTTTGAGGTTGCAAAGCAGGTTGGACAAGTAACTTGGATGACGAAACGGCGTGTGAGTGGCCACGATTCTGTCCATAAAATGCAAGAAAAGACGGTATATGCTCCACCTCCGCTAACTGCCGAGATGCCCCTGATAATCCGCCCATCTGTTGAGGCGGATATACCGCTACTTGTAGAATTATCCCGCATCAAGCGTCTGACTTATGAGCAAGTACAACCGCAATTTTGGCGCTATAGAGGCCCAGAAGCAGAGGTAAGCCAGGCTACATGGTTTAAGGAGCTGTTGAGCCGTGAAGATCATATATGTTTGAGTGCGCTGCGTGATGGCAAAATAGTAGGTTTCATAATAGGCAAGCTAATGGAGGCGCCTGAGGTGTATGACCCAGGCGGGCTCACCTTGATGATAGATGATTTCTGCATCGAAGATGATAATTGGCAAACTGTTGGTAGTCCATTATTAGCGCATATCAGAGAGCTTGCCAAAGCCAAAGGGGTAGCACAAATTCTGGTGGTGAGCGGCACGCATGATCAGGTAAAGTGTAGATTCCTACAGTTAGCAGGATTAAGCGCCGCGTCTGAATGGTACGTGGGAGGTATAGAATGATAACGAATATGAACCATATTACCCTGGCTTGCAGAAATATTGAAGAATCATTCAGATTTTACAAAGATATACTTGGTTTAAAGCCGCTAGTTAAGTGGGACAAAGGCGCTTACTTCCTGGTTGGTGAATTTTGGTTCTGTCTGAATGTAGACGAGCACCGCAAAGCCAGTCCCTGTTATACACACTACGCTTTCACGGTATCGCCGCAAGATTTTCCTGCGATAGCTCAAAGGATCGTGGACTCTGGGGCGCAGGTCTTCAAGGACAATACCTCGCCGGGCGAGTCGCTCTATTTTCTTGATCCTGATGAGCATAAGCTGGAAATCCATGTTGGTGACTGGCACGCACGTATAGCGGCGAAAAAAGCCGATATTGGCAGCTGGCAGAATGTGGAGTGGTTTGTATGATTACACTGGTGAAATCAAGAAGGTATTTTATTGGCGCTGGGAGCAGTCGTTGTGCAGCTTTTCTTAATGGCATCTTTTGCATCCCAACAACTGCTAATAAATAAGAACGAGCAGACCGCAATTGTCACCGAAATCATAGCCTCTAAAACAACTGCCTCAGTAGTATTTGCCACTGCCATACCCATAGCAGCAACAAACGCCGGTCCAACAGCTGCTGAGGCAGCGACACATAATCCTGCAGCAGCAGCGATGTAACAATTATCGAGCAGCTGACTTAGCCAATAGCTACAACTCATTGCGGACCAAAATAAGACAGCCGGAACAAATCCTATACCAAAACCAATACCGGCTTGTGCGCCCAAGGATTCGGCTATACTAAGACTTGCGGGTAAAGCCTGCGCGATACCAAAATGTACAGCAGCATAACCACCACCTGTAACTAATGCAGCAATGATTCCTAGAGGTATAAGATTACTTATTGCGTACTGGCTCTGTAATGCTTCTGATTCATTCCTCTCCGAGCTTGTAATATGGTACAACACAGCTGAAATAATCATTAAACTTGATCCCGCTAAAGCCAGGACCGTCGGCAGATTGGAGGTTCCGATGGTGATTACTGCCTGGTCAGTAGCACCGAGGTTAACGCCTGTGGCTATTGCAGCAGCACCTATTGCTACAGGGATAAAGGGCCAATGTTTTTTCATATTATCCAGCATTCGTGATCTTTTTATTATTAACGAAATATATTATAACATATTCGATGTATATAATCAATGTGATAAGCTGGTGTGGCACTTGCGTGCACAGGTACAATGCTGCAATTAGCTCATTTACACCTTCTTCCATAAGCCCTTACATCTGAAGACCTAGTCAATGGCAGGTAAAGCTTGATCTTCGCTATATCCCAATCCCACCATTTAATCTCCATTAGCTGCTGAATTTCTTCATCGGTAAACCTCTTCTTGAGGAGGCGAGCAGGGTTGCCGCCCCAAATTTCATATGGCTACACATCATTCCCAATAATGGGATCACCCCCCAAAAGCACCCCCTGCACCCTTGGATTTCTATAGACGACTAAAAACATCCCCCTGGCGGAGAGAGAGGGATTCGAACCCTCGATAGAAGTTTAAGCTCCTATACTCCCTTAGCAGGGGAGCGCCTTCGACCTCTCGGCCATCTCTCCATTTTGATCGGCAAGTCGGATAGTATGCAAAAACCTCAAAAATGGCAAGTCTAAATTTTACTGTATATCACTAAAAATATTGTACGCACACAACGAATGTGCTATACGTTCATCAGACTTTTGCGGAAAAAGCTGCCGCTGCGGTCCAACACTTTTGGTATTAAATTTTATGAACACGCAACATGAGAAAGAAACCAAGCGCGCCTACATAGCTTGGTTATTAATAACTATATTCTTCGGTTACCAATATATATTACGTAGTTCTCCTAATGTGATGTACGAAGTATTGAGGGCCAGCTTTATGTTTAGAGCAGAAGAGTTTGCTACTTTAGGAGCCATATACCTGCTAGCATATGCACTCATGCAAATTCCGCTTGGTGTATTAGTCGATAAAATTGGAGTAAAAAAGGTAGTGGTATCAGCGATACTGCTATGCGTTTTAGGTGCCGTTTTATTTGCGACTGCGCAGTCCTTTGCTGCGCTTCAGCTGGCGCGCCTAGCTATAGGTATAGGCTCTGCCCCAGCTTTCATGTGTGCTTTAAAGACAATTGCCGATCATTTTCCTCCTGGTAAGCGGGCGCTGTTATCGGGGACTACCTTGATGTTTGGCACAGCAGGGGCTCTGTTCTCTGGCAAAGCTATATTGCTCTTTTTACGGGAGTTTGATTGGCGAGAGGTGACCATTGTAGTTGCTTTGATGGGGGTGGTGCTGTGTGCGACAGTGGCGCTTTTGATGCGGGAAGGGGCACGGGATAAGGCAACTCTTAATCATGAATCTGCTGCCGGGGTGGGCGGCACAGTGCTTGGGGTGCTGCGCCATAGGCATATAATGTTATATGCCTTTTTGGCTGTAGGCTTATACACCCCGCTAGCCGCGATAACAGACCTCTGGGGTGCTGCGTTTTTGACAAAGCGTTTTCTGATGTCACATGAAGACGCTGCAGGTGCTTCGTTATTGATGTATTTAGGTTTAGCAATGGGCAGCATAGTACTGCCATGGTGGTGCGAAAAATATAATCGATTGGATCTAGGAGTGATCATATGCACATTCGCTATATCCATCCTATTTGCAGTGCTTTTTTATAGTAATATAGAAAATCTAAGTATGGTGAAGCTTTTGCTATTTTCGATCGGAGTTTTATGCGGGGCGGAGATGATGTGTTTTACAGGTGCTCTGCTTTATTCTCAACGATATAACTCAGGAGAGATAATCGGCGTGGTCAATACGCTCAACATTTTAGGAGGGGCTATATTGCAGCAAGTAATAGGTATGCTCTTGGATTGGCAATGGACTGGAGCATATGACGATAAAGGGGTGCGTTACTATAGCCAAGAACAATTCGTGAATGCTATGTCAATTATTGCTGTATTGCTCGTTATCTGCTGTTTTGCGTCGCTGTTTTTATTGGGTGGCCCACATACTAGGTACCGAGTGAAGAAGGTATAGGGCATTGCAGGCCACTACGATATTTTAATATTTTATTAGTAAATAAAATAAATTTTATAATTTTAGTCGAAAAAGTATTGAAACAAGTTTTTTGCGATGTTAGACTCGGGGGCGTAATCATAGATCAAAGGGGGATCTTATGGGGAAAAAACCTGACATAACAAGCCAATCTAAAAAGAATGAACGGGATATGAACAATCAAAAAACTCCGCTTAGTTTTGCTCGTAAAAGAGAAGATATATATCAAAAAGCTACTACTATAGGTGCGATACTGATAGCAAGTGGGGCTATATTTGCAGCAGCCGGCTTATCAGTGCTCGGTATAGGGATATCTGAAGACGTGGCGATGCAGGAGTTGTTTAAAATTTATGGTCCATCTGTTGCTTCTGATGCTTTGCTTGGTATTGGCGCGATTATGCTCAGTGTAGGGTTTGCTATAATAACGCCTAGCGTAACTATTAATCATAATGCAGTGGATTTAAAGGGGTATTGGGTGAGGATAGCGCTTTTACTCGTGAGTTCTGCTGCATTGGGGCTGGTGATTCGTTTGGCGAGAGAGCATATTAGTACACCTCATGCCGCAGAACTAGGGATAGGAGGTATGATCGGCGTCAACGCTGCGTTTATAGGAGTTATAGTCGGTATATACAAAAGTATAGGTATGACTATTGATTATCATAGTAATAATCGTGTTGAGAATGGGAGAGCTGGGTTCGTGGTGTTGAAATGCTGTTTGGCTTGGTCGGTGACTACTGCATTGTGTGCGGTGGCTTCTGTTGCGACGCCATTGTTGGAGTCAGTGATGGTGAGTGCTGCTGTAGGGGTGGTAGATAGTGCTTTACTGCTCCTGTTATTGACCCTTGAGTATAACGTCAGTATGGCTATAGAGCGTGGTTTTGCCAGATCAGGTGCGCAGAACTAGCGTAGATGCGGGGCTGACTGTAAGTGCCATAAAACCTTACGTATGTCCATAGGCATAATGCGTATGAGATAATTTTTTAAAAATTGTACGAGAAAAAGCTTGACGGAATAGAGTTGGAGCAATATTATCCAACTCCCAGTTGCATTTTATGATTTGCATGGCTGATATAGCCAGTAAAATGTTGGTGCTATATTTCGTATTTGGAGAGCTAGATGCCTACGATTAATCAAATAGTTAGGATGCCGCGTGCGCCTAAGACTTATAAAAGCAAGACTCCGGCCTTGGGCGGGTGCCCGCAGAAGCGTGGGGTGTGCACAAGAGTTTACACTACTACCCCTAAAAAGCCTAACTCGGCTTTGCGTAAGGTTTGTCGTGTGCGTTTGACCAATGGTTACGAAGTGACTAGCTATATTCCCGGTGAAGGGCATAACCTACAAGAGCACTCAATGGTGCTTATTGAAGGAGGAAGGGTGAAGGACTTACCCGGCGTACGGTATCACAACATTCGGGGTACTCTTGATATGCAAGGTGTTAAAGATCGTAAACAGGCGCGTTCCCGTTATGGCGCCAAGCGTCCGAAATAATAGGAGGGAAATTTTATGTCACGTAGAAGAGCTATCAAAAAACGTCAGATTTTGCCAGATGCTAAATATGGGGATCTGCTTATTTCAAAATTTATTAACTGTATGATGTATTCCGGAAAGCGCTCGGTTTCTGAGGCTATATTCTATCAGGCATTAGATGCGATTGCCCAAAGCAGTGGGCAGAATCCAGTAGAATTATTCCATAAAGCACTGGAAAATGTGCGTCCTGAGGTAGAGGTGCGCTCGCGCAGGATTGGTGGTGCTACCTATCAAGTGCCGGTGCAGGTTCGTACAGATCGTTCTATTGCGCTTGCGATGCGTTGGTTGATCGGTGTTGCCAGATCTGGTTCAGGTGCTATGTCTGCTTCTCTTAGTGCAGCTCTTCTAGCTGCGGCTTCTGGTACTGGAGCTGCTATTAAAAAGCGTGAAGAAACTCATAAAATGGCAGAGGCAAATCGCGCTCTAGCTCATTATCGCTGGTAAGGGGGGAGAATATGGAAAAGCGTAAGGTTAATATTGAAAGGTACAGAAACATTGGTATTGCAGCGCATATTGACGCAGGCAAAACTACTACTACAGAACGTATATTATATTATACAGGTAAAACTCATAAAATAGGTGAGGTGCATGAAGGTGGTGCTACTACCGACTGGATGGCGCAGGAGAAAGAACGAGGAATCACAATTACAGCTGCAGCAATTACTGCAAACTGGCGCACTGAAGAAGGGCAGGAAGTGCAGATCAACCTTATTGATACTCCAGGTCACGTGGACTTTACCGTGGAAGTAGAGCGTTCTCTACGAGTGTTGGACGGCGCTGTTGTGGTGTTTGATGGGGTAGCTGGCGTTGAGCCGCAATCAGAAACCGTGTGGCGGCAAGCTGATAAATATGGTGTTCCACGTATTTGCTTTGTTAATAAGATGGACCGTGTCGGAGCAAACTTCTTCCGTTGTGTAGATATGATCGTGGACCGTTTAGGTGCTAGGCCGGTAGTTATGCAGCTGCCAATTGGTGCAGAAGATGCTTTTGTAGGCGTTATAGACCTAATCAAAATGCGGGCGATCGTATGGCTTGAAGAGTCGTTAGGTGCTAAGTACGAATTCAGAGAAATTCCAGCGGATATGAAAGATCAAGCTGATGAATATAGACATAAGCTAGTAGAAGCCGTTGTTGAAATGGATGATGCAGTGATGGAGCGTTATCTAAATGGAGAGCAGGTTAGTGAGCAAGATCTGAAGGACTGTGTTCGTAAAGGGGTAATAGCTAGCAAATTTATCCCAGTGTTCTGTGGAAGTGCGTTCAAAAACAAAGGCGTACAACCGCTCTTAGATGCAGTTGCAGATTATTTGCCAAACCCACTAGACATACCAGCAGAACATGCGATAAATCTAAAAGATGAATCAGACGTAGTTGTAAAACCTGAAGATAGTGCAAAATTTGTTGGGCTAGCCTTTAAAGTAATGAATGATCCATTTGTTGGGTCATTGACTTTTGTGCGCGTCTATTCTGGTACATTAGAGGCTGGTAGTTCTGCGTTTAATGCTACAAAAAGTAAAAAGGAAAGAGTAGGGCGTATGTTGTTGATGCATGCGAATGAGCGCGAAGATATTAAAGTTGCGCGTGCAGGTGATATCATAGCACTTGCTGGCCTGAAAGATACTACAACAGGTGATACTCTATGTGACGAAAGCATTGCAGTAGTGCTAGAACGTATGGAATTCCCAGAGCCGGTAATTGAAGTAGCGGTTGAGCCTAAAACTACTGCAGACCAAGAGAAGATGGGTCTGGCGATCGCAAGGCTAGTGGCTGAAGATCCGACATTACGAGTGAAGGTGGATCAAGAATCTAATCAGACCGTGCTAGCAGGTATGGGTGAGCTCCATCTTGAGATTATCGTCGACCGTATGCGTCGCGAGTTTAAGGTGGAGGCGAACGTCAGCGCACCGCAGGTGGCGTATCGCGAAACTATCACCAAGGCGTATGAAATTGATTATACGCATAAGAAACAAAGTGGTGGTGCAGGCCAGTATGCCCGGGTCAAAATAATTTTTGAACCATTAGAACCGGGAGCTGGCTTTCTTTTTGAAAGCAAGGTAGTGGGCGGCAACGTCCCTAGGGAATTTATTCCAGCTGTAGAGAAAGGCATCGAAATGGTGTGTCAAAGTGGTATTCAAGCTGGTTACCCAGCAATAGACTTCAAGGCTACATTGCTTGATGGTGCTTATCACGCGGTTGACTCAAGTGCACTAGCGTTTGAGATAGCTGCAAAAGCTGCGTTTCGTGAAGGTATGGTCAAAGCCGGTCCGCAAATACTTGAGCCGGTAATGAAAGTTGAAGTAGTGACACCTGACGAATATATGGGTGACGTGATTGGGCATCTAAACAGTATTCGTGGTCAGATTTTAGGTATGGAACCGCGTGGTAATGCACAAGTTATTAACGCTAAAGTTCCACTTGCATCTATGTTTGGTTATGTAAACACGCTTCGTTCAATGACGCAGGGACGTGCTAGTTATAGCATGAATTTCTCGCATTATGAGCCTGTGCCGACCAACATAGCTCAAGAAATTATTGGTAAAAATTCATAAGGAGAAGAACTGATGGGTAAGGCGAAATTTCAGCGGACGAAGCCGCACGTTAACATAGGGACTATTGGTCACGTTGACCATGGTAAGACGACGCTTACGGCGGCGATTACGACGGTATTAGCGAAGAGTGGTAAGGCTCAGGCTACGAAGTATGATGACATAGACAAGGCGCCTGAAGAGAAGGCGCGAGGTATTACTATTAACACGGCGCACGTTGAATATGAGACGGATAAGAGGCACTACAGCCACGTTGACTGTCCTGGGCATGCTGACTATGTGAAGAACATGATTACCGGTGCTGCGCAGATGGATGGAGCTATATTGGTAGTGAGTGCTGC
>JAFECK010000023.1:11863-12564 GCA_018242185.1 Pseudomonadota bacterium
GACATGGTTGATGATGCTGATTTGTTAGATTTAGTTGAGATGGAAGTTAGAGAGTTGTTGAGCAAGTATCAGTATCCTGGTGATGAGATACCGATTATTCGTGGTTCAGCGTTGCAAGCTCTTGAAGGTAAAGATGGTCAGTATGGGTCTGAGAGTGTTGATAAGCTTATGGCGGCTGTTGATGAATATATACCTATTCCGGATCGTCCGTTAGACAAGCCATTTTTGATGCCTCTTGAGGATGTGTTTTCTATTCCTGGACGTGGTACGGTTGTGACTGGTCGTATTGAGCAGGGTATTATTAAGGTTGGTGAGTCTATAGAGATTGTTGGGATAAGAGCTACACAAGTTACTACTTGTACTGGAGTAGAGATGTTCCGTAAGGAATTAGACGAAGGTAGGGCTGGAGATAATGTTGGGATATTACTGCGTGGTATAGGTAAAGATGATGTTGAGCGAGGACAAGTGTTGTCTAAGCCTAGCAGTATTAAACCGCACACCAAGTTTAAGTCGGAGATATATGTGTTATCGCAGAGTGAAGGTGGTAGGCATACGCCGTTCTTTAGCAACTATCGTCCACAGTTTTATTTTCGTACTACGGATGTGACTGGTTCTATAGAGTTGCCTGCTGGAGTTGAGATGGTGATGCCTGGGGATAACGTAACGATTACCGTGACGTTGATTGCGCCTGTAGCTATGGA
>JAFECK010000024.1 GCA_018242185.1 Pseudomonadota bacterium
ACGAAGCGTCACGGGGTGGATAATCGTATGTCGGGTGGTAAGTCAGCACAGAAACAATTCTAGCAATAACTTTCAAATTATGTTAACATTAGCGGGCTATAACTACTTGAGGCCTAAATTATGATAGTACTAAAACTCTTTGCTTTAATATGCACATACTTGTTATGCAGTGTTTTAGGCGGAGACTTTATTTCTAAAATCTTCGGTGTTAAGGATTTGCGAACACAAGGATCAGGTAACATAGGGGCTACTAACGCTTGGCGTGTGGCAGGCCGAAATATGGGAATAGTAACTTTTTTATTTGATGCCTTAAAGGCTTTCATACCAGTGTACATAATATCGCGATATCTTGGCTTAGGTATCGGACAGCTGGCCATGATATGCGCGGTTTGTGGGCATGTGTTCCCAATATGGCGCAATTTTAAAGGTGGAAGAGGTGTAGCTACTATGGGCGCATCTTTAATGGCTTGTATACCGGCGCTTGGCATTATTATGTTATGTGTCTGGCTTTTAGCGTTTCGTTACAGGAGAATTTCCTCCATCGCCTCCATATCGTCTGTTGTGGTTGTATGGCTTTTTTCTTTCCTTTTTTATGGATCAATACAAATTTTCCTCGCAGTATCGATAATTTCTGCTATAGTGTTATGGCGACATAGAGAAAATATAGAACGCATAATAGAAGGACGCGAACAACCAATTAAATGAAGCTAAAATGATACAAAAGACAAGCTATATCGATTCTTTAACCCCCATACTAGACCAGTATGATGCGTTGTTAATTGATATATGCGGCGTTGTGCATGATGGCACTCTGGTTTTCCCATGGGCTAATGAGACCTTGGCGCAACTTGCAAGCCTTAGTAAACGTCTAGTGCTATTTTCTAACTCTCCACGTACTACTAACGCTTCAATGCGTCAACTACAAAAATATGGTGTAGACATAGCTGGCGCTGGACTATGCACCTCGGGGCAATATTTCGTCGAGCAGATGCAAAGCCGCATATCAACAGACCAGGACAATGGTAATTTGTTTATCGTGGGCGTAGATAAAAACCCGGAATTAGCGCAAAGTTTAGTAGATGTAGGCGCTATGATAGTTGATTCTATATCTCAAGCAAAGTATCTCGTGATCTTTGATAATGCAGCCTTAGAGGGCGAATTCAGTCGTCATGATGGAGTTTTTGCAATGGGGGTTAAACTAGGAATTACAGCCCTATGTCCCAATCCAGATACCAAAGCCACCGCTGGACGCGGTATCATGTACCCACAAGGAGCATTCGCAAAAAGGTACCAAAATATGGGCGGTAGCGTGGAATATTTCGGCAAACCTATGCCTGGTTTCTATCAACATGCTAAAAGCAAATTCACTCTAGATAATATGCGCATTTTAGCCGTTGGTGATAACATGGAAACAGATATTGAAGGAGCTTATAACTGTGGTTTGGATTCTATATTAATTTTGGGGACAGGCATTTATAGAAATGAGGATGTGCTACATTCAAATCTTTTAGCAAAGTATAAATTTCATCCAACTTACATGACCGAAAAATTCTCCCTATAACCTCTAGGTCACAACCTAGTATTGCTTGACAGCGTAGCTTCTAACATATAACATCCGCCATTAGTGGAACAGATGAACGGCATGTGAGGATGGTGTTTTCCATACTTCGTTCTTTTATTTTTGCTAACCAATTCATAATGCAGGAGAATTAGGTATGCCTAATTTACTTTTTTTTGAACGTCATGGTCCATTTACCATAAAGCAATTAGCTGAGATTGCAGAGTGCGAAGTAATTGGAGACAATCAGATGCTGATATATGATGTTGCTACTTTAAGCAGTGCAGATGTCGGCAATATTACCTTTTTAAGCAACTCTAAATACCTGCCGCAATTACCTATAACTAAAGCATCAGCATGTATTATGGAGCAGAGGCACGTAGACAATACGCCTAAAGGGATGATCATGCTAATAAGCGATAATCCATACGCTTCATACGCAAAGGTAGCAGCAACTTTTTATCCAAATGACAAACCCAAGGCGTCTATATCAGACAAAGCCGTAATTAGCTCAAAAGCAAAGCTTGGCGCTAATTGCCAAGTTGAACCATTTGCGCACATAGCAGATGATGTAGAAATAGGCGACGACTGTTACATTGGTTCTGGCACTTATATAGCTCCGGGAGTAAAGATTGGTAGCGGAACATACATAGCCGCTAACGTAACTATATCTCATGCCATTATAGGCAAGAATTGTCTTATACACCCAGGTGCACGTATAGGCCAACGAGGCTTTGGTTGGGCGCCAAGCAAACGAGGAGTCCTAGAAGTGCCACAGCTAGGTAGCGTGGTAATAGGCAACAACGTTGAAGTGGGCGCCAATAGCTGCATAGACCGCGGTACGCTTGAAGATACTACAATAGGAGACTCGACTAAGATCGATAATCTAGTGCAGCTAGGTCATGGGGTTGTAGTTGGCTCGCATTGCTTTTTAGCTGGACAGGTAGGTATTGCGGGTAGTACTGTGGTAGGCAATGGCGTTATGTTCGGCGGTCAGGTTGGCGTCGCTGGGCATCTCAAAATCGGCAATGGTGTTATGTTACTTGCGCAAAGCGGAGCCATGCGTGATATACCTGATAAGATGGTCGCTGCCGGCACTCCTTCTGTTGAAAGAATGCAATGGCATCGTCAAAACGTAGCTTTGGCCAAACTTGCTGCAAAAAGAGGAGAAGGCTCTAGTGAGCCTGACACTAAAAATAATTAATAAGATACATCAATATAAAGGTAGGATGCTATATGAATGATGTTTTTGATATCAAAAAAATAATGGAAGCGTTACCACATCGGTACCCTTTTCTGCTGCTAGATAAAGTAAAAGAAATTGATCCGGGTAAGAAAATAGTGGCTATAAAAAATGTGACCATTAATGAGCCATTTTTTAATGGTCATTTTCCAAGTGAGCCAGTAATGCCAGGAGTTCTCATATTAGAAGCATTAGCCCAAGCTGCAGTAGTGTTGATGTATGCGCATACTCCTGTATCTTGGCAAGATCACATAGCGTATTTCGCCAGTATAGAAAGCGCACATTTCCGTAAACCGGTGCGTCCTGGTGATACCCTGCACCTGATTGTTACTATATCAAAACAACGTGGTAATATGTGGAAAACATACGGGGAAGCACAAGTAGATGGACAAAAAGTTGCTGATGGCTTGTTTTCCGCCATGCTGGTAAATAAATATTAGGTAAGGATGAGTCATGACAATACATCAAACTGCTATTATAGAAAAGGGAGCTGTAGTGCCTAAATCATGCAATATTGGTCCATACTGCATTATTGGTGCCAATGTCAAGTTAGGTGACAATGTCCGCTTACACTCTCATGTAGTGATTTCTGGATATACGGAAATTGGAGATGGTACGGAAGTTTTCCCATTTGCTTCCATCGGCAGCAAAACACAAGACCTCAAATATAGCGAAGGAGTGCGTTCTTACGTTAAAATCGGCAAAAACAACGTAATACGCGAATATGTTACAATAAATCCCGGAACTGATGCGAACGCAATCACTGAAGTAAAAGATCATTGCCTGTTAATGATAGGCGTGCATATTGCTCATGATTGTAGTGTAGGCAATCACGTTATTATGGCTAATAATTGCAGCTTGGCCGGCCATGTTATTATTGAAGATCATGCAATACTAGGGGGGTTTAGCATTTATCATCAATTTATCAGAGTTGGTAGTTATTCTATAGTTGGAGGCGGTAGTACGGTTGTAGATAATGTTATACCTTATGGAAACATCATGGGTGACCGGGCTTATCTAGCCGGCTTGAACCTAATAGGTATGAAACGGCGCAATCTAACTAGTGAAGAAATGAGAACTATGCAAAAGGCTTTTGATGAGCTTTTTGATATAAGTTCGCCAGTACCTATCGCGGAACGTATCGAAAAAGCACAAAATGATTACGCTGCTAACCCTCGTGTAATGGAGATTATAGACTTTATGAATGCAGATAGTAAGCGAGCCTTGTGTATGCCAAAGGCCAATAAATAAAGAAGTCAAATAGGTAAGATTATGGATATAAAAAAAGAAGAAATAGGAAGAGTCGGAATTATCGCTGGTGCAGGAGCCTTACCAAGGCATGTATATGATGCTTGCCTTAAACAGGGGTTGGACGTGTTTGTAATCGGATTGGATGAGCACGTTTCTTATGATCTCTTCGAAGACGTAGATTATGAATCATTGGCCGTACACAACGTTAGTAAAATTCTCGGTAAACTTCATAATGCCGGCGTTACACATGTTGTACTGGCCGGTAGGGTAGAACGTGCTAACCTTTCCCGATTGTTACTAGATATCAAGGGGGTAGTGTTATTAGCAAAAATAATGAAAAATGGTCTTAATGATAATGCGCTACTTTCTACTGTAGTGAGTTTCTTGGAACAAGAAGGCTTTATTATAGTGCCGCCTGAAGCAATAGCTAAAGATATAGTTGTGCAAAAGGGTGTGCTAACACGAAAACAACCGGATAAAGCCGCGATGAGTGATATCAAAACAGGTCTAAAAACTTTACGTAATATCGCAGCACTGGATGTAGGACAAGCATTAGTGATTCAATCTGGGCTCGTCTTAGGTGTGGAAGCGGCTGAAGGGACGGACGAGTTGGTGAGGCGCTGCGGTTTAATCCAGCAAAAAGACGAGCATGGACCAATACTAATAAAAATTGCAAAACCACACCAAGACCGTCGAGTTGACCTGCCATGCATAGGGGCTGTGACTATTGCTGAGATGAAGAAGTATGGCCTAGTTGGCATAGCTGTCGAAGCAGGATCTAGCCTAATGCTTGACGGCAATGAGACCATTAAAGTTGCAGATGAAAATGAGATTTTCATAGTAGGGATATAAGTGTTAGGTTATACTCATTAAGTGCAACTGTAAGAATATAACAAAATAGGGGGGCTGATGCCTAAGTTAACTATTGATGGCCAAGAAGTTACGGTACCTGAGGGTCTAACCATAATACAAGCATGTGAGATGTTGGGTGTGGAGATTCCTCGTTTTTGCTATCACGAGCAACTAGCGATAGCGGGCAATTGCCGTATGTGCCTTGTTGAAGTTGAAAAATCTCCAAAACCTGTTGCAAGTTGTACGCAGCCAGCTGCTGAAGGTATGGTGGTGCATACCAATTCAATAAATGTCAAAAAAGCCAGAGAAGGGGTGATGGAATTTTTATTAATTAACCATCCACTGGATTGCCCTATTTGTGACCAAGGCGGGGAGTGCGACCTGCAAGATCAAGCAATGGCATATGGCCGCGGTACTAGCCGTTTTTCTGAACATAAGAGAGCAGTTAAAGATAAGTATATGGGGCCATTAATTAAAACTCATATGACCCGCTGCATCCACTGTACTCGTTGCGTACGCTTTATGGAAGATGTGGCTGGGGTGCCAGAGCTGGGTGCAGTTGGTCGCGGCGAAGATATGGAGATCACGACATATATTGAACATGGTTTGCATTCAGAGCTATCTGGCAATATTATCGATCTTTGTCCAGTCGGAGCACTCACTTCCAAGCCATATGCTTTTAAGGCGCGTAATTGGGAACTGCGTAATACTGAGTCTATAGACGTGTTAGATGCTATTTGTAGTAGCATCCGTGTAGATTCTAAGGGTAGAGAAGTTATGCGTGTCTTGCCTATCAGAGATGATAGGGTTAATGAGGAGTGGATCTCTGATAAAGCACGTTTTTCTTATGACGCGTTAGCGCGACAAAGAATAGATATGCCAATGGTCCGTATTGGTGGTATGCTGCAGGACGCAACATATGAGATGGCTTATTCATCGCTGGCCTCTAAACTTAAACGCGTGCAGGGCAGTAAAATAGGGGCAATTGCCGGGAACTTAACTGATGTTGAAACTATGTTGGTAATGAAGGACTTTCTTCAAGCTATAGGAAGTAATAATTACGATTGTCGGCAAGACGGCAGTATGCTGGGTAATGCAGAGCGTGGATTATATGTGTTTAATACGACAATAGAAGGTATAGAGAAAGCTGACCTTTGCCTAATTATCGGGGCTAATCCAAGATTTGAAGCTGCGGTTTTAAACGCACGCTTGCGCAAGGCACACTTGCAAAACAATATGGAAGTGGCGATTATCGGCGAACGTTGTGATCTTAGTTATCCTCATAAAACACTTGGTAATAATCCTTGGATAATTAAGCAAATAGCATCAGGTGAGCATCCATACTGCAGTAAGCTAAAGCAAGCTAAAAACCCTATGTTAATTCTTGGCTCAGGTGTATTAGCAAGATCAGATATAGAGGCTACTCTGCATTACTGCAAACGTATTGCGAAGAATTATAATATGGTGCGCGAGGACTGGAACGGCTTTAACGTGCTACAGCGTGCTGCTTCTAGGGTTGGCGGTATGGATATCGGCTTTTTGCCTAGTATAGGAATAGGCGTCAACCAGATGCTAGAGCAAATGCAAGTGCTGTTCTTGCTTGGCGCTGATGAGGTTGATTTTAGTCGTATCCCAGACAATACCTTTGTAGTATATATCGGGCATCATGGAGATGCTGGCGCGCAAAGAGCAGATATTATCTTACCTGGCGCTGCCTATACTGAGAAAAATGGTACTTATGTTAATCTGGAAGGGAGAGTGCGGCATGCCAGAAAGGCGGTTTCTCCTCCGGGGGAGGCAAAAGAAGATTGGCAACAGCTAATGGACTTAGCCACGCAGTTAGGGTTTAGCCTGGGGTATAGCGATCTGAAGTCTCTACGCAAGCGACTTGCAAAAGAGTTCCCAATATTTATGCAAAAAGGGATTCAAGCAGCTCACATTGACTTTAAGGAAGGCAAAAGCAAAGATTTCAGCGATGACCCGTTTGAAAACCCAATCCGTAATTTTTATATGACGGATGTAATCAGCCGTAATTCGAAGACAATGCTGCAATGTAGTCAGGAACTGATCAGTTACCCGCAGGCTATAGCTGGGTGACTCAGGAGTTATACCAGAAGTCGCTTAAGAGCTGCATTAACTGCCGCAGGGTTAGCCTTACCAGCAGAAACCTTCATAACCTGTCCGACAAAGAAGCCCAATAGCTTGTCTTTTCCAGCTTTATAATCCGCCACCTCAGTTGGGTGAGCTGCTAAGACATCAGCTACCATTTTCTCAATCGCGCTATCATCAGTAACCTGCACTAAGCCATCACGCTCCACAATCACTGCAGGACTTTCGCCAGTTTCGAACATAATCTCAAACACCTGCTTAGCGATTTTACCTGATATTACGCCTCTTTCAATCAATCCAATCAGCTCGGCCAACTTTATGTGATGTACCGGAGATTGCTCAATGCTCAAACCAGCTTTGTTGAGCTTGCCAAACAATTCTGCTGTAATCCAGTTAGCCGCTAGCTTAGGATCGCATTTATTAGCAACAGCCTCAAAATACTCCGCCACAGCTTTGTCAGCCACAATCACAGAAGCATCGTATGCTGGAAGCCCCATTTTATCTATATAACGATGCTTTTTTTGATCTGGCATTTCAGGTAAAGTACGACGTATCTCATCAACATAGGCGCTCTCTAATACTAATGGGGATAGGTTTGGATCTGGGAAATATCGATAATCCTTAGCGTCTTCCTTAGAACGAAGCGGTCTCGTATGCCCAGAGTTGGTATCAAATAAGCGTGTTTCCTGCGTTATACTGCCGCCAGTTTCAAGCACCTCAACCTGACGTCCTGCTTCATAATCTATAGCTCTAATAAGATTACGTATAGAGTTTAGGTTTTTAATCTCTACCCGTGTACCAAATTTATGCTCGCCTTGGCGGCGCACAGAAACGTTAGCATCGCAGCGCAGTGATCCTTTCTCCATATCACCATCGCAAGTGCCTAAGTAACGAAGAATTGAGCGCAGCTTCTTCATAAACTCTCCTGCCTCTTGGCTGCTGCGCATATCTGGTTCAGTAACGATCTCCATAAGCGCAATACCAGCGCGGTTAAGGTCTATAAAACTCTCGCTGGGATGTTGGTCATGCATGCTTTTGCCAGCATCTTGCTCTAGGTGAATTCGGGTAATACGCACTTGGCGAGATGAACCATCCTCACAATCCACCTCAACCAACCCTTCTCCTACTATTGGATGATCGAACTGAGATATTTGATATCCTTGCGGCAAATCAGGATAAAAATAATGTTTTCTATCAAAAACAGAACATAAATTGATTTTAGCATTCAAACCTAGCCCAGTGCGCACAGCCTGCTCTACGCATTTCTCATTCAACGCAGGCAGCGTTCCGGGTAGGGCTGCATCAATAAAGGAAACTTGCGTATTAGGCTCAGCGCCAAAAGCAGTGGAAGAAGCAGAAAAAAGTTTAGACTCAGAACTCACCTGAGCGTGCACCTCAAGTCCTAAAATAACTTCCCACTTTCCTGTGTCACCTTGTATTAGCATGGTTGACCTTATATTAGCATTTTCTCGCTGGCACTTATTTTGTCTCAGCTACGTCCACAAAATTCATAGAATACTTATCGTTAAACTTCTTGCCTTTACTGCTGCGTTGATTAGCAGTGTTGCCTCTGCCTATCCACGCTGGATGGGTTTTAGGGTCAACGTCCAGCCTGAGGATACGCTCCTCTCCGCCTTTGCTTAGCATAGTGGAACGAGTGGTGAACTTTGTGCCATCAGTCATAACTACCGTGACCTCCTGATATGGGGGCATAGATAGTGAACCTGCTTCTTTCTTAGGTGTTTTCATGGTTACCTCTTTTTAAAAAATCTTGAAACTTGCGGGCCATCATATAATAATCACATACTCAATGCAACTACTTACAAAGACATTTATGGAATTTCCCTTTATTAAGATGCATGGGCTCGGCAATGATTTCGTCATCGTAGATTATCACGCTTCTGATGTCAAGTTGGCCCTTCCTACAACTGATGACATAATACTCCTTGCTGATCGTCATTTAGGTGTCGGCTGCGACCAATTGATAATACTAAAAAAACCAATTAGTGAAAGGGAGGACTGCGTCATGGAAATTTATAATTCTGATGGCAGCCGAGCAGGGGCATGCGGTAATGCGACCAGATGTGTTGCTCTATTGCTTGGGCAGCCTACATGCAATGTTTCTGTAGGAGATCGAGTTCTGAAGGCGACTAAGCTTGCGGGTGGCAAATTTGCAGTAAATATGGGTATGCCACTGTATGATTGGGAAGACATACCGCTAGAGCGGGAAGTAGATAATCCACTAAATGTGAACTTTGGGCTGCGTTTGCCACAAGGGGCCTGCGTCAATATGGGCAATCCACATGTAGTGTTCTTCGTACCAAATATGGAAGGTATAGACCTAGCTAGTATTGGACGGACTATCGAGCATCATTCTATTTTCCCTCAACAAGCGAATGTTAGCTTTGCTGTCATAACAAACAAAGGGCATATCCACTTACATACTTGGGAGCGCGGCGTTGGCAAAACATCTGCTTGCGGTAGCGCTGCTTGCGCGGCTGTTGCGGCTGGTAATAAATTGGGGCTCCTGGATGCTAACGTGACAGTACATCTGCAATATGGACAGCTTGAGATTGAGCTGCTGGCGAGTGGGGAAGTAATGATGACCGGCCCTGCTAGCCTTGTAGCTCGTGGCATAGCATATATATAAGTTTTTGAGAAAATAATGAAAATCATTAACATAGGCTATCCTTTAACGGATTATCAACAGCAAGTAAAACAAACGCTACAGGGTAGAAACTGCGCGTTAGCTATCGGCAATTTTGATGGAGTGCATGTGGCGCATCAGGAAATACTGAGACTGGCTAAACAAACAGCAAGCCAGCAAAATGCAGTGTGCGCTGCCCTCACGTTTGAGCCACATCCTAAGTTGTTGTTTAACCAAGAGCCGCATTACCTACTCACCAATCTTAGCAATAAGCTAACTTTACTTGAGCGCTGTGGAATAGATCTAGCCGTAGTGATCCATTTTTCTCATGAGTTTTCCTGTATCAGTGCAGAAGATTTTATCCAACAGGTGTTGGTTGACATGTTGTCCGCAAAATCCGTGGTGACGGGCTATGATTTTTGCTTTGGTAGTAAACGCTCTGGCAACGCCTCGATGCTCGCTGAGAGCGCTCCTAGGTTAGGGTTTAGCTATAACCAAGTCCGCCAGATAAGTTATGAAGGGATGGAAGTTTCATCATCGCACATCAAGAAGTTGTTAAACTCTGGGCTGATAGCACTCGCTAACGACTTGTTAGGCAGGCAATACAGTATACAGGGCCAGCCAGCTAGCGAGCAACCCCGTGCAATATCCATAACGCTGGCCAATGCGTTGCACTACCCAGCCAGTGGTATGTATTTATGCCGCACCCGCCATCAATCACATTGGCACTATATGTTGGGCACGCTTAGCGTTGTGGATAACCAGCTTACCCTGCTTGGCCTGGATAGCACGGGACATGAGTGGGTGGCGCTGGTTAGTGAGGTTGGTGATGCCAATATAGAGATTCTCGAGATTGAGGTACTACAGCTGTTGCGGCCAGCGCGGCAAATGGCAGATCAGGCGATGGCCCAGCTGCAGCATGCCATAGATCTGCGGGATGCAAACTATGTGCATATAATGTGTTATAAGCAAAATAAAAAGTAGCATAAGGGCTTGGAAATTATTAGAATGCGCTTGCATAAACACCAAGGAATGACATGAAAACCATAACCTACGAAGAATTTGCCCAAGTTGAGCTACGCTCTGGCACTATAATAAAGGTAGAAGAATTTCCACGGGCTAAGAAACCAGCCTATAAGGTGTGGGCGGATTTTGGGCCGGAAATAGGTGTGCTGCAAACTTCGGCGCAGGTGACGGTGCATTATACCATTGAAAAGCTGCAGGGTATGAAGATTATAGGCTGCATCAACCTGGGGGAGAAGAATATTGCTGGGTTTGTGTCCCAGTTCCTCTTGCTAGGATTTAGCGATGACAATGGCGCTATTTGCCTGGCCACAGTTGAGAGAGAAGTGGCGAACGGGCAGAAGATGCATTAGTAGTTGTAGAGTATTAGCTTTCTTAGCCACATTAACCATATAGCAACCTCCTGCTGGCAACATACGAATTATGTATATTATAACGGAGGTTGTATGCAGTTTTTAAAGGATCTAGGGCGTTGCATAAAGGATGAGTGGAATCGTCGTACGATGATTTGGTGGTTTGTTATAATTTTCGCCATTACTGCATTATTAAGCACGTGTTTAGTGTATAATCCACGATATTCTCTAGAGGCACTAACATGCACTGTCTTTGGCTGCAAGCATGATCAAAGTGAAGAAAGAGTTACAATGCACGAATGTCAAAAGGCCCAAAAGACAGTAAAAAAGTGTGAAGAAAAAAAATGTCAAGTTGATCCGAATTATCAAGATAATAAAGGTGATGAAAACTATCCGCTTAACTCGTTCTACTACTGGTTGACAGGGCTAGGTACTCTATGGTTAGTAGTTGTAGCATATATCAAAATAGGTGAGATAAACAGAGATAATGAAGCTCATTTCTTTCTTCAACTTGATGAACGCTGGATAAGTGAAGAGTTAGAGAGGGCAAAAATTGTGCTCCGTGAATTTGAACTAGAAAAGCCACAACCTAATGAAAGCGAATCAGATAGAATCCACAATATCTCAGAAAAGATTATGGAAGTGTTTAATAATCAGGGTAAAGAAAAAGAGGCAGTATCTCTGATTAATTTTCTGGACTTTATGGAAACTGTTGGCTTCTTATATAAGCACGGTTATGTGAAATATTGTTATGTGGATGCACTGTGTGGTGAATCCATAGCATTTTACTATAAGGTTTTTGAGGGATACATAGTAGAATTCAGGAAGCGTCGTGATACCGGCCACAGAAACAAGAGTTTGTCGGTTGAGCCGTATTGTTGCTTTGAAAGGTTAGCAAAAGAAGTAGAGCGGCGCGAAGGACGCTGCATCTCTGATTGCGAGCGCGGTTGTGATGATGCATAGCCTCTATGTTATTGCATATGCAGCCTGTAGTTGAATCTCGCTGCTCGGGTTTTTGAGCACATTTTGCAAAACCTCGCCGCGAGCTCCAATTAACATGCTATTGCATACAGTGCAGCAAGAGGTAAAACGCAATGCAGCAGTGCAGCTGGCAAGCGCCTTACTGGCGACAGCCAGCAAAATAATGCATGACATAAGAACCGGTACTACACTCATCGTTGGCCCTTTAGGGCCAACTTACTTATTGCGCTTGTCAGTGAAACGAAAGCATTGCAGAACTTTTCCTGATAATCTTATCTCAAGCCACCCGCACGCCTTGGAGCATATCTTTGGCTGCGGCCAGCGAGCTTTGCGTTATCACCTCCCCAGAAAGCATGCGCGCAACCTCCTGGCAGCGCTCCTCTGGCTCAAGCAGAGTGATGCTGACGGTGTTGCCATGTTGTCCGAGCTGTTTTTGCACGAGATAGTGGTGGTCAGCATGTGCAGCCACTTGCGGTTGATGGGTAATAGATAGAACCTGAGTAGAGCTCGCCGAACCTGCAAGCTTGGCAAGCTTACGGCCAATACTGTCCGCCACAGAGCCGCCAACTCCCACATCCACTTCATCGAATATCGTAATCGCTGGCGCGTTAACCCCAGACAACAACACCTTGAAGCTAAGCATTAGGCGTGATAGCTCACCCCCAGAAGCCACCTTGCTGATGCATTCCATTGGTAGGCCAGGGTTAGTGCGGATCTTGAAAGCCACTTTATCTATACCAGCCTCACTCCAATACTCCTCTTCCCGCTCGCTAAACTCGACATGCACCGCAGCATCAGGCATTTTCAACTGCTCTAACTCGGTGCGCATTGCTCCTTCCAGCTGGCCAGCTGCTTTCTTCCTGCTGGCTTGGATCTCGTGAGCGATCTGTAGATAGCTCGCTTTAGCCTCCTGGAGCTGTTGCTCTAAGTCAGCCACTACTTTATTGTTATCACTAATGAGCGCTAACTTGCTCTCTACTTGCGCTAAATAATCCACCAGCCCCGCAACTTCTATTCCATATTTCCGCGCCGTGTCACGCAAGTTCGACAGCCGCCCTTCGATAGCATCAGCATCAGATGAGACGTGAGCAGCCTCAGCGCCACGCTCCTGGAGCGTGGCAGCTATCTCTTCCAGCTCAGATGCTATGCGTTCCATATCGGCGCTCTGTGTTTCTATCACATCTATGATTTTACTGGAAGCGCGGCAGGCATTATTCACCCTGGCGATCGCGCCTTTTTCTCCAGCCAGCTCCGATATTGCAATCTGCAGACATTCGATGATCTTACTGCTCTCAACAAGCAGCTTGCGTTTGGCTAATAACTCCTCCTCCTCGCCTTCCTTGAGATTCAGAGCAGAGAGCTCTTCTTGCATATATTGCAAGTAGCCGCGTTCTTGCATTGCTTTGTTATACTCCTCTTGAGCTGCAGCATATCGTTTATGTATATCAACCATAGTGCTGTGTTTCGCTTTTAGTATGGCGAGATCATGTTTGGCATATTGATCAAGAATAGAAAGCTGTAATTCCGGCCGCAGGAGCGCCTGGTGTTCATGTTGGCTAGCTACCTCTATCAGCTGTTTGGCAAGCCTCTGTACAAAGCCCAAGCTGACTAAAGTGTCATTGACAAAGGCCTTACTTCGGCTGTCTTGGCTAATAACGCGCCTAATCACCAAAGAATCGGTTATCGCTAGCTCATTCTCTGCCAACAACTCCTTAGCTTGTGGAGTATTGCGGATATCGAACTCTGCAGTCAAATCGGTAGGATGGCTCTGGTTTCTGCTATACCTGCCGCTTAGTCTTTCACCCAGTGCTAGCATAAGCGCATCTATGATGATCGACTTGCCTGCACCAGTCTCTCCAGTAACTGCGCTAAACCCAGCTTTAAAATCAAGCTGTAGTTTATCTATTAAAATAAAGTTACTAATGTGGAGAGTGAGTAGCATGCTAGCGTTCTATAGTTAATTATTACTTGTTCTAGTATACCAAATAATTGCCAGTATCAATAGTATGGCTTTTACGTACGTTGTTTTCGTTTGGCTTGCTGCGTTTGAGTATATGTGATGAACAAGGTAGAAGCTACGATTAGCGGTCCACCTGTGTATACAGACCAACTTGGGATTTCATGGAAGAAGAAATATCCCGTTAGCGCTGAAAACAGTAATTCCAAGTAGCGTACAGGCGCAAGCGAGGAAGCGCTCATTAGAGTGAATGCTTGGAGCAAGCAGTATAATATCCCATTACTACCTATTCCAAGTAGTACTAGCACAGCAAGCTGTGCTGCATCTGGAGTCACCCAAACGGTTGCAGCTAATGGTGCTGCGAGTATCGTGGTGACTAGTGCCGAGTAAAACAGCATGCTTAGCATGGTTTCTTTTAGTACGTATTTTTTGTTTATTACGTCTAAACTGGCAAACATGAAGCTGGCCATGAGCAAGATAAATGAGTAGGGATTGAAATCAAAAGCCGCAGGGTTCAGCACCAATAGCGCGCCGGCAAAGCCTGCTATAGTGGCGCACCAAAGTGCACGTCCTACCTTCTCTTTGAGGAATATAGGCGCCAGTAGTAAAGTAAAGATTGGCACGGTGAAGCTTAAGGTGGTCACACTGATAAGTGGCGCAACGCTCACGCCATAAGTCCACATGGTTATGGCAGCAAACAATAGGCTGCCACGGATTATATGAATGCCGATTCTTGGAGTGGCAAAGCTTGCTCGTCCATTTAAGAGTAAAAAGGGAAGTAATGATAAGGCTCCAAAGAAGAAGCGTAGATAGGCAACTTCCCAAACGGGCAAGGCACCTACCAATAGTTTGGCAGCGATATCATTAGTGTTGCTGCAAATGAGGCTGAGAAGGAACCACAGAATGCCAATATAAGATGCTTTTTGTACCTTTATCATTATTTCGTATGCATTTACAGGTTAGTGAGGCCAGCATTCTAACCTAATCTGTCTAGCTTGTCAATTTGTGGTGCAGTTAATGCTACTAGCCGCGGCCACGTTCTTGAGACACATCTTTTCCAGTTGTCGGTGGAGAAAAGGAATAGCTGGGATCAGCCTTGCCCACAGATTGGACGCCGCTCTCGTGAAGTTTTGTCCCTATCTTTTCAGCAGCGCTCGCAGTCGCCCCAGTTATATCGCTCTTGCCCGACTTACCTTCCAGTTCTCCCCTGTCGCTGCTTTTTTCACCTTTACTTGCCATGCTCTATACCAATAAATACATCACATTAGGATGCTAGCATTAAACAGTGCGGACTACAAGCGGCCTATTTCCAACTTATTATCAGGCCGATCTTTGATACTATAGCCCATTTGCTCAATTTGCATCCTGATCATATCCGCCATCTTCCAATCTTTATTTGCTTTTGCTTCCTGCCGCTGCTGTGCTAAGAGCAATACCTCTTCTGGCACCACGTCGTTGCCCTGCGTTTTAACTTCTTGGCTGTATTGGGTCATATCTAATCCTAACAAGTCGCAGCCGGCTTGTAAGCGCAGTAATGCTTCTTGATCACCGCCTGCGGCTTGCGCTGCATATTCATGAAGCAGTGCGAGCGCTTTACTGCTATTGAGGTCGCTAGCAAGAGCGGCCAATACTTCGCGTTTATTATCTGCAGTGGATACACCTATGTTACCTTGGTTATGCAGCACTCCGTAAAACTTCTCAATTGCGCGTTTGGCATCGGCAATTGCTTTTTCGCTGTAATCCAGGGGTTTCCTGTAATGTGTTGTCAGATAGAAATAGCGCAGCACTGTGCCGCTAATACCTTTCTCCAATAATTCACGAGCAGTATAAAAATTGCCTAAGCTTTTGCTCATCTTTTCGCCATTTACTGTTAAGAAGCCGTTATGTATCCAATATCTAGCAAATCCCTTATGTTCATTGGCACAAGCACTCTGCGCAATTTCATTTTCGTGATGAGGGAACATCAAATCTGCGCCGCCTCCATGTATGTCAAACTCTTCGCCTAGATGGGCTTTGCTCATAGCCGAGCACTCAATGTGCCAACCAGGACGCCCCCTACCCCAAGGGCTGTCAAAGCTACTTTGCACTTCCTCAGGCTTAGCTGGTTTCCACAATACAAAATCACCAGGATTCTTTTTATATGGCGCAACTTCCACCCTTGCACCTGCTATCATTTCTTCTTGAGTACGGCCGGCTAGTTTGCCGTATTCCGCAAAGCTTATTACCGAAAAGAGCACGTGGTTTTGAGCCACATAAGCGTGTTTTGAAGCAATTAGTGTTTCGATCATCTTCACCATATCGCTTATATGCTGTGTTGCTCTAGGTTCTACCGTGGGCGGTAAACATGCTAGCGCTGCAACGTCTTGGTGGTAATATGCTGTATACCGCTCAGTCAGCTGTTTAATGTCCACACCATGCTCGTTAGCAGCAGCGATGATTTTATCATCAACGTCAGTGATATTGCGAACATAGCGCACTGCAGGGTAGCATTCGCGCATTAGGCGGAAGAGCAAATCATACACTACCGCTGCTCTCATGTTGCCTAGGTGTGGGCGGTCATATACCGTGGGCCCGCATGCATATATACACACCATGTTGGGATCAATTGGCACAAATTTCTCGATTTTGCGCGTTAGAGAATTATGCAGGGTTATCTCAAATAATGGTGTATAGGTCTGTTTGGAAGTCTCTGTAGTATGACTTTTAGCTGGTTGCAGCTGACGCGAGATCGAATCTAACACCTTATTAATAAATCCGGCCTCTCCTGCATGATTAAGGTTTTTTGCGATTTCCAAGTATTCGTTGATAATGATAGGGTAGTCGGTTTTGCGTAAAATCAGTATTTCACAGGTTGCGGTTCGCAGTATAGACCTTACCACTGTGCCCAGGCGGCTTACACGCCAGCCGGTTGCTAAGTTCGGCTCTATGGCTGCATCCAACGTATCCAATGATTGCTCAGTGTTTTTAATGATCTCTAGATAGTAGGGCTGATCTATGTTGGATTTCTTTGGTACTTTGCGTAAGAAGGCCTCTTTGTTTCCCAGGATGCTCGAGACTACTTGAGGGGTGTTGTGGAAGTTTGCTATATCCATAGCATATACCGTCTGCACGGCCAACAATCTAGCTCTATGCCGTGCAGCAATGGAAATATCAGCCTTTTCAGTTTTGGTATGCGACGTCATCTGGTTCACCGATTAGTAGGCGGTAATGGTCAATTATACGTAAAACCTCTACGCAGGATAGCGCGGCCTGACCACTTGCCGCTACGATCTTTTCCTGGAGCGCTTTCTTATTATTAGCAGTGACCAAACCAAATCCTAAGGCTATGGAGTGCTGCATAGCTACGTCATGAATGTTCCGCGCGCATTCATGAAATAACGCCATATCATGAGTATCTCCTTCGAGAATCCCACCAATAACGATCAGCCCCTCATAATCTACTGAATCTAGACCAACCCATGCTGTCGGGGCAACCGCACCAATATGTGATACCTTGATGTGTTCATAAAGGATTCTTTGTGCATCCAATATTTGGTAGACAACTGAAGCACCTATGCTATCAGCGCTAGCAGCAACATCTCCATTTGTTTCGACGATCAAAATCGGCATACTCCTAGAACCCCAAAAGAAAATTGGTGCGGATAGAGGGACTTGAACCCCCACGCCTCGCGGCACTAGATCCTAAGTCTAGCGCGTCTACCAGTTCCGCCACATCCGCACACCAAAATACACAAATAAAAGAAACTTGCGTATCACGCAAGTACCTCTTATAATGCATTGAGCAACACCATATATAACTTTAGATTAAAAAGCAAGCGGGGGATGAGAGAAAATTATGGCTTATGTAGTAACTGAGAATTGTATCAAATGTAAGTTTACTGATTGTGTTGAGGTCTGTCCGGTAGATTGTTTCTATGAAGGGCCCAACATGCTAGCTATTGATCCAGAGGCTTGTATAGACTGCGGAGTGTGCGAACCGGAATGCCCAGCCGAAGCTATTAAGCCAGAAGATCCTTCATTGATCCAGTGGATGGAAATCAACAAGGAAAACGCCAAGCACTGGCCTAATATAACTCAGTCTAAAGAGGCGTTGCCTAACGCGGAGGAGCATAATGGTGAGCAGGACAAGCTAGCCAAGTATGGCCTTTAGGTGCTTATTATGCAACCGTATTTGATTTATCTTCAGTTCGTTTCGCATTGCTCTTGCCGTATGGAGGTTTGGTAGAAGAAGAGGTGTCTACTTCTGACGCACCTTTTGCACCCTTCAATTTTTGCTCTATTCCAGCAAGTTTGTCGGTATATGCAGTTTTTCTTTTTTCTAGGTCAGTCTGCGTTTTACTCTTGTTATCTTCGGTGATGCCTTCTTTACTCCCTGTTTCGGTTATTTGCTGATTTCGCACAGCGCTGATGTGACCACTTACCGTTTGTTCTTTTGCTTGCGCACGTAAGTACTTGCCCTGTTGCTCTATTTTTTCCTTAGTTTGCTCATCTGTTTTGGTGCTGTATAGCTTGCCTAAAGTCTCTTTAGTAGGGCTTGGATCCATTTTTGCTATGTCATTCTGGGTAACACTTTGCTTAGGATCATGTTGGAGTGCATTCTTTGCCTCTCTGTCCACAGCGGTGTTAGCAGCCGCCATATTATCCTGGCTGGTATATTTTCTAGGTGTGCCTAAATCCAACTGCGCTAAGTCATTCTTTACACCCCTGACAAATTCCTTCCAAGAATTTTCCATTTTCCGCCGTAAAGATTCGCCAACTGTTTCTTGGTTTTTCTCTCCAGTTTTATTATGGACTGCACTTGCTATGGCGCTAGGTGTGTGCTCTAGGACCATCCCTACAGCTTGCACTGGTGCTAGCGCAACTGTTGCTACCTGTCTTATCACTGGGATATCGGTTTTGTTGAAGAAATCCCTAGTTACTTCAGCGGTTTTACTGATAATTTGCCCAGCGCCGCGCACGACTTCTCCGGCTAGGGCAGCAGCAGACGTGCCAACTCTTATCCATGCAGAGCCAGTGCCTGGATGCATAGCTAGATAACCAACATCTCCAGCGAGCCTAGCTGTCTTAGATGCAACGTTACCCACAACTTCCGCTGTTTTAGCAGCGATCTCTAAAGTATTAGCAATAGCCTTACCTGCAGCTCCAACTGTCATAGCGAGTGCTCTGTACCCTATGCTCTTGCCTATTTCCCCACGTTCTTGTGCTTTAGCGGCGGCTTCAGAGGCCGCATCCAAAGGCCAAGCGCAAACCTTAGCTGCGGTTTGTACTAATCCAGATGCGGTTTTAGTTACCACTTCAGCAGCAACGGCAGCACCGTTGGTAGCCCATTTTACAGCTTGGCTCGCAAAATCTGTCACATGGTTGACTACTGGGATCCAGACATTGCTAAACGGCTTGTAGCTGCCCATATCCTTAGATCCCATTTTGTTGCCGTCCATAAATGAGCTACGTATATTGGTCCATGCTTCGCCCACTCCTCCCGGGCCAGTCCAAACGCTGTTCATCTTGCCAGCAAGACCTGGACCGTTTTTTGCTTGATCGCGGCGCCACTCAGTAGCATCAACAAAGCCAGTGGTGTCTAGTTTCGGTTTTTCTACTTTTGGCGGTGTACCAATTGTGGTACTTGTTGCGGTACTAGCTATACTGCTAGAAGTAGAAGAGGTCGATAATGTAGCAGTAGAGGTAGCTGGTTTAGCTGTAGCTGCCGTTGTGGTTGCAGTCTGTGATGGCTGTGGTTTTGCAGTTGATGGCGTAGTAGTGCCGTCTGGCATGGGCGCAGGTCGCGTTGGTTTTTTTGGCTCCTCTTGTGCTTGTAGGGAGTTCGCCTGCGCAGTCGCGCTTTTAATCGCATCTAACTTGCCGACATT
>JAFECK010000025.1 GCA_018242185.1 Pseudomonadota bacterium
CAGCGCCGGTAGTGATTAACATAGTGCCGGTGTTAGCAGAAGCGGGGGTTGGCGAATAAACAAGGCAATTTTTGCTGTGCAATTGAGTCGCGTTCAAATTCCTATGATGCGGCCCTGTTAAGATAGCCACAATATATTGACAATATTTCCTCAATCATTACCCTTAATAATTATGGAACCTGTAATTGATATACTTTTAGTCCAATGTATTAATGGTTGTCAGGGATAGGTTCACGCTTACAAGAGGGGAATATGTTGGGGAAGTTGAATGCAGCGCATTGCGCGGCGATAGCCGTGGTGTGCTGCGTGATTGGGGTGTCGGTTGCATGGACGGATGAGGTCATGCCGGGCGGTAGCGCCGTTCCCGACATTGTGTCGCCCTCCACTCAGACAGGTTCCCAAATACCAGAGGCAGAACCATTAGTAGTTGCGCCGGTGGCTATGCCCAGCCCAACACCACAGCCAGTTCAGCCGCTGCCCATTAAAACACCTGATATACAGGTGCCTCAGCAAGAGGTTATTAACATCATCAAGAATGAAGCAGTCAAACCAATTGGGGATAAAAACGAACATTTAAAGATAGATCGGGCAAAGGCGAGGGGTAATATAAACTTAAATAGTGGTAAAGCCATAAGCAGCGCGTCATTTAACATCAGCACTTCTGATGATAGTGCTCAGTCGGCTGAGAGGTTTGATGATGTAGCCAACAAGGCCTATGAGGCAAGCCAACTTGGGCATTTAGAAGCTGCACTAGTTTTATATCAAAAAGCGCTAACACTAGAGCCGGATAGTACTGCGGTGCGTTATGCCATGGCAACTCTATACCACAAGCGTGGCCAGTATGATAAAGCTGAGCCGCTGTATAAGCAAGTTTTACAACAAAACCCTTCTAATCATAAGGCGCTGATTAATTACTTATCTTTACTGGCGTCTACTGAGCCAAACAAAGCCTTACAAGAACTATTAGCGCTAGAACAGGTCAACAACAATTTTGCGCCTGTAATAGGGCAAATCGGGATCGTTTATGCAAAACAGAGACGTTATGATCAAGCGATATCTTACTTGCAGCGCGCTGTGGCACTGGAGCCAACAGAATTGTTTTACCTATACAACTTAGCAGTTACTTACGATAACAAAGGTGAGCCTAAAAAGGCCAGGCAGGCATATTATCAAATTGTCGAGTATAGCCAGTTTCATAATATCAAACCTCCGGTCAGCCTGGAGAAATTAGAAACGAGGATAAGGAATTTAACATAAGGTATTAATAAAAACGTGATATTAGTTGAGCATTATTATAAATAGCGTATGATGCGGATAAAAGTGAACTCTATTGAGATAAGTTATGGGGGGAATGGATGAAGGAAAGAGATAAAAAAGCAAAGTCAGCAAAGAAAGAGCAAACGCCTGGCGAACTTATAAGATTCGGCAAGTGGGCAGGCGGCGGCATCAAAAGCGGGGCTGGTGCTATTAAAGATGCTTGGATTAATAATGTCTGGACGCCTTATTTAGAACAGCCTTGGCGAGAGAAGATTGTTGAGCCGTGGGATAAAAATATTGGTACGCCGTTTTCAGAAACAGTCTGGACGCCATTCAAAACTGGGGTAGGTCCAGCATGGGGCGCAACAAAAAAGGGGCTAGCCACTTTTGGCACAAAAATTCGTAACCATGACGCTATATTTTGGAAAGCAGATTTCTTACTTGGTGTCTCAGTGCTCTTTGCTGGTGTTACAGCAGTCGGTGGGATTTACACGAGTTACTTGCTGGCCAATGCTATAGCCAACTACTATTATCTGGGAATATTGATGTATGGCTCAGCCATGATTGGCGGGGTTGGATTATGCTCGATGATCTCTTATTCCAGCTATAGAGCGAGTGAAGAAAGATGGGTGGAGTATGGCAAAGCAGATAGGAAAGATATGCAAGAAGAGCGTAGAAAAGAGGAAAAAAGCAAGAGCCGCGGTAAGCAGAAAGAGGTGGAACAAAAAGAAGGCCAAACTAACTTAGGCGAAATGATTGAACAACGGAGTAAAGCAGAGGAAGCTTCAATAATGGAAGAAATGGCCGAGTCAGGATTGCCTAGTGTGTTGCCCGAAGGAACTCATGTTAAAAAGCGAGCTAATAAGGGAAAAGAAGGGCATGGACGCGGTGGTGATCGTGGTAAGAGCACTTCTCCGACTATAACTGAGCTCAGTGATGATGATAACTAAAGCCCGGTCTCTGATAGCGGCGCTAGGCTAATCTTATTATCCGCACTGCGCTGGATCAGTCCAGCTAACTCTAGTTCTATCAGCAATACCGCCAGTTCTTGCGTATCGCCGTCTAACAGCTCGTATAGCTCAGCAAATGCACATGGAGTATAAGAAAGGTGGCGCAATAGAGCTTGCCTTGCCCTATTACGGCTACCGTCGCTGTCTATGGGGTGCATAATCTTTGTAGTAGTTGGAGTACTGCTATTACTGTTTGTTATAGTGGGCTCATTTATAGCATTGCGCAACAACACTTCAAGCATATCATCAGCGCAAGTGACTAATGTTGCGCCTTGGCGGATAAGTGCATTGGTGCCATATGAACGAGAATCCAGCGGAGAGCCGGGTATAGCTAAGATTTCCCGTCCGTAATCCAGAGCGAACCGTACAGTAATGAGCGTGCCTGAACGTTCCGCCGCTTCCACTACGACAACTGCTTGCGAGAGAGCGGCAATCAGCCGGTTACGCTTGGGGAAGAGTTTTGCCGTTGGCGTGCAGCCAAACGGTTGCTCCGAAATAATCAGCCCCTCGCTGCCTATGCGTTCATACCATGAAAGGTGTTCCTTAGGGTAAACATTGTCGATACCTCCGGCGATAACTGCGATAGTGCCATGCTTAAGGGCACCTTTATGTGCTGCGATATCGATGCCTTTGGCTAGCCCCGAAGTTGTGACAAAGCCTGCTCTACCGAGCTCATCTGCAAATCGAGTTGCCAGGCTCATTCCACCAGCAGATGCATGACGTGCACCTACAATCGCTATTTGCCTCATATTAAGCAGTTTGGGATCGCCTTTTACTGTTATAATAGGTGGCATGTCTGGCAAGTCTTGGAAAGCTCTGGGATAAGCGTTATCTGTTAGGATAAGCATTTTTGCGCCAAACTTATGACAGCGTTCCAGTTCAATTTGCGCTTCCCGCAAGCTTGGTATTCGCAAAACCCCACCAGCATTACGAGCAAGGCTAGGCGCATTCAACACAGCAATCGCCGCCGAACCAAACATATTTACTAGGCGCCGTGCCGTCGCAGGGCCAACTCTCGGGGTGCGCATAAGCCGCAGCCAACTCAAGCGTTCTAGGCCGTTATCACTATCGTCGATTTGTGCTATATTGCTTGACATATTCCTTCCTTACCTGTAGCTTCCCTCCTCATGTTTACAGTAATTACCTAAACCATGCAAGTGACCAAAAGTAAAAAAATTCGCAAAGCGGTATTGCCGGTAGGAGGCTTAGGTACTCGTTTTCTTCCAGCTACTAAGTCAATGCCAAAAGAGATGCTACCAATTGCTAACAAGCCATTGATTCAACATGCATTTGAAGAGGCAAAAGAAGCTGGCATAGAACAGTTTATCTTTATAACTGGTCGTAACAAAAATGCCATCACCAACCATTTTGACCACGTCTTTGAACTTGAGTATGCGCTAAACGAAAAAGATAGAGCACAAGCACTAGCTGCTACTCGAGATTGGCTGCCTGACGCTGGCAACATAATTTTTATACGCCAGCAACAACCCATGGGACTGGGACATGCAGTTTGGTGCGCGCGGAACTTAATTCATGATGAGCCATTCGCAGTGCTTTTAGCGGATGAGTTGTTCGCCACGGACAAACCAGGCGGGCTTCTAAAGCAGATGGTGGCACTATATGAACAGAATGGCGGTAACATAATTGCGGTCTCGGATATCAACATCAAGGACAGCAATAAGTACGGTATAATAAGCGCTGAAGGTGATAATGGCACCGTGATGCGCATTACGGACATGGTAGAAAAACCAGCGCCAGACAAGGCGCCGTCTAATATTTCTATAGTAGGGCGTTATATTTTAGATTCGGGTATCTTTAAGCATTTGGAAGGGCGTAAGTTGGGCAGTGGCGGCGAGGTACAGCTGACAGATGCAATGCGTGAACATCTGCTGAGTGGCCAACCGTTTTATGGGCTGCGGCTACATGGAGACCGCTATGATTGTGGTAATCAACTAGGCTTTTTACAAGCCAACATCGAGATGGCTGCGCGCGACCCTGAGCTCGGTCCAGCCGTTTTACAGATGATCCGCAAGATTGCTGCGCAATAGTAAGCATTGTCAGCTGCCCTGTTACCTAGCGCTCTTGTGTGCTGACCGAGAATATGGGTTTTAAAGTGGTGGTGGTGCCATAACAGTAGTCTACAATAGTTAAGGCATAATCCCCTTCACTTTTAGATAATATAGTGATCTTGCTGCCATGCACTTCTGTTGCTATAATATCGCCATCCACGCTAACTTTTGGCATATGCCCGTCTTTCACGCTTGGGCACTCAGCAAGAGTGAACATTTGGGCTTGTGTGGGCATACTAATTCGTTTATAAACAGCATATGCAAGGAATATGGCGCAACCCATAAGAGTGATTCCCATCATGTACACAAAAAATTTGAGGAAGCCAATCTCCCTCTGCTTACGATATATCATTATTATCCCTCACAAATTAAATTTAGTATCAACGTGACTGCCCATACTGAATACAATCTAACAGCCTCAACTGAAATGATTGGTCAAAGGGTTGATGTAGCCCTGGCCTCACAATTAACTAACCTATCGCGCTCCAAGATTAAGGCCTTAATACAAAATGGCAAGCTATATGTTAACGATTTGCAAATCACAGACGCGGATTACAAAATCAAAGCCGGAGATAGGCTATTTCTGCGCTATGAGCAGGTGCGTGGTCCCGCACCATTAACTCCTTCAAGCATGCCGTTGGTTATCGTATATGAGGATGAACATCTGCTAGTTCTCAATAAGCCAGCTGGTTTGACGGTACACCCAGGTGCTGGCAACTATCAAGATACTTTGGCTAATGGCTTATTACATTATTTGGGCCATAATATTTCCGGCCCTACCAGCGGGCGGCCAGGTATTATACACCGTCTTGATAAGGACACGAGTGGCTTGATGATCATCGCAAAACAAGAGCTGGCGCATATGTTACTTTCGGCATTACTGGCACGCAGGCAGATAAAAAGAGAGTATGTAGCGTTTGTATACGGAGTGCCTAGCCCCAAAGTCGGTACTATTGCTACGCGTATAGCTCGTAGTAGCCAAGATCGCACTAAGATGGCGGTTTATACAAACAAAGGTAAGTCAGCTGTTACACATTACAAAGTGGAATGGGTTTACCATAATACGATAGCGAAAGTTACCTGCAACCTGGAAACCGGTAGAACCCATCAGATTCGTGTGCACCTGACTCACAAGCGTCACCCAATAGTGGGGGATCAGCTATATGGGAGGAGTTATAACCATAATTTGAGCGCTTTGGGTGAAGAGGCTAAGCAAGTGGTGCAGGCCTTGCGGAGGCAAGCTCTACACGCCCAGCGGCTGCAATTCGCCCACCCCTTTACTGGGGAGGATATGGAGTTTTTTGCGGAACCGCCTGCAGATATGCAGCATTTGGAAGGAATACTTGGTTTGTAGTTGATTACACACAAAGTCTTATGTTCGTCTTAACTCAATCTTAACTCCGTGAAAGGTCCCTGATATTGAAACAAGCAACATAGGGTCTTGACCTTCGCAGCTTTATTAGTATGATTTATTCAGTTTTTACTTGCGTGGAGGAGTAGTTTGTGTCACGCTACAGTTAACAATACTCGCACGGCCTCTCCATGGAAGCGTACCAGGCGAGTTTTTTATGGTCTTTAAGAAGCAATTTAACAAATTACCTCTCAGCATAGAAGATCAGATTAATCTCTTGCTGTCCCGTGGAATCGTGATCGATGATGAGGAGCGAGCAATCCATTATCTGAAGTTTATAGGATATTATAGATTATCAGGATACACTCATCACTTTAAAACCAAGGATGATAGGTATCATACTGGAACCACTTTTGAAAAAGTTCTCGATCACTATGTTTTTGATAGAAAGTTGAGAATTTTATTGTTCAATACTATTGAGCTCGTTGAAATAGCGCTTAGAAGTGTTATCACTTCTGTAATGACTTCTAAATACGGCGCATTCTGGTACAACCAGCAGGGTATTTTTATAAAGCATATTGGGCATAAGCCTATCAATGGGTATGAAATTGCTCTGCAGGCAATTCGTGAATCCACGGTAGAGAAGAAAAATAAAGATATTTTTCTTCAGCATTACTATGATTTTTATGACTACCCTGAACTTCCTCCATCATGGATGTTAATGGAAACTTTATCTATGGGCGCTATATCACGCATCTTAAGTCTTTTAGTTGTTGAGGAAAGAAAGGATATTGCTGCTTTTTTCAGCATAAAAGAAAGGCACCTGGTATCTTGGATGAGATCGCTGACCTACACTAGAAACCTATGCGCTCACCATGCACGGGTTTGGGATCGGGTTTTTACATTAAAAGTAGAGTCCGATAAAAGATACGCTGTTTGTAGAGATGAATTATTTCACAAAGGAAAATTGTATTCTCATGTTGTTGTCATTGCTATCCTACTGTCAGTTATTGCTCCAGATAATAATTTTGAAACACACATTAAGGAGCTGTTATACTCCTATAATTATGAGCATAAGGTAGGCATGGGGTTCCCAGAAAAGTGGGATGGCTTTCACTTGCAAAGTTAAAGCCGGTTCTAGCCGTGTTGAATGCTAAATCAATCTCTTCGAGCTCTTATCCAGCAATATTTTCTCGAATAACTTAATAGCTTCTGGTTGGTGTTTATAATGCGCAACGGCCTCAGCTGCGGACACTGCGCTAAGGAATGCGCCAAAGGCACCAAGGCATAAGCCAACACACAAGGAAACCAGGATAGGGTTGCCGGCAACTAAGCCTTCACGAAATTTGTCGAACAAGCCTTTACCTAAGTCTTGTAAGGCTTCCATCGCCACTTTCTTGGTCTCATTATCAAACGCCAAGCCAATCGCGCTGCCGCCAGCAGTTATGAGCCCAGGCAGTGCGCCGGCGCCAAAGCCTATAGCTCGCTTACCAATGGCAGCTGCTGTGGTATCGCTTCTAGTGCAAACCATTTCCAGGGCATAAAGCTTGGCTTTGCGATCCTTTAGGTGCGCTTGTAATTCGGAATTAAGTTCAGGTTCTTGCAGAAACTTGGGGTTATTCTGAAGGTGCTTGGCGTATATTTCAAGCATCTCGATGTGAATACGGTGCTGTATTATAATGTTGTGCAGCATCACTCCTTTGTCTATGCTTTTTCTGTAGCCATAAATATCTCCATTTAGACTGCCAGATAACTTTAATATAGCGGCACCAGGGTGCTCATCTGTAAGTTTGGCAACGTCTCCTTGTTTAACAAATTTTCCATCTTTGAAGGCTTTTATACCCACTATGTGTTTATTGTAAGCCTGTAAGAAAGATGGGTGAAGGTTTTTTACTTCTTTCATTGCATTAAAATAACTTAGCTCAGCAAAAGATTGGTGGATTAGTGTTTCCAGCAGATTGTAACCAAACGCTTCAGCATCCTGAAAAACCACTTGAGCCTTGGCGAAATTTTTTGCCAGCACAGTGAAAAGCCCTTTCAAGTTAGCTTTGGCTACTGCGTCTAAAGTCGCTTCTACCCCAGGCTTTTCTTTTGCCTTCAGATCTTTCTCCGCTTCTGCGTGCATCTGGTTGACAAAATGGGCGTTAAACAACGTGCTCACTTGCGAGCGTTTCACCCAACTTTGGTGCGCAGATTCTACATTGCGGAAGCGCTCATACAACACTTTTTTAGCTCTTTCTTTGATATCTGAGTCGCGATCAACTCCTGGAACAAGACCAAATATTTCTGTGTTCCGCATATAATCTAGTTGCAGTGGAGTTAGGGTCGCCAGGAATGTTTTGCGGGCATCCTTAAGCATGTCGCTTTCTTTGAGATCCTTTTCAGTATCTGCGCCTATGCTAAGTGCTGATTTCAATAGTTCTTTTGAGCCTGGTTTAGATTGGTCCCCATAGTATAGGAGTGTTAATAATACTAGAGCCTGGGGTTTGGCCTTAGCCACATTATTAGAATAAAAATATTGAGAGGAAGGGGAAGAGGACCAATCTTTTACTTCGAGCAAAGCATCCAAGGCGTCACGTTCAGCCAACTTCTGCAATTCTGTTTTGGCAGCATTAATCAAAGCATCCAAATTATCTCGCAGCAATTGCTGCTTATTTGGATCCTGGAGATGTTTATACGCATCATACAGTGATGTGATCCAATCATTGCGCTGCGCTTCCTTCTTTGATGTGTTACGCTGATCCTTGGCCCGGTTAAGCCCTTCAATACATTCTTGCGCATTTCTTTGCCTTGTTGCAGGGTCAGACCAATCTCCCCTTCCCACCCAGCCAAAAACTGGTTCGTGTTCTGGTTTGATTTGCTGAGAAACGGACCGTAGCCATCCTAATTGCTCACGCCCCAACCGTTTCAGCAATATAAGCGCCTGCGGCTTTGCCTTCTCTGCATTACCAGAATCACAATACTCCTTACTCGCACCTGTAGCAAGCGCCATCACATCATTTTTGGCCGTTGTAACCAATAGGTCCATATTAGCTAGCAGTAATTTTTTATTATTTTCACCGTTTTGAGGATCATTCATGCCGTTATAGACGGCATATAAATCACTAATTTTCATAGATAATCTCCAGTGGACCTACCCCATCGATGCTATCACGAAATGCCTTATAAATCAACCAATCAGCACGCCTAAGTATCGTTAATTCGCAAGAATAGTGCCAAACGACCAAATGTAACCATCTATGTCTTCTACTGAGCAGTAGCGGTCGCCCCAAAAGGCATCTTGCGGTTCTGCAATACTTTTTGCGCCTGCCGCAATGGCTTGATTGTAAAGCGCATCCACATCTGGGCAATAAACATAAAGTGCGGCTGACCTGCTAGTGCCAATTGTTTTGGGTGCTACCATTTTTACTGTACTAGCATAGCTACCCCAATTACTTTCAGGAGAGAACATAATAAAGGCGCCGTGGAATTCCATCTCGCAATGCCCTATTTTCCCGGATTCATCACGCATTGGTTCGGAATGCAGCTTAAACCCAAATGCTTTTTGGTAGAAATCCAGCGAGCGTTGGGCGTCCAAAACGGCAAGGTATGGGCTCAACGTTGGCATATTATCTGGTTTGAATTTTTTGCTCATATGCAATCTCCTCTAATAAGCAGTTATCTGCGTATATCTATATAGGCCGCCTCACGTAGTTCCTGTATATAAGAACGTAGGCGTAAAATCAACTTTTTCTGCGCTGCGCTTTGCTTCACGGCTAGAGCATCAGATTTTGTTTTCTTGCCATCTTTGTTCTGCTCTGCTTGTATTAGCTCTTCTAATTCCATTTCGCTAATATTAACCTGAGGTTCTAAGATCAGTTTGAGCACTTTAGCTTGTAAAATATGGTGACGTAATTGGTTTTCAAATTCATGAATGTCGAAGTAACTAGCACGCATCTGCGCTTTCAATTCGAAGACACTAACCTTGTTTCGCGCGGCTAAGTCTTTCCAATGATGCGCAATTTCTTCATCATCAACACTGATGCGTTTACTTTTAGCATCTTGCTCTAAGAGTTTTTCGTCGATCAGCATATTCAGTACCTGATCACCAAAGTCTACTTTAGTTCCTGGCGCTACACCCCGCAAGGCCAGCAATAGATGTTCACGCCTGCGCAAATCTAGGTCGGTTATGGCTTCACCGTTTACTACTGCCTTGATTTTATAGTTATGGGTTGACGCGAACGCTGGTTCACATACCCCTAATGACATTATCACCAATAAAATAATACTTTGTATAAATCTCATTTTTTGCTCAAATCATAAGTTAGTTGGTACGTGAATGCTCAAGGAATAAGTGTTAGATGATCTCAAGTCCCGCAAGCGAGTATAATCCCTTCCGGCTTCTGCCGATATATTTAAGCACTCGCCACGGTATTGCAAGCCAATCCCATCATACACCATTCTGCCTCCGTTTATTTTAGACCCGCTACCAAGCCTGGTACGTAGCTTTGCGGAAAGCCACCAATCTTCATAAAAACGGTACCATCCATGCAATTCCAATTCCTGTCGGCGCCGGCCAGGGTTAGCCACGGGTGAAGAAACAGCGCTCCTTATGGTTACATAGTGTAACCCTGAGCCCCAATCTCCGCGGTCCAGTCTAACATAAAACTCGTTTAGCAACAAGCGTAAGCTTTCATGATCCACTATGAAACGGTCCATAATGCTGATATAGCTATTGTCCAGCCCAATTTTGCCCACATAACCTGATATGCGTTTATTCAAAGTGGCGCTAAGCTGCGCGCCTATATCATCATCAATTCTACGATGCTGGCCTATCACAAAAGTAGCGCGTTGCAGGTATGGCATGCCGAGCTGCCAATGCCCTCGCATTCCATAGCTCCAGCGTTTACCGCTTTCGAGCCTATCTAAGCCAAGATAGCGGTTGCCATCCCAAAGATTATAAGTGCTTAATTCTGTATACTGACTATCCTCGTTTGGCGCATTATTTGGCGCTGCTTGCTTAGGAGAAATATAGGCGCTTACTATGGGCTCGAAAATCACCGGGCCTGCATATGCATCTGCAATCATAGGCCAACTCCAGAGTGCTCCGGCTTCTGCTTGCCAAAGACCATTGCGGCCATTGGCCTGCTCTTGGCCATTAAATAACATACCTTGCGGAGATAACGGCACGGTGAGCGGCCTATATTCTATGTTATAACCATCAGCTCTCAACAATCCAGAAAGAGCCAGTTGTTGCCCATAAGGCAGATAAATCGGCTTTTGCGCCATAGTGTTGAGGCTGACATGCTGATAATTGGCTGACTGCGGGCGAACAAGATTCAAGAAATTCACTTCATGATTAAGTCTAACTCCTAGAGCTTTGATATCTTGCTGGTATTGGGCTTGAAATAGCGGTAGAGCGCTTGGTGTAGTTTTGAGATTATCTATAGGGCGGAGCCCCTGAAAGCTAAGTAGTTCAGTGCTATACAGCAAATTATCATCAGCATGAGTATGATACAAATGCGAACGCAATACATCAAGCTGGGTTATCTGATATTTTTTAAGATAAGTTTTTTCCTTATCATGTACTCTAGCTGCTGAAACTCCTATATAGCCGTCCATGTACCCTTTGCCTGCAATTTCAAACTCTCCATCACCCTGTACGTGTCCTAAGTATTTTTGTTTAACCTTTTGATCGTCAACTAACACGGTATTGGGCATAGTAAAACTACCACTCAGCTTATACTGCCCAGTAGGAGTGCGGTGCCGGAATTCTAGCATTTGTAATATACCCTGCAATCGTGTTATTGTTGGGGTCAGCGTTAAATCCATGTTCGGTGAAATATTCCAATAGATCGGGATTTTAAGAGAGCCACCAAGTCCTTCGGACCAGCGCACCACTGGCTGTAATATCCCGCTTTTACGCTTAGCTCCGGGTGCCGGTGTAGAAAAATACGGGGTGTAAAAAACTGGCACACCTAGCACTTCTATTGTGGCATTCTCGTAATCCAGCCTTTCTTTGCTGCGGCTCATGGTTACTTTGTCTGCATCAATACGCCATAATGGGGTGTTGGTGATCCAATTATTCTGGCAAATTGGACAGGTGGAAAAAGTCATCTGAGTTAATTGCAACAGATCTTTATTCAGCATTTCCGCGTTGTGAGCGGTAATTTTAGCAGAGCGCTCATTAAGGCGCCCAGTGAAGTGCAGCAATGTGCCAGCATCGTGTGCCAAATCTAGGTTTGCTGTTTGAGCATAATATTTAGTGCCGTCACCTCTGTGTAACACTATGTTGCCTTGGGCTTTGATGGTTTTACTATCTATTATATAAGTCATTTTGTCGGCGAATATCGTCTCTTGTTCATGCACAGCTATAACATTACCTTCTGCATTAACAAGCTTATTTGTATGATCATAATTAAGGATATCTGCGTCTATAGTGACTGGTTTCTTGGGGTCGTATGCTCCAAGTTGCAGTCGTTCTGATGGTTTGGCGTGCGCATATTGTTGAAGCGAGCAAGTCAAGGCAAGGAGCACGCTCAATCTTGAGAATTTCTTTAGTATATTCATCGCTGCTCGACCCTTGTTTCACTATTCACTCTCACAAACTGCACCTGAACTTTAGGCAACCGATCGTCCAGTTCCTTGCGGACTTTATCTGTTATGTCCATGCTATTGCTTGCATAGATTACGTTGAGTTTATTGAGTACTAATATCTTCCTATTTTTTTCCTTTGAACCAAGACTGTGTACGTAATTCGCCATTATGCCTTCTATAACCTGGTCGATTTGTCCGGTAGCCTTGGATAAGGCATTGTCGAGCATGGCCTTATTAGCATGCGCTTCTTTGTTATAATCCTTGGCCTGCTCAATAAGCTTACGGCTACGCTGCTCGTATTCTTGCTGAGGTATAGTACTTTTTTGCTCTTCTAGTGCGTGGTAAGCGGATTTTAAGGTGTCTTGCTGGGTATTAGATTTCTTTTTATAATCGGCGTTTTTATCCGCTATCTGCTGTTGAATGCTCTGAAACGCCTTAGATTGCTCAACCACTGCTTTTGGGTCAATGACCAGGATAGCCACATCGTCAGCTCGTGCATCAGTGGTAATAAGCGCTGTCAATAGCAGCATGAGCCAGTATGCCCACATAGTTCCATAGTTGCGTTTCACACAGAACATAAGCGTATTAACTCCAATAAATTCGCTGCCGGCAAACTGGCACCCCCGATCAGGAAACCAGAGATCCCTGCAACATACTTTAGGTCACTTATGTTATGTACGTCAATCGATCCGCCGTAAAGCACTGGCCAGCTGCCTTTGGTATATTGATGCAGACCTGTGGCGATGTGCGAAATGTGTTTATTGGTTGGGATCAGTCCGGTGCCAATAGCCCATACAGGCTCATATGCAAGCAATCCAGTCGATTTTAGACGACTTATTTGTAATTGCTCTAGTTCATTTGTTATAAAATCCAATGCTGCTTCAGGTGTTAAGCCCTGGGTTAGCTCGCCAGCGCATATTATTGGTTTTAAGCCAGCTTCAAAGGCTTTTTCCATTTTTGCAGATATTAGGTCTAGCTGTTCGTTAAAATTCTTTCTGCGCTCGGAATGGCCTATAATTAAATACTTACAGCCAATATCAGCAAGCATATTAGCGCTAACCTCGCCTGTATAGGAGCCGTTGGGGTTAGCAGAGCAGTCTTGTGCTCCCACGGTTAATCCTGCTGCAACTAGGGGTTGGATATAAGGGTAGGGTGGACAAATAATAATCGTATGAGATTGGCGTAAATAGGGTTTTTGGTTGGTGGTGAAATTGGTTATGCACTCCTGGATCTGTTCCATGTCGCCCCGCATTTTCCAATTTGCTACGAAAAACATACGCCCCTTTTAAGATTTGGGTCAACGTTTAAATAGGGTGGTTGGAGCCAACCCTATACACAAAGAAATGGTGCCCCTGGCCGGACTTGAACCAGCACGCCCGCGAAAGGCAGCAGATTTTGAGTCTGCCGCGTCTACCAATTCCACCACAGAGGCATGATTATGTCTAGATAGGTAGTAGCTAGACGAGGTACTTTCTTAGCATAGAAAATAGTCGGCTGCAAGCCCCTAATCCCGTTTAGCAAATTCAGGACCATGGTCATACAACCTGCGTATCCTCTGATTAGCTCCCAGTGGAACTTGAGGTGGTACTGCCTTGTCACCGCAAGTCCGTGCCGTCTCTATTAGGATTGGTGGAGTTACCGTTAGTGCACGCATTGTTGTTATTATAATTACAGCTGAAAATAACTTGGTTACGAGTACGATAAAATATTATATCATCGAAGGTCGCATATTCAGCAGTGCCACCAATAGTGCTAAATGATGGGTGTTGCATGGCCGTAGTAGAGCAAGTAGTGCTGGTGATATCACAGTTAGTATTATTACGTTCGTTGACATTGCCTGGGTATGACGGCAGAGGGTTTCGATCAGTATTAGGTCCAGCCCCATCTGCATTCTTTGTAAATGCTCCCAAGCCGTTTTTGCCATGACTAATCAATACATAAATTGCGTCATTGTTGGTTATGCGCCCTCCAAGGTAATCATATATACGGATATCCACTGAGCCTGCATTAACGCTGCCGCTCGCCTGCCCACGCGGGCATATATACTGAGTACTTGTGTGTAGATCTGCCGCATTCGCTGCGGTGACGCAAGTGCTTGTTGGAGAGCCGTTGATGAAAGATCGTTGTACGACGTAAGTTATCTTGTTGTCCCACCCGTCAAACATGAATGAGTTATTCAGGCCGATAGTTTGGAAGGGCACGGCGCCCATATATATAACCTCGTTGCTATCAGTATAGGAGAATATATTATTAGCCGAAGTAATACAGGTATCCGGGGTGTTGGCCGTTCTGCTAACTCTTGCTATGCCGTAATTCGAATCAGTTGGTGGAGTGTTGAGATCGGCAGGGCAAGGTAGATTCCCAGTATTGGCAAGGTATTTTTCCAGAGCTGCGCTAACAATCTGAAGATTGTTGCGGGTTGTCGCAACATATGAGGCTTGCAGCTGAGTATCCACAACGGCGAACATGGTGGTGATTAAAACAGCCGCGATCAGTATAACAATAGCCATCTCTAACAGCGTATAACCAGCTGTCTTTTTTCTATTGTATTTCAGGTGGTAGCCCATCTCTCTTCCTCACTGTATTGTTATGCCATGTCGTATAAAACATGCGTTGGCAGCATATTTATTGCATTTGGTTAGTAGATTATTGCGGGTCTCAAAGTATACGATGTCGTCAAAAGTATTGGTAGTAGTAGCCTGCACAAAAACGTTGTTAACGCCTGAGCTACTACAAACAAAAGTTGTCGGATTGCAGTTCAAGTTATCGTATTCATTTGCATAAATAGAATTTGGTAGCGGCAGTCCGTTTTGTAACGCTGCACCTGAGCCTGAATTTGAGATGTATGCGCCGTATCCATTGGCGCCATAGCTGATCAAAACGTATACTGCATCTGTGGAGATTGTGTTGCCACTGGCATCGGCGATAACCAATCCACCTGTCCCTCCGCCGCCGCCGGTACTAGGGCTGGCCTGTCCGCGGTAACACAGATTCGCGGTTGCAGAGGAGTTTAGTGCACTGGTGCCTAAAGTCACGCAACTAGTGTTAGTCGTGGCATTATTTACAAATGCATTCTGCACCACATAAACTATTCTGTTACCAAAGCCGTCTATTGCACTTGCATCACTTAAACCAAGGGTACGTACTGGCACCATTCCATAATACTGAGTCTCCCCCCCAGTGGTGCCTGAAAATAGTCCAGATGCTGTATTGCATGCCATCGGATTGCTACCTGAGGTTTGCTCTATGCCAAAAGCGCTGCTATCTTGGGTTTGGCTTAATCCAGCGGGACAAGGCAGCCTGCCGTTCATAGCCAGGAATATGGCAAGCGCATCCTGGATGTTGGCGAGATTTGCGGCGGTTTGAGTGGTCTTACCGCGCTCGCTGGTTGCAAACATGGTTACCAGTCCTCCAGTTAATAACAATCCCATAATAAGAATCACTATAGATACTTCGATCAGCGTAAAACCTTTTTGTATACGTTTATTCATCCTGATGTATCTCCTATTTTTGTACCATCCCAAAAAGGGTATAACAACTAGAGGCGGGTGTACTGCCACTTTGTGCTGGTAATTGTGAGTAGTTATTGCAGTCGCTAAGCAAATCATTGCGGTTCACAAACATCACAAGATCATCAAAATACTTATTTCTAGACTTGGAAACAAAATGTATATCCATGGCGGTGCTCGTGCCACAAGAACCAGTAGCTGGATCGCAGTCTAGATTATCCATCTCAGCTGAGTAGAGCGTGGACGGGGGAAAGCTGTTTCTCGTTGCTGCACCCGAAGCACCAGCATTGTCGTAAAATGCTCCGTATCCATTAGGCCCATGGCTTATCAGTACATATACTGCATCTTGGCTGCTTGTTTTAGTGTGCGGGTAGGCTGGCCATATTGTTATATCAGGTGTTGCTGAGTCTACGCTACCGCTAGCTTGCCCAGCATAGCAGATATACCTCACGTTATTGTTAATATCCATAGCTTTGAAGCCTGGACGGCACATGCCATTGGTAGCATTAGAATTAACAGATGCCTTTTGCACAACATATCCTATGCGCTTACCGAAGCCATCGAAAGCATCACTATCTGCCAACCCTAGGTCTCGTACTGGCACAGCGCCGTAGTATAAAACATCACCACCTCCGCCCCCGCTTACATCTGTGCTCAGTATACCAGTGCTTGTGTCGCAGGTAATTGGTGAAGGACTTGTAATCTCTTGCTTTTTACCAAATGCACTGGAAGTGCGTGCTGCAGTTGGGCCTGCAGGGCAAGGCAATCTGCCGTTGGATGCTATAAAGCCAATCATCGAATCACGGATTCTATTGAAGGTTGCCTGTGTTTTTTTGTATTGCTCAACGGTGGTATCATTGCTAAAAGTTGTTATAACGCCAACGCCTATTATACTGATAATCAACAGCACTATAGACATCTCTAATAGTGTGAAGCCTTTTTGCTTATGTGATTGTTTAAAACTCATACATACATTTTATAGATGATATATAACAATATTTAAGGTATATGTTAGATCCAAGATATACAAGTTTTTATGTTAAGGTAGTGTTATGGTGGGTTTGTTTATAGCTGCGCTAATGGGCCTCGTGTTCGGCAGTTTTGCTACTATGGCTAGCTATAGACTGGTTATGGAAGAGCCATTTGTAGGCAGATCGCAATGTCCGAATTGCAAGACGCAGCTAAAAGTTCGTTCACTGGTACCTGTGCTTTCTTATGTAGCGCAACGCGGTAGATGTGCTAATTGTTCAGAACCTATTGCTCTACGATACCCATTGCTGGAGCTACTTACCTGTGCTGCTTTTGTCGGTATTGCATATGCAAATATAACATTATATCAGGCTATATGTCTATATATTGCGGCATTGCTGTTAGTTATTTTAATAGCGGTAGACATTGAGGCGCTCATTATACCAGATACTCTGCAGCTTGGGCTTATGCTTGTCGGGGTCTATTACGCTTTTTTATCAGGTCGTGGGTTGCTGGAGGTTATGGGTACGGCTATTTTCAGCTTTCTGTTAGGGTGCCTACTATATTATGGTTCAAAGATAATGATAAAAAAAGAGGGGCTTGGTTGGGGCGATGTGAAGTTCTTTGCTGTAGCTGGTTTATTTTTAAACATCGAACTCTTAGCGCCTTTTTTCTTCATTTCTGGGATAATAGGAATATTAACGGCTTTAATATGGAAAGCATATTCCACAGAGCCTGAATTCCCTTTTGGTCCAGCTTTGGCAATTTCTTTATATGTATGTACGGTATGGCCAGCAGTTACTGATCTAATTCCATTTATGTCTCCCCAATGACTAAGGTTAAACAAACACCGCCACAATCACAACACAGCAAAAACAAACGGATCTCTCCTGCTTTCATGGCGTTGAAGCCGGCCTTGTTGGTTGCATTGACTCTGTGTCTTGCTCTCTTGTATCTTTCTTTTTTGAGTGGTGTTATCAGCTTGCGGGATGGAGCGGTATTTGTGATTGCTACAGTTATTATGTTCTATGTCGCTTTACTACCTTATTTTGAGGATATAAATAAAGTGTTGCAGCATTTACGTGCGGAGACTAGCTCTCCTCAGCAATTGCCGCAATTGTCTGGAGCGATGCCTGCGTTAGCTGATGAATTAAAAAATATATCGAGCGGCTTTAGATACCAATACAATCAACTGGAAATAGCTTTAGTAGAAGCTACAGGAGTGCTTAATGCAATACCCGCCATTATAATAGTGGTGGATAGCGAGATGAAAGTTATAAGCATCAATAGCTTTGCTAAAGAAAGGTTAGGCGAGAATGTGCTACATCAAGATCTTGCCATATCACTACCCAATACTGAGTTAACTAGAGGTGTGGCGTATGTATTTCGCGCGGGTAAAGCCTATAAATTTTCTACCCTAGCGGATCTCGCCCCGAAAGGACTGTATGACATACACATAGACTGCATTAAGTTAGCCGGAGTTGATAAACGTTTGGCAGTGATCTTTATAAACGATGCTAATAGTGCTAAACGTAGCGAAGAGGTGATAACTGATTTTATAGCAAACGTAAGCCATGAAATCCGTACTCCGCTTACTAGTGTGGTAGGGGCTATTGACGTACTGGAATACACTAATTGGGATGTAGAAGCAGTCAAAGAATTTATGCCGGTTATCCGCGGTCAGACTGATAGGATGTGTGCGTTGGCTAACCAACTTATTACTTTGCTGAATATAGAAAGAACTCAGTATGGTTATGATTTTACCGATGTAAACGTACTAGAATTGCTGAAGTTGGTATTGAAGCAATTGGAGTACAATGATTATGAGGCAGATATCACCTTGCCTATGGATATTTTAGAAGATTTACCTATGGTGTTCGGCAATCCTTGGGAGTTAGAGCACGCCATATATCAGGTTATTCATAACGCGATCTTGCATAGTGGAGGTAAAAAGGTGGTGGTAGCAACGGGCATAACGCAGATTAAGGCTATAGGTATGGTATATATTTCAGTGAGTGACGAGGGTGAGGGCATTCCAGAGGAACATATTGATAGGATTATGGAAAAGTTTTACCGAATCGATGCCTCACGCTCTCGTAAAGCCGGAGGCAATGGTCTAGGTCTTTCCATAGTTCGAGAAATTGTGCTGAAGCATCGTGGTAGTATCAGTATACAAAACCGTGAAGTTGGCGGATCTGCTTTTACTATTTATTTGCCACATAATGTTGTGTAGCTTTGGCCATGCGGAGTTTTATCCCACTTGTATGGGGCAAAAAATAGCTGTTTTAGCGCAATGCATGCAGCTAAGAGATGGGCTATGAAGTAAAACGGATAACCAATCCAACTGGCCCCAAGTGCCTTCTTACGGCATATACAAAGGCCTTGAGCCCAACTGAGTAAGAAATGTGAGGCTATTAAAATGCTATAAGCACGCATCCCTACTGAGCTTATGCTGCCTGTTTTATATGCGGTGACAAGCCATAATAAAAGTATTATAGGACTTGCTAAAGTGGCAATAGTAGAGCATCCCAACCATAAGTGAATCACAATCTTATCTCGACATCTTTGCAGAATTGGCATTGCTAACCTTTCTTGTGGTTGCTGCAAGTACACTAGGTAAGTAAGCATGTGTCCCTTTAACCAGCGGGCGCGCTGTTTCATCCAGCTGTACAAACTAAGCGGAGCTTCTTCTAAAGTGGTTGAATTTGTTACTCGCACAGCATAGCTCTGGTTATACAAATATAACCCTAAATCAGCATCCTCTGTAACGTTGTAATTGTCCCAACCACCAACGTACATGAGTGTAGCCTTGCTAAAGTGATTGCTTGAGCCGCCAAGTAGCATTGGTGTGCGTAAACGCGCAAGATTGGGTAGTGTATAATCAAACAGAGCAGCATATTCTATAGCAAACATCTTAGTAAGCAAGTTTTCCTGGGCGTTATAAAAGCCAAGCCGACATTGGATGCACTCTGCATTTTGGTTCTGGTATAGGTGTGCTATTTGCTGAAGTTGTTGCGGGTGTGGCTTATCTTCTGCATCATAAACGGCTATAAGCTCTCCAGTTGCATGAGAAAGAGCGTAATTACAGGCCCCGGCCTTGGTTTGAGGGATGCGTTTTGGCGCTGTTAATATATGGAACTTGCTATGATCTATATCCTGTAAAGCAGTCTTAGTGCTGATATCGTCTGCTTCTAAAACTAGCAGAATCTGTAATTTATGTCTTGGGTAATCAATAGCAGATAGTGCTGCTATCAAATGTGGCACTATTGCGGCTTCGTTGTACAAAGCAACTATGATGCTATAGCAAGGCAACTCCGATTCCGCAGGGCGATATAGTTCAGATGCAATAAGATCTTGGGGATGCATTACGCCCAGCCAGAATAAAGAATGCTTTGTCAGCATTGCAAGTATGTATAGAAAGGTGCTTGTAGCTAGCAGTTTATTTGCAAAGCTGTGAGAGAAGAAGGCTGTGACTATTATTAGCGCAGCAAGTGCGACCACTGCGTATAATGTGGGTGATAAGTCCGCCACTCCTTTTCTTTTTAACGCCGCCTCTGTCATAACGCATCGTCAAATGCTGTGGTGATAGCGTAAGCACCTGTTATCATAGATATTGGCATAAGGCCTAGCCACAACAGCAGTAATACAAACATGTAGGAGAGCTGCTGTATAGATAGCATGGTTATAATCACAATAGGCAGTAGTAACGGGATAGTTAGTATAGCGAGAAGAACGCTAGGAGTGCTGCCCAACAGCATAGCACGACAGGTAAGCAATGTAGAATTCAGTGTTAGCGTCATAAGAACGCCAGCGGCAATAAACGGTAGATATTGATCATAGTCTACATCCATAATCAGCATAACTAGCGGGCTACTCAGGAGCCATATAGTAAGATAGAAAAGAGTGCTAATCGCATAATATGCCAATAGTGGTACTTCCAAAGCTACTCCAGTTAGGTAGAACTGATGTAAGTAACCACGGGCAAAATCTGCTTCCAGAGCGCTGCTGCTTGTAAGCATTAGGGCAAAAAGCCAGCTACAGTATGATATAGCAGCAATTAACTCCATGCTTAGCTCGGTCAAGCCTATACTCATGCGAAATAAGGTTATAGCCATAAAGAAGAAAGCAACAGTTTGAGTGAATTCATGTTTGCGCGCTGCCAGTAGTCTAGCTTGACGACTCAGCGATACCTTTAGCATCTTCCAAGTAGTGCAGCGAAACTGTATTGCTATTCTACTCATGAGCGATAATCCTCTAGTTTAATAACTGCGGGATCTGGCAGCTTTACTAATGCGTCATGAGAAGAAAGAATCACAATGCCCTTGTTTTGACACTTCATTTTTATCAGGTTAGCTAGATACTCAGCTGTTTTCTCATCCAGGTGAACGAAGGGTTCGTCTAGCAACCATATTACTGCGTTACTAAGCAATAACCTAGCCAGTTGGACCCTGCGCCGCACTCCCCTAGAAAGGGTAAAAACTGGTTCATCCACGACTTCGTTTAAACCCATGCCCATGATTGTTGCAGCTAAAGCTGGTTCCCTGCTGGCCATTTCGGCCCACAAGAGCAGGTTATCGATAACGCTTAACTCAGGGTCGATTGTTTCTGTATCTGAGATATAGCACAATAGACTTCTATATTCATCCAGGTCTTGCTGTATATTTACCTCGCCTAGGAGAATAGCGCCGCCTTGGGGTTGGATAAGGGTGGCCAATGTTTTTAAAATTGTGCTTTTGCCGCTTCCATTAGGGCCGTGTAGTACTATACAAGCGCCTGATAATATACATAAGCTTAAAGGGGCTAGATGGAATTTTTCTTCTCGTCCTACTAGTAGGTTATCCAGAGTTAGCATTTGCTCCTCTCGTGCTGCTTGGCTGATCAGGCTTGATATCAAATCTTTGCCCTATTATTAGTAAGCAGGGGGTGAAGAATAAGGTGAGAACTGTGGCAAACGCTAGTCCACCTGTAATAGAAGTGGCAAGCTGCTGCCATAGGGCACTTGCTGGAGCACCATAAACAAACTCCCGGCTATAAAAATCCAAGCTAAATCCTATAGCCATAGGAACAAGGCCTAAAATAGCAGTCAGAGCTGTGAGTACTATTGGACGTACTCTTTGTATCCCAGCCATGATAACAGCTTTGTGAACGTCAATGCCGGATTTGCGTAGCCTTTGATAGGTATCAATAAACAATATGTTGTTATTTAGTACGATGCCCGCGAGTGCAATTATGCCAACTCCTGACATGACTATGCCAAAAGGTTGCCCTGCTATCAACAGTCCTAGTAGAACCCCAACTGTAGAGAGAAAGATCGCGCTCATTATGATTAAGGTGTGATAGAAGCTGTTGAATTGAACAAGCATTGTCATAAACATCATACCCAGCGCGCAAAGGAAGGCATTGCTAAGGAAATGCATAGTTTTCATCTGCTCCTTTTCATCGCCGCGGAAAATTACTTCTACCCCAAGTTCAGGGTTGGACTTTAACCACTGCTTGAGTTCTTCCACTTTATTGTTTACCAAAACTCCAGGCGCTACGTTGGCACTTAGGGTTATAACAGCTTTGCGATTTACCCGCTTAATTTCGCCCACCTTAGGTGCTGGCCTAATGCTGGCGAAATTAGAAATAGGGACCGCTAGACCGCTACGATTCATTACCTTCAGTGACTGTAATGCGGTAATGCCACGATCTTGTGGTGCAAAGCGTACACTGATGTCTACCTCATCTGTCAGGTAATCTGGGCGGTATGAGGAGACGATAAGGCCAGTGCTCACCAAACGAATATTCTGGCCTATTGAGTTAATGTCGACATTATAGCGTGCAGCTTTAGCTCTATCTACAATCACTTGCCATTCTACAGCCCTTTGTGGTCTACTATCTTCAAGATCATAAAGCCCTTCCATGGTTTTCATGAAGGCCAGTGCTTTATCTGCAGCGTTGGATAATACATTGGTATCGCGCGCAGTTAGGTCGAACTCCAGCGGCTTGCGTGCCGGGGGTCCCATTCGCTCTTGAAAAGTTTGTATTACTATGCCCTGTATATCCGATAGTTTTTCTAACATGTCGGCTAGGATAACGTCAGCTTTGCGACGTTTGTCCCAATCGACTAAGCCAAGGTGAATAGTACCAATAGTGCCCTTAGGCAAGTTGTTCTCCTGGTCAAAATTCCCGCTTTTCGCGTAAAAGGTCTCTACTTCGTTAGCAAAGGGTTTGAGCCTCTCTTCCACCTGTTTAACCAATGCGTCTCGCTGCTCTAAAGCCAGGTTACCTGGAGATTGTATGATAAGCATTGCGCTATTGGGCTCCACCTTTGGGAAAAATTCTGAACCAAGACCCAGCATGGCAAAAGCTACATATGTAGCTACACCTAAGCCAAGAATGCTGAGCACAAAAGTCCAAGGACGCTCTAAAACTCTAGTCAAAGTTTGCGCGTATTGCTTAGTCCAGCCAACTAGGTTTTCCAAATGGCCATCTTCCGCAGCTTTCATCGATAGGGTTTCCTCTTCGCTAATTTCACTATTTTTGCCTAGTAATGGCCCTAGTGCCGGCTGTATCAATAGTGCGAACACTAGTGAGCCAGTGAGAATGACGATCACCGTTATTGGCATGTATTTCATGAACTGCCCAATTATGCCTGGCCAAAACAGTAATGGCATGAACACAATGATTTTAACCAAGGTGGAGGTAAATACAGGCCATAGCATACGCTCTGCTGAGGTCATAAAAGCGGATGAGGGGTGTTCTCCTTCAATCATCTTACGATCAGCGTATTCGCTTACCACTATTGCGTCATCAACTATCATGCCCACAGTTAGAATAAGGCTAAACAACACAACCACATTCAAGGTTAATCCAGTTAAGGAAAGCACTAGTATGCCAGCGAAGAATGAAGCTGGTATAGAAAACGCTATCAGAACGGCGGATTTATAGCCTACCGCGATAATGATTACCGCCATTACCAACAGCACGCCTAGAATTATGCTGTTTTCCAGCTCTTTGACCATGTCCATTATATTGTCTGAGCGGTCTTGAGTGTAGAATATTTCTATTTTGTCAGGAAGATACTCTGCTTGCTCCGCCAGTATAGCTTTGATTGCATTGACAGTGGAAATTATATTTTGCCCCGTGCGTTTAGCTATTTCTAGCACTACCGCAGGTTTGCTATTTACCCTCGCTTCATTCAAGCCCTCTTTATAGGTATTCTTTACAGTTGCAACATCCCTCAGTCTTACGATGCTATCGCCATCGATTTTTATTGGGAAGTCTAAGAGCTCTTCCAGGTTACGCACTAAACTTGGCACCTTAATGGAGTATTCGCCATGGCTGGTGCGGATCGACCCCGCGGGAATTAGCTGGTTGTTACTATCCACTACAGAGCGCATGAGATCCGCAGAAAGCCCATAGCTTTCCAGAGCTTTTGGTGTAATTTCTATTTCCACCACTTCTTCCCTATCTCCACCTATGTTCACAGAGAGCACTTCTGGCACTGCTTCGATTTGTTCAGCAATTTCCCTGGCTAATGTCACTAGCGTGCGTCTAGGAATATCACCGCTTAACACTACGTTTAATACTGGCTCCAAGCTCAAGTTGATCTCATGCACTTCAGGCATATCAGCGTCTTTTGGCAACTTATTACGGGTATCGTTGACCTTATCTCGCACGTCTTGCAGGGCTTTGTTGCTATCAAAACCCGCATCAAACTCCATTATCACCGATACACTGCCTTCATTAGCGTAGGAAGTGATCTCGTTTATGCCCTCTACTGAGCGCAGCTCATTCTCCAGGGGACGGGCCATTAAACGTTCTCCATCTTCTGGTGAAACGCCTTCATAGGTAACCAAAACGTATATTATAGGCACCTTTACATCAGGGTTGCTTTCCTTAGGTATATTCAAGTAAGCAAAATAACCTGCAATGCATACGATCACCAGGAATAATATGGAGGCACGACTCTTTTCGGCGCAACCTCGAATTAAGGCACTCATTTGCTTCCATCTGTATTAGTATTGACATTGCCAGAGTGCTCCACAATTTTTTCAACTTGCATGTCGAAAAATAACATCTGGCCTACGTCCCCTTGTTTACCAAATACCTCAACGTATGGCAAGCCAACTCTTATAGATTGGCCAACTTTAGCTTGCATAATCGCCTCTTCAATTCCAGAGGGTAATGTTCCACTTCCTAGCAACGCCTCTTTATTGCCAGCGCACCAAGTTGGCGTTGCCAGTGCGCTATTAGGTTTGCAATTATATGTAATCCTACTTTTCGGTGGAATTAAGGAAGTTTGTAAAGCTTGCTCCTGCTTGGGGTTCGCAGGTTCAGGATTACTGCGCAGGTAGAGCTTATATATGATCCACTCAACCCAGGAATAATCCTCCACTTTTTTGTTGGGATCAATTGTTATAGTGTATTTTGCTTCGCCTACTTGAGATGGTTTCATATAGGCCTTTTTCTCTTCCAAAGCCTCTAGGTGGACGTTCTGGTTATACTGCGCCCATACTATCCATACGAAAAGCAAAAACGCAGAGATGTTGAGCAGTTTTTTGTTAATCATCTTGATTCTTAAACCCGGTTTTATTCTTTTTCTTCAAGCCAGCATGCTTGTATTGCTTCTAAGATTTTTTCATTGCATTTCTTGGGGTCATCCACAAATCCGTCCAAATTACACACCATTTGCCAAAGATCAGTAAAGCGAATATGAACTACATCGACCCCAGGGTGGCTTATCTCAAGCTCCTCAGCAATTTTTCTTACATCTGTCCATCTCATGTTAGACATATACACCTGCACTAAATTTCAACAAGGAGTATAGCTTTCGAATGTGAACGGATCAATACTTCTTTAGGAAGGTGACCAGGCGGAATCGTGCAAAGCTTTTGTCAAGTGCGCTCGGGCTGGTTTGTTATTGAGTATGCTGCGTAGCCCAATATTGTCGTTAATACTGCACCACCTAGAGCGATTACTATATCCGAACAATGAACTTGCCAAAAAGCTAGCTCAGACGCGCCATACTCCCAGTGTTGCATGATGATTTGTCCAGAAATGGTTTGTGCTAATGCCTCTTGAGGGACCATATAGGTGCCGGCAATTAGGCATGGTCCAATTGCAAGAACAGCAAAGCCTAAAAAGAACAAAAATATCCACTTGCAACCGTCTACGCCAGGACATGGAGCCTTGGCGCCAGCTGAAGCTATTAGGCAAAGCACCGCTATAGGACCAAGAACCGGTGATGCTGCTATTAACACAGTTGCGGAGTATAAAGGTGGAACTGCGCCAATCCCTGCCACAGAGGTAGAGATGAGAGGTATAGCTCCGGCTATACAGGTCACGGTGGTCGCGATAGCGAAGCCCACAGTTACTTTTTCCCGCCCGTTCAATATGCACATTTAAGCCATCCATATTAGTTATGGCGACATCATACGCTATTTATACTATAAAAGCAAATAATAAGCCTATACATAGTTTTTAGTTGCTCTTAATAAAGTGGAGGATATGTTGATTCGTTTGCCTCTCATCATCGAAATACTCTGAGGAGATACACATTGCATAGAGCTATTTCTAGTAATAACCGACACATTGCAGTGCTTGATAACCCTGCTTTTCAATGCACTATATACATTGACCACTTTATCTATAACTCGATCGAACACACAAATCGGTGCCGCTTCTACTATATTCTTCCACCGGTGCCATTTATGAAACGAAGGTAGATTATCCGCTCCCATAAGCCATATAAACTCGACATTCGGGTGCATTTTACGCAGTCGTGCAATAGTGGCGGCGGTATAAGTATGGCGTTGATATGTCTCTATATCGCTGACCGCCATCTTTGGGTGGCGTACAAATTTGCGTACGTCCGTGATTCTCCTGCTGAAAGAATGCCGTAAAGCCACGTCTTTCATGGGATTCTGTGGTGCTACTAACCATACAAGTTTGTCTAGATTTAGCCGCTTTATGGCTTCTTTGGCAAAATGCAGATGGCCCACGTGAGGCGGGTTAAATGATCCGCCAAACAGCCCCACTCTCATCCGACTATTTTTTCCTGCAGGTAGAAGAGTGAAGCGTGAAGACATCTTAGTGCGTGCTTACTGTTTCTTTGCGGTCCTCGCTAGGAGGCACTGAATCGGCGGGCTCGCTCCAACTAATTGGCTCAGGTTTCTTAGTAAGCGCAATAGCAAGGACTTCTAGCACTGTCTCCACTGGTATGATCTCTAGTGGCTTCTTAATGTCGTCTTCAATCTCATCCAGATCTTTGGCATTATCTTTAGGAATAAGTACGGTTTTTACTCCACTACGCAAGGCTGCCAACAGCTTCTCTTTTAGACCGCCTATCTCTAAGACTCTGCCGCGTAGGGTTATCTCACCAGTCATCGCTAGATCCCTTTGCACTGGAATCCCGGTCAGCACTGATACTAAAGAGGTGCAGATTGTTATGCCAGCAGAAGGACCGTCCTTCGGCGTAGCGCCTTCAGGTACGTGTATGTGCAGATCACGTTGCCCAAACAACGATGGTTTAATTCCTAGCTCGGTTGCTTTAGATCGAATGTAGCCAACTGCAGCATATACCGATTCACGCATCACATCGCCAAGTTTTCCGGTTATTCGGATCTCTCCTTTGCCGTATGCAGCTATGGACTCGATAACCAACATTTCGCCGCCAACTTCTGTGTACGCCAAGCCATTGGCCATGCCAACCAGGTCGTCGCGCTCTAACACCGCATGACTGTAACGAGGCACGCCAAGATATTTAGCTAGCTCGGCTTTTGTTATAGTAATGCTTTCCCGTTTTTTGAGTAACAGTTCCTTTACCGCTTTTCTAGCTAACTTAGCTATTTCACGGTCTAGGTTACGCACGCCAGCTTCTCTTGTATAGTGAGCGATAATCTCGTCAATCACGCCATCTCCTACGATTAGTTCTCCATCTTTGAGGCCATGAGCTTTCATTTGTTTTGGCAGCAAGTAATTAAGGGCTATTTGTAGCTTCTCATTATCTGTATAACCAGGTAGCCGTATGACCTCCATCCTATCCAATAACGGTCGCGGAATATCATAGCTGTTAGCAGTGGCTATAAACATCACGGAGGAGAGATTATAATCCACTTCTAAGTAATGGTCGTTAAACTTATCATTTTGTTCAGGATCAAGAACGTCTAACATAGCAGAAGCAGGATCTCCACGAAAATCCGAGCTCATTTTGTCAATCTCGTCAAGCAGAACGACTGGGTTTACCATTTTCGCCTTCTTCATAGACTGGATGATCTTGCCCGGCATTGCTCCAATATAAGTTTTACGATGGCCTTTGATTTCTGCCTCGTCACGTAAACCGCCAAGCGAAATCTTCACAAAGCGCCGTCCTGTTGCCTCAGCTATAGATCTAGCCAACGAAGTTTTCCCCACTCCTGGAGGCCCAATAAAGCATATAATAGGACTTTTTAACGAATTAGTACGCAGAGTTACCGCCAAGTATTCCAAGATTCTCTCTTTCACTTTCAATAGGCCATAATGATCCTTGGCAAGCACTGTTTCTGCGCCTTTTAAGCTTTTCTTTTCGGAGCTGCGCTCTGTCCATGGTAGGTCAGCGAACCATTCGAGATAATTTCTGGAAACCCCAGCTTCAGAGGAGATTGGGTTCATCGTCCTTAACTTACGCAGCTCAGAATCGACTCGTTCCCGCGCTTCAGGGGGTAGTTTGCGGCGGCCTAATTTTTCCGCTAACACGGAGATCTCTTCTTGGAAATCACCTTCGCCCAATTCGTCCTGAATCGCTTTCAGTTTGGCATTCAGGTAATATTGCTTTTGGTTCGCTTCAATTTTATCTCGCACCTTATCGCGCAGCCTTATTTCTGTTTCCAGCACTTCTATTTCGCTCTGTAAGCTCATAAGAAGTTTCTCTAATTTTTGCTTAAGCACCGTAGACTCCAAGATAGCCTGCTTATCTTCTACTTTCAGGATAAGATGACCGCTTACCGCATCGCAAAAACGGTCGGCCTCAGCAATCTGATTAACGCCAACTACCACGTCGTTTGAAATCTTGGTGTTAAGGCTGCTGTAGCGATCAAATTGCTCTGAAATCGCACGCCTTAGTGCCTTGGTCTCTTTATCTTCACGTGCGCTGCTGTCCGCAAGGGGTTTGGTGTAGGCGTATATAATAGGACCCTCGTGTGCAAATTTCGATACGCTTACTCTCTCTAGTCCCTCAACTAGGACTTTAACAGTCGCATCCTGCATTTTTAGCACCTGCAGAATCTTCACTACTACTCCCACTCTGTATAGGTCTGCGCTTTTAGGATCATCCTTAGTGGCATCGCGCTGGGCTAAAAGCAATAATTTCCCCTCGCGTGAGGCTGCTTCCAATGCTTTCAACGATTTGTCGCGACCAACAAATAGCGGCACAATCATGGATGGGAACATCACCATATCTCTTAAAGGTAACACTGGATAAACGTCTGTAGTACCACTCATAAACTCTACTCCCAATCACTAATAATAATCATACAAACATGTAGATTTACCTTGCATAGTATCTCATATAGCTTGCCAAGTACAGCGCATTTTAAACTTGCATTTTTTAAAACTACTTTGCATAATCCCCACATCGATAAAAATCTTTAATGAGAGACGAATGAAGAAGCGCAAGATTGTAGGACCGGCAATTGTTGGAAACATAGTGGAATACTATGATTTTGGCATATATGCAGTTTATGCGAAGATAATAGGGGAGCTCTTTTTCCCATCGTCTAGCGAGTTCTTACAAACACTTTCTTCGCTTGCAGTATTTGCAGTTGGTTTTCTTATGCGCCCTGTTGGTGGCGTTTTCTTCGGCCATATTGGCGATAGGGTTGGGCGTAAGGCTGCCCTCACCATATCCGTAATCGGCATGGCCCTTGCTACCTTGTGCATTGGCTTGTTGCCGGGGTACAGGGAGATTGGTGTTATGGCGCCAATTCTTCTGGTGCTGATACGGCTATTCCAAGGAATGTGTGTTGGCGGTGAAGGTGCCGGGAGTGCTATATTCATCCTTGAACATCTAGAGGGTTACAAGCCTGGCCTTATAGGAGGCATTGTGCAAGCATCAAACATGTTTGGTGCATTGCTTGCGAACTTTGTAGCTATTGTGGTTGGTAATTTTTATGGGAATGACGATTTTGCCTGGCGTATAGGCTTTTTCTTTGGAGGAGCTATGGGGGTAGTGGGCCTATACCTGCGGTTTAGTGTAACTGAAACCCCGCAATTCCAAGACGTAAAAGAGAGTAATAAATTAGTCAAAATGCCGTTATTGCAGGCAATGCGGGACAAATGGCGCCGGCTTATCCTCATCGCTGCGCTTGGTGGTTCTACAAGTGCAATGGCTTATATAATACGGGGCTATTTCAACACTTACTTCATTCAAACTTTGGAATACAGCGACCAAGACTCCAAATATTTTACTGCAACTTCCCTCTTCATCTTCATATTGTTCCTGCCTATGTTTGGGATTATGGCCGACAGAGTCGGTTACCGCAAGTTTTTATATATAGTATCATACACCATAGTAGCCACAGTTATCCCTATATTTATGCTTATTTCCAACGAAGCGCACGACGTGTCGCTCGTGTTCATCGGTCTGTTCCTCTTCTCCTTATTGTCTGCAGCTATCTGTGCACCTGCTTACCCATATGCTGCTAGTGCTTTATCACCAGAATTGCGTTATTCAGGCGTGGCATTCAGCTGGAATATGGGTATCGCGATATTCGGCGGCACTACTCCTGCGATATCAAGCATGCTAGCGCAAGGCATAGCGCCTTATGCGCCATCGTTTTATTTGGTGTTGATGGCTCTACTCTTCATTAAAGTGAGCTTTTTAACTCGGAAAGATAAACATTAGGAGGCATATGGAACTATCTGTAGTTATACCAGTGATGAATGAGAAGGGTAATATCGCCCCGTTATTGGAGAATATATCTGGGGCCCTGAAAGGAATGACATATGAGGTGATTTTTGTAGATGATGGATCTACTGATGGTACAGTGGAGGCGATACTAAAGCTTTCTGGTCCAAATATCCGCGTCTTAGTGTTTGGTCGTAATTATGGTCAAACTTCTGCTATGGCTGCTGGCATTGAATCTGCCACTGGCGAATTTGTAGTGACTATGGACGGAGATCTCCAAAATGATGCCACTGATATCCCTCTGATGCTGAAACGTTTGAAAAATAATAATCTAGATGTGGTGGTTGGGATCCGCAAAAAGCGAAAAGATGGTGTTTTTCTACGTAAGATACCTAGCATTGTTGCTAACGTCCTTATTAGGAAGATGGTGGGGATCAACATAACAGATATCGGCTGTACGTTGAAGGTTTTTCGAAACCACCTAGCGAAGAAGTTAGATCTATATGGTGAGCTACATCGTTTTATACCAGTTCTTGCTAGTATGCATGGAGCGAAAATAGATGAGATACAGGTCAAGCATCATTCTCGTAAGAGTGGCCAATCCAAATATGGTATTAGCAGAGTAGTGAAAGTCTTAAGCGACCTAATGCTTATGCTGTTCTTCATCAAATATCGGCAAAAGCCAATGCACCTATTTGGCACATTGGGGTTAACATCTTTAACTACTGGTGTATTGCTAATGGTTTATCTGATTGCTGAGAAGATGGTTGGTAATAGCATTGGTAACCGGCCCATGTTCTTTATTTCCATATTATGTATGCTGGCTTCGATTCAATTTATCACCACTGGTTTTATTGCAGAGCTATTAATGCGTACCTATTATGGGGCGAACCAGAAGAAGCCGTATACTATAAGTGCAGAATATAAGGGTAGCGTACGCATTGGTTAATTTAACGGGGGCTTGATGCAAATAGTAACCTGGAATGTGAACTCCATCAAGGCTAGAATGCCGCATTTGCTCCAACTGACTGAGCAAGAACGGCCGGATGTCATCTTGCTGCAGGAAATTAAGACTACCTATGATAACTTCCCGCATGGGGCAGTGGAAGAATTAGGTTATAATTTAGCTGTTTGCGGGCAAAAGAGCTACAACGGAGTGGCAATACTTGCCAAAAGCCGAATAGAAGATATACGGTTCGAGCTACCGGGCGCTAAGCCAGAGGAGGCCAGGTATATTGAAGGTGTAGTGAGTATAGGTGCAGTTACTGCGCGGGTTGCATCCATATACGTGCCGCAGGGCACTGAAGTAGGCTCAGACAGATTCTTCTATAAGCTGGAGTATTACAATTATCTTAATGAGCATTTCCATAATTTGGCTAAATATTCAGAGATCTTTGTGGCTGGTGGAGACTACAATGTGGCAGTAGAAGAAATCGATGTGTATAGCCCTAAGCAATTAGCTGGTCAGCTGGGCTTTCATATTGATGAGCGTATTCGTATGCGCTCGATTTTAAATGGGGTGATGCATGATTCATATCGTGCTGTTGCGCCAGATATACAGCAGTTCAGTTGGTGGGACTACCGCAGCAATGGCTGGAAATACAATAAAGGTATGCGTATAGACTATATCCTACTGTCATCTGAGGGGCTTGATAAACTTGAAAGTGCGGGGGTATACGAGCATTATCGAGGATTGGAACGCGCTTCTGACCATGTGCCGGTATATTGTAAATTGCGTTAGAGAGGCGTTATATGGATAAAACTGGCAATGGCCGTACTTTGTATTTGATAGATGGGTACAATTTTGTATTTCGTGCTTTTCATTCTTTACCTCCTTTGTCTAGGCCAGATGGCAAGCCTATTGGCGCCGTTTATGGCTTTAGCAACATGCTGTTTAAGTTCTTGCAAGAACATGGCCACCAGTCTGATGATAATAAGCTGTTTCTAGTAATATTTGATTCTGGGCGCAAAAATATCAGACATGAGATGTATCACGAATACAAGGCAAATAGGCCTACGCCTCCTGATGAACTGATATTTCAATTTCCAATAGTTAGACAAGCGGTGGATGCGTTTAACGTGCATATGCTTGATGCGCCAGAAGGTTATGAGGCAGATGATGTGATAGCCAGCTATGCCAAAGCGGCAGCGGTAGCCGGGTATGAAGTTATAGTGGTTTCAGGTGATAAAGATCTAATGCAACTGGTCAACCAGGATATCCACATGTATGATTCTATGCGAGATAAGATGGTTGATGCTGCTGCTGTAATTGATAAATTTGGGGTTAAGCCAGAGCAGGTTGTGGATTACCTGGCACTCGTGGGAGATTCTTCGGATAACGTGCCAGGAGTGGATGGTATAGGGCCAAAGACGGCAGCTGAGTTGCTCAGCGCTTATGGCTCGTTGGATGGGATTTATGCTAAGCTAGCTGCTATGCCTGAGAGCAAAAAAAAGCAAACCATAAGCGAGCAAAAAGATAGAGCATATTTATCCAAGCAGTTGGTTGAACTTTACGATCTCAAAGAGTTGCCGATTCCTTTGCCTAAGCTCAAACCAAAGCCGGTGGATTTTGCTAAGCTCAGTATTTTCCTGAAAGAACAAGGATTTAAGTCATTGCTGGATAGAGCTAGTAAAGCCTTCCCTAGCTTGAGCTTAGCTCACACGGAAAATAAAGAAGAGGGCAAAGCTTTAAATATAGAGAAACTCAATAAATTGGAAGAGCTAAATATAGCCAAATTCGCGCATGAAGATATTTGCGCTATATACGTGAATGGTGAGCAAGCGAGCATTGCTTCAGCTAATCATGCTATTCAGCTCGATATCAGCAAGAGCAATCATATGGATCTTTTTGATTCTGGTCATTCACCAACCTTACAGCGCTTTTGGGAAACTATAAAGCCACTACTGGAATCTAGCTCGGTGCGCAAAATTATGCTCAGTGTTAAACCTGTGTATAAGGAGCTTGCGGCTTTAAAAGTAACATTGACCAGCTATGATGATTTGCAGGTTATGGCTTACACTTTAAGTGCAGGACGCCATAATGGCGAGCTGCAGACTTTAATGCAGTTTTACTTAGAAGACAGCGACCTTCAGCAACCAGAAGATGCTAGGCTTCTCATGCAGCTATATAAATCCATAAAAGCCAAGCTTATAGCACAGCGTTGCATGACGCTATATGAAAAACTGGACAGGCCTCTAATTGGCGTTCTGGCAGCGATGGAGCTAAAAGGAGTGCATATAGATGTTCGTTATCTGGCGAATTTATCTAATGAGCTGACCTCCAGGCAAGATGAGCTACAGAAGCAGATTTGGCGGCTTTGTGGTGAGGAGTTCAACATCGGTTCGCCGAAACAGCTAGCTGAAGTATTGTATGAGAAGTTGGCCTTGCAGGTGTCTAAAAAGCGGGCTAAAGGCAAGCAGCTGAGCACTGATGCCGAGGCGTTGGAGGATTTGGCTGAGCAAGGCCATGAGGTGGCGGAGAAAATCCTACAGTGGCGCCAACTGAGCAAGCTGTTGGGGACTTACATCAACCCTCTACCTAAATGCGTAAATCCAGCTACTGGGCGGGTGCATACCACCTATAATGCTACCCTTACAAGCACTGCACGTTTATCTTCTACCAACCCAAACCTGCAGAATATCCCTATACGCACTGAAGAGGGGCATAAGATCCGTGGGGCGTTCACTGCTGAAGAAGGGAAAATGCTAATTTCGGCGGACTACTCTCAGATTGAGCTGCGCTTATTAGCCCACATCGCCGACATCAAGCCGTTGCAAGAAGCTTTGACGCATGGGGTGGACTTGCATGCACTTACTGCTAGCCAGATCTTTCAGGTACCGCTAGATAAGGTGAGTTCTGAATTGCGGCGGCAGGCGAAAACCATCAACTTCGGGATTATTTATGGTATCAGCGCGTTTGGTTTGGCGCACAGGCTTGGTATTTCAAGACCTGAGGCGCAGCTGTGCATCGATAATTATTTCCGGGAATATCCAGGGATTAAGGAGTATATGGATGAATGCATCCATTATGCTAGGACCAATGGTTATGTGAAAACTATCTGGGGCCGGCAGTGTTATATTGAAGGGATAAACGACAAGGTGCCGAGTAGGCGAGGGTTTGCCGAGCGTGCAGCTATCAACGCGCCGCTGCAGGGCACAGCTTCAGATATCATACGTAAAGCCATGGTGGAGATGCCTGAAGGAGTAGCTAGACACATGATTTTGCAGATTCACGATGAGTTGCTATTTGAAGTGCCGGCTGGGGAAGTGGAGCACTGTAGTGCCACTATAAAGCAGGTTATGGAGGGAGTAGCTCAGCTTAAAGTACCTATGGAGGTAAGTGTCACTCACGGCAAATCTTGGATGAAGGGGTAGCTATAGGTTAGTATCACGGCTCTGGTCTAGGGTCTGGCTTGCCACACTAACGATTACTGAGCTTTCGGTGGTGATGTTTGATTTTTTAACTTTTGCTTGCGCTCTCACCCACCGCTCTTTTTCTTCCATTACTTTTTTCAATCGTTCGATTAAGCAGCTGTCCGCTACATAATATCCGCCTGAGTCAAATCTTGGCCCACTGAAAGTAAATTCCCCTTTGCTTTCGTCTGACACACTTGTAGACGTTGGTTCTCTCCAGAAAAAAATGAGAAGGTTAGGTTCGCCTTTATGACGCACTCCGTCATATCGCGCGCCAATCAGAGCATATATATCAATGTTGATCACATCAGCATCATCATAACCGGGCTGCTCCTTTTTTATTTCATACCAGCCTTCTCTTTCGAAAAAATCCTGAAGCTTATGCTGCTTCTTCATATCATCTTGGAGATATAGCCTATTTCTGATATCTTCCTTAGAATTTTTAAGCTCCATTTTATAGCGCACTTTCATTGGAACTTTTGGGGTACTAGCAGTGGTTATAGGGGCAGGCTTTTGGTGTACCGCTATGTCACTCTCTCTCTCTCTCTCTCTTGTCAGCAGAGTAGTGCTCAATACCAGCAGTCCCACAAATGTTGCTGCTCCTACGCCAAACGGAATATACGGGCTGAGGCCAAGCTCGGGTGCCCATATATGCAGTCCTAGAGTAGTAGTGCTCGCAGCGGTGCCGGTTAATGCGGCAAATAAGGAAAATTTTAGGGCTTTTTGGTTCACTTTGTCTGATGAAAAAAGTTATACTCCGTTTCTCATTGTAGCATGGTTTCAATTGTTGGGGTAGTGCTTGTCATAACGTAAAAATGTCATAGTATGGCTTGACCGGTGTTGTTGCATGGATAGGCGAAATCAATAATGCATCTATAAATAACGAATTACTGCCATTACAGCATATAATTCGAGCTCGCGGCTCGAGCTTTTGTGAGCAAAATGTGCACAAACGCACCAAGCGTGACATCTCTGTTTTTGTCTACAGACGCGAAATAAAAAGTTTCTTTTGCGCAAGCAGGCCTTTGCCGTAAGGGTAGCCTGCTTGAGGCATGGAACTCAAAATAAGAAACTTGAATATTTGTCGCGTTCTCCTTCCGTCACAGAGATATCACGCAGCCATGGTAGGCTGGGGGCGCATCTATGGCAAGAGAAAATAAATTAATATTGTGCTAAATTTTTGGCAAGCCTACTTCTTATCGTCATCATCAAATAAAATTCGCTCAGCTGCCCCTTGTAAATCATTATACTGATTGTCGCGTATCGCCCAGAGCAGGCCCCAAAGGCCAACTCCAGCAAGCAGTATAGATAGAGGAACCATCCATAATAGTATCGACATAACTTACCCAGATTTCCGATTTTCCTAATCGTTTTCAATCCACGGACGATAGTTGAGTGCAGGGCTGAAATAGTTGCCTTGCATATAGTCTACCCCAAGCTCTAGTAGCACTTTAGCTATCTCACCATTTTCTACAAACTCAGCCACGCTTTTTATTCCAAAACTTTTGGCGAACGTGATCATGGTGCTAACAAACAGCTTGCTATCCTCATCATCCACAACGTTGCGAATAAAGGCGCCATCTATCTTTATGTAGTCGGCATGTAAGACTTTGAGCTGTTTAAATGACGTATAACCAGCGCCAAAATCGTCGATCGCCACACTGCAGCCCAGAGATTTAAGCATGTCCACAAGATATGCCATCTTGTCTAGGCCATGGTAAGTACCGGTTTCGGTTATCTCTATAGTTAATCTTTGGCTAATTTGCTCATCTTGAAGCATCGCTTTTGCCTTGTTAATCCAGGTTTTATTATCCACAGACATATTGGAAATATTCATCCCCAGCCTGATTTGCGGGCTTTTGCGCAATTCCTCTATCACTAATTCCAGCACCATGTTATCTACTATGTGGATGTAGCCGAGCAACTCAGTGGCGGCAATGAAAGGTCCGGCGGAAATTAAATTACCCTCTTCATCTATGACTCTGAGTAGAGCTTCGTATTTGTCCAACACTCCAGTCCTTGCATCTACAACTGGTTGAAAAGCTAACACTGTCCGACCTTCGCGCATAGCTTGCATCAGATAAGCTGCAATTCTCATATTGCTTAAAGTTTCAGCTTTAGCCTCTTGTGAATCTTCGTAAAAGCAGATTTTATATTCCTGATGGCGAGCACGAGCATGCGAGACGCCTACATGCGCCCTGATGTAAGCAGTTTGTGGGGCAATTCCTTCCATACTTGCTACACCTAATTGGAGTGATAAAACTAATTGTCCTTCGAACGCAGCGTTATCTACTAGACTCACTGCATCCAACAACGTCTTCAGTTTGGAAGTTAGTTCTTTTTTATCATTTGTGTCAGCCATAAAAACAAATCTTCCTACGGCTATCATAGAAACAGGAGTTCTAGCGCCGAGATGGTTTTTGATGATATCGGATACATGGGATTGAAGAATTTGCTGCACGTCCTTACCATAAACATCGCTTAAGGTAGCGGCATTTAATATTTCCAAGACGCAAAGACTGCTTTTGCTAGTACCGAAGTTTGCCAATAACTCTTCCGTTCTTTTATCCATTATAATTCAAAGCCATATGTGTAGAATCATTGTTCTACAGGTTAATTTTATTGCCAGCCTCTTTTACGTCCTGTCGCCACTAGTATAAGGGGACGCTAACCTCACTGGCAAGCTTAAAATTAGCGAGTATTTAGGTGGTATCTCCATGTAGCATGTAGGTGCTGCAAGTGGCTACTTCGAACTAAGAAACCTCGGTTTGGGTTTTATAGCTACCCATTATTGCGCTCGCTAGAATTAGCACTGTTGCTGCTATAATGGGCAATGTCAAAGCGGCATAACCAAAAGCCAGCAGCCATGCAACGCCCAGTAGTGGCATTGCGTATCCGTAGATGGAAAGCATGCGAATATCGCCAAACCGCATTGCATAGCCCCAAAGTGCGTATGCCATGCCCCATGGCAACACCCCTAGCATGATTATGGCAAACCACTGTTCTGTGGTTAGTTGATGTAGAGGGTATGATGGTTCTACTAAAGCATGTAAAATAAGGGCGCTAGCGACGCAAAATGTTAGTGGAAGCGCTACACAATCTGCTGGTATATCTTGAAATTTGTTATTCAAGACCGAGTACAGTGACCATATTACAGCATTGCAAAGGCCGAAGAAAATCGCGGCCATGGTTTGCTCTAATGTTACTGTTTCAACACCAGCAGCGTCAGGTAATACCAGTAAGCATACCCCGACAACCCCAAGTACTGCCGCAATATAATGTCGCATATATAACCGCTGCTTTAAGATGATAGCGGTGAAAATCAGGGTGAAAACCGGCCATATGTCCAACGCTAAGTATGCTGCCATAGGGTCACCAGCTTGCATGGCTACAATAAGTGTGACTTCGGCGGCAAATAAGAAGCCTGCATTAATTAGAAAATATTTACGGGTGATATAGCTTAAGGGTGTGCGGATGTTGCCGTAGCGGATGCACCACACCACAAACAGAAAGGCGCACGCAAAGCTACACGCGGTTCCTAATAGCAATAGGGGAGGCACATCTCCAGCCATTAATGGGAGTATAGCTAGTAACGACCACAACAATATTGCGGTCAGTCCAGCGACATTTGCGCCTGCAACTTTATTCATAATTTACCTAAAACTCAATTATTCTCACTCCAATATAGTGATCTTTTGCAGCAGCGCAAGCCACTAGAACTTCTGCTAACAAAACTGTTAATGCCGTATTAACGATAATCCCAATGCTAGTTTCTCTGACAAATGTCTCAGTGAATTTCGACAAACCTGTTGCTGATGCAACGGCGATAGTACCTATAGTAAAGGAGCATCCTGCGATTTCCATAACTGAAAAACCGCCATCTATTTCTTTGGTTTCTTTTTCTACTATAGTCTCATCCATTACGTTGTTTTCCTGGCGAGCAGAGCTTGAGCTGCTGGTATTCGCTTGGTTGTTGGGTTGTATTGTGCTATTGGCAACTTTGTTTGTTTTCACGATTTGAATATCTGATTGCGTTAGATAGTTGGATATGCCAAGAGTTGCCGCTGTTAGGCAGAAGTTGAGAGCAAACCAGGTAGTGGCTTGATCTATCCAGGATGTATAAGAAATCGCTGTACCAAGTTTGCTGACCATCACATTGAAAGCTATGGCCCATAGTGCTGCGGACATCAGCATCCATGGATATTTGCCGGCTCCTGCAATAAAGCCGCCTACCGGTGCAATAATGCTGCCAGACAATATCATTAAGTCTGTGCTAGCTATTTCCCCTATCATCTGGGCGGCGATTGGTAGATCAAATGAAATAGCAGTGGCACCAACGCCGGTAATTATAATCCCGCCAACCACCAGCACTATACCAAGCGCCGTGTTGATCTTATCGCTATCCTTACTATGTCTCATATACGCACTCTTTTAAAAATTGAAGAAAATTATACTGCCCCTCATCTTGGGATGTATATAGGGAATTAGCGCTATATGTCAAGTGGGAAGTGCCACAATATCTTATAACCTACACAGGTCAAGAGCCAATCATTGTCATTGGCTGCAATTTCTGCTACAATGCAACCGTAGGTGGTGCCAGCACCATCTAGTAGACAAATTCAGCAAATATAGAGATGCAATTTACTGCGGTGCAGAATCAAACCATATATGCTCTTGCAACTCCTTATGGAAAATCAGGAGTTGCGGTCCTAAGAATCAGCGGGCCGATGGCGGTTAAAATACTAGCCGACCTCGGCTATGAGCGTGTGCCCACACCTCGTAGTACAGTGTATTGTAAGTTCATAGACAGGGCGGCAAATGAGATCATAGACCACGGGCTCTTCATCTATTTCCAAGGACCGCATAGCTTTACTGGAGAAGACGTGGTGGAGCTGCATGTGCATGGTGGCATTGCCGTGATCAAGCACTTTATGAAAGTGCTTGGCAACCTACCTTATTTACGGCCTGCGGAAGCTGGGGAGTTTTCCAAGCGCGCTTTCTTAAATGACAAGTTTGATCTTACTATGGCTGAAGGATTGGTTGATTTGATCAACGCGGAAACCGAAGTACAGAAGAAGGTAGCATTACGTCAGTATGGCGGGGTACTGGAGCGCTTATATGATAGTTGGCGCAACCAGATATTGCAGGGGCTGGCACGGATTGAGGCATATATCGATTTTCCGGAAGAAGATATTCCGGAGGAAGAGGTGATAGCTGCAGTTAAAGCAGCGCATTCTATTGCAGAGGATGTGGCCAAACATTTGCATTCCAATCCAACTGCTGAGCTTATTGCTGAAGGTCTACATATAGCTATCTTTGGGCCACCTAATGCGGGTAAGTCCAGTCTGCTTAATTGGCTTGCGAGTAAAGAAGTGGCTATAGTGTCGGATATTCCAGGCACAACTCGAGATGTGCTGCAAGTGCGATTAGAATTAAACGGCATGCTCGCTATATTTTATGATACAGCGGGGCTGCGAGAAAGCACTGAAGACAGCATAGAGCAAAAGGGTATTACCAAAGCTCTAGCAGTATTGGCGGGCGCTGATCTAAAGATTTTGGTTTTGGATAGCGCTAACCAACAGCAGGCCCAGGAATTTTTGGTCACGCATCAAAGCATTATAGACGATAACACCATTTGTTTGCTCAATAAGTCTGATATTGTGCTAAGTAGCCAAAACCTACTAGCTGTGCCTAATGCGCGCAATGTGGTTGCAGCATCCCTCACAACAAACCAAGGATTAGAGCAATTCATGTCGCTTCTGCAAAGCGCAATAGGGGATAATCACTACCAGGCAGATGTGCCGTTGATTACTAAAGCTCGTTATAGAAAGGCTTTGCAGGATTGCTATAGCGCTTTGCTTATCGATGCAACTCAGCCTCTGGATTTGATTGCAGAAGGAATGCGAGATGCTGCCTGGCATATAGGTAGCATAACCGGTAAGATTGGTGTAGAAGAAGTTTTAGATGTGGTTTTTAGCACCTTCTGCATCGGCAAGTGATGCCAAGTTGTAATATAGGATTACCTTGAATTCGGGATTATCCGCAATTTGCAGGATTTTCCAGCCGTGTAAGTAGCTTAAATCCAGCCAGACATCGCCTGTGTGTTGCTGTTTGATGTGAGTAAGGATGAATATATCCAGCCACCGGTTTCGTACAAAAAGCTCAAATATTTGCGCGCCGCCTATCATGTAGTGAGTAGTGTGCGCTTGGATACTAGATACCGCCTCTTTATTGCCGCTTTCCAGCAATTGTCTGATGCTACCGCCTTGTTGTTGATGTATATCCAGTATACTGGTGGTCTTAAATGAGTTAGTAAATTCTTCAGCGGAAGAGATAAATCGCGCCCCTGACGCTACTTCAGAGGGAATGTGCAGATGAGAAAATACGATATTACCTGGACGAGTCCTTAAATGCTGGGGGGTGCTGATATATGTGTTATATCCCATAATTACCGACTTATCCTGGATAATATTATAAAAATGCTGCGATTCCCTTGGGTAGTGCCACGGCATATGATCTTCAGCTCCTATAAGCCCGTTCGGGTCGCACGCCATGATTCCAGTAACACTAATCTTCTCCAATATTATACCTCTGCTAAATAGTGTGCCATCTCCAAGGCAGCATAAGTTAGGATCGCACTAGCGCCTGCGCGCTTCATCCCAAGCAGTAATTCAAACATAACCGGCTCAAACGCAGCTAGTATACCATTTGCTGCGGCTAGCTTCATAACGGCATATTCCCCGCTCACTTGGTATGGGATAACCGGCAAAGGGCAGTGATCGCTCACGGTTTTTATAATATCAAGATACGGCGTGCCAGGTTTTACTATTACCATATCGGCTCCCTCATTTACAGCTTGAGATACAGCCATCAGAGCCTCTTTGGAGTTAGCAAAGTTCATTTGGTAGGTCTTCTTATCCGCTTTTTTCAAATTATTTTTGGAACCCACGGCATCTCTAAAAGGTGCATAAAGGTTACTAACATACTTCGCGGCATAAGTCAGAATTTGCGTATTAACAAACCCTTCTGCTTCCAATGCTTTGCGTATTTGTCCAGTTCGGCCATCCATCATGTCAGATGGCGCTACCACATCACAACCAGCTTTTGCAAGAGTTAGAGCCTGCTTAACCAAGACTTCTACCGTTGCATCATTGCTTACATAACCTTCATCATCTGTGATGCCATCATGTCCGTGGGTAGTGTATGGATCCAGAGCAACATCAGCCATTACGCCAATTTCAGGGACTGCAGCTTTTACCATTTGTATTGCTTTGCAGATGCAAGAATCTGGGTTATATGCTTCCTCAGCGCCTAAGCTTTTTAATGATGAGTCAACCGCTGGAAAAAGCATGATTGCAGGAATACCAGCATCTCGAGATTGTTTAGCTACTTCGACCAGTGAGCGTAGGCTCAATCTTTTTACGCCGGGCATGGTAGAAATATCTAGATCTTCTTCTTTGTCATGAATAAATAATGGATATATAAAATCTTTTACTGACAAAGTGCTTTCTGCAGTAATATCTCTGCTCCACTGTGCCTTGCGGTTGCGACGCAACCTAGAATAGGGGTATTGGCTAGACCACATCATTTCATCATCTCCTTAATTTTAAATATCAAATCCAGAGCCTGTTTGGGCGAAATCGCCTCAGGCTGCGTTTGCGATAAGATATTCAGCGCTTCGCGGTTATCATTGTGTGCGCCGCTCATGGGGCTGATTGCCGCTGCTGAACCCTTTACGCCAGAATGTGGCATACTAATTCCATTTTCAAGTCCTTGCAATATATAAACGGCACGATCTATAAGAAGCTGAGGCATGCCTGCAAGTGAAGCCACATGAATGCCATAAGAGCGTTGGGCCTTACCCGGTATAACCTGATGGAGAAATGACACATTGCCGTCACTCTCATTAACCGCCAAAGTATAACATCCAAGCTCTTTCAAAGTGTTTTCGAGCGCAGTTAGCTCATGATAATGAGTAGCAAATAACGTACGGCAACCAATTTTTTGATGGATATGTTCGATAACCGCATTAGCTATCGCAAGTCCATCATAAGTAGCAGTGCCGCGACCTATTTCATCTAATATAACAAAGCTTCTCGGGGTGGCATTGTTCACAACACCGGCAGTTTCGACCATCTCTATCATAAAGGTCGATTGCCCACGAGATATATCGTCACCAGCGCCTACCCTACTAAAAAGCTTGTCAATCACGCCAATATGCGCTGCCGTTGCTGGTACAAAGCTTCCTATATGCGCCATAATGGCGATCAGAGCATTTTGCCGCAGGAACGTGCTTTTACCCGCCATGTTAGGGCCTGTCATTAACCATATTTTCTTATTATCGTCAAGTTGGCAGCTATTTGGGATAAAGTGCGCGGCTACGCTTCTTTCCACTATAGGGTGGCGCCCATCTTTTATGTTGAAGATGTGGGAGTCATCTATAAATGGCTTAACATAATCGTTCTCGCGAGCCAAGCGTGCTAGACTCGAGTAGACGTCAAACTGCGCAACAGTAGTGGCAAGCGCGTGCACAAACTCGGCCTCCTCAACCACCATGGCACAAAGTGAATTAAATATCTCGCGCTCTAGCTCAAAACTTTGAGCAGCGCTATATAGTAACTCTCGCTCCACCTCCAGTAGATCAGCAGTTATATAGCGCACAGAGCTCCCCAGAGTTTGCTTATGGGTAAAATATTCTGGCAGAGACTTCTTTGCTTGTGTTGGGGTGAGCTCTATATAATAGCCTATCACATTATTCCTACTGATTTTTAGGCTTGGTATCTCAGTTTTTTGGCGATATTGAAGCTGTAGTTCCTCAATTTTGCGTTGCGAAAAGCCAGTGGCATTGCGTAATCTATCTAATTCGCTATTGTAACCATCTTTAATGGAGTAGCTTTCTCGAACATTAGGTGTAACATCGGTCTTTAGTGCATCAGATAACACCTTAAATAGCTCTTTGCATTTTATTAGGCTAGGCAATAATGCTTGTAGGAATGGCGTTAGGGAATTTTTATGTGGCTCTATAGCATCAAAAATATCATGGCAGGCTCTTATCCCTTCACGAATTAAAGCAAGCTCAATCGGCGAGGCTGTTTTTGCAGCAATGCGCGACAAAGCGCGTTCTATGTCAGGAAAGGCGGCAAGACCTAATTGCAACGCGACAGTGCATTGCTCATTAACGAAAAAGCATTCAACTTTCTCTAATCTTCGGTTAATTGCGTAAGAGCCAGTCAATGGGGATAAAAGGAAAGAGCTAAGCAGCCTGCTGCCACAAGCAGTAACAGTGCGGTCAATCACATTTCGTAGGCTATTATTGCGGTTTCCATGTACATCATGATCTAGTTCTAAGTTGCGCCTAGTTGATGAAGATATCTGCATAAAAGTGCTATGCGCTAGTCTCTTAGGTTTAGTGAGACGAGGCAATGCAGATTTTTGTGTATATTCCAAATACTCCAATAATGCGCCAGCTGCACTGATTTCAAGTTTAGTGAAATCGCCAAGCCCTGCTAAAGTACTGATTTTGAAAAAGTTGAGCAAGCGCTGTTCTGCTCTGTTTTTCTCAAATGCCAGATGAGACCGCACAGTACTAACCTTTATGTAATCGCCCAGAGCTGAGTATATAGATTGTGTACCTATTGCACGTTCGCTTATTATCAATTCCTTAGGCTCAATGCGGACCATATCGCTATCTAAATCTTTTATAGACCCATGACACAAGCCAAAATATCCTGTCGAAATATCTACCCATGCAAAAGCCATTTCTTCTTTTTCTACTGCAATAGCACATAAATTATTATGGCTGCGGGCATCCAGAAGATTTTGCTCCAGCAATGTACCTGGCGTTATTATACGTACCACATCACGCTGTACTACCGCTTGGCTACCACGTTTTCGCGCCTCTTCAGGTGTTTCCATTTGTTCGCAAATCGCAACCCTATGGCCAGCGTTGATTAGCCGTGCCAAATATGTCTCGCTAGAATGTACAGGCACCCCGCACATAGGAATGTCTGCATCTCCATGTTTGCCTCGCTTAGTTAGAGTGATGTCTAACGCCTCAGCAGCGATCTTTGCATCATTGAAGAACAGCTCATAAAAATCACCCATTCTGTAAAACAATAAGAGCTCAGGATATGCCTCCTTAATACTAAGATATTGGCGCATCATCGGGGTGACCGCAGCGGTTTGTTGCGTTGATTCCAATAAATTCATCTGCTTGTTTTCCAAAACAAACCTCAATCAGCTTAGCTTTATATGAGTATCGCCTCAATATAGGTAGTGAAATAAATAGATAGCACCTCCAAGACCGAGGCTACGCCGGGCGGGAGGCCATAATCCAGCCTATATTCACCAATATCGCTGCTATCTGCTTCCTGGATTCCCACCTGCGCGGGAATGACAAATAAGGCAACACACATATGCGGAGTATACCAAACTGTTACGACAAAGAAAGCATTTGAATTTTAATTTAATATTACATCTAGTTTCTTGTTTTGGCGTGTAGCGGCCAAGCGATATTCGCCAACAGCCTTTTCTCTATCGGTTTTAGGGTAGTGTGCTAGTAAGGCTACAGTTTGTGCATGCGAATATTCCACGCGAACTTTTGCAATGCCATTTTCTAAAAAGCCCAAGTCTTGTGCAGCTTTCTTAGAAACATCAATTATTCGGCCTTTGCGGAAAGGGCCGCGGTCGTTTATGACTACGTGTAAGGATTTATTATTTTCTAGGTTGGTTACTTTGACCACACTTGGTAGTGGCAAAGTTTTATGTGCCGCGGTATAACCGTTCATATCATACCGGGCTCCATTAGCGGTGCGTCCCCCATGGAAACCGTCTTTGCCGCCATACCAAGAAGCCATACCTTCAGCGCGGTAACGCAGATCTACCCTTGGTTTGTATACTACTCCTTTTACCTTATACTGCTTGCCGACGACAAATTTTCCGCGAGCCTCTGGCTTCGGCACCACGACGTCTTCAGTCGGCGCTTGAGCTACTGGGTCTCCTGAAAAATTCGCCACATGATCGCAGCCGCAGACTGCCAGCGCGGCAGCAGCAAATAATATGTGTTTCATCCAATTCCTCCTAGTAAATAACGCCGCCTTTAATATATAGGGTGACTAATTTGCCGGTAACACTGGGTTGGCTATGCCGTAAGAATCTATAGCATATCTTGTGCCAAAAGTCAAGTTGAGGGCCTGCCCGAATTCTTCAGGGTCTCGCAAGGCTTCGCCGGCCAGGGCGCCAAAATGGCAAGTCTTTAACTGTATTATTTTCTAGACTTGGTATTGCTTACTTCGCTTCAGCAGTGGATTCAGGTGTGCGCTTTGGCACCACGTCTTCAAACGGCAGTATTGGATTACGGATCGAATCCGTCAAGCGACGTTGGCTTGCTAGTGCTACTGTTAAATCTTTGGCCTTTTCCGGCTCCATAGCCGCAAGGATAGGGCCAAGTTTAGCCTCTTTCATTTGTCTAGCTACTTCGATGAGGACGCTCATTTGTAAGCTATCGAAGATTTTAGCTGCGTCTTTCGGCTTCATGTTTTCATATATCTTCACTAACCCGTTGATATTAGCATTCTGCTTGTCTTCGTAATTTTGCATGACTGATTTAAGCTCGTCTTGTAATTTCTGAAGATTCTGCAGCTTGCTCTCCACGCTCTGGTCTATGACCCGCATTATATTTAGGTCTACGCTCAGCGCTTTGTCCTTTTGTTCAATTTCTTCTCGACGCTTACGCAGGCTCATAAGCAGTTGCACCTCAGACTCGCTAAACACCGGTGCTTTATCCTTTTGAGCCTCGTCTTTTTGCGCCGCAGCATCGCTGGTCTCTACTTGCTTATCGTCGTCTGTTTTAGGCTCATTATGTGTTTCATCCCCCTTGGGCTTGAGTGGCTCTGCAGGTTTGCCAGCCTGATGTTCGGAATTAGCAGCCTCTTTATTTCCCTCGCTTTTTGCGTCAGTCTTTGTTTTTGCTTGCTCATGTGCTTCTGGTTGTGCTGGTTTCTCTTCAGGTTTTTTCACCTCTTCAGAAGCTTCAGCAGATGCAGCGCCAGATGCCGCACGCAGCAAGGTCATGCTGCCCTCCGCTGCATCAAACATCTTAGCCGCTATCATCATAATAAGAAAAACAATAACATATGGTAACAACCGCATGGTTTAACCCTCGCGATCTTCTAAGTCACGAATCGCATTAAGCAACTCTTGGCTAGATTTAGTAAAAGGAGTATGGCTATTGCTAACGGCATCGTTTGCTGCTAGTGGCATAGTAGCGCGAGGGCTCAATGGCTCAATTGTGGCTTCATTTCTCACGGGTTGCGGGGTTGGCCGTATATTTTCTACTGAACTACTGGCAACCCCAATTGATGGATTGTTACTATGACGCGCTTTAGATATGCCGCTTTCTAGGCGATCCGCAAGCTTACTGGCAGCTTCTGTCATATATGATAGGTCTCCGATGAGTTCGCCAGCCTTATTGATGTAGAGCTGCAGCTCCTGACTCGAACTGGTAGACATGGCCTTGAGTTCTGCAACGTTTTTATGGGTTTTAGCTATGGCTGAATCAAAAGTTTTCACCATTTCACTAAGATCGTGCTTACTTTCCCGCAGTGCAGCAATTTTACCATTTAGTCGCCAGCAAAACCATATAGTTAGGCCTAACAAACAGATCATTACTATGTCTAAAGACAACGCTAAGTTCATTCTTGACCACCTTGTACCATTTTAATCCCGTCAGTTAGCATAGTCACCGCAACATTCTCCCCCACGCAGCCAAGGGCTACTGAGGCTATAGTATTGCCATTCAATATTAAGTTGCATGGGCAATCACTAGGTTTATCAAGCATAATAGTCTGACCAACTTTAAGCTCTGCAAGTTGTCCAAATATGATACCCTTACCATGTAGACTTACTTCCACCTTCACTTGACTGCGAGCTACTTCGGTTTCTAAGTGGCTGACCCAAGCGGGATCTTTATGACCAGAGGCAGCAGTGTAGGATTTTGCCAACAGCTTCTTGATTGGATCTAGGGTTATATAGGGTAATAAAACAGTGAGATGTCCAGAACGTTGATCTAAAATCACTTCTAGTTCTATAGCAACCACGTTATCTTCAGGGCGTAGTACCATGGCAAATTTCTGATTGGTCTCCAGTCTTTCTAGTTCAAAATTAACGTGCATCACTTGTTCAAAACTATTGCCCAACTCAGTTAATATTAATTCTGATATATTGCGAGCAATCCCAGTTTCAATAGAAGTAAATGGCCGGTCTTCTACTTTGAGCACAGGTGGAACCTTCCGTCCGCCAAACAGGATATCCACCATTGAATAAACTAACTTGCTTTCTATGGTCAATAGCCCGATGTTGTTCAAAGAACTGGCCTTGAATAAACCAATTATCGAATTGCTACAATTAGCCATATAGTCGCCAAACCTAGTGCTTGTAATGCCCACCATTTTAATATCTACCATGTCTGCCATATAATTACGCATGGAGCCAGAAGCGAGCCTGATGAACTTGTCGCAAATTACCTCAAGCATAGGTAACTTACTATAGGCGCTAGAGCTTTGATTTAAAAGTAATTGTACGCCTTTGGCCTCCTCTGTGGGAGCGCCTTGCGCTACATCAGTTTTGTTTGCCGAATTTTTTGTCATATAACAAGCCTTATTACTGAACCAGGACCTCGTCGAATAATATATCCGCCACTTGTGCTGGATAGGTGAGCTTATTCACTCGCAACAACAGCTCTTCTCGTAGACGGTATAAGCCAACCGAGCCTTGCATATCTGAAGGGCGCAACTCTCGCAAGTATAGCTGGAATATATCCCGAATCTTGGGCATATTTTCCTCTATAGTTGATCTATCTTTCGGATCGCTCACTTCTAGCTTGATCTTAAGTTTGAGGAAGCTAGCGCCTTTGCCACCTGTGTTGAGATTGACGAGGAAGGGATCAACGTCTATGAAAGCCTTGCTCGGCCCTTTGGCGCCCTCGCCGTGTTCAGCTCCTCCATGCTCCGCATTACTACTTTGGTGACCGCCGCCCGTGCTAAGTTTTTTCATTACAAATAAGCCTGCACTAGCAATTAATATGAGGGCAAAAACTGAAGCGATAATAATTGCTAGCTTGGGCCGTTTGCCTTTATTCTGGCTTACCCCTTCACCACCTTCGCCTTCAACGTCACCGCTTACTTCTTCTTCGCTACCCTCTTGGCTTTTCTTTTCTTCTTCCGTGTGTTCGACAAACATATGCACCCTATCTTAATTATTAATGTTACATTAAGGAGGTTGCTTGCTTTGTTCAACAGGAAAAGTGAGCTGGCAACGTTTTTAATACACTATTATGACAGCGCTGATTTGCGCCAATTTTCCGGCAAGATCAGTAATTTTACAAGTAATCTTATTGCTAAAGTGGTCCAAGTATGTTATAATACCAAACAATCATCCTAATAGAGGTTTATAATGCATCAAAGAGTATTTTATCGAAGTGAGTTAAAAGAAGCTATGGCGGCAATTAGGCATAAAGTTGAGCTTTCTGAAGAGAAAGGCTTTAGATATGCCGATAAAACACTTATAAGCTGGTCTTCAGGCTGCTTTTTTTTCGGTGGTGCAGCCGGGTTATCTATGATAGGGGTTTCAATCTATAGCGCAACAATGCATGGAATAGAGCTGCCTGGGTATGTATTTTTAATCGCTGCAGGGACTTATATTGCTACCTATGGCATTGAATTCGTTAGCTATTTTGCAAGGCGTAACACTTTGGCAAAACAAGCTGAGAGGAGTGAAATTGGCGAAGGTTGGTGGGTACCTTTAGTGACTGAATCATTAGGCCCTTATTATGTGGCTTCTGCGGTGCTAGCTGCTGGTTATATTGGTGCACAACTTTATCTTCAAGCAGTGCTAAATTCAGCTATGACAGCGGAATTCGCCGCTATAACCGGCGCTATAATGGGTGCAGTTCTCGCTATACCAAGCATCTGGGTAGGCCCAGCTAGATATTTGCAAGGCGGATTGGCGCATGGCTGGGACATAGTGGCTTCGGCCCTAGCAGGTGCAGCAGCTCTATACGTTGGGCATCTCACTGCTGAAGCATTCTTCATCCATATGATAGGTAAAACAGCAAGCTGGGAGCTTTCTTTAGTGTTTATCGCAGGCATCGCTATGCCAGTTTACGCAGTGGGCAAAATCTTCTGCAGCTCTGGATTGGAAGGTGGAATGACAGTTGCTGCATATATGATTGCTGGGGCAGAAAAAGGGAGTGTTTCTGCAGTGGCGATGCAGCAGGGGCCTCAACAGCAACAGCAAGAACAACAGCCACGGTCACAATATCAGCCGCCGGTACAATATTATGTCTACTCTGGGAGTAATCCGCAAAGTACTGGATATAGCTTTAACCCCAACAACTTTATTTACCATTCGTCTACGCAATTTGTGCAGCATCAATAATAGGTACTTAGGCATACCCCTTTAGCAGTTCCAGGAAATTAGCGTGATCCGGAATATAACCATCCGCCATGGGCAACAGCTCTTCGTGGTGGCCATATTTGCTCACGCCGAATAGCACCGCCCGGCAGCCAAAGTTGCTGGCGCACTCTAGGTCAATCTTGGTATCACCCACCAGCCATACCTTGCTATGCTCATAATGTGGCAGATTTTCCAGCGCCTTCGTCGGCATATCTATAGCCGGCTTGTCTTTAGGCGTATCGGTTGCTCCTACCACCATGTCGAAATATTTTCCCCAACCTAAAACCTCCACTTCTTTACGTAGGAACTTACCGGTTTTATTGCTGACTATGCTCAAATATACCCCTATACGGCACAGCTCAGTTAGCACGGCTTCTGCGCCTGGTAAAGCCTGTAGATAATCGAGGTGGACTTCCTGGTATATCTGATGGAACTTGCGGCCAGCTTCCTCCCACTGATCCCCAAATATGTGAGGGAAGGCTTCGCGCATGGAGCGATGTGACCTAGCAGTCACCTCCTCTTCGCTCCATTCGGGCATCCCATAACTTTTGAGGGTCAAATTGAGCACGGTGTGTAACAATTGCCAAGAATCCACCAAGGTGTTATCCCAGTCGAAAAGCACTGCTTGCGGTTTTTGTTGCAACAAATGGTGTGGTTCTTGTACCATATACACCTACGGTTTTAAGGTGGTTTCCACCCAAGCGATATTACCATCTTTCCTATAGTAGAGCATGTTAACCGCCCCACTAACGGCATTAATAAATAATAAAGATGGCGCCCCTAGCATGTCCATGCGTTCCACTGCGCGGCTAACACTTAAACGCTCCACTTTCATCGGGTGTTCGCTAATGATGGCAGGATTGCCGCCATCTTCATATTCTTCATCCGTGCCTTCTTCGGTGTGAGGCGCTACGAAAACTCGCTTGACTGCATCCATTCCCTCGCGATATCTCTTGTATATATCGTGCAGCTTATCTTTATGCCGCCGTAACTGTTTTGCTACTTTAGCTATGGCGACGTCCACGCTATGATATGGGTCTGTGTCGTCGGATTCGCCCCTGATTATAGTGCCCTTACCTATCCCTTCCTGCACGGTTATATCAACATGGAAGAAATGTGTGCGCTTAGAAATAGTAACATGCGCATATACCGCCTCCTTGAAGTACTGCTCTATCTTCGATTTCATTTCAGACCTAACATAATCCGTTAAAGAATCACCCATCTCCAAGTGCTTGCCCGAAACCACTATCTGCATACCTGTTCCTCCATTATTGCAAATTTTCGCTTATGAAGAGTATAAATACACCAACCTTAATATGAGAGCAAGGGGTATCATTTTAATATTATATTTACATTTCATGCTCAACTGGGTTAGCATATACCCTGACTATAGTATTTAAGTAGGGTCGGATGGATCTGTTACGTGCAATTGGTGGTACTCGGCTTCTTGGGTTAGCATTCGCTGTAATAGCGATATTAGTAATACTGATTTTTGGTGTTATGAAGTTTAGCGGACCCATCATGGTGCCTCTTTACTCTAATTTGAGTGTAGAAGATAGCAGCATGATTATCTCACGGCTGCAAGCTATGAATATTCCTTATGAGTCAAGCTCAGATGGTAAGCAGATTATGGTGCCAAGCAAGCAGGTGTTTTCTCTGCGAATGTCGCTTGCGCAAGAAGGTATTCCACATACCGGTAACATAGTGGGGTATGAGATATTTGATAAATCAGAGCCGCTAGGATCTTCGCAATTTGTGCATAACGTTAATCTAGTGCGTGCTTTAGAGGGTGAGTTATCACGTACTATCAGTAGTATTAGCCAGATTGATCATGCTAGGGTGCATTTGGTAATACCCCGCAAGGAGCTCTTTTCAAAGACCGGCACGGAGCCTTCTGCTTCAGTAATACTTAAGACTAGAGGAGGGCAAAATCTCAGCCGCGACGAAATCGCAGCTATCAGCTATTTAGTTGCGCATGCGGTCCCTGGCCTCAATGTAGAGAAGGTGGCAATAGTGGATAGCCTTGGGCGGCCTCTCAAGATTGGCTCTGGTGAACAACCTTCTGCAACCATGTCTGCGACTTCTAATGAATACCAAAACAATCTCGAGCAAAAACTAGAAAACGAGATAACAGAGCTTGTGGAGCGCTCCGTTGGCATAGGTAAGGCTAAAGTCAACGTAACTGCAGAAATAGATTTTGACCGGGAAATGGTAAACACTGAAACCTTTGATCCTAACGGGCAAGTTCTTCGTTCACGCAAGGTTAGCGAGGAAAACGATAAAGAGCGTAATAGCTCGGAATCAGTTTCTGTATCAGGTAATGTTCCAGGTAGTGCTACAAGTGGGGGTAGTGGCGGGAAAGAGCTAAGTAGAAGCGATGAGGTTCTGAATTATGAAATAAGCCGCACGGTTTCTAATAAGATTATAGAAGGTGGGCATATCAAAAAGTTGTCCATAGCTATTCTCGTGGATGGTATGTATGAGTCTGATAAAGACGGCAAAACCGCTACGTATAAAGAGCGTGCACCTGAAGAGCTGGATAAGCTGAAGGCATTGGTGATTTCTGCGGTAGGGTTTGACTCTGCACGCGGGGACAAAATCGAAATTGCTAACTTGCGGTTTGCCTCAGAATTTGTTGCCACACATAACTCTTATGGCTTTGTGGATTGGGTGAAAACCGACTTGCGCGATGCGGTCCAGAGTGTAGTGATAGGTATAGTGATGGTGCTAGTGGTAATGCTTGTGATACGTCCCGTAGTATTGAAAAGTTTAGAGATTATCAAAGAGCGCCATGAATACGAGCGGCGCATTCGAGAAGCTGCAGCTCTTGCACGAGAAAAAGCAGAGGAGAAAAAGCGGGAGGAAGGTATGGATGGATTATTAGCGGATGGTAATATCGCTGATGTTGTGGGGGGTAATGAAGAAAGGCGTCGCAGTAGTATGATTCGCAAGCTTAATGAATTGGTTGATCAGAGCCCAGAAGATGCTGTGGCAATCATTCGCAATTGGTTATATCAGGATTAACGTATGATTGGTGGAGTAGAAAAAGTTGCAACTTTAATGTTAATGGTAACCCAGGATAATGCCTCCAAAATATTTGGATTACTTGAAGAAGAGGAGATTAAGCTGATCTCTCAGGCTATGAGTCGTCTCGGATTAATACCGCCTGATACTATAGAACAATTAATCTCCGAATTCCAAAATGGCATGGTGGATAGCGCCTCTTATTTAGGTAATTTGCAAAGCACTGAACGTTTCCTGCGCAAAATATTGGGTAAAGACAAAGTCGAGGGGATTCTCGAAGACATACGTGGGCCTGCTGGCCGCAACATATGGGATAAGTTGAGCAACGTTAGTGATGATGTGCTGGCAAATTATATCAAGAGTGAATATCCCCAAACTGCTGCACTGATTTTAAGCAAACTTAACCCGCAGCAAGCAGCTGGGGTTTTGACTCAGCTGAACCAAGAGTTTGCTTTTGAAGTGATGAAAAGGATGATTGTCATGGATAACGTAAAGAAGGAGGTGCTCGATCGCGTGGAGAAAACTTTACGTACCGAGTTTATTGGTAGTTTAGGTAAATCTCAAAAAATCGATCAGAATCAGGTGCTCGCTGAGATATTCAATAACTTTGATCGCACGCATGAAGCTGCATTTATGACGATGTTGGAGAAGCATGACTCTTCTATGGCCGAGCGCATTAAGAGTTTAATGTTCACCTTTGATGATTTAAAACGGGTCAACACCATTGGCATACAAGCAGTGCTTAAGGCTGTGGATAAAAGTAAGCTGGCTATTGCGTTGAAAGGAGCATCAGAAGAGATTCGTAAATTGTTCATGGATAATATGTCACAACGTGCTGCTAAGATATTAGCAGAAGATATGGAAAGTATGGGGCCAGTAAAGCTGCGCGATGTGGATAGTGCTCAATCAGAGATTATTAACCTGACTAAATCATTAATTGCCAGCGGAGAAGCTGAACTCAGTGATAGTGGCGACCAGATGGTTTATTAGGTGTGTCGACAGCACCTAGGGTGCAGAGCTGCACAAAGCCTAACTTATTAAGTTTGCAATAAGTTTTTAATGTAGGCTAAAAAGGCCTATAAATGTTATGGTGTGGCTTGACCACGCCATCCAGAAAATTAAGCAAGATTAATATTATGAATGAAATTGCATAGTTGAGCATTGACCAAAGCATATCTTGTAAGTATAGCATTTGCTGGATTGTGCGATCAAGTCGCATAATGACATGGCCGTAAAATTATTATTATATATTAAGTATTGCGCAGCCCTGCCTGGGGTGGAGCAACAAGATTAGCTTTTACTATTCATAATTGCTCTGCTATAATGACCCCCGTCCCCGATGGCCAAGGGATGAATGTGAATAGGAGGGTTGATGCGATACCGGTACATTTTGCTGGCAATTTCTTTTGTGCTAAGTGGCTGTACAAATGTGAAATCACAGCTGGGCATACAAAAGAATGCTCCTGATGAGTTTAGTATAGTCTCTAAACCAAATTTACATATTCCTCAAACCTTTGATTTGCCGGCGCCAGGGATGATGGTGGAGCACAATAGCGCAAAACCGCGGGCCATGGAGCTGACTCCAGGAGAGGTGGAGCTAATGCAGATGGTTAGAGGCAATGAAGCAGGTAGCTATAAGTCTATACGCGCCTTGATTGACAGCGAATATAACTCAGTTAAGAACAAAAATAAATCTAAGGGAGTTGTGAGGAGAACGGTAGCTAAACTAAACGACAAAAACGCTCTTAGCATAATAGATCCAGAGAAAGAAGCTGAGAGATTGGAGGAAAATAAACGATTAAACAAAAGAATAAACGAAGGGAAGATACCTACAAAGAATGCTGATAAAGCTACGTTAGATAGAATATTCGGCACAGAAATATTTAGTTAATAGGAGGAACAATGATCAAGAAAAGTAAAATTATAGTAGGGCTAATTGCGTTGCTGGCACTCACTGCATGCGTAAATTTCCCACTAACAGTAGATAGTAGCAGTTATCCAAAGCCTAGAGAGCAAATTGAGTTGGAGAGAATAGGTAAATTAACAGGTGATGATGGTATCATAGTTTCTATGGGTAGTAATAAACGGCAGAGCAAGTCGGGTAAAAACATGATGCCGGTTAATAGTTATCTGTGGAGAGCAGGCCTAGATACTATCTATTTTATGCCAATTGAGAAGATAGACCCATTCGCTGGAGTTATTATGACTGGTTGGTATAGCACTCCCGGCAACACTCATGAGCGTTTCAAGCTGAACATTTTTATTCTAAGCGGAGAGCTTCGCTCGGATTCGCTCAAAGTCAGCGCATTTAGGCAGCTACAGCAGGGCAAACGCTGGGGACAAGAAGAGGAAAGCCGCACTATAGCAAACGCATTTGAAGAAAAAATATTAATGCGTGCCCGTTCGATCAAGGTTGGTGAGCAGGAATAACTCATGCTGGAAGCGTATAAACCATTGCTGCAAGAATACTACCTACATCTCAAGGCTCTACACATAATCTTTGTGATAGCCTGGATGGCCGGTCTGCTTTATATGCCACGCTTATTTGTTTACCATACTCAGGCAACCTTGGGTGGGGAGTTGGACGTTACCTTGCAAACTATGGAGAGACGCCTTTATAGAGGGATAATGCTGCCTAGTCTTATAGGTACACTTCTATTCGGTTTTTTGTTGATATCAGCAATAGGTTTGGCAAATTTTGGCAAATGGCTTCATGTCAAACTTGCTGTTGTGTTAGTTTTATTTGCTATGCATGGGATGATGGGTTGTTATCGTAAGCGGTTTCTTAAAGGTACTAACAAGCGCTCTGCCTTGTATTATAGGATTTTTAACGAAATTCCAGCTGTGTTAATGGTTGTCATCGTGTTTCTTGTAGTGTTGCAGCCATTTTAAAAAGTTAGGAGTTACTATGAGCACAATTACTACTAAAAGGTCATCTTCTCGCAGCCCTGATCAAATGAGGCCGGTATCACTAGAAGTAGGTTATACGCGGCATGCAGAAGGATCTTGCTTGGTATGCTTTGGCAGCACTTGGGTGTTATGCAATGCAACAGTTGAAGAAAAACTGCCTCCGTTTTTGCGTGACAGCAGACAGGGATGGGTCACCGCTGAATATTCAATGTTACCACGCGCTACTCTCACTAGAACACAGCGTGAAAGAGGTCAAGTGAACGGTCGCACCCAAGAGATACAACGGCTTATCGGCCGTTCTTTACGCAGTACCGTAAGTCTAAAAGCTTTGGGTGAGCGCCAGATAATAGTCGATTGCGATGTGTTGCAGGCAGATGGTGGTACGCGCACTGCAGCGATTACTGGCAGTTATGTTGCGCTAGCACTAGCAGTGAATAAGCTTTACCAAGAAGGCAAGCTAAAAGCTATGCCGCAGATGACGCCAATAGCAGCGGTTTCCTGCGGAATTATTGGCGGACAAGCAATGTTGGATCTGGACTATATCGAGGATGCTGGTGCGGAAGTGGATGCAAACTTTGTTATCAACCATGAGCGCAAGATTGTTGAGATTCAAGGCACTGCGGAAGCCAAGGCTTTTTCTGAAAATGAGCTATACCAGATGTTGGAACTCGCGCATGCAGGAGTGGCTCAGCTACTCGAGCTGCAGAGCCAGGCGCTTGATGGGAGGTAATTAACCCTAACAACTATGTAAAAACTCAAACTTAATCTGCAGGGTATTCCGGTGAGTATCTCACCCGTTCGGCGCTGTGAACGCATGATAGCGCTTTTAGAGCATCTATGATATTAGCAAGATGATGAGTGCCTTTAACAAATATACACACGTTGACACCACAAAAGTCCTCCCAGTTGCCGGTGACAATAATGTCAGTGATATTAGCGTTAAGCGTAGCAATAGTAGTTGTGATAGCTGAGAGACTGCCTATTTCGTTTGCGAGTATCAACATTATTTTGACTGGCAGCACTGATTCAATATGTGTGTTCTTATTGGCGTTTCCCCAAGAGACATCAGCCCAATCATCTGGTTCTTCGGTATATTTCTCCAAATTACTACACCCGACTACATGTACAGTCAGCTCTTGCCGTGTTTTTCTAATCCCAACTATCCTGTCGCCAGGAATTGGGCTGCAACAGCGTGCGAACTTTACTGATTGCGTTGGTATATCGCCATCTACAAGTACTGCTGCGGTTTCCGTTGCTTCCTCGTAGCGCTTCTTTTTAGCGAACACGTTAGATTTTTTACCCTTTTTCTTGGCTTTAGCGGTTGAGTTAGCACTTAAGATTTCAATGACTTCTTCTTTTTTAATCGAGCCTTGCCCTATTCCCATAATCATATCAGTCCGAGTTTTCCGCTTAAATCTTCGCAGTGCTTCCTGAGTTGCTTGTTCAGCATCTTCGCGACCGCTCTGCTCTAAGCATTTTTTGAACAATGCCTCACCTATATCCATTTGATCCTTGGATTGTTTGCCTTTAATGAATCGCCTAATTTCTGCTCGTGCTTTTCCGGTTATCACAAACCCTTCCCAAAAAGGAGATGGTGAGGGTTCTGGGCCACGTAATATTTCAACTTGATCTCCATTTTCCAACTTGCAACGAAGTGGCGCGACTTTGCCATTCACTCTTGCCCCTACGCAGCTCAAGCCTATTGAAGAGTGTACTGCGAAAGCAAAATCCACAGGTGTGGAGCCGCGCGGCAGAGCAATTAGATCCCCTTTTGGTGAGAAGCAAAATACCTGATCATAGAACATCTCTAGCTTAGTGTTTTCTAAGAACTCTTCAGGAGATGCAGTTTTCTCAACTATCAGCAGAAGCTCTCTAAGCCACCTATATTGCGCGCCTTCTATGGGCTCGTTACAATTTTGCTTATAAGCCCAGTGTGCAGCCACCCCTAGCTCCGCTACTTCATTCATATGTTGCGTCCTAATTTGGACTTCTATAGAACGTTGGCCGGGGCCTATGATTACTGTATGTAAAGACATATACCCGTTGCTTTTTGGGGTGCTTATATAATCCTTAAACTCTGTTGATATACTGTGATATCTACCGTGTATAGCGCCCAAAGCTAGATAACACGAAGGTATGTCGTTCACTAGAACTCTAAAGCCTACCACATCAGAAATCTGCTCAAAACTAACCCGCTTGCTTTCCATTTTTTTCCATATAGAGAATGAAGTTTTTTCTCTACCAAAAACTACCGCTTTTATGCCATGCTCTTCTAAGGTTTGTTTTAAACTTTCTTGAATTCTCTCAATCATCTCTCCGCCACTGTCGCGTAAGAAAGATGCACGTGATATAATTGATGTTCGCATCTCAGCATTGGTTTCTGCAAAAGCCAAATCCTGTAGCTCATTTTTGAATTTATGAATACCTATACGTTCGGCTAGTGGGGCATAGATATCCATCGTCTCTCTGGCTTTTTCCAGACGTTTAGCTGGATCAGTTATGTGGCTGAGAGTTCTCATATTATGTACTCTATCAGCTAATTTCACGAGCAACACGCGAATATCTTCAGATATTGCTAGCAGTAATTTACGAAAGTTTTCCGCTTGCTTTACGTGATCTGGCTGGTATTCGATTTTGGCAAGCTTGGTAACCCCGCTCACCAAAGCTGCAGTGCGAGCTCCGAATTTTTCTTCTATATCTTCAATAGTAAGCGTTGTATCTTCCACTGTATCATGCAGCAAAGCTGTGACTATAGTGTCTGTATCTAGGTTAAGTTCTACTAGTATTTCTGCCACCGCTAATGGATGGATCATATAGGGCTCCCCCGAGCTGCGCCTTTGGTGTTTGTGTGCTTCTTTAGCGATCCGGAACGCTTTATGCACGCGTTTTGTATCGATCTTACTTCCAGATCGCGTAATCTTCTCAAGTAACTGGCGGTAGGCCTTTGTTAACACTTTTTCATCGTTTAATGCTGTATCAGCGGCAACGGGCCGCGTTTCTGCTTTTTTCTTAATGGCCTCGGGCGGAGCTGCTAACTTTATCCGTTTCCCCTTCTTGCCTGCTCGTGACGATGTGTTGGTAGTTTGCCCCATAAAGTCATATTTTCACCATGAATACATGTAGAGTATGTTACATGAATTTAATTTCGTTGCGCAAGCGCAATATGCCAGCAAGATTGATAATCATCAGTAACCCCCCAGAAACACTCATTAGTAATAGTACATTATTTTGCTCATGATAGGAGAAAAATATAAAGGCTGCTGCGGCGTAGCAGAGATAAAGCAACTGTCCCACCTTAGGATTTAGATATCTAGCACATTTCTGCCCCACTACCAGATAGCCAATGATTGTCGTGAACCCTGCTAGGAAAAATAAGGCTGCCATAAAATATTTAACGTTGGGGATATATTCTGAAAGTGCTGTAGCTACGTATTCAGAAGGCTTCAAGTGTTGATGCCATACCCCTGTTAGTAGGATTATCAGAGTGCTTATAGTGCATATGATGGAGTCAGTAAGTAAGGCGTAAACCGCCATTCTCGCTTGTTTATGTGGCGAGCGAGTTTGTGTTTCGCTTTGTATTATTGAGTCATAGCCAATGCCTATATCACCAGAATATACTGCCCGAGATACGCCATAATGGGCAGCCATTAACATGCTGCTGCCTAAAAACCCACCGATAGGTGCATGTCCTAGCCAAGCCGAGTTCCAAATCATTGCTAATACTGCAGGCAATTTTTCATAATTATCAATGATTACCAGTGTGCCTATGCCAATATATCCCATCATAAATATCGGCATTAATACTGCACATATGTTGGCGAGGTAGCGCACACCGCCAGCAGCGCCCAACATTACTAAAACTAGCATGCTCATTATTGCCAGCTCACGCTCAAAATGGAGCGTATCCATGATAGTATCGGTGAGCACTAAAAATTGAGATACTTCGGCGCCATATATACATAGGAGCAAACATATGATTATTGAAACAAATTTGTTACCAAACGCATGCTGCAAATAATACATAGGGCCGCCATCATAGCCACCTTTACGATTGTGCACGCGGTATTTTATGCCCAGATATATCTCGGCATACTTGATGAGCATCCCAAGGAAAGAGGCAATCCACAGCCATATCAAGCTCCCAGGGCCCCCCATGGTTACAGTAGTGGCCACTACCACTATATTGCCTAACCCTATCATCCCGCCAATAGAGGCAAAGTACAGCCGCAAAGGTTTGGTGCCCACTTTATCTGGACTAGCGCTCTTGTGCAGTTCTATTATGTATTCAGTAAATCTGGATAATACTCTGAATTGGAAAAACCTAGATTTGATCGCAAAAAGAGCCCCGCTGGCTAGTATTATGAACAACGCGATATACTGCCAAAGTAAATCGTCTAAAATCGCTAGGTAATCAAACATCACTTGCATAGGAAGCTCTTAAGTTTAAACAATCGCCACAATGTAATGAAAATGGGTTAAATAGTCAAGCAAAAGCCTTGTCGGTGCCTGCCATCCAGCTCTTTTAACTATTTTGCAACTAAAAAGTGCGACGCTTGGCTATATGTGTTAAGAAGCGAGATAAAGATGGCAAAAGATAAGATTCTAGCAGAGCGTAATTTGCATAACTTCAACCTGGTGATATCAGAGGCTGTGAAAGGCATGTCTAACGCTATCTCTGCTGGGAACGATAAAAAAGCAGCACTTGACAATGCCCAGCTTTATTGTAAGCGGCAGCTCGCCTTAAGTATAAACGGCATACTACAAAGAGAATATGGCACGGCCTTTGAGGGCATTATCTTTAGTTATAATGGTAAGGACAACAAATTCGAGATGGTGATAAAAGATCCGGAGATTCTCCGTAAAATGAGTGGAACTACAGTGACATATGATGCCCCAACGCCAGAGCAAATGAAAGTGCGTGGGAACGAGCTGGCAAAGGCATTGGAAGATTTAAACACAGAGCTAAAGACCGAATTAGCGGCGGCCTATGATGATATCATGTCAGGTGAGCAAGATAGCCCAGCCAGGTATGTCAAAATCAAAAAAGAGCATAGAAGCGCTGGTATTTTCCTTACTGTGCTGGCTTATGCCTTAGAGCTTGGCGCTGTAGGTGCTGTAGTAGCTCTATCCTTAAGAGCAGCAGAAATGCGAGCGTTAGCTGATCAGGTCTTGAGTAAGGTAGGGTTGACTGCTCATGATGTATATTCAAGCTATGTGGATTCCAACAGAGGGTTTACTGATCTTTTTAATCAGGTGGATGTGGGTATCCAAGATGCAATTCGTAAGTATATCGATTTGAGTAATCATCATATGATTTTTATTGCTGCTCCTATATTTATTGCCATATTTACTGCAGCAGGTTTGACAGTGTCTTGGGGTATAAAGCCGGTTGTAGAGAGTATCGGGCACGACAAGATCAATGAAGATGTAGCAAAACAATTCGGTCTTACTGAAACAACGGTGAAAGAGGCAATTAGAGAGGCTGATAAAAAGGTTGCTGAAGCGCAGAAGTCTGGGCAAACAATAAAAATAGATGAGATCTTGAAAGCTGATGAGGGCGCTACAGCTGTAGCTAAGATGTGCAACAAGATGGTGAAGTTCGCGCACGCTTGTCATGAGACGGCTGAGAGAGCCGCGAAAGAACAGGGTGCAAGCATTAGTAAATAATCCCTACAAAGTTCTGCCTAAAGCTGATAACGCTGCTTTAGCTTGGCATATGTTTCTTCCAGCACTGGTAGATAGCCTTGTATATTGCGAAACACCTCTTCTGCTTCTTCCTTGCTGTATAAATGCGAGGTGCGATTGCGGTCTTTTAACATTGCCAGCCATGCCTGCTCATCATTGATTAGCTCAAATTGATATGCTTTGCCTATCACATCTTTCGGGCCGCTCGCCGTCACTTTTGAATACGTCAATATCTTCTTGAGCAGCTTCCAATACAACTCAAATACAAACTCAAAACGCTGTATACAACTATCCATGGCATACTCATTGCGAACGACATCCCAATATTGAACAGCTTCTCGTAGTCTAGACGTAGCCTTACCAAGAGTTATAAAACTGTCTTTCCACCAAATTTCTTCGTCCTTCATCTCTTACTCCGCTCATATAAAATTTTTTTCTGCTCTAGTATGTTCTGCCGCAACCTATCGTCTTCTGCTAGCTTATCAAATCGTACGCAATCGATATGCAGCAGAGTATCAGCTTCCTGAATTATATACTCGACAATTAGCCACTCTTCTTTGTTAGCCTTCGGGCAGACGATCGCTAGGTCAATATCGGAGCGCTCTGCATTAGTACCCCGGGCGCGCGAGCCAAAGAGCCAGATAGCCTCCACAAATGGTAACACCTTCAACTGGCGTATAAATGCGTAATCTTCGATTTTTCTCATATTTGTATACCATGATTAACACTTAGGGCTAGTATAGCACAGGTTATAGCGGGATAATAGGGCTGATAATTACGGAAAACGCTCATTCCACTTCTTTCCGCTGTGTTATTAACAGTTACACTACCTTATAATAATTATCTGTACTTGTATTGCTGTTGCGAAAACCCATACGCTTCAGGCCCGCTAATACTTCGATATCCTGTAAGATTATAGCTATATCTTCTAACCACGAGGATGCACCGTCTATTTTATCAAGTAAATAATGAATAATGCTCAATTGCTCAGCAGTAGACTTATAGGATATTTGGTTTGGTATCTCTTTGCTGCGTTTTGGCAAGATGCTATAAGTCCTATCCCATAATCGTGCATGATGAGCGCATACATTGCGAGTAACTGTGAGTGTACGCAACCAGGAAACCAAAACTTCAGGGGCATGATCGAAAAATTGTGTTAATGCTTTTAGATGTTGATAAGGTAATTTCGAGCATATTTTAGATACATCGGCAAAACCAAGTACTTCAAAAACCATCCAGCTGGGCAAGCCATCAGGCTAGTTATACCTGGTTTTATAATGCTGTATGAACTTGTGGGTTTTATCATCCTGTAACCCTTTGTGGCTTTCTATAATAGGCGCAAGTTTAGAAAATTGTGACAACTTGTACCAATGTGCACCAAACTGTCAAGCTATGTGATTATCTAGTAATGCTTTGACTGCGATTTCTATTCGTTCTATGGCCCCCAACAGGCAACATCGCAATCTTCTATCATTATCATATAGCTGAATTATACGCTGGAAGGTAATGCCATTATTGAAACGTTCATTGATTTGAAAAGCCTTAAAATAGCCGCTTAACCTGTAATAGCCTATTACTTGCAATTGTTTCTTAGCTTGTTCAAGGTCTTCTATTAATAACCCTCTGTCCATTAGGATTGTGATTTGCTGTGCAACCGTAGTAGGTGGTTTATTATAGCGTGCCATATGGGTAAAAACAAAAAGACTCGCCGGGGTCCGCTTCTACGAGAGGCGTGGCGAGTACTGTTGCTTGTGATAATAACCCATAATAACATTCGATGCAAGCACATCTTTTCTTGCCGCTTGGCGATGCCCCAAAATTAACTTAATGCGTATTTACTATTGCGCACAGCAGTGCCAATGATTACAATAATGCGGAAAGTTAATCAAAAACGGCCGCATTATGCTATCAGTACCTTTATGGAAAAAAACTGCTATTCTTTTCATTTGTCTGTTCGGCATATACTTCTCGCTCCCCAGCATATTCCCTGCGTTATTGGAGTCTAAGCTAGCTGGGCTGTTACCTAAAACTCAGGTGAGTTTGGGGTTAGACCTAAGAGGTGGGTCCTCACTATTGCTTGAGGTGGACGTAGAAGAATATCGCGCTGCTCAAGTTAGTAATGCGAAAGACCAGTTGCTTAGCGAGCTGCGCAAAGTTGGAATTCACCCTCAAATATCTATGCATGATTATGGTTTCTCGATGGAAATTCAGGATAGGTCTAAGCTAATCCAGGCTCAAGGGCTGGTGCGCGATATTTTAGGCTATAAAGTGGCAATGACTACCTCTGCTCACACTATCTCTGTAACTTATGAAACTGGCCCTTTACGGGAGATGACTAACGGTTTGATGCAGCAAACGCTTGAAATTATTCATCGTAGAGTAGATGAATCTGGCACCAAAGAGATCGACCTGCAACGTCAGGGTGACTCATATATATTACTACAGGTGCCGGGAGTCACAGATCCAAAACAGCTCAAAGAGATTTTAGGTAAAACCGCTAAGCTTTCCTTCCATGAAGTGGAAGAGAGAACGGGAGGCAAAAGCGGAGTTTCCATGCCTATAGGGGCAAGGCTACTGCCAATGCTTGGTGAGGGCGGCGTTAATACTGGTATGATCGCAGTGCGCTCGCATCCAATACTTACTGGGGAAATGCTTGTAGACGCGCAAGCCTCAGTTAACCATTTGGGCCAACCTGTGGTTAATTTTCGTTTCAGTAACCTTGGAGCTAAGATATTTGGTGATTTTACCAAAGAGAGCCGAGGCAAACATTTGGCAATTGTGTTGGATAACAAAATCCTGAGCGCGCCGACAATCAATGAGCCGATATTAGGCGGTAGCGGGGTGATCTCAGGTAGCTTCACCGTTAAAACCGCCGGTGATCTAGCATTGTTGTTGCGTGCGGGCGCCCTACCTGCGCCGATTAAAATCGTTGAGGAGCGAGTGGTTGGGCCAAGTCTTGGTAAAGACTCGATTCAAGCTGGTCAGAAATCTGTGATACTAGGGGTGGTGTTTGTAGTGTTAGTCATGTTGCTATGTTACGGCTTATTTGGCTTATTCGCAGTCATTGCGATGGTGTTTAATCTATTCCTTATGATTGGTGTGTTAGCTTTCATAGGTGCAACTTTAACGCTGCCTAGTATTGCCGGGATGGTGCTAACACTAGGTATGGCTGTAGATGCTAACGTGTTGATCTGCGAGCGGATCAGAGAAGAAATGAAAATAGGTAAGAGTAATATTAACGCAATAGAATCAGGCTATAAGATGGCGTTTTTGACCATATTCGACTCCAACATAACTACGATCATCGCAGCCATGTTGTTGTACATGTTCGGAACAGGCCCAATACGCGGTTTTGCAGTCTCCTTAACAGTAGGATTGCTCTGCTCTATGTTCACGGCTATTGCGCTTACCAAGCTTATGGTGATATTCTGGTATCGTTCCTGTAAGCCTAAGACGATACCGCTATAATGCGCACAATATATAGAAGAATCAGCGATCTCCTACTCAACACCACTTTAACACGCAAGATCGTTTGGATTGTGGGGGTGATTGTTACCCTGGTTCCAGCATCGTTGGTAGCCCTGCTAGCCACTGTTTACTATTACATTGGTATAGAGTCACTGTTTAACGAGACTATAGGCACAGCTCTTTCGGAGACGGTGAAAGTAGCTGAACTTTACTTAAAAGAACACAAAGACAACATTCGTGCGGATATCTTGTCAGTGGCCAACGATCTTGATCGCAATGCCTATATTTTGAGTAATGATAGCGAGGCTCTTGAAGGTTTCTTAAATCAACAGGCGTATTTGCGCGATCTTGCAGAAGTGATGCTATTTAATAAAAGCCGGGTGATTTCTTATAGTTACCTGAGCTTTCCTCTGCTATTTGAGCAGCTAAACGAGAAGTTATTAGCAATAGCAAACACGGGTGAAATAGCGGTGTTAGACACGGACATAGAGGATAGAGTGCGGGCGATTATCAAGCTAGATGGTTTTCAGGATACCTATCTTCTGGTGGGGCGTTATATAGATAAAGAGATCCTAAATCATCTGCACACCACACAGGGCTCTGTTAGTCAATATCAGCAGCTGCGTCAGCGGGTAAAAAGCACCCAGTACAATTTAATAATCGCATTTATAGCTATGTCTGCCGTTTTGTGTATGCTGGCCATAGTTGTTGCAGTTAAGTTGGCCCGTAAGATTACCTCACCTATTAACCTGCTTGTGAATGCAACTTCGAAGATCAGCTCTGGAGATTTTTCTGCGCACATACCTGAATTGCAGTGGCAAGATGAAATTAGTACGTTGTCTAAGTCGTTCAATAAGATGACTAAAAGAATAGCTGGACAAACCAATGAATTGTTGCACGCGAATGCTCTATTGGATGAGCGTCGGGCATTTATCGAGATGGTATTGAAAGAGATTTCCACTTGTGTTCTAGTGCTGGGGATTGATGGTGAGATTAGCTTATGCAATGATGCCACGATGGCATTATTGCAGTTATCACATGAGCAATTAGTGGGTAAACACTACAGCAACGTCATGCCAGAAATTACTGACTTATTAGAGAAATCAAAAGAATCGCCAAATGAGATAATTGGCGGAGCGCTTAATATTGAGCGTGATGGTAAGCTATTACACCTTTTTGTGAGGATCGGCACCGAAGTTAGGGGTGTGGATGACATAACGAGTTTTATCGTCACTTTTGATGACACCACTAGTATCGTGCGGGCGCAAAAAGCAGCGGCATGGGCTGATGTGGCCCGAAGGATTGCCCATGAGATCAAAAACCCACTAACTCCGATTCAGCTTGCTGCTGAACAGTTGCGGCGTAAGTTCCAGCCCAAGAAAGGTGAAGAAAAAGAGCTGTTTAGCCGCTATGTAGATACTATAACTCGGCATGTAGATGATATAGGCAATATAGTTGAAGATTTTGTAAGGTTTGCTAAAATACCGGCTATGAAGCCGATAGAAGTGGATATAATACAATTAATAGATGAAATAATGTTTTCTTATCGAAATGTAAGCCCTGGTATCAAATATACATTTGACAGAAGCCAGGCAAAATGCTATACAATGTGCGACAAGACACAGGTTTCTCAAGTGATAGTAAATCTTCTCAAAAACGCAACGGAAGCTATAGAATCAAAAGCAGCCGCATCTGCTAATTCTTTTGCTGGTTCTATTAAAGTGGCTTGTGATATTGATCAGACATCCAATACTATAACCGTAAGCGTTACAGACAATGGCGGCGGGGTGGCCTTACCATTGGACAGAGTTTTCGAGCCTTATGTGACCACTAAGCCAAAGGGTACTGGTCTAGGGCTTTCAATAGTTAAAAAAATAGTCGAAGATCACGGAGGTGATATGTCTATTACCAATGATTCGCAAGGGGCTGTAGCTTCTTTCGTGCTTCCGTTAATATCAAACACGCAAAACTAAGGGGAATTATGGCGCATTCAGCAACAAAATCGGACTTGCATAAGGTTCCACACCACAATCTATATGGAATTCTTTTTATGCTGCTTAATGCCGCGTCTTTAGCGCTATTGTACGCTATGATGAAGGAAATAACTAAAGATTTGAGTTCGCATCAAGCGGTGTTTTTATATAAATTTTCTCTGCTCCTAATATTGCTCCCGTGGATTTTTCGCAAAGGCATGAAATCTATTTACACTAAAAAGCTCCACCTTCACGTGTTACGGGGCTTTTTTAGTATTGCTGGTTCGCTGTCGCTTATGTATGCCTTGAAGCATATCGAGATTATTGATGTGACGGCTCTAGGCTATTTAGAGCAAGTGCTGCTAATCATAATTGGCATAGTATATTTCAAAGAAGGGGTAAGTACCGCGAAAGTAGTGGCAATTACGCTCAGCTTCATTGGTGCGCTATTCATATTATACCCAGACCTATCCACTTTTAACCAAGGTAAGTATGTGCCAGACTTGCTAGTAACCAAAGACTTTAAGGATATGAACTATTATCACTTATTTGTGTTCTTAAGTGTTATTTTATGGGCATCAAACTGTATTGTGATCAAGTTGCTAAGTAAAACAGAAAAGAGCAAAACGCAGCTGTTTTACGTTATGTTTTTTGCCTCATTATTCTCTTATCCAGTCGCTTTTATGAAATGGGGGTATATGGAGAGCATAGGCCTATATTTACCTAATGAGATTATTTCGTTCAGTGAGTCAGGTATTGAAAGTAAACACCTTGGCTACCTAGCTGTTGTCGCAGCGTGTTACTTCACTCACTCGATAGCATTCTTTAAGGCGCTCAGTTATGCTGATCTTTCCACAGTCGTACCTTTTGATTATAGCCGCTTGGTGTTTACGGGCGTTCTTGGGTTTTATCTCTTTGGTGAGGAGCCGTTATATGGCGATTATGTTGGATATGTACTAATTATGGTATCGGGTATCTATTTAGCGCGTTCAGAAGCAGTGAAGCGTCGCAAGCAAATGAAAAAGCTAAGGGAAATCGAGGCGGCAGAACATGCATAAAGAGAACGTTCATTTCGACCCAAAAAAGCTACTTTCAGGGATTATCTTTATGCTAATGCAGGCAATGGCTATGTCTGCGGTGTATGTGTTGACCAAGACCTTGACTAGATCGCTACACACTCACCAAGTTGCTTTTATGTATAAATTCGCCATATTGCTGGCTATCCTGCCATGGTGCTTTGTAGGCGGGATTCGGAAGAATCTGCGCACCAGAAAGATAGGGATGCATGTCACTCGCGGTACCTTTAGTATCATGGGCTCGCTATGCTTTTTCTATGGACTCAGCAATATTGATGTGCTTGACGCTGCAGCGATCACCTACATGGAACATATCATTATAGTCCTAATCGGGGTTATGTATTTCCGTGAGCGGCTTAATGCTCAGAAGATAGTGTTTATTGTGGTTAGCTTTATTGGAGCGCTGCTGGTGATACAGCCTGGCTTCAAGGCGTTTAATAAATACTATGTCTATATCTTCTTGGCCCTGATTTTTTGGGCTATTAATAACTTTGCCATTAAAGTCCTAGGGCGCACTGAGCACACCAAGGCCCAGCTTTTCTATGGCATGTTGATTTCCTCGTTGCTATCTTTTCCGTTGGCATTGCATGAATGGCGCGATCTTCAATGGTGGCATTTCAAGTTTATTGCAGGGTTGGCGCTATGCTATTTAGTGCATTTAGTTGCTTTCTTTAAAGCCTTTAAATATGCGGACATATCTACAGTTATGCCATTTGATTATAGTCGCCTAATTTTTACTGGAGTCCTCGGATATTTAGTGTTTGGCGAGTTACCTGATGAATTTTCCTATATTGGTTACTGTTTAATCGTGCTCAGCGGGCTATATTTCATGCAACATGAAGCTAGGAGACTGCGGATTGCTAGTAAAAAGCTGCAAGATGATAGACTGCTTGAGCTGGAATCAAAATATGAACAGGTGTAATTCGGCCTATGTGCTACCTGGTGCCGCAACCGAGTATGCCTTTGTATACCAGTAATTATTAAGTTTTTATTCACTAATAAGCAGTATAGTTCTTAAAGAGGGAATAGTCGGGGTATCTGTCTATTTAAGCCTAATATGGCAGTTGACCTAAGCCATGTTTTATGCTACTATGCCGCGATAGCAGCTTGGGTTAACGCCTTATTTCGTGTATGTTATGTAAAAAGGTGTACCGCAATGATGGAGAAAGCGAATGCGTGATAATTTGTTAAATGAGCCAGCCAAGGGTCAGCCGCATAGTTACCATAACGATTTTGAACAAAATCCTGTCTTGCAAGGGATTCAGGTGTGTGCACCTATACCTCAGCGCGGAGTTGAAGAGGCCATAGCTCTGCTTATTCCGTTGAGTTTTTTCAGTGATAGTCCTACTGACGCGATCGCAGAGATCAATGAATGGGCCCAGGCTGTGTGGAGCAAAGAAGAGAAGAAGAAAGAAGTAGTAGATCCTCAGGCTCCAAAGCAAGAAGCAGCAAAACTTCAAGTAAGTGAGGATGAAAGGAATGCCACTCTTGCGATGTTCACCTATATTGCATATGACGTGTGGCGAAAAAAAGGCCAGCGTAGTGAAATACAAAAGGAGTTGATGAAGTGGCGGGAGGTTGTCAATAAGCTCGCCTCTACTAGGGTGAAGCCGTGGAGTGACGCGCTCCATCTATATACGGTGCTGAAGATCCGTCCAGAGTTTTTTAGCAAATTTACGGGTGAAGGCAAGCAAATGCAGCAGGACCGTTGGGCATCTCTGGTAGATTTAGCTACAAATCACAGTGAGAGCAAAGCACATGTGCCCCCACAAGAAAGCCAGTATGAAAAGGATTTGCAAGAATTGCGCAATATTGGCACGCCACCACCAATAGATGAATATTTCTCAGGTTATGTGAGATATCAGCAGTCTGTGAGTTATCTTATTAGAGACAGGCTGGAAGGAATAGTGCAAGATGCTAAGATTTACGGAATCATCCACGATGTAAAAACTGCAAATATTGCTCTTACAATCAAGATAGACGAAGAGTTAAAAACTGCAGAAAAAATTCGGCGTAATGCCTCTAAAAGTGGCGCATCACTTGATGCCCAGATTAGTGCACTTGAATTGAGCTTGGACGAAATATACGCGCTACAATCTGTACAAGTACTCTCTATACTCTTGAAAATTAAAGAGGAGAACCGTAATCAGTTAATAGAGTTATGTCGCAATAGGGCGCAGCGTAAGGGCATCCGTTTTAAGAAAGAAATAATCGATACTTTAAAACAATATGACCAGGCCAGTCAATTCAGTACTGTTAACAATGTTGCTGCTTTAGCAAGATTAACTAGTGTTGATTTTGAGGCTATACAGCTTGTTGAGAGCGCTTCTAACGCAGCAGAAGGGGTCCTAGATTGGGATGCAAAAAACCACAATTTTTTACGGATTGAAAAGGAAATTACTGCCTTAAATCAAATTATAAAAGGCAAAGCAGAAGAGGTAGCGATAAGGCGCGCTCTAGGTTTAAATGCTTTGTCGGCTGACCTGACGATAATTGGCAATAGAAGGCTCCCTGATAAAACAAAGCTTGCAAAGCTTCTAGAATTTGGCCTAACTGAGGCTGACATAATAGAGCTCAATTCTGCATTCAAATTTTTTAAAGCAGAAAGTTACGGTCATGAGTATGAATACTTGAAAATCGCAGGGAGTTATAAGCTAACCAAGGAGATGCTGCAAACGCTCAAGCGCGCGCAAACCTTCTTTAGAGAAAATATAGTGGAAGGGCCGGAGGGGCCTGAAGAGAGTAGGGCAGAACAACGAGCCCGCAAGACTAACCTGATAGCGCTTATAAGATTAGCAAAAACTCTCACTAGACAGTGCGGCATCACTGCTACCTCTAAAAAACCAAACGTTGACTTGGGCATTTGTCAAAGTATCCAGAAGTTCGCCAAACAAGGCTTTAACATGGATATGGTGGAGCAACTTGTTCTAGCGGAATATGCCTTTACTAAAGCCTCTACTGTGTCAGGTGTGATCGAAAACGCGGCAACTGGTTTGGATTTACCTAGAATACCAGCAGCTGTCGGAGATACCAAGCCAGAAAATGAGCGAAAATACACAGATTCCATCAAAGATACCATACGTCTGTTTATAGGAGTTTTTGGCGGGCCGAAGCTGGGAAAAAAGGCAGCAATCAAAATTCTGCGCCAATTCTATCATCAAATGTACGCAAGAAATCTTCATGTTGATGAAAAGGCGTTCCACAAGGCAGTAGAGAAAATTTGCAAGGAAAATTGTGATAAAGGCAGGCAGGCGGTAGGGCTTTACTGGCAGCAGAACATCAAATTTAAAGAGCACGCTGATGCATTATGCAGTAAAGCTCATATTTCCTATAAAGAATTACTCGCAGTGGACGTGCGTTATGGCCCTGCTAATGAGAGCGGTGGCAAACTACATTGGGCGTTCAAGATTGATGATATCAATGAATTAAACACAAATATTGCAAAAGCTAGAAAGCAGGCTTTTGTTATCCAACAGTTTATGCCAGAAATTGATGTGGCGGATATCATATATAGCAATATCTGCGGGCAAGAGGTTCCAAACATAATGGTTGGTGCTACTGATGGAACCGATGGGAACAGGGTTGTGCTACCTGCGCAAAAACTGAGCGTGGCACTAGTATGCATGGGCGTGCCAGTAGATATTGCTGAAGCAATATCTACTGAGCGCATTTCTACTGACGCAACAACCACCAGAGCTCAAACAGCAGAAGAGTTTAATGCAAAGTACGAGCATATTAAGGAAATTCGTAAGTTGCATCCACAAGCGGGCATTATTACTCAAGAAGAACTGACATTGCTGGACACGGTAGCAAGATTCTTGTTGCCTGCTAACGCCGAGGAGACAATTATAAATGCTAAAAAAGCAGAAATTATAAATGCTTGGTTGCCGTTTGGTTCAAATACCAAATATGAGATGCGCCAGGGGCATAAGTTTTCGGATTTTTGTCGCTTGCAGGCGCAAAAAGTGGTGCTGCATAAGCTGGATTCTGCTACCATTAAAGCCGAGGCAAAGGTTGATAGAAACTTGAAAGATAAACCAGCTCCCACCTCAGCGGAAGCTGGTTTAGACACAAAGGATAAGGCCGCGCTAACCAAGCTAGCCTTGCAGTATAAGCTCTCTATAGGGCAAGTGAAAGCAATCTGGCTCACAAAACAGCTGAAAATTGATAGATGTGCCTCATTACTTGCTAAAGCAAAGGAAGTGGCTGAAAAGCTTGCTAACGAGGAAGCAAAATCGCAAGAGCCAGATGATTTTAATGCAAACTTTCTAAGGTCTTATAATAGCCATTTTAAAGAGTTTGTTGACAACACATTTGGTCAAAGTAACACGGCAGTAGAAGATATGGTAAGTTATGCCAAAGGCCAATATTACTCTGTTAGCGGCATATATGAGGTAGTGCTGCAAGCTCTGATTAATGCTAAAAAAGCAGGTCAAACTGCAATTACGATTGCTAAGGTTGCCAGAAGTCTGAATACATTCTTCAAATACAATCCTGAGATATCAGCAAATCTTATAGTAAGTGCTTTTATGGAAATATTCAGTGATGCGAGTGATGAGGAGGCTGCAATAGAGGCGCAAGGATCATTCACACCGCAGGCTCTGTTGAGGCTATTGCAAACCACTGGTAAGACTGTAGAACAATTAACGGGTTATATAGACACTGCAACAAAATCTAACCGAAAAGCATATGAAAACGCTTTGAACACGCAAGCCAAACAAATGAGTGCTGTTGAAAATGCGGAAGAATTGTGGAATTTTAACCGCTCACGGGGTTATGCCACTGAATGGCAGATCAACAATACTATCCGCAAGATAGGCGGAGCAGCTAGCGTGCCAGCCCCACCCATACATACCGCTCACGAAGATTTACATAACTTTGCACATTGGGAAGAGCAACGAACAGACTATTGGAAGAATCCAGCTGAATTTGCGCCAATTTATTCCGCACTAGTTGCTGCTGATAAGTCAATAGAAGAAGGGGTGGACGGCGTTTGGACGGTGCGTGATTTTGAAAGATTCCGCAATTTACCATGCTTCTCGCTACCGTTGTTTGATATATATGTTAGAGCGCACTGTAAAGAACTTCTTGATAACATAATCAAGGAATACGCGGAACGTCGGGGACCTGGGGAAGGCGAAGCTGAGCAAAAAGCCAAGGCAGCCGCTATACTTCAAGATACGTCAAAGCAGTATGAGTTCCTGTTTCAGCATTACAGGCTTGGAATTTATTTCTCTCCGGGAATTAAATCTGTAAAGCAGGAAATCGTCCATCAGGTAGCTATAGCAATGCAGCGGGATTACGAATTCAAAACACCAGGCCAGCGTAATATTGATCTGGTGAAGTGGCAGATGCGCACCACCTTATCACAACTGCCAAAAGCTTTAGTTGGCTTGCCGATGGCGGTTTATTATTTAGCTAGTACTGGCATAGCCGGTACTTATTCTGTACATAAACGAAAGGACTTTGAACTAGAGAGTGCAGGTGCCACCAATAAGAAGTGGTATTATTGGAGCATGGCAGGGGAGCATGTTGGTGATCAACTAGGTGGTGGTTTAGTAACGCTTGCTAAAATTGCCTTGGTGGTAGTTGTTATAGGTTGCTCAGGTCTCTTGATAAAAGAAGCTTTCCATCGGTTTGCAGCAAAAGCCATGGATGTTTCTTGGTCGCTAGTTTGGAGTAGTATATCCAAGCATATGCAAGATACCATGCTTGCGCATGCGTGGAGAATGCTGCTGTATCAGAATGATCCGTTGATGACAGTAGGGCAATTACAAGACCTGACTACCGTGAGCGTATCTACAAGCAATACCGTGGGCGGGGTGTCAATAGCTGCTGTATTAGTTAATGTTTTGTCTGCCTTCAGCTTAGCCTTTACTGCCGCGAGCCTATACTCTATATCTTCCAGATATACAGAGTACAAAAAGCTACAAACACTCAAAGGTGAGAAACCTGATAGATACGTAACATTTCAATTCGTAGTGTTTATTCCAATGAGCCTAGTGCCTCTAGTATGGCATGTTACGGATGTTTCCTCTCTTATGGAATTGCTGCAACTTAATCTTGACGCAGCGCTGATAACCAAGTCGGTCTTGCTATTATGTAGCTCAGGTATCGTGTTTGCTATCACAAGTTCTGCTAGTAAAACGTGGAGCAAGGCGGAAAACCCGCTGGAGGTGATATGGGATAACCTTACCAAAGAAAATAAGCGTAATGATCTGCTGGGGCGTCCTGAATTTCAGCCGACTCCTCCTGTGCCAGCTACTCAGACTCCTCAAGAAAGCGGGCCGGTTTATGGTCCTGCACTGCCACCTGAGTCCCAGCAGACTACTACTGCGAAAGTAAGCGTTGATAAAGGAGCGATGCAAAATATGAGAAAAGCGGCGCTTGGTAGTGATGAGAATATACAGCTATAAGGTACTAATATGCAATATTGGCTGCTTAAAAGCGAACCTGAGGAATACTCCTGGGATGATCTAGTGCGCCAAGGCCGCGGTGTTTGGGACGGCGTTCGTAACCCTCAAGCAGCTAATTACATGCGACAGATGCGTCTTAAAGATCTGGCGTATTTTTATCATACAGGCAAGGAGAAGGCTATTGTTGGGGTTATGGAAGTGGTGCGCACTGCATTCCCTGACCCTACTGATTCTGCTGCACGCTTTGTGGCTATAGAAGTGCTCCCATTGCAGAAGCTGGCAAACCCGGTATCTTTGAGCGTGATGCGGCAGGACAGCGCACTTGCAGGCCTCCTAATTTTAAGACAGCCGCGTCTATCAGTTGCTCCAGTCTCTACAAAGCAATGGCAGAGAATTTTGCAGCTATCTTGTCTTTAGCCTCCACGCCTATCAGAGCCAACAGCACGCTCAACAGAGCAGCTGATACCAAGATGAACGCGTGCATCATCGGCTCAGACTTGATTATGCTCGACGAAGCAAAAGGCAGTAGTGTTGCACCGCCGCCTGCTATGGCGCCAACTACGCTTGTAATGACTATAGTTTGAGGATTAGCCTTGGCAGCATCCGTTTTAAGTGTGGTGTTAGTGCTAAATCTAGTATCACCCTGCTTTAGCTGCCAGCCTAGAATCATGCCAGCGAGTAGGCCAATAGCAGCGCCCGCTGGTACTGCCGCTGCCATAACCGCGTTGATATTGAGCTTGGCGGCAATGTAAACTGGAGCGTAGAAGCCAGCTCCAACTACAGCAGGTCCGGCTATTATAGAGGTTAGTGTTATAGTACTAACTCTCTTCTTTTCGATCTCAGTCATTTTGCTTGAGTATGAGATCTCGTTGATCAAGAAGCCTGTGATACCAATTGTTAACAGTGTTGAGCCGCCAAGTATAAAGGCGTCATCTAGCGGGAGTGGCGTGCCTACCGAGCTGAGCACTTCTATCTTCATCAGATTCATGGTAACTCCGGCAGCAATCAGACAACCGCCCAATACGCTCAATATAGACAGCGGTGGGACTGCTTTTTTACGGCGTATAGGGTTCACCACATAAACCAAGCTTTGTGCTAGCTGATCAGGGTTATCTTTATGCGTGTCAGCTAGTTTTTCAAGTAGGTCTGGGCGCTCTTGCATAGCAGCTTGCAAGGCTTGTTGAGACGTGCCACCTAAATCATATAGACCCTTTAGCAGTTGATATATTTTATGATCTGCCGCTAAGCACGGTAGTATCCTAATCATGCTGTCTTTTAAGTTTCCGCTCAGCAGTTGCAATTTGCGCTGCTCAGCTTCAATGATAGCTGCAAGTACCTTAGGTTCTATACTTATTGGCGTGTTTGGTGCGCTGCTAGCTCCTAGGAGGGGTAAAAGCTGCTCAAATATAATTTCAAAACAGTTGTAAGTAGCGGTGTTACTGAATTTGGTATGTTTCAGCAGCCTCACTACGGCATTGCCAATGGCAGGCTTATGTTTATCAGGAAGAGAAATATAGCTACTAGAAATAAGTCCAGCTACAGTGATATCTGCAATGCTATTAACACCTTCAAAAGCTGTGCTTAATAAGGTCTTATCCCCCGGTCCAACTGTTTTCGAGTCCAGCCACCAGGACAAAACATCTAGCGCTTCAGCAAAATTTCCTCCTTTATCACGGCTTCTCAAGGCGATTTTTAGGGCTGAAACAAACATGGCCTTATTATTACCAGCTAGCTCATTTACTGCATCCAGAGCCTCTTCGAAACGTTCTGGTGTAATAAAATTATCAGCTGTCATGAGAAATAAGCCATATACAATCTCTACATTATCTTGAACTGGTTTGTCTGCTTTAGGAGGTGGGTTCATGGTCACTGCACCAATATCTGCACCCAGGGCAGCTAGCTCCTTAGCGTGTAGATAGAGTGAATCACTATTGAAGCCCACACCTTCATTACCCCAATGCACATATTCCAATGCCTTAGATAAAGCTCTATTTAGAGCATTGAGTATTGGGTTTGGACCACTGCTAGTACGCTCATTAAGAAGTTTTTGATATTCCGTATCATCATCAACAGCAATGGGCACAGTTGTTGTAGCTGGTGCAGAGGCAGATGCTGTAGGTCCAGTACTGCTAATACCAGCTGACGTTGTAGTTGATATAGAAGGCATAGCCGTGCTGCTAGAGCTAGCAGCAGCAGGTGTTTCTGTGGATGAACTAGCAGCACTACTAGCAGAGCTACTCGTGCTAGTAGTGGCTGTGGATGTGCTTGGAGCGGCAGCAGGAGTGGCTTTTACGTTTTGCCTATACCACGACAGCAATGTAACAAGGTTAATGGATTCATCGCTGGTAATATCTCCGGTATACTTCCTACTTATATGCGCTTTAATAAGCGCTCCAATGTCTCTCTTAGGATCAAGCTCCTTAGCAAGATCTAGTTGTGCTTTTAGGATATTGCCAACCCGCTCATCACGCTTTTCACTCATAGCGCCAAAAAGCATCGTTTCTGTTAGAACAGCGCCCACCGAATGGAGCTGACGACATAGGTCAAAGTCTCTAGATATAAGCCTATCATACATAGCGTTTTTTAAGGCTTTACCAAGCGTGTTTTGATTGCGAGTTAACCTCTCAACGTATCCCGTTTTGTCTTGCGCTTCAATCCACTGAGCAAAAACTAACACGGTATTGGCAAATTTCGGTGCAACACGCGATGGGTTTGGCACGCCCGAAGCAATAATATCTAGATCCGCCCCCAGAGATTTATAGATGTTTAACGCATTGGTCACCGCTGTGCTATTTCCATTGTTTATGTGGTGAACTGCATCCTCAAATAGCATCATAAACAGATCAGCGTTAAGGCTAGCTCCTGCATTTAGGAGTCTTGCTGCGTATTTATAATTATCGTCTTCTTTTAGATTGGTCTTTTTACAGTCAACTTGATTTACTGCGTTCATTAGCTCTGATGAAAGTAATTTAACCGTGGAGTTAGCTATAGTGGCATCATGCATTACAAAGTTATAAATTTCAGGAGCAGTTCTCTTCATCCAAATCATCGTCTGAGAGAAAAACATCTTGCATCTAGCAACCTTTTCAAGCGCCTCTTTTTGTGCTTGCATCCAGCTATGATTGCTCGGTGTTACGGCTAGCTTCTGAGTAGCTAGTTGTAGCTCACCAGACCGTCCGTCAGTAAAGGTAATCAGAGAGGTAATCAGAGGCTTAACATAATCAACGCTTAGCATCCAGCCTTGCTCTCTGGACCAATTCAGGCACTGCTTGAATTTCTCCATGCTAATTTTGTTTTCGTTATTAGCGTTTTGAAACAGTTTGGTTAACCAAATCCTTCTATCTCGAGCAATGTTAGCAATCCCAGGTACGCATTCTTTTAACGCATCACATATATCAATCCGGCCTTCACAGAAAATATCCTCAAAGATCCGTTGCAAAAATTCTATAACTTCCGGATCCCATTGGCCTCCTTTTTCAGCTAGCTGCGCGATTGGCTCGAAAGCTTTTTTAAGGTCTTCTATACTGAGTTCATTGGCCAATGCTTTACTAGTTATATGCATCGTCACATGGGTGTGTAGCCAGCCTGGCTGTATTGCTGCGCCCATCTTCTTCAGCCGCATACATAAAGGATAGTTTCTTGCCTGTAGAGGTCTTGAGACCGCATAATTTAGATTATCTTTAGCGCCACCTTTGGTGAAATCCATAAACGGCAATAAGCGTTCGCAAAGATCCCAATCTTGCTCTGTGATAGCGCGAGCAAATGCAGCCTCAAGCTGGCTATAATCATCAGCTGTTAGCGCTTTCTTATATTCCTCCTTATCAGTGCCGCACTGCCATTCTACCAATTCCATCAGCATCTGTGCCCAAATGTATGGCTTATGTGTGCCCAATTTATCCGGAGCCACATCGGTAAGAGCTATTTTAACTGTATCCCCATTCTGTGTTTTAAAAGTTGCCAGTGCTGCTTTCAGAACGCCTGCAGGGGGGGCTTCTTCTACAGGCTTGTCGCTACTTGGTGCTGATGCTGGAATGGCTGTTTTGACATATATAGAGGTGAAGATCTTTTTAACTACGGCTTTTTGCGCATCTTCAGAAACTAAGCCTATATCTTTCATTGTTTTATATATACTAAGCTTATCTTCCAAATCGCCATCTTTAGAGTAGTCTATTAGGGCAAACAATTTGCCTAATATAGTTCTAGCAAAAGACTGGTTATCGCCCGCAAAAATTGTGTGATTACCAAGCGCAAGAACGGTAGGCAGTGATGCTAAAAAATCCGCTAACTTTGTTACAAGAGTAGCCCCTTGGTCGATTGCTGCCATCGTTTGCAGATTGTGCTTAACATAAACTACAGCTACCCCTGTTGCTTTAGGTTGCTCTGTAGGGCTCAAAAGAGGCTTGATGTGAGTGCATTGCGTGTATAAGCCGCTGTGAAAGGCTGTTTCGTAGATAGCCATCAATTGGTCTGAATCAATATGATGTTCTTTTATTCCATTGCTAAGCAAAAAGTTGCACCACACGACTATTACACCTAAGGCCTCTCTGGCATTTTGGATTCTAACTTTTATAGATCCGATAATGCTGGCTTCTCCATTCAGAGCTATTATGGAAGTAAGGCCATCTTTGAACTGCTGCTCAGACATCTTTGCAGAGATTGCAGCATTAAGCATAACACCAAAGCAGCTCTGCGCTATTCCCTTAATTGTGAGGAACAACTTGTTGCGGAATTGCAGCGCCAGTTGGTATTCTCCGGATTGTGCGAAATTGGCCTCCCCAAATTTTATGAGCTTGATGGCCTGTTCAAACACTGGTTTCAATAGGGTTAAGATAACCGGCTTGCCGTTATCTGTGAGCGCCATAAACTTGTCGTAATCTTGCTTATATTCCTTTTCCCACCAAGCAAACATTGTCAAAACTTCTTCGGCATACCCTTCACCCGTGGTTTGCTCCCATGGCTTATTATCAGTTGGGTGAGTGAAGTGATAATAGGTTGTGAAGAAATCGTGTGTAGGCGCTAGTTGGAGGAGAGTAAAGAACTGGGCACACCATGCTAAAGTAGTGCGATTATGGACCTCACTACTTACTGGCCTGGTATTATTAAACAAATTCGCCAGCATGCAATCTTGCGCGCCAAACTGTATAAGTTCCTGGCATTCTTTAAATTCGGCGGAAGCTGTTTTGTTTTTATCTGTATGCTTTATAGCTTTAAATTTTTCTATGAACCTGGTGTTCAAGTTAGCCTGTATACTGTCTTTCACAACATAAGATTTATAAGTGGCTAGGTAGTTTGTTTGCTGTGCTTTATCCAGGAAACACTCCGATAGCTTATATAAGCATCGCACAGCAGCTGTCCAGCGAACCCATGCTTCGTCTTTTGGATTTCCGAGTGTTGCAGCGGCGGCGTCCAAAGCAAAATTACCTAGAGCATTGTCTTTAACAAGGCTTTCCATTAAGCCATATAAATGCTTTTCCTCCGCTATCGTTCCCTTCATAAAGGCTTCAACAAAATAGGCAATAACATAAGGAGCTTGATCTTGGAGCTCGCCTGGATTCAAATTTTGTAGGTAATGATTAAGCGGGTTATCTGTGTTGTTTAGATCAGCCTTTTCATTGATATGCAGCGATAGGGCTATCAACTGTTTGATAACTTCTTTCTTGTCTGGGCTGGCAGCCTCTAATGCTGTTAGATATTTCTGTTGTGTACTCTGCCCAGATTCTGGCTTGAATTCTTTCTTTTCATCCATAAACACATGCACATAAGCGCGAGAGATAAGCCTTTTAACAGAGTTTTTAGTAGCATTTAGCAGAGTATTAGAGTCTGGAGTTGCGCCTTTCGCTGCTGCTGACTCAATAGCATATAGCAACACGTCGACGGTGCGTCTAGTCCAAACATCACTGTTATCTACTAAATTAACTAACGAGCTCAGGACGGTATTTCCATCATCTCCAGACTGAAATCGAGGTAGCGTATCTCCGACAGCGTTTTTAGTCGCGGCTTGCAGTTCTAAATTTAGTACGCTCGTCCTGCTTTTTGTCATAACACTTCTCCAATTACTATTTAATTTCTCTTAGTGGGCCTTCATTATAGCACATATATAGTAAAACGGCAAATACTCATCTTGGCTCTGGGCGGATGGGATGATCAACATAAGAATTGAATTGCCTGGCTTTATGCGCTACATTGTCTCCTTAATAATCTGAATCCGGATTTGGGTAATGCAAGCTGTCATTCCCGCGAAGGCGGGAATCCAGGATTATGTGAAGCAAATGCTACTGCTATTTTCTGGATCCCGGCCTCTGTCGGGATGACAATGGTAGGTTGGGTGATAATGAGAATCGGGATTTGGATGATAATAATGAAGAAAAGCCAAAAATTATGTTTGCTTATATTGCTAAAAGACTATGGGGTAGCGCTAATGACAGAATTATCAAGTCATTCACCCCAATTATTGCAAAAATAAATGAGCTGGAAAGCTCAATGCAAGCTTTGTCTGATGCAGAGCTCGCGGCAAAAACTGATGAATTCCGCAATCGTATTAACGAAGGGGAAAAGGAAGATGATCTATTGCCTCAAGCGTTTGCTGCAGTGCGGGAGGCAGCACGCCGGGCTCGCAATATGCGCCATTTCGATGTGCAGCTGATTGGTGGGATAGTGCTGCACCGCGGGATGATTGCTGAGATGAAAACCGGGGAAGGAAAAACGTTGGTAGCAACCTTGGCAGCTTATCTCAATGCCTTGTCCGGGAAAGGCGTGCACGTGGTGACAACCAACGATTACTTGGCGCAACGCGACGCTGAGTGGATGGGCGCTATATACAGAGCTCTTGGTATGAGTGTGAGCTATATTACTGGCGGCATGCCAGATGCAGATAGGCAAGCAGCGTATGGGGCTGATATTACCTATGGGACAAACAATGAGTTTGGTTTTGATTATCTGCGAGACAACTTAAAGTTCAGCTTGGAGGGCATGGTACAGCGGCCCTTCCATTATGCTATTGTAGACGAGGTAGACAGCATTCTGATAGATGAATCACGCACTCCGCTGATTATCTCTGGGCAAGTGGATAATGATGTAGATTTATACCATAAGGTGAATAAGCTGGTGACCAAGTTAAATGGCGATCATTACGAGCTGGATGAGAAGGCTCGCTCAGCTTTTTTGACTGATTCTGGGCATGATAAAATAGAAGAGTTGATGTTGTCTGCAGAGCTGATTCCGCAAGGCACGAGCCTTTTTGAAACCAATAATATTTCGCTATTGCATTTGGTAAACCAGGCACTCAAGGCACATAAGCTATTCAAAAAGGACGTAGAATACATCGTCAAAGACGACAAGATCCAGATAATAGACGAGTTTACCGGTAGAATAATGGATGGGCGCCGCTTCTCTGAAGGATTGCACCAAGCGCTGGAAGCTAAGGAAAATGTTGCTGTGCAGCGGGAAAACCAAACTCTAGCTTCAGTAACTTATCAGAATTATTTCCGTATGTACCCGAAACTGGCTGGGATGACTGGTACGGCTATGACAGAAGCACAGGAGTTTTCTGATATATACAAGCTGGAAGTAGTTGCTATACCGCCTAATGTGCCGGTGAGCAGGGTAGATGAGGATGACATCATATTCCGCACAGAGAAGGAGAAAACTAACGCCATAGTTGAGGAGATCAAGACTGTGCATACAGCGAAACAGCCAATTTTGATCGGTACTGTGAGCATAGAAAAATCCGAGTTGTTGTCTAAATTGCTCAAAGCACAGAAGATTCCGCATACAGTCTTGAATGCGAGGTACCATGAACAGGAAGCGATGATTATCGCACAAGCGGGTCGCTTAGGCGCTGTGACTATTGCGACTAACATGGCTGGCCGTGGGACGGATATCAAGCTTGGTGGTAATGAAGAAATGCTGTTGAAGCAGGCTATTGAGGCTGATCCTGAATTAGATGTCAAAAAAGCTCAACTTGAAATAGAAAAGCAGGTGGCGCATGAAAAACAAGAGGTTCTTGCAGCAGGTGGGCTATTTATACTAGGGACAGAGAGGCATGAATCAAGGAGGATTGATAATCAGCTGCGCGGTCGTTCTGGCCGACAGGGGGATCCTGGTATTACTAAGTTCTATCTATCGTTAGAGGACGATTTGATGCGGATCTTTGGTTCAGATCGCATTAGTTCTATGTTGGTGAAGATGGGGTTAAAAGAGGGAGAGGCAATTGTGCACCCCTGGGTGAGCAAGGCGTTGGAGAAAGCGCAACAAAAGGTGGAAGCACGCAACTACGAGATCCGAAAGAATCTTCTGAAGTATGATGATGTGATGAATGATCAACGTGGGGTGATTTATGGGCAAAGGCGCGGTGTCTTAAGTGCTACTTCCCTATCTGAGTTAGTATTAGAGTTTGCTCATGAATGGAATATGAGCGCTGTGGATGAGCATATGCCCCAGCAAGCTCTTCCTGAGCAGTGGGACATAGACGGGCTGAATGCAAAGGTACAGGCTATGTATGCCTTAGAGCTTGATCTATCGGAGGTAGCCCGTGCCGAGGGCGCTGCGAATGAAGAGATGTTGAACTTCATCAATGTGCAAGTCACTGCTAGATATGAGCAGAAGCGGCAAGGGTTTGAGGCGCCATTCTTGGACGCGGAGCGTTATTTGTTTATTACTATATTAGATCATCTGTGGAAGGAGCACCTACATACCTTAGATCATCTGCGTTCTGGGATTCATCTGCGTTCTTATGGTCAGAAAGATCCGTTGAATGAATATAAGCTTGAGGCGTTTAAGCTGTTCCAGCATATGATGCAGCAGTACTGTGAAGCAGTAGTCCGCAATATTTTCCATTTAGAGCTGCATGGGAAGGATGATAAGCATGCTAATAACAACGGCGCTCCTGCAAGCGTTATAGATGAAGCCAAGCTCAAAGAGATATTGAACTCCAATGTGGGTAGAAACGAGCCATGCCCTTGCGGTTCCGGGAAGAAGTATAAGCATTGCCATGGGTCTCTAGCTGCTTAAAGCCACAGGATTAGCGTTTTATTAATTTGCCGGTGCGTCTGATTTTGCGCTGTAGTAATAATATACCATATATCAATGCTTCAGCGGTAGGTGGGCAACCAGGAACGTATACATCAACAGGGATAATGCGATCACAACCTCGTACTACTGAGTAAGAGTAGTGGTAATAGCCGCCGCCATTGGCACAGCTGCCCATAGAGATGACATACCTAGGTTCTGGCATTTGGTCATAAATCTTACGCAGAGCAGGCGCCATTTTATTGGTTAGCGTGCCAGAAACGATAATAACGTCAGACTGACGCGGGCTAGCTCTAAACATAACCCCAAGGCGATCCATATCATAGCGGCTTGCAGCTGCGTGCATCATTTCCACTGCACAGCAGGCAAGACCGAAGGTCATCGGCCACATAGAGCCGCTTCGAGCCCAGTTTGCCAGGTCATCTAGCTTTGCCACTACAAAGCCTTTTTTCTCCACATCAGCCGCCACGCGCGAAAGAAGGTCATCTGCGTAGTTTGCGGCTTCTTCTTTTTTTTGTTTATTCGACATAACTACTCCCAATCCAATGCACCTTTTTTCCACTCATAGATGAAGCCTACGGTCAGCACAGCTAAAAATATCATCATCGAGAAAAAACCGAAAACGCCTATTTGTTCCAGCACCACGGCCCATGGGAACAAAAATGCTATCTCTAAGTCAAACACTATGAACAAGATAGAAACCAGATAAAAGCGTATATCAAAACGGGTTCTGGGTGCGCCGAATGCGTTGAAGCCACATTCGTAAGGCGAAAGTTTTTCCGCGTCAGGCTTTGCTGGTGCAACTAGAAATGGGATCGCCACCATAACCAATGATAAAACAACAGCTATGCCTAAAAATATGAGAACCGGCAAATAAGCCATCAACACGTTTTGCATTTACTTTTTCCCCACCATTATGTTGCGGGTGGCTGCTGGTAGCTTTACCTTTAATCCATCCAGCTCTTCAGTCATGATTATCTGGCACCCTAATCTTGAAGTATGCGTTAACCCAAAGGCGAGGTCAAGCATATCTTCTTCCTCTTCTACTGGGGCTTTGAGCTTGTCATACCATTCTTGGTCCACAACCACATGGCAGGTGGAGCAAGCAAGTGAGCCTTCGCATGCACCCTCTAGGTCTATGTTATTTTGATGGGCTATTTCAAGTAGGGACAAGCCAACAGGAGCTTGAATACTAACTTGACTGCCATCTTTTATTATAAAATGTACTATGGGCATGATAGCCTCTCTTTAAGCATTTTTGCTTTTTTTATGCTCTTTCTTCACGCGAACAACGGTAGGCTTGATTGTTTTTGTATTAGCTTTTTCTTCTTTTTTAGGTTCACTCAATACCTCGCCAATGCTCTCCCTTTTGATCTGGATTACTACATCTTTAGCTATTTCTAGCGCAACATAGTTGTCATCATGATCATCAATAATAACCCCTAAAACGCCACTCATAGTCATTACCTTATTGCCACGCTTTAAAGATTTTACTAGGGTTTGGTGCTCTCTTAGTTTTTTCTGCTGTGGCCGAATCAAGAGAAAATAGAATACTGCCATAATGGCTAGTAATGGCGCGAGATTAGCTATTAAAGACCCTTCAGAAGCACTTGCTATGTTAGTTGATGCGACTGTGTGGGAAACAGAAGCAACTTGGGGCGCTTCTTCTGCGTGGGCTTGCGATATAAAATTATATGTAATCATGATTATCTCCTAATTTTTGCCCATAGCATATAGCATGATTAGGAATGAGGCAAGTGTTAGAAGGTCATTTTAATATGGACATCGTTGGCCAATAGGAGGGTTTTAACTAGCATATCAGAACCACTCACTGTAACCGAGCTCTCTGGGTTTGTACGTGCGTCGTACATCTCTTTTATAGGGTTTTTTGGATTGCATAGCACGGTACCTGATAAGAACAGCATGCCAGTTTTATGCACATATATCAAAGTACCAGTGTTTATTTTAACTGTATCAATACTCATTTCTGTATCAGTGTCTACCGTAAATCTGGCAAAAGTCCAAGATTTAAATTGGTTATTCACTATATCAATCTGGTTGTGCTGTGAGGTTTGCATTGATCTCTCCATTCAATAATTTATTGCCACTCTAGAGCATTCGTGCCACCGATAGCAGATTTTTAAATTGTGAGCAAGTGCAATCGCGTTTGTGTTTAGGAAATGTTGATTACAGGGTCCTGACGCGGAGTTAAGAT
>JAFECK010000026.1 GCA_018242185.1 Pseudomonadota bacterium
GTGAGTGTTGTGGATGTAGTTCAGCTCTTTTGCTGTAAGACGTAAGTGCGTAGTGTTTTTGTTGATCACCTCATATAAGGGAGAGATGCCGTCTTGCATGATAAATCGGCTATACATAGCTAGCTACCATATAATGTTTGTTATGATAGCGTTCTGTACTCCAGGTAACAAAAATCAGGAAGGGGGGAGGAGATGATATTTTTATTTATTTTTTGCGGGTTGATTTGCTGCTAACTAATACCTCTGTAACCGCCAGCAACTCCATATAATAATAACGACGTGACTGATATACGGTACTGCAAAGGCTACAGGGAAGCGCATGCCAAGGTTGGTGGACATTGCAGTGAGTGTAAGAATTAGACCACTTAGAATGCCACCAAAGATATATTTCATAGCGGAAGTGCGGCGCTTATACTCAGGACTTGCCACAATAATCGCAAGTACTAGTAGACTTAAAGTAAAAGAGTATAAGGGCCAAGAGATTCTTTGGTGAAAATTAGCTTTGCCCTTAGCGATTGGCACTCCAGGCTCCTGTCTTTGTATGCTCTGCCAAAGCTGCTGTAGCGTGAGTTCACTAGGGTCAATTCCTCGCGCCTTATCGCTTTTCCCAATCAGTTCAAGGTTGAATACATAATGGCTGAACTTGAGAATCGATAACCTGCCATCTTTTAAATTCTTCTCTTGGTGTGTACCGTCTTCTAACTCTAGTAACATTGCGCCTGGAGTTTTGATTATCTTGCCTCTCGCTGCAGTTATAGTTGTTTGCTTTTTATCAGACCGACCGTCTTGCACCAATATTCCACGCACCTCATTGCTATCTTTGGATTCAACATAGACGGTTAGTCCTGGTATTGGCGAATTAAAACTACTTTCCTGCAAGAGCAACGCCACATAATTATTGCGGAAATAGTCTTGCATGTCTTTAAATTGTTTATAGCTGGCTGGCAGGAAAACAGCAGAATTTGCATAGCTTATTATCGTGATCAACAGTGATACTTGTAATAGCGGACGCGCGATTTTCCAGCTGCTGAAGCCGATTGATTTATATATCACCAACTCTCTATCTATATACATACGGTAAAGCACATAAAGAACGGCGAGCATAGTGGCGATCGGCAGCAGTAGCATTATTAGCGATGGTAATAATAATACTGCGATTTTGACGAAATCTAGCGGATCTACACCGCGGCTTACTATCAGGTCTAAGATGCGGAAGGCTTGTGCTAACCACACTATCGAGGTCATCACTAACGTGGTTAGGAAAAATGGCCCAATGACGTGTGATCTTATATAGTTATGTATTATCATATAACCAAGCTTTTTCCTGTCATTTCAAGCGGAGAAGTTATACCCATCACCGCAAGTATAGTTGGTGCTACATCACTCAACGACCCATTACTACGCAATCTGATATCGCTTGCGCCATAGTAAATTAGCGGCACAGGATTCATAGAATGTGAAGTAGCTGGCTGTCCGTCTGGCCCGAGCATCATGTCGATATTGCCATGATCTGCGGTGATCCACAAGTCTAATCCGTATTGGGTGGCAAGGCTCATTAAATTTCCTAGTTGTTGATCTATCGTCTCGACTGCAGCAATCCCGGCTTGTATATTGCCGGTATGTCCTACCATATCTGCATTAGCATAATTCACGCAAATCAACTTGTACTGCTGTTTAGCCACACCTTGTTGTACTGCCTCTGTTACAGCTATAGCAGACATTTGTGGCGCTAGGTCATAAGTGGCGACTTTTGGAGAATGTATCAGCACTCTGTCTTCATTCACCCACGGCTCTTCTTTGCCGCCGTTAAGGAAATATGTGACATGGGCATATTTCTCCGTTTCAGCCACTTTTAACTGCTTATAGCCGGCATTAGCCATTACTTCGCTCATAGTGTTTTTTAGTATAGGCTTGGTGAATATAGTTTGCATCACCTTATCGAGTTTCTGCCCATACGACACCATACCAAAAGCTTTTATTCCTTTTAAAAGTAATTTAGGCGGTGTTTTAAGATGTGCTACAATTTCATCTGGTAACAATAAGAGACTTAGTAGCTGGCGCATACGCTCACCACGGTAATGGCTGCAGATAAGATAGTCACCATCATGCATGCCTTGATAATTACCTATTATGACAGGGTGAAAAAACTCATCACTCACCCCATGCTCGTAATTCCGCCGTGCTACTTCTTCTGGAGAGCTTACTTGTTGCCCCTCGCCATAAGCAATTGCTTTATATGCTAATTCCGTTCTTTCGAAGTTATTATCTCTATCCATAGCGTAGTAGCGGCCGGTAAGCGTGGCGATATCTTGGTATAGTCCGGCGTCCTTTAGCATATCAAGATATTTGAGAATACTTTTAGGAGAGCAGTCTCGGCCGTCGCTAATAGCGTGTAAGAATATCTGCACACCTCTACTTTTAAGTGCTTGCGCAAGTGCGATAATATGCTGTATGTGCCCGTGTACGCCGCCGTCTGAGATAATGCCAAGAATATGGCATTGAGCGCCTTCTACTATATCCGTGAGCTTGGGGTGAGTAGCTAGTTCTCCATTCTCTGCCGCTTGGTTGATTAGTAGCAACTCTTGTTTGGTGACGCGGCCGCTACCTATAGTGAGATGGCCTACCTCGGAGTTGCCTACCTGCATTGCTGGTAGCCCTACCGCTTCGCCTGAGGCGAGTAATAGTGCGCTTGGGTGAGATGCTAGTAACGAGTTAAGATTGGGAGTGCTAGCGCTAGTTACAGCGTTGCCAGGGGAGGGGGGTGCTATGCCAAATCCGTCAATAATACATAAGAGCGCTGGCCGCATTGCTAATAACACACTATGACTGGCCTAAACCATTACCTTTATCACCGCTCTGTGATGTAACGAGTTTCTGGAAATAGTCAGAGTCTTTCCCTGCAAGCCTTGCCGCACGGGCTTGTGCTTTCTCCATCAGCTCTTCATGCATTGCAGTTCTCCCCTCTTTCACTTTAGCACGAGCTGCAAGCTGTTCTTGTTTATGAGCTGTAGTCGCTATAAGTTCTTCAAACAATGATACACGTCCTTTCTCAGCTTGTTGTCCGTGATTTTGTGCTTCTTGGTACTTTTGCTCCAAGCTCTCTCTTCTTTCCCTGCATTCTTGAAGCATGCGCAGTTGGGTGCTGATTTGATTGACAGACTGGAGCATCTCTAGCACGTTATTGCCTGTGATGCCTTTTGAACGGATATCATTGATGATTCGACGTTCAAGTTCTACTTCTTTACTTATTAATTCCTCGATGCCCTTGGCTAATCTAGCGCTGGTTTCCCTAGCATCTGTATATTCAAGTACGTTGATACGAATGGTTTGCTCACTAACGATACCATAGCTCATACCACCGTATGACATAATTTGGCTCACATATGTGGTCTGGATCACGGTGGCGGCAACTTCCACGCCTGGAGCAAAGCGTACCATCTGCTGGCCCTTATGCTCAAATACAGTAATCTCCTGTTTTTTGCCTTCTAGGTTTATACCGCGGCTTTTGGCGATATTATGGATTGGGCTTTGTTTATCGTTGACTAATTCTCTTGCTTGCTCTTGCAGGCTTATACTCTTGGCTAAATGGGTAACCTCGGTTGTTAAGGCTTTCTGACGCTCAGCACGCCTAATTGCGTATTCTTCATAAATTTTCTCTACGCCTCTAGCTAACAACTCTATAGCAACAGCGACTCTAGTTAATGCTCCAGCTGCATGAGCTTCGATTGCGTTTTGCACCATTGGAGAATTAGCATATGCTGCTAGTGACTCAAGGCGCTGTCTTTCGCGCTCTTGCTCTTTTTCACGCTCACTTTTTTCCTTTTCTATTTCACGTTCAATTGCAGTAGTGTCAACTTTCTTCTCGTCTACTGCTTTGATCATTTGGCCGACCACGCCTTGTACTGCGCTAGCAGGCACAGGTACAGGCATACCTGATGCAACTATACGAGTAGCTTCTGCGGTTATAAAACGCATCTCAGCTTGGGTTAGTGATCCAAGCTCGCGACCAGCTAGAATTACTCCAGCCTTAATCGCCACCTCAACTTCAGCCACTGTTAAAAGTGGGCGGGCTGCAGAGCTATCAACACCTGAAACTGCTAAGAAACCTGTTGCAGGATCATAAAGCGCAGTGCTACCAGATTTGGAGCGATAATGACTGACGTCATCTCCACCAGTGAGGCTTCTGCGGTATTCTTGACCTCTATAGCTCAAAACGTTGCCGTCTTCATCAAACGCATAACCTTCAGTGGCGGTTTGATTGCCATGGCTTAAAAATAGATTGGCGCCTTCAGAGATAGACTGAGCTAGACTTTTTTCCGTTACGACTGGGTGCAACATAGTGGTCCTCACATAATTGAAATCAAGGTATGCCGAAACTATATCATGGTATCAGCAAAATCCAATACTAATTTTGCAAAAGGCGTTGTCGCACAACAATATGCAACAACGCCTTGTAAACTCACAGCAATTATTTTTTTACTGCAGGCTTAGCCTTAGTAGTTTTAGCTTTTGTAGCCTTTGGCGTAGAAGCTTTTTTCACTATAGGCTTTTTAGCTGTAGTCTTTTTAGCTACAGGCTTTTTAGCCAATGGCTTCTTAGCAGTAGTCTTTTTAACCGTAGTCTTTTTAACTGGTGTAGCTTTTTTGGCAGCAGCTTTTTTCACTATAGGCTTTTTAGCCGTAGTTTTTTTAGCTACAGCTTTTTTAGCTGCCGGTTTTTTGGCCGGTTTAGCTTTGGTAGTGGTTTTAGTTCCAGTTGTCATAATTTTCTCCAGATCTTTTTGATTTTGAATTGTACTTTTCCTGATTTCATTAAACTCATCACGTTGTACGAAATTCATTCTCTTAACCATACTTTCCACGTTACACTTTACGAATTTCACCAAATCGCGCTTCATAGAAGCTGCAGCGGTAAAAGCGGACTTGGTCATATCGCTAAGATCGTCAAAAAAACCACTATCTTTTTTCCTATGCTTATCCATCTTATTCCCTCTTTCTTTGTTCGGCTTATTCGTTTATACTCGTAACGCTTGACCGAATAATTAAAAGCGGCATAACAACGCCTGTTACGCCAACACTTTATCATTGTAGACATATGTTATGGATAAATGCAATACTTTTACATTCTTTTGACCCAATAGCGATACAATTGGGTCCCATTTCTATCAGATGGTATTCCTTAGCGTATATAGTCGGCATCATAGCTGCGTTATGGTTAATCTCTAGGTTAAATCAGCGTTTGAAACAGGTTGTGTTTGTTAATAATGAGCAAATTTATGACTCTTTATTATGGGTAGTATTTGGCATAATAATTGGTGGCAGACTTGGCTATATTATATTTTATTACACGGCATCTGTGCAAAAAGATTGGTTAAGTGCTGTACGTATTTGGGATGGCGGTATGTCTTTCCATGGTGGCTTGGTGGGTTTGGTTATTGGGCTTTGGTTATATAGCAGGCGTGCTAATATCAATTTCTTACGTGTTTGTGATTTAGCATCGTGCGCAAGCCCTATAGGCTTATTTTTAGGTAGGGTAGCTAATTTTATTAACGGTGAGTTATATGGCAAACCAACTGATTTGCCTTGGGCTGTGGTTTTTCCTATGGTGGATCATCAGCCGCGCCATCCATCTCAACTATATGAAGCTGTTTTGGAAGGTATACTATTATTATGTATTATGCTTTTAAGTTTTTGGAGTGAAGCAATAAGAAACACGCCAGGTAGGTTAAGTGGCTTATTTTTAGTAAGTTATGCGAGTATACGTATAACGGTGGAACATTTCTTTCGTGAGCCAGATATGCAACTTGGGCTTTTTTATGGTATATTGAGCATGGGTCAGATACTTAGTCTACCAATGTTGCTTGTAGGAATATACTTACTAGTAAGACCTATAAGCCGAATAATGCAACTAAGAGGAGAATGTGACATACGCTAAGGGGATTTTATTAAAGCTCTTAAACATCGCATTGTTCACGGCGATTTCTATATTGTCAGCACGAGTGGGTAGGGATTTGCATAAACTCCAATTATTCTGGATGATCTGCGCGTTTGCTATAATCGTGGTTTCTATACCTATGCTGCTTTTTAATAAACAGCAACTCTTTGCTTTAAATTGTAAGTCTTTTTTAGGGTTTGCACTTAGATCATTATGCAATGTGCTCGGTATGTGGGCATGGCTTGAGGCAATATCTCATATTGGTGCTAATACTAGCTCGGCTATCAGTTACATGACGCCAATTTTTACGACTGTGCTAGCTGTGTTGCTGCTGAAAGAAAAGCTTGCGACTTCATGTTTGCTAGCGATTATGACGAGCTTTGTAGGGCTTTGCGTAGTGTTGCAACCCAGCAGTTTAGACATGCTTAGTTATGGTGGTATGATGGGATTATTTTCCTGCTTGATGTGGGCTGTGCATGATATAGTTTGCAAAAAGCAAACGTTCAAGGAGCAACATTTCATACAAGCTTGGTATGTTTTCTTATTCAGTATGATTATTAGCACTCCTTCTATGCTCCTGTTATGGCAACCTATTAGTAGTTATGAGGTGTCGATAATCGCGTTAATTGGCGCTATTGCTGCCGCCAACGTAGTGGTAATTTTTCTCGCATATAAGGCGGCTCCTATTACGGTGTTGATGCCGTTCAGTTATTGTAAGTTTATATTCATGGCTATTGCTGCCTATATCTTTTTAGATGAGAATATTATGGCCAATACTATAGCGGGTGCGCTGATTATTGCGTCCTCATCAGCGTATATTTTTTATAACCAGAGCAAAATGCAGCAACTTGAACGTGTAACAAACAGAAAAAATTTTGCAAAAACACTTGCGTCAAAATGACAGTGGTGTACCTTGGCATATAGGTTTTATTTAATTAATAGGTCTACATATATGAGATATATAAGTGCAGCAGTGATGGCAGGTGTCATGATTTCTGGTGTTGCGTCTAGCGCGCAAGCAAAGCCGTATTTGAAAGTTGATCTTGGGCTCAACGATATCCGTACTAAGATACCTGGGGAAATAGATGGTGTGACTATAGATCATAAGGCGCATCGTCCTCGTGGCGGTCTCGTGGGTTTAGGTGTTGGTTCTCAACTTGGAGATTACCGCATAGAATTAATGGTGAACGGTTCACGTAACCATCGTACTATAAAAATTTCATCTGATGAGATGCGGCTCAGGTTACACCGCATCTCTGGGATGGTAAACGTTTACTATGATAGGTATCTTGGGATAGTTTCTCCATATGCTATGGCAGGCTTTGGTACTGTGTTTCATAAAGCACGGATAAAGCATTACGGTGGTTCTACCTTCCACTTGCGTAACGTTAGAGGGATAATAGGGCAGGGTGGAACTGGGCTCATGGTCAGATTGACGGAAAGTGTGTCTTTGGACGTTGGTTTGAGGGTTGGTATGGAGAAGTTCACTAAAGGGAAAAATGTAACTACGGTTGCCCCGGATACGATTCATGCAAAATACGGTATATTCAGCTCAATAATCACAGGTTTGCAGGTCAGTCTATAGACAAGAGTCAATTTATGTGTATACTGCCCTGACCTATGCTTAGTGAGTTGGGGTAGGTTGTTTTGTTATGTATTGATGGGAAGAGGTTATGGCGATTAAAGATGTGATGTTAAATGGTGCGGGAGGAAGAATTGAGGGGAAACTGCATATGTCCTCTGATCCGAGCGCTCCAGCTGCACTGATTTTGCACCCTCATCCATTGCATGGTGGCACAATGAACAACAAGGTGGTCTACCGCTTATTTCACTGTTTTGTAAAAAATGATTGTACTGTGTTGCGCTATAACTCACGTGGGGTAGGGAAATCGCAAGGTAAGTATGATAGTGGTGTAGGAGAGAGAGTGGATGCTTCTTTGTTGCTTGATGATTTGGTTGCTTTGGCTCCTGAAGCTCAAAATTACTGGATTTGTGGTTTTTCATTTGGGGCATGGATTGCCATGGAGATTGTTATGCGTCGCCCGGAAATCGGTAATTTTATCGCTATTGCACCACCTGCGCATAATCATGACTTCAGCTTTTTCTCCTGTCATGCAGAAGGGCTAATAATACAAGGCACCGAAGATCAAATAGTGCCAGAAGAGAAGGTCTATGATCTGTATGAAAAGATCAGTAAGCAACATGACTCGCATATAGAATATGTGCCAATGAAAGCAGATCACTTTTTTCTTGATCAAATTGACCAGTTAGGGGAGGTGGTGGATTCTTATATTGCCACGCAGGTTAGTCATGGTGCTGTGCAGCCTATTGCAAGGAACCGCCGTGATCGCAAGCGTAGGGTAAAAGAGATTATTGAGTAGTGTTATCACGGCGCAGGCCGGGACACCCAGCTTAACAATATTGCGACAGCCATTCTCCTGTATCCCAGCTTTCGCTGGGATGACATTACTTCAGTTTACTGGATCTTCTTTGCTAACCAACTATTTCAGCATCGTTGAAGAAAAATCGGATTTCTTGCTCAGCGTTTTCCAGAGAATCAGAGCCGTGTACGGCATTAGCTTCTATGCTGGTAGCAAATTCAGCGCGTACTGTGCCTGGGCTTGCGTTCTTTGGGTCTGTTGCGCCCATAATATCTCTATGGCGTATCACAGCGTTGTCGCCCTCTAGAACTTGCACTACTACTGGACCAGAGATCATAAAATCCACTAGGCTTGCAAAAAATGGACGTTGATTGTGTACTGCATAAAAGCTTTCCGCCTGTTGCTTGGTTAACCATAGTCGCTTTTGCGCAACTATACGTAAGCCATTTTTCTCAAACACCGCATTGATCGCTCCAGTGATGTTACGAGCCGTTGCATCAGGCTTAATTATTGATAAAGTTCTCTCGTTTGCCATATAAAACCCCACTATATTTAAATTACTACGCGTGTTTGTTTATGTATTATATATAAACTCCCAACGCGCTTTAGCGGGATTATACACTATACGCGTTGATTTTCAAGAGGTACTCTGCGAATACATGGAGAATCTACGCTGGAATCATCGCTTGCGCATGGGCTGCGTAAATCTTTCGCTGACGGGTCAATTGCGGTGCAACCTGCTACTAATAACGTTATTCCTAATAACACCAACACTCTTTGAAACATAGATATTCCTCTTTTATTTATTTGTCGCCCTCCCAAGAGCGCCTACCTTACATAGGTATATTTGTTATATCTAAATCCAGGGCAATGTGCAAGAGGTGTGTGAACTAAGAAGTTTGCCCTCTGCCGTTGCCAGTAGATTGGTTCTGAGAAAACAATTGCTGCAAGCCTAGAGTTACCTGTTGTTGCACAGTTGAGATCGCCTGCTCAAAACGTGACGGCTCTGGCGCCTCTGCAATAGTCTCAGTACTGCCATCGCTATACATAGCGACCGTGGCATTGGCTTGTTGTCCAAACAAGTACTTATATGCACCCTGTGCTCCCTGCTTAACGTTGCCTGCAACTTCAGATAAGTTGACAGACACCGTTTGAGCCGCAATAGTACTAGTGGTCATAAACTGTTCAATCCGGCTAGGCTGTTGTGCAGCTGGTATGAAACCCCCATTGCCTATGCGAGGTGCGGACATTGTATTCTCAATAACGTGTGACAAGCTCACTTCAGCAACAATTACAGCGTTATCGCCCACCACCCCAACACCGCAGTCGCCAAGCTTATGCTCGTCTTGTAGAGCAAACTGGCCTAGCTTTACCCGACATTGTTCCACATTATACCTGCCTGCTCCAAATTTTTGCTCTACCAGCCAAGTCGCTTCTGCAAATAATACGCTTGCCACTTCCCCGACGGTAGTGAATGAATCAAAAGACTGTATATATCCAGAGTCTTCTAAGGTGCCGGGTAATGAGTCCATACTCGGCTTCTCAAACAATACTTTGACTTTTATTCGGTTTTGCATATGGTTACCATCTTTAATTGCACACTTGGTACTTTAATACTGCTTGCACGCAAGTCAAGCCCAATCAGGATGGAATAATAAAATATCGTAAAGTGGCTATATATCTAAGTCAAAGCCGGTATGTAAAGCTCGGACTGCAAATTCTTTTTTGTCTTTAGGAATTAGCGCGCTAATCTTGATTTCCGAAGTGGAAATAGCCAGTACCTCTATATTTTGCTGTGCTAGTATTTCGAACATACGCTTGGCAGTCCCCGTATGCCGGCGCATGCCGACACCTACTACAGACACCTGCGACACTATAGGGCTTAACTGCATCTCAGCAAATAGCTCTCCTTTCAGGGATGCAAGCGCTGCTTCGGTTTTCTCGCTATCAAAGGCTGTTACAGTGAAGGATAAAGTAATTTCTCCATCATGTGTATTCTGCACAATCATGTCGATCGAAACATTGCCTTGGGCTACAGCTGCAAATACCTGCGCGGTTGCGTTGGCTGTCTTGCTCAAGCCGCTTAACGTCACGCAGATTTCATCGGCGCTGCATACTATACCTGTTACTATGTTCTCTTCCATCAATTCCTCCTCGCTTACTAGCATGGTTCCAGGCTCATCACTAAAGCTCGATAATACCTGCATCTTCAAATTATAGCGCATCGCCATCTCTACGGAACGGCTATGCAGTACTTTAGCACCAGATGAGGATAGCTCTAGCATTTCCTCGAATGATAATTGTTTTAACTTGCGCGCATTGGGCACAAGCCTCGGATCTGCACTGAATACACCAGTTACATCAGTATATATATCGCAACGTTCTGCCTTTAAGGCTGCCGCTACTGCAGCAGCAGTCGTATCTGAGCCGCCGCGGCCCAGGGTGGTCACACGGCCCTGGTGTATTCCTTGAAAACCTGAAATTACTGGGATAACTCCATTATCTAGTGCTTCTAACAATGGAGCGGTGTCTATCTGCTTAATCTTAGCATTGCCAAAGGTGCCATCTGTATGAATAGGCAGCTGCCAGCCTAGCCAAGATCTGGCTTTGCAGTCACGTTCATGCAGAGCCAGTGCCAGTAATGCGGCGGTGATTTGCTCGCCAGAAGCAAGCGTCACATCATATTCTTGCACGTCCGTGAAAGCGGTAAGGTTAGAAATTGCTTTAGCATATTCAACTAGCTGATCGGTAAATCCTGCCATTGCCGAGACGACGACTACCGGTGTGTTGCCTTTGGCTTTCTCTTTGAGGACCAGCGCAGCAACGTGCTTAATCCTCTCAATATTCCCAACAGAGGTGCCGCCGAATTTTTGTACGATGATAGGCATGCTAAAAATTAAATGTAGTGGTGATTATTATATTTTGATGGTGTTCTTTTATTCTTCCGTCGGCAACTGCATTCCAACTATGTGGTGGCCGCTGTCTACGTGTAGCACTTCTCCTGTCACTCCGCTACTTAAGTCACTTAGGAGATAAACTGCTGAGTTGCCAACGTCTTCCAGGGTAGTATTGCGGCCTAGTGGAGTTAATGTAGCGCTGGCTTCTAGGAATTTTGAGAAACCGCCGATTGCTGCAGCTGCTAAAGTTCTAACAGGCCCGGAAGAGAGCGCGTTAACGCGTATATTTTTACTACCTAAATCCGCAGCTAGATAGCGCACACTTGCCTCTAGAGCCGCTTTTGCTACTCCCATCACATTATAGTTAGGAACAACTTTCTCTGCACCGTAATAAGTGAGAGTAATTGCTGCGCCACCATTTGTCATAAGCTTCTCCGCTTCCTTTAGTACAGCGACAAAGGAATAGCAGGAAATATCCATGCTATTGAGGAAGTTAGCTTGAGTAGTATCTATATACCGCCCACGCAGTTCATTTTTATCTGAAAAAGCGATGGAATGGACTAAGAAATCTAGCCCACCCCATCTTTGCTTAATCATTTCAAAAGCGTCGGTTATGGCTTGGGGATCCTTAACATTGCACTCGAGCAGAAAATCTGATCCAAGTGCAGCGGCTAGCGGCTCAACTCGGCGCTGTAGCGCTTCACCTTGGTAGGAGAAAGCAAGTTCAGCACCCTGTGCGGCGCAAGCGGCTGCGATGCCGTGTGCTAAAGATTTCTCATTAGCCACGCCCATAATGAGCCCCCGTTTGCCACGTAATAAAGATCCTTTGATGAATTCCATAACCTTATACTCTATTCAACGATTTTCCAACTACCATCTGGTTGGCGACAAGCGCGGCCATAAGCCCGCTCTGTCTTTCCGCCAATCTTAATAGTATCGCTATACTCTCTGCAATAGGTTTGACCTACCTGATAAGTTTTTTCTGGAACGATTGTACCTGAAGCACCTGTATCCGGGTTATGCCAAGTAGAGGCACTGCCTATGCGGTTTTTTTCTAGAGCTTGCATTTGTGCACGATTGTGAGCTGCAATGTCAGCGTTGTCCAAAGACTTGCCGATTTCGCTGCCAACCATAGCGCCAATTAGGGTGCCAGCAGCAATAGCAGCAATATTACCTTTGCCTTTGCCGATGTTATGGCCAACAATAGCCCCGCCCGCGGCGCCAGTCAGCATGCCAAGATCTTGCTTGGTTATACTGCCATCAGACTGACAGCCAGCCAGCAATCCTGCTACCACAACCAAAGCTGTAGCTTTCTTCAACATTTTTATCATAAAGTTTCCATTTTTAATAGTTTATGCTACCCCTTCCTTACCCAGGACATTATAAATTAGTCCTATTGTATATGCAAAGAGAAAAATTATATGGATCATATATCTATCATACAGATGAGTTAATAATGAAATATAGACCAAATATATTAAGTGGTATAGAAAATTTATTTGACTTTACTGAACAATTTATCTAAAGTTGCTAACAGATTTATTAATCTGGAGGAGATATGATTGATGGCGGCCATTTGTGGTATATACTACCCTCGATTATAGGTGCGTATATGTTTTTATGCCTAGGAGTCGGGTTTAAGAACGCATATAAAGTGACTAGCTTAAAAGAATTTGCTTTGGGCTATGATAAAATATCCACAGCATTGTTGGTGGCTACCATGTATGCCACTTATCTTGGCGCTGGTGATAGTCTAGGGCTAATTGAACGTATTAATAATATAGGCGTAGTGTGTGCTTTCGTAGCTGGTATGCGCATATTGGGCTGGTATATAGCAAGGTCGGTATTTTGCGATAATGTGGCAAAATTTTCTGGTTGTTTAAGTCAGGCTCACGTCATGGAAAGGTTATATGGCGGATTTGGTTGTTCGGTCTCTAAATTTTTGACGTTGATATGCAGTGTAGGGTATATAGCGATACAAATCATGGTCATCAGTTCTATACTACAATACTTCTTTGGGATTTCTCATGTGGTAGGTACTGTAGTCGGGTCATTGGTTGTCACTTGTTATACCATTTCTGGAGGGGTGAAGGCCGTTATATTGACTGATCTGGTGCAGGTGATTTTATTTGCCCTAGTCATTGGAGCGGTTTTTGTGTTATCAGCGATCAAGGTGTTTAATCAGGAAGATTTTTGGCAGACGATTCCTATACATAAAGCATGGATAGTGCCTTATGATGGACATTCTCTGCTCTTAGTGTTAGGTCTTGTAGTGTATGCGTTGTTACCTGTGGGTACTGATGCACCTTCAATGCAACGGATATTGATCAGCAGTTCTTCCGTCCAGCTGCGGAAGTGTTTTTCTTATGTAGCAATTATAGATTTTGTAATAGTGTGCGCAATAGGTTGTGTTGGAGTGTTTTTGCTGCCTAACACGGGAGATGGCATATTGAGCAGGAGCGATATATTCGAGCTAGTCAAAACTACTATGAATCCGGTTTTTGTATTTGCAGTAATATTAGGGTTGTTGGCATTGACCATGTCTACTGCAGATTCGTGGTTAAATTCCAGCGCAGTAATTGCGACGCAAGTTGTACTGCAAAGAAAAGGCAACTTATCAGACGTTGAGCAGGTGCGTGTGGCGAGAATAATGACTGCAGTTATAGGCATTCTTGCTGCCTATGTCGCCTTTATAGGCGACAGTATACTTTCTCTGATGCTTTTTGTGGCTTGCTTTGAATCACCATTATTGCTCGTCCCTATTAGCGCTGGTTTCTTAGGATACCAATTCACTGAATGGGATTACAAGCGCTCGGTATTTCTATCTGTAATAACCGTTTTACTTGGTGCGTATATAGAGGGTGAATTCGGCTTTATCTCATTACTCTTTGGCCTGATGGGTAGCACTATAGGGCTCACACTGAGCAAAGGCCGAGGTCTACTAAAAGTTAATGATACATCCTGTATACCGATACATCAGCACCAAGAAACATAAGTTACAATATAACTAAAAAGCAGTTATTTCTTAGCCTTGGTATGTATACCAGCCTCATTCTCGATCCAGTTAGGGCGAACCTTTACATGCAAGAATAGCCGCACCTTAGGTATGCCAAGCCTGTGTTGTATTTGTTTGCGTGCATTTATCCCAATGCTTTTCAAACGTTGACCTTTAGACCCTATGACGATTTTCTGCTGTGACTCTTTAATGACGTATAGAGTTTGATATATCTCCACCACGCCTTCCACGTCTTTCCAGAGATCAGTTTCTACTTTCATCTCATAGGGTATCTCTTGGTGTAATTGCAAAAATACCTGTTCTCTAGTGATCTCAGCTGCCATTTCGCGCAATGGGCTATCAGTAAGCTCTTCTTCAGGGTATAGCCAGGCAGAGGCGGGTGAATGCTGTGCTAAATATTCGATCATATCTTGAATGCCAGATTTTTTTAGTGCCGAGATCATAAAAATTTTCTCAAAACATTCGTGCTGTCCTAGTTGTAGAGCTTTCTCAATCAGAAGTGCCTTAGGAAGGCTATCTATTTTCGTTAACACCGCGCAGCTCTTGATTTGTTGCCGCTTTAAGTGCTCTATAATAATTTGATAATTTTCATCAAGCTTGCGGTTGGCATCTATCAGTAAACACACCATATCGCAACCATCTAGCGCTCTCCAGGCCTCCTTCACTATACTTTTTTCTAGCAAACCATCAGGTTTGAAAATACCTGGTGTATCAACAAAAACTAGCTGAGTTTGCGTATTTGCAAACATGATCCCCCTAATGTTTTTTCTCGTCGTTTGAGCTTTATGAGTCGCAATAGCGATCTTCTGACCAACTAATGTGTTGATCAGAGTCGATTTGCCAGCGTTAGGTGCGCCAATTAAGGCTATAACCGCGCATTTCTGCTGCTCTTGTGTGGTGTCGTTAGCTTTCGGTTGCTTGTTCATCATTTATCCTATCAATAAGTATTTTAGCAGCTTTTACTTCTGCTTCTTTGCGGGATTTACCGCTTGCAGTAACTTCTCTTATATGCGCTACTCCTACTTGCACTGTAAATAAAGGCTCATGTGCCTTGCCTTCAACGTTGATAACGCGGTAAACAGGAGGTAGCTTGTAATATTTTTGCGTGAGTTCTTGTAGCTCAGACTTATAGTCGCGCTTATGCGCAACCTCTGCATTGTCTAGTAAAGGTGTCCATATGGTTAAAATAATATCTTTTATGGCTTCGAAGTTACTGTCCAGGTATATAGCGCCTAGTAGTGCTTCCAAAGTGTTCTCTAAATTTCTTGGGTTATCTCTGCCGCCCCCTCTTTCTTCACCGTGCGCCATAATCATGAGTTCTTGGATGCCAATTGAGATGGCCATATTCGCTAAACACTCGGTATTGACCAAGTTAGATTGCACTCTAGATAAGAAGCCCTCATCAGCATCAGGATAGCGATGATACAGCAATTCAGAGATGCATAGCCCAAGCACTTTATCGCCGATAAACTCTAGTCTTTCATAAGATGGTATGCGAACGCCGTATCCAAGTGCGCTGGGGTGAGTTAATGCTTCTGCTAATAACTTAGGGTTGCGAAATTGATATTGTGTATTGCCGATTTGAATCATAATCACCTATAACATGGAAAAAGTGCGCCCGTATTCAAATTTTGTAAATAAGTCCATTATAGAAATATCCCCACTCCAATAAAGCATTTTAGCTTTACCAATCAGGTTTTTGCGTGGCACGAAGCCAAGTTCATCAAACCTACTGTCTATTGAATTATCGCGATTATCACCCATGAAGAAATAATGGCCAGCAGGCACCTTGTACTTGCCAGTGTTGCGCAGAGAGCGTATCTGTAGTGGTCGCTTAATCATCTCAAGAGTTTTATAGTGTGCGCCATTAGGTAATTGTTCTTCATATACCTTATATTGCCCCATATTTCCTTCCACATCGCTTTCCCATTCTCCAGCAGCTATTCTTGGGACCGCCACACCATTAATGTGTATCACGCCCGAGATAATTTGCACTTCTTCTCCGGGTAGAGCTATGAGGCGCTTGATATAAGTCATTTTTTTACGGGTATGTTTGAAGACGATAATATCTCCACGTTCAGGCTCTTTCCACCATATGCGGTCTTCAATTAAGGGGAGGCCAAAGAAAGAATAATTGCTATATCCATATGAATACTTAGAGACAAAGATATAATCTCCAACAAGTAGGTTAGGAAACATAGAGCCCGATGGTATTTTATACGGCTCAAAAGCTAGGCATCTGAATGACAGAGCTAGCAGTAGCGCAATTGCAAGAGAAAACAGAGTGTCGAGAACTTTTTGCTTTATTTCCGTCATATTTATAGCCAGTTATAGGTTAATAGATGTATCGCCACTGCAATCTTATTGGGGTTAATCATGCCGATTCCGCTTAAATATTTCTTCGATATCGCGCTGATATTCCCAAGATTTATCCAAGGCAAAGCGCAATTTAGGGCAATGTTTTAAAAAGAGCTGGTCGCTGATAGCTTTGCGAAATATAGCTATAATCCCTTTGTCATTTAGAAGAGATAATGCGCTGTTTTCCTGCCCTTGCGCCGTGATTATAAACACAGTTGCTATGCTCAGATCAGGGCTAACTTTTACGTATGAGACTGATACTTGCGAGCTTAAAGACTCTATATCGAATAGCTCGCCCTCGGCGATTTGTCTAGCGATGCATTCCCTGATCACCTCTGCAACCCTGTTTTGTCTTGTGCTTGGTGCGGCTGATTGTCGGAAGGTCATAGCGTGCGCGCCTCTTCTTTCAGCTCATAACACTCTATATTATCTCCAACTTTTATGTCTTCGTAATGATCGAATGACATACCGCATTCCAAGCCTGTTCGGACTTCGCGCACATCTTCTTTAAAGCGTTTGAGTATCTTCAGCTTGCCGTCGTGTATTACCACATTATCGCGAATTAGACGCACACTAGCATTACGGCGCATTAACCCATCAGTCACAAAGCAACCAGCAACCTTACCGACTTTTGTGATATTGAATACTTGGCGTATCTCAGCGGTACCAAGATATTCTTCACGTACGATTGGAGAGAGCATGCCAGACATCGCCGCTTTCACATCGTCTATTAAGTTGTAGATAATGGAATAATAACGTATGTCTATACTATTAGTTTTGGCGAGGTCACGGGCTTGGTTGCTAGAACGCACGTTAAACGCTAGGATCACAGCTTTACACGCTGATGCCAACGACACATCAGATTCTGTTACGCCACCAACTCCACTATGAGCAATCTTGACTACCACTTCATCTGTGGACAATTTGGTTAGGCTAGTAGCAATTGCTTCAGCTGAGCCTTTGGTATCCGCTTTAATGATGACGTTCACCTCTTTAGCGCCAGCAGCACCTGCATTTGCAAACATCTGTTCCATAGATAACCTGCTGTTTGCCAGTAAGCGTTTTTGGCGCTCTTTATTGGTTCTAAGTTCAACTACATCCTTAGCCATCTTTTCATTTGGAGTAACCACAAATTGATCGCCAGCACTTGGTACGCTGCTAAGTCCAATTACTTCAACTGGCATAGAGGGTAAGGCTTGCGGGATGTTGCGACCATGGTCGTTTAGTAACGCGCGGATTTTGCCATATGCTGTGCCAGCCACCACTATATCCCCTGCCTTTAGAGTACCTGCTTGTACTAGAAGTGTGGCAACTGGGCCGCGCCCTTTATCCATTTGAGATTCAATGACGACGCCGCTTACTTGCTTGCCTTGTCCGGCTTGAAGGTCCATCACATCAGCTTGCAGTAGAATTACTTCTTCCAGCCTATCCAAGCCCTGTTTTGCTTTTGCAGACACTTCCACAACTATGGTATCACCGCCCATTTCTTCTGGAATCAAGTTATGCATTAACAATTCATTTTTAACGCGTGTTGGATTGGCATCTGGCTTATCCATTTTGTTAATTGCGACTATGATTGGCACTTCGGCAGATTTCGCATGGTTGATCGCTTCTATGGTTTGCGTCATAATCCCATCATCTGCTGCAACTACTAGTACCACTATATCAGTTACTCTTGCCCCACGTGAGCGCATCGCAGTGAACGCCTCATGTCCAGGAGTGTCAAGGAAAGTGATATGTCTGCCGTTTTGTAAGGTTACTTGATACGCTCCTATATGCTGAGTTATACCCCCGGCTTCTTTTGCTGCTATATCTGTTTCGCGCAGGGCATCAAGTAGTGAGGTTTTACCATGGTCAACGTGTCCCATTACTGTGACCACAGGTGGACGTGTTTTCATATCTTGCGTTTCATCAAACACTTCAGCGAGAAGGTTGCGTTCGATATCGGCATCGCTGACCCTTTTAATGGTATGACCAAATTCAGTTACGATTATTTCCGCGGTATCAGCGTCTATCGGCTGATTAATAGTGACCATCATGCCCATGTTGATTAGGGATTTCATAACGTCTGTAGCTTTTTCTGCCATACGGTTGGAAAGTTCTTGCACTGTTATAAACTCAGGTAGAAGCACTTCGCGCACTATCTTCTCTTTAGTACGATTTTCTTCATGCTGACGGCGTGCACGCTCCCTGGCCCTTTTAATAGAACTTAAACTGCGACCACGGCGCATTCCAACTTCTGTGTCATCATCTCCACCGCTAACATCCAAGGTATTTAAATCATTCGCTGAGATGTCTTTATGCATGCGCTTAACTTGTCCAGCGCGTCTATTTATCGAAATCTCTCTTTCAGCAACTTCTGTGTTCCTTCCAGTGTCTTTTTTCTTAAACTTACTACGCTCTTCTACAGTAGCCTTGTTCGCATCCTCATGACGTTTTGCGGGTTGTGCGGTGGCGGGTGTAGCTGCAGGTGTTTGGGCATTTTGATGGTGGCGACCAACTTTATCTAAGTTGCGCACCTTACCGCGAGCACCGTGATCATTATATCGAGGTTTATTATCTGGCGAACGGCCAGTCCCTGTCTTATGTCCTATATTGCCTTCTGCTTGCTCACTTGCGGGTGTGCCATGCAGTTCACCTGTATCCAAAGACTTTGTTTCCGTAGATAACTCTTGCTCTGTACTGCTAGGCGGAGCCGCCATAGGTGCTCTTGTATGATGTGGACGTGGGTAGCCATCATTCTGTTTACGCATTCCCGCTTGTTTCAATACTGCTAGTCTTTGGCGTCGCTCATGCTCGGTTAACCCATCGTTATCACTACGTACACCATGTTTATTTTGTACACTATTTTTGGTGACCACCACAACTTTGTTGCGGTTGTTATGTGGACCTACTACCTTATCAGGTGCCCTTTTAAGGCCATCTGTGTTTATGGATAGCTTATTGACCCCAAGCTTAATACCAAGTTTTCCATCATTTTTTTGGTTAGAATCAGACATTAGGTGTTAACCCCTATTATTATGTGTTGTTGTCATCACTGAAGTATACGATTTTCCTAGCGGACATAATCATCCTCTCAATACGAGAGCGAGAAAAACCTGAATCCGGTATGATATCCATGAAGTCATCATATGATAAATCAGCAAAGTCACGCAAGTTAGTTATGTTGTGTTCTTTCAATCTTGCCATGAGGCCACGATTAACCCCTACACTTTGTAACTCTCGTTCGCTGGCGCTTTGTCCAAGGTTGTGAGAGCGATGACTTTCTGGAGCATTTTGATATTTATTTTCAACTGATATTTCTTCTTTGTGTTTTTCTAAATATCTCTGTGCACGGTTTATTAGCTCTTCTGCGATTGCTTCGTCAAGCCCTTCAATCTGCATCATATCATTGATACTAGCCTGTGCTATATCTGAGATCTTTGTATAACCTTCGGAAACTAATAGTTGAGCTAGAATCTCTTCTAGGTCAAGTGTAGTAACGAACTTATGAGTGAGGTTGTTGAAGTCTTCAACTCGACGTTTTGATTCATCTGACTCAGTTGTGATATCTAGATCCCATCCTACCAATTCCGATGCAAGACGTACATTCTGTCCGCCGCGACCTATCGCAATACTCAACTGTTCATCAGGTACGACCACCTCAATGCGACGGCGGTCTTCGTCTATAATTACTTTGCGTACTTCAGCGGGAGCAATGGCATTTACGACGAGTGTAGCAGGATCTGAAGACCATGGTATGATATCAATCTTTTCGCCACTCAATTCATTGATAACCGCTTGTACTCTGGAGCCACGTATACCGACGCAAGAACCAACGGCATCGATAGAAGCATCCATGGAGTATACGGCGATTTTGGCTCGAGAACCTGGGTCGCGTGCCACAGCCTTCACTTCAATGATATTGCTATATATTTCTGGTACTTCTTGTGCGAATAGCTTTGCTAGGAATTGAGGATCCGTACGAGATAGGGTAATTTGTGGACCCCGGTTCTCCGGGTTTAGTGAGAGCAGTAATGCTCTGATTCTATCCCCATTCTTGAATCTATCGGAGCGGATCATGTGTTCACGACGCAGTACGGCCTCAGCACTGCCTAGTTTCACAATCATATTTCCATATTCCATTTTTTCGCCAATACCACTAACAATCTCACCAATGCGGCCGGAAAATTCTTCGAATTGCTTCTCTCTTTCTGCTGCACGAACTTCGTACACTAGCACTTGCTTAGCTACCTGCGCTACAATTCTTTCTCTATCTAGTGGAGGCAGCGGCTCAAGCACGATATCTCCAACTTGAGCACCCTGATGTTTTTTTTGCGCCAATGCCACTGTGATTTTATTGATACCGCGGTGCTGCTCGGCGATCTCGTCGGGTACAACGTCATCATTATGCTGCACTACGTATATCTCACGGAATAAAGTCATTTCACCAGTTTTGCGGTTGATCTCTGCGTGTACAGATTGCTTGTGTCCATATTTACGGTATGCAGCACCTTGGATTGCCTCCTTTAGTGCGTGCAATATCTTATCGCGGTCTAAGTCTTTTTCGCGTGCTACTGCTTCTGCAATCTGTAAAATTTCTGTACTCATGATCAGACTCCTTAATTTGAGTTACGTTTGTTTTTTGTTGGTTTTTTCCTATCAGCTTTTTTAGCAAATGGTTGTAATATAGCTTCTCTTAGGTTTTCGAATTGCAAAGGCACTTCCTGTTGAGTATCCGTAGTGCGCAAGATTATAGTTTCTTGATTTGCGCTAAGTAGAATGCCTGTGAATTTGCGTGCTCCTGCATAGGGCGTAAATGTGGAAATTTTTATCACTTCTCCAATATGTTTTTCGAAATCCTTTAATCTGGTTAATGGTCTGTCAAGTCCAGGAGAACTGACTTCTAGCACATACTGCCCATGCAAGACATCATCTACATCTAACATGACGCTCACTTGTTTGCTGGCGGCTTCACAATCTTCTATCGACAATGGTTGAGCATCCACTCTGTCAATCATGATCTGTAGCACAGAGCTCTCCCCTTGCCGATAACGTATACGCACTATCTCATATTTCATGAACTCAAGGGTTCGTGCAACGATGTCATATACCTTAGCTTCCTGCTGTGTATGATATATAGCCATAGACTTATAACCTAACTTAGGTGTTAAAAAAGGCGGGTCATACGCTTTATCAGCGTCCCACCTCTACTACCACATGCGCATACTAACATATGGTAATGAAAGGTGCAAGTGAAAAAACAGCCCGGGTGTTGGAAAAAGTAAAACACTTTTGGTAGCGCTTCCATAATTGACTTATACTGGTCTAGCGTTGTATCATCGGCGCAACTATTGATAAAAATGGAAAAGCGATGAAATATATACCAATCGTTGCAATGTTGCTGGCTTTAGCCGGTTGTGATAAAGGGTGGGATGATAAAAACAAGGAGAAGTTGCCTGGCGAACGTATACGTGTTTTGCCACATGCTGCAACTTTGCCCTCTGCAAGTTCTGTGGCCAAATTGCAGCTAGGAACAAGTGTGAAGAATGCCGCTTGGCACAGCGTGGCGTCGGGGGTACAAACGGGCAATCCAGAATTGTCCATGAAGTTAGCTCAGAAATTTGTAATTAATTTGCATGCAATTACTGGAGACTTTGGGTTTGTAACCACTCCGATAGTGGCTGATAACGCCATATTTGCGCTTGATACTAACGGCGAGCTCAAGGCTTTTGACTGGAGCACTGGCAAGGAAAAGTGGCGTAATACTGAAATGCTTTCTTCTTCTCATGTATCGTTTTTTGATACTAAGTATTATGCAGGTGGGTTGTTGTTTCATAATAACGTTATTTTCGCTACTTCTGGTTCCAGCGATGTGATTGCAGTAGACGCAGCAACTGGTAAAACTAAGTGGAAACACAGTATTAGTGGAATCACTAGAGCAGTGCCGGTGGTGCAAGGAAGCGATGTACTCATCCAGACTCTTGAAGGTAGTATATATGCCCTAGCTTTAGCAGATGGCAAAATTTCCTGGTTATACATGGGTAATTCTGAGGCTATTTCTGTGATCAGTACGGTTTACCCTCAGATACACTCTCAGAAGTTATTTGTGCAAACCGGCGGCCAGGGAGTGGTAGTCTATGATATGAAGGAGCGTGGAGAAACAGGTATGGTGATGCTTGCTGATATAGTTGGGCGTGAGCCTTTGGATGGTGCAGATGAAGTGGCCTATACACCGGCAAAAATTGGAGCGGTATTATACGCTTATGGCAAGAGTAGTATAGCTGCACTTGATACGAACTCAGGCTCTCAAGTTTGGAAAAAACAGATGTATGTGGTGGCACCGTTAGCCATCTCAGGCAACGCAATTTTTGCTCTAATTAATGATGCTGGAGCATATAACCTGATCGCGATTCAACGCAATAATGGAGATATAGCGTGGAAGCGTAATATTTCTAGTGAACTTTTAGCAGGCCGTCAAGTTGATATAGGGATGCCGTTTGTAGCTGGGGGCATGGTAGGGCTTACCGCTGGTGATGGCATGTTGTACTGGTTTGACCCGGTAACTGGCAAGAATATCGGTGATATGAAGATCCCATCTGGGGTATACGCTAGTAACCCAGTGGTAGTTGCTGGTTCCTTACTGCTAACGAGTAGTAATGGCACGATAACCCGTTATGATGGCGTGGCTAAATAATGAGTGAATGTCATCAAGCGTTAGAGCTTGTGCAGGGTGCGGGGGCAAAAAGCGCATTAGCAGCGATCATAGACCTATTTTTGATGGGTGGTAGCGGCAGTTTCCTGCACTGTATCGGCATGTGCGGGCCTATTGCAAGTGCGCAGATGAGCATGCGCTTACTTCACCTGGGTAGCATGCAAATGCAAGAGAAATACAAAATTAAGGCAGCTGCAGCAGTGCCATATTATATGGGGAAAGCGCTCACCTATGCGCTGCTTACATTATTTGCGGCAATCTTTACCCAACACCTCGAGTTTTTACCCTATGCTAGGCGACTAGGTGCTCTATTGTTGGTTATAGTGGCACTTTCGTTTGCCTTTAGCGCACTCAGGGAGATGCCGACAGCGTTGCCTATGTTACGGCATTTTAACATTATACATATACCATGGCAAAAGTGGGTTGTTTGCCTAGTCTCAAAGCTCAAGATGAGTAGCCCTTTTGGATGGCGTGGTTTAATGCAAGGTATGGTGCTTGGCCTGATACCGTGTGGCCTGCTGTATAGCGCAATAGTCGCGGCTATTGCTATTGCCCCAACCCCGATATATGCTGCAATTGCAATGTTTGCGTTTGGTATGGGAACAATTCCTGGGCTATTCTTGATTTCTTACCTAGGGCAAGGTATCATGGCCAGCAGCAAGGTTGTATTCCGGGTGTTATACATCTCGGTGCTTGCGGTCAATGTCGTATTTTTACTGTCGTATGCTATGGAACTGATGGGGCACTAATGAATATACAAGTTTTAGAACAGCTGATTCGTATGGTCGCGAAGCTCCCAGGGCTGGGGCCGCGCTCTGCCAGGAGAATAGTGCTGTATCTCATCTCCAATGTGGATAGGGCTATGCTGCCACTTGCTGAAGGCTTAAAAGAGGCGGCGCAGCTAATTAGCGCCTGCGATGAGTGCGGTAACATAGATCTGCATTCTCCCTGTAGTGTTTGTAGCGATGAGGCGCGCAATAATGGTATGCTATGCGTGGTAGAGGGAGTGAGCGATTTATGGGCTATTGAGAAAAGCGGGGTGTTTAGTGGTAGATATCATATTTTAGGTGGCAATTTATCTGCCTTAGAAGGGCGGATGCCGGAGCATTTGAGCATAGAAGCACTTAAAAAAAGAGTGATGGATCAGCAAATAAAGGAAGTAGTAATCGCCACCAATTACACCATTGAAGGACAAACCACCGGCTATTATATCTCAGACTTATTAAAGCCTTTAGGGGTGCGGACTACGCGCCTAGCGCACGGTATTCCAGTGGGCGGTGAATTGGAGTACATGGATGATGGCACTTTGGTGTTGGCGATGAAAATGCGGCAAGAGTTGTAGTGATTATTTTAGGAATAGCTGTATTTGTCCTTGCTGAGCAATTTAGGGCCAATAACTCAGTGCTTGTTAGCGTAACGTAAGCATTGCAGGCCTTAGTATAATATGAGTTCAGTGTCTGACTTCTATCCATGCCACAACGTCGGTCAAATCGTGTGATAGCACCACTTAGCTGATGCTTAGGGCTACTTTATATTATCACACATCTCTTGTAATGCCGTATAACAAGCCTCTTCTCTGATGTGAGCTCTGCCACCTTCTATATTGAGGCGTATGTTGTACACCACAGGTTTAAAATCATTTTTGTTCAATTTAGCTACACCTATATAAACCGTACCTACAGGAATTTGCTCATTGCCACCATCAGGCCCAGCTATGCCAGTAATGCTAATGGCCAGCTGCGCTTTACTCGCGCGCAGGCAGCCTATTGCCATGGCTTCAGCTACTTCTTTGCTAATAGGGCTATGCTTATTGATAAGTGCTGGGTCTATGCCTAACAATGCACTTTTGCTCTTGTTAGAATAGGTGATAAAGCCGTAGCTAAAAACGTCGGAGCTACCTGGAATTGCTGTAATGCAGGCTGATAACATTCCACCAGTACAGGATTCAGCCGTGCTGACGGTGATGCCGGCTCTTCTAGCGCGGTTTATTAAAATTGTTGATAATTCTAGGGTTTTAGACGATGGCAGCATGGATCGCACACAATATGTATATAGTGCCAACGGCAAACAGCCCTGCGAAGATATCATCTATCATAACCCCGAAAGCGGTCTTAAAGTTTTTGTCTATATAGCGCAGGAATAAAGGTTTGGTGATATCGAAATATCGGAAAGCTATAAAGCAGATCAAAAAAACATAGCCTGGGAATGAGAGCCCAAGCTTAGCGGCTGCAGTACTATTTTGATATAATTCATACAGCCAGGGGAAGGTGAGAGTGCAGGTCAATAGTTGCCCAGCCACTTCATCAATTACAATGCTTTGGTGATCAAACAATAGAGTGCGCTGGTGGAAGGCGGCTGTTGCCAGCCAGCCCATAATAAAGATCAACGCTGTGATGATGTGTAGCATTAATACGGCATTATCAAAGGTCTTGGCATTGTTTAAGATATAATAGAAAACAGGATACGCGCCTAGTGAGCCAATAGTGCCTGGGGCAATTGGGGATGCGCCGCAGTAAAACCAAGTGCAGATTATGGTGCTAGGGTTTAGGTCAAACTTAAACGGTAGGCGCTTAGCGTTTATAACATTGTGCAGCTTATACTGCCTAGCATTGCGGAACATGTTAATACTTTAACCTCCTTCATCATAATGACTGTTTTAAGAAAACTCTACGCAACAGACCACTTGTGCAGCAATCGCTAATCCTTGGCCTATAGCGTCGAGCTTCTCTGCAGTCTTGGCTTTTATACTAACGCTATCTGCAGGTAAGACAAGTAGCTTTGTGAGCGATTCAATAATTTTCTCTCTGTGGTTTAAAATCTTAGGAAATTCCGTGATAATGGTGGCGTCCATATGTACTACTTTCCCACCTTTGGCCTCAAGCAGTGATATAGCATGTTGTAAGAATAGGTAAGAAGGGGCTTTAGCCCATCGTGGGTCGCTTGGTGGAAAATGCATACCTATATCACCAGCTGCGATGATGCCAAAAATTGCATCGGTGAGCGCATGTAGCACAACATCTCCATCAGAATGTGCAATAATAGAGTGTTTGCACGGTATTTGCGCGCCGCCTAACATTATGTGCCCACTATCGCTTTGAGTGTCGAAGCGGTGTATATCATACCCTAAGCCGACTCTAACGCGCTGGGATTTATTTGGTTGAGCGCGTTGGTAGTCTTGTGCAGTAGTGATTTTATAATTAGCTGGGTCTCCTTCTACTACAGTCACATCAATCCCGTATTTCAAGCACAATGAGATGTCGTCAGTATATTCTTCTGCTGATTTATGGTGTAGCTCTGAAATAGTGCTGTAGCGAAACCCTTGGGGGGTTTGAGTGGCGTATAACTGCTCGCGCGGAAGAGTATGGATATGGCCTTGTGTTGATTTGATAGTATCAGCAAGTGGGATACCAAGATCCACTGCTACAGCGGAATCTAGGCCAGCAATGACTTTACTAATAATCTCCTGGCTTACAAACGGGCGGGCGGCATCATGGATCAAAACGTTATCTGGCTTCACTGCAGATAAGGCTTTTAGGCCATTGTAGACAGATTCTCTCCTGGTAGCGCCGCCTATTACCAATGGTAACAGAGCTAAGCCTTTAGTAGCTTGCTGATATAACTCTTGATCACCATCGGCTATCACAACACAGACTTGGGATATGCCAGGATGGCGCAGGAAAGCATCGATGCTAGCGCGCAATATAGTTGTTGAACCGCCTGTGGGGTGTGGCAGTGGTAGATATTGTTTTGGTAGTTTTGGTAATGTGCTCCTTAAGCGCTCTCCGCTACCACCGGCAACGATGAGGGCGACTGTGCTCATTGTTGCTCCATGAGCTTGTCTATATCACTATAGGTTGCGGCAATGCCACCAGCTTGTGCCATCTGCTGATTGCCGCCGCCCTTGCCGCCAAATTTAGTGGTAACCTGTTGAACTATAGCATTAGCGTTGTGAGTACTGTCGCCCTGACGCACAGTTATAGATATATTGAGGGCGCCATTTGCTCCAGAGGTTAGGACCACCGCCTTGGGTTCATTATTATGCTGCAAAATTGCACTGCACATAACTCTCAGCAATGATGATGGAGCGCTCTCTTCATGTAAATACAGTATGCCAGCAGTATTCACTTTATTTGCTTTGCCAATGACTGCTCGCACTTGCGCTTCCTCTAAAGCATTTTGTAGAGTTTTTTTCTCAAGCAGTAATGCATTAATTCGCTCTTGTGCGTCTGCTGTGGAGCATTTAAGGGCGCCAGCTAGACCACTTAGTGTATTAAGTTGTTCATTGACGTAGTTCAGTGCGGCAATGCCTGTAAATGCCTCTATACGGCGCACTCCGGAAGCGATCGCTTCTTCGCTAATAATCTTGAATAACCCTATATCCCCGGTGCGCTCGACGTGTGTACCTCCGCATAGTTCCATAGATTCACCCATATCTACTACCCGCACAGTATCGCCATATTTCTCGCCGAAAAGTGCCATGGCTCCTTTGGATAAAGCAAGCTCAGTTTCCATGACTTCAGTGCTTACTAAATCATTCAACAGCACCCAATTGTTCACTAACTTCTCAAGAGATAATTTTTCGTCATGTGTTAAAGGCTTGGTGTGTGAAAAGTCGAAACGTAAGCGGTCAGCTGCTACCATAGAGCCTTTTTGTGCCACGTGTTCGCCAATAACTAGCTTCAACGCTTTATGTAGTAAGTGAGTGGCGGAGTGGTTAGCCATGATCTTTAGCCTTCTGGCTTCATCTACTGTAGCCTGGACTGTATCTCCCACTTCTAAATTGCCTCCTAGTTGCACAAGGTGGCCTACGATTCCTCCTGGGTATTTCTTAGCATCTAAAACGGTATGCTGTATATGGTTATCGCCAATTGATGTTAGAGTACCAGTATCCCCTATCTGCCCACCAGATTCAGCATAGAAGGGGGTGCCGTCTAGCACTACGACTGCTTCTCCTTGGCTTACCTGATCGGTAATAATGCCGTTTTGCACTATAGCAAGAACTGTGGCTTTGGCCTCTAGGGTTGAATAACCCCAGAAATCAGTGCCTTGGGTAATTACCTCATGTAATGTAACACAAATGCTCTCGCTGTCAGCGGCGCATGAGCCAATCCAAGCCGCCTTGCCGCGCTCCTTTTGTGCTAGCATTTGCGCCTCAAATCCAGCCTCATCTACGGCTATTTTTCTGCTTTTTAATATGTCTCTGGTGAGATCTATAGGAAAGCCATAGGTATCATATAGCTTAAATGCTATGTCGCCGGCGAGCACCTGTCCTTCCTGCATGTTGGTGGTAGCGTTATGTAATATCTTCAAGCCGCCATCAAGAGTTTCGCGAAACCTTTCTTCTTCAAAACGTAGGGTGCTAGCGATTGTAGCGGCAGCCCGCTCAAGTTCAGGATACGCAGCTCCCATTTCTGATACTAGTGCAGGGAAAAGACGGTATAGCATCGCTTCACGCACTCCTAGTTGAGAGATATGACGCATTGCGCGGCGCATGATCCTGCGTAGTACGTATCCGCGACCTTCGTTGGATGGCATCACCCCGTCCGCAATTAGAAAGGCGCTAGAGCGCAGATGATCGGCAATGACTCTGTGTGAGTCTAGATGCTTTGAGTTACCGGAAAGATCCATAGAAGTAGCAATAATCTTTTGGAAAAGATCTATTTCATAGTTATGATGTTTCCCTTGTAGAACAGCAGCTAAGCGCTCTAGCCCTGCGCCAGTGTCTATACAAGGTCTAGGCAACGGTTGCATGTTACCATCTTGAGTTTGCTCAAACTGCATGAACACGAGGTTCCAAATCTCTATGTATCGGTCTCCATCTTGGTCTTTTGTCCCAGGTAATCCGCCCCAAACTTTATCGCCATGGTCGTAGAATATTTCAGAACATGGGCCGCATGGGCCGGTATCACCCATTTGCCAGAAGTTGTCATTTGTTGAGATTTTTAGAATGCGGTCATCGCTAAGTCCAGCTACTTTCCGCCAGATTTCCGCTGCGTGCTCATCTTTATGATAAACAGTGACGTATAATTTATCTTTTGGTAACTGCAGGTCTTTAGTTAGCAAATTCCAGGCAAACTCTATTGCTTCATCTTTAAAGTAAGCGCCAAACGAGAAGTTGCCCAGCATTTCAAAGAAAGTGTGATGCCTGGCGGTATATCCCACGTTTTCCAAGTCGTTATGCTTGCCGCCTGCGCGGACACATTTTTGTACGGTGGCTACCTTGTTATGTTGAGGCGATGCGCTACCTATAAAATAGTTTTTGAATTGCACCATGCCAGAGTTAGTGAACATTAAAGTGGGGTCATTCTGCGGGATAAGAGGACTTGATGGTAGTACCTTATGCTCATGTTTTATGAAGTAGTCTAAAAATGATCTGCGTAAAGTTTTGAGTTCCATGATATGGCCTAAAATTCTTTTTGTGCAGCTATTATAATCATGCTGTATGCGATATCAAGAATAAAACACATCTTGAGAAGTAACTCATGATCTGCTACAATGCTCAGGTGCTGACGGGTTGGCAGCAGCTACAATTTCAACTGGAGTTTATAATATGGAGAAAGTATTACTCACCCAGGAGGGTTATAACCGCCTAGAGAGCGAATTACATAAGTTGCGTTCCGTGGAAAGACCTGCTGTGATTCAAGCGATTGCTGAGGCTCGTGCGCATGGCGATTTATCGGAGAACGCTGAGTATGATGCGGCAAAGGAAAAACAAGGTTATATTGAGGCAAAAATTGCGGCTTTGGAGGCGATGTTCTCTAGGGCTGAAGTTGTGGATATCAAATCATTTAACGGCGAGCAGATTAAGTTTGGTGCCACAGTTAAGTTGATCGATGAGGAAACTGAGGAAGAGCAGCAGTATAAGGTTGTAAGTGACTATGAGGCTGACAGTAATCGTAACATGATTTCAACTTCTTCTCCTCTAGCAAGAGCTATGATAGGTAAAAAGAAAGGCGATAGTATTGAAGTTACTACGCCACGCGGGATTCGTTATTACGAAGTTTTAGCGGTGGAGTTTAAGTAACATAGTTTATAACACGCATCCGTAGCTCAGCTGGATAGAGCGTCGGCCTCCGGAGCCGAAGGTCACAGGTTCAAATCCTGTCGGATGCGCCATTCTCTATTTGATAAAAAAAGAAAAGGGTAGTATGCATTTTATTGACGAAGTTAAGATATATCTAAAAGCTGGAGATGGTGGTAATGGTGCTGTTAGCTTCCGTCGGGAAAAATTTATAGAATTTGGTGGGCCAGATGGTGGGCATGGTGGTAAGGGAGGCGATGTCATTATCCGCGTAGTGCCAGGTCTCAATACCTTGATAGATTTTCGTTATACTCAGCATTTTAAAGCGCAAAGAGGGGAGGGCGGCATGGGACGTAATCGCACTGGAGAATCTGGTAAAGACCTGATCCTGGAAGTGCCGGCTGGTACTCAGGTGTTTGCGGAAGACGGTGAAACACTGCTTGCCGATCTGGAAAATGTCGGTGATGAAATAGTCATTGCACAAGGTGGGCGTGGTGGCGCTGGTAACGCAGCGTTTAAGAGCTCAACTAATCAAGCACCTCGCCATGCTAAACCTGGTATAGAAGGGGAGGAGCTGTGGGTGTGGTTAAAGCTTAAACTAATCTCTGATGTCGGCCTAGTTGGTCTACCCAATGCAGGGAAATCGACTTTTTTAGCGGCAGTCAGTGGAGCTAAGCCGAAGATCGCTGATTACCCTTTCACCACCTTGCGCCCGCAGCTTGGTGTAGTTTATGTTGATGATAATGAGTTTGTAATGGCTGATATTCCTGGTCTTATAGAGGGAGCAAGCGAGGGCAGTGGCCTTGGAGATAAGTTCTTGAAGCACATAGAACGTTGTTATATGCTGTTACACCTTATTGATGCGGATTCAGATGTGATAAGCGCGTATAACACTATACGACATGAGCTCAATAATTATAGTCAGATGCTTGTTCAAAAAGAAGAAATTATCGCCCTGAATAAGAGTGATTTGCTATCTCAAGAAGATATACAAGCTAAGAGGGAAGAGCTAGAGAAACTGACCGGCAAGCAGTGTTTTATCTGTTCCGGTGCTACCAAACAGGGAGTAAAAGAAATTTTGCAGTTTATTATGCGTCACATTGCAGCTAAGCGGGGTGAGGCATGAGTGCTTGGCATAAGCCGTCCTCCCCTTTTCTTAAGTCGTTTGCCAGGCGTTTAAGTCGAGGCCTAAGCTCTAAAGATAAGCAGCTATTTGCTTTGCTGATGCCCAGATATGGCCTAGATTCAGATAGCATAGCCGGCTTTGACTTCAGTGCATATGAGGCGGTGAACTTCGAGCTAGGGTTTGGGGCAGGGGAGCATATTACTGGATTGGCGTTGCGTCATCCAGGCCAATTATTTATAGGGTCAGAAGTCTACCTAAATGGTGTGAGCCAATTACTGGCTGATATTGAGCAACATGCGCTAAACAATGTACGAGTTAGCACTGGGGATGGGAGGCTGCTGCTTTCGGGCATGCCGGATGCTAGTATAGATAACGTTTATGTATTATTTGCTGACCCCTGGCCTAAACGTCGGCATTATAAAAGGCGGGTGATTAACCAAGCACTGCTTGAGTTAGTGCAAAAGAAATTAAAATCTAGTGGAAGGCTGGTTATTGCCACTGATCACATGGATTACGCTAAATGGATTGAGTCTGTATTATCTGCTTCTAGCTTTACCAGTATGTTGCCAGATAAACAGCCTTATGTGACCCAGTCGCCCGAAGGCTGGGTTAGTACGCGCTATGAAGGTAAGGCTAGAGCGTTCGGCAGCGAGATCAGGTATTACGTGATGCGGAAGTAGCTATCTAAGCAGCAGGCACAGATTCATCTTGGGTATTTTCAGTATTGGAGAGCGCTTCTCCACCAATGCCGGTTTTGATGCCAAGTGCTTGCATTACAGCACGCATCTCTTGTCTAGCAGCAAGTGTTGATGCTGTAACCCGTACTAAGTCTGTATGTATAGAATCATGCAAGGTCAGTCCGTACAGGAAAAGCTCCTTGAATATTACCCGGTCACTAAAGCCATCGATCATCTTAAACCCTAGCTTCTTAGCTAGTACCCCAAGGGCTTGTGCTATATTGCGATTGTTAATCGTATTAAGTGCAGCCAAACGATTACGCACCACAAACCACTGCATCTCGCCACCATCGCGTGCAGCTCGCTGTAATCGCTGTTCCCAGAGCATAGCGCTATATATACCGGCGCTCACCTTGTCTAGGTTATCAGCTGTAGCTTTGCCCAGCAGATCCACGTCGATGAAACTGTCATTTACCGGAGTGATCAGGGTATCAGCATAAGAGCAGATGTGGCTGCTGATATGGTTTGCGTGTCCTGGTGTATCGATCACTATATAATCGAACTTATCGCGCCAAGCATCGATAATCTCTTTTAGAGCAGCGGTATCTTCAGCTTTTGCTTTTTCTAGGTCATTTTCTTTACTTGGTATGAACACCTTATGTTCAGGTAGTAATAAGTTTATATTATGCTTTTTCGCAGTGTCCGCGCGGTTTTGTATATAGCGCGAGAAAGACTGCTGGCGGGAATCCAAGTCTAGAGTTGCTACCTTTGCCCCGGTTTCAAGTAAGCTCACGACTAAATGTACAGCGAGCGTTGTTTTTCCAGATCCACCTTTTTCATTACTGACTACGATAACTTTTGCAGACATATCATCACTCTCGATTAAAGTTTTTCACCTAGCTTGCGTGAAGAGTATATTAACTTTTATAGCAAGCAGCTGGGAGTGTATATGAAGAGGCTGCTACCCGCAAGTGGGTTTATGGTGAGATAATATTATTGCACCCTGCATTCTGTTGCTTTATACAAAGCGGTATAACCTATTATGAGAAAGACATGCAAAAAACTATAATACATGCACCAATGATGCAGCTAGTAGGTATTACCTGCAGGACCAGCAATGCACTCGAAATGGATGTTGGCACTGCGCAGATAGGCGCAACACTGGGACGCTATATGGGTGAGATGGCCGCGAAACTTAAAAACCGTAAGAGGCCGGGGATCACATATGTGGTGTATCACGAGTATGAAAGTGACATACACGGGCCATACACTTATTTTATAGGTGAGGAGGTTACCGACACCTCAGAGCTAGCTCCTGGCTTAATAAGCCTGGTGGTGCCAGCGCAAAAGTACGTGCGCTTCACTACTAACCCTGGACAAATGCCACAAGTGTGCATTAACGCTTGGCAGGAGATATGGAAGATGACTGATGAAGACTTCGGCAGCAGTAGGGCTTATATAGCTGATCTTGAGTTATACGATGAGCGCAGTGCTGATCCGCAAAACACAGTGATGGATATTTGTATTGGGGTGAAGTAGAGTCACCATTCAGTTCTTAACTTCCTTTGGAATTTAACTCCATCTATTGGGTTTTCTCTTAGTATGCCAAATACGTTATGCGCTTTTTTTCTTTCAAATTGCAATCACTCCATCACAGCTCTTACAGCGTCAATGATATCCTCAACCTGAGGCAGTGCCATGCGCTCTAGGTTTGCCGCATATGGCAATGGGGTATCCTGCGCTGCCACTCGCAATACTGGTGCGTCTAGGTAATCAAATGCCTCTTCCATAACAATAGCTGAAATCTCTGCGCCAATACCAGAAAATGCCCAACCCTCTTCAACAACCACCAGTCTATTGGTTTTACGTACGGAATCTAATATTGCTTCTTTGTCTAGCGGCCTGATTGTGCGCAGGTCGATAACCTCCACGCTCACTCCCTCATCCGCGAGCTTAAGTGCAGCGTCTATAGAATTGCGTACCTGTAGGGAAAACGCGACAACGGTAACGTCTGTACCCTCTTGAACTATACTGGCTTTACCTATTTCTCCCACCCCTTCAGCAGCATGCTCTGGCACCTCATGCGAGGTTCCATACAATAGCTCGTGCTCCAAGAATATCACTGGATTGGGATCTCGAATAGCGGCTTTCAACAATAACTTGTGGTCGTGTGCTGTATAAGGCGCAATAACCTTGAGGCCTGGAATATGCGCATACCAGCTAGCATAACACTGAGAATGCTGCGCCCCAACTCGCGCTGCAGCGCCGTTTGGTCCACGGAAGACTATAGGGCACCGCACTTGCCCCCCAGACATATAGTGGGTCTTAGCGGCAGAGTTAATGATCTGGTCAATCGCTTGCATGGCAAAGTTGAAAGTCATAAACTCCACAATTGGCTTGAGACCTGCAAACGCAGCGCCTACTGCAAGACCGGCAAATCCATGCTCGGTAATGGGGGTGTCGATAACCCGATTAGGGCCAAACTCGTCAAGTAAGCCTTGGCTCACTTTATAAGCGCCTTGGTATTGTCCAACCTCTTCGCCTATGAGGAACACATCCGCATCACGGCGCATCTCCTCAAGCATAGCATCGCGCAACGCTTCTCGTATTGTGATTATCCCCATCGACCAGCTCCTTTACGCTTTAAATTGCTTGGTTATCTTAGCAATGCGCTGACCAAAGTATTCAGCAGCAATTCTATCTACTTCCGGTGGCGCAGTATCAGCAGATTCACCGTTATTTGACTGGGTCATCAAGCCCACCCAGCTGCCAAGCCGGTTTACTACTCCTGGAGTGACGCTAGTAGGGCTATCTGACATCGAAGTGTTGCCAACCCAAATCATTCCATGTTGCGCAGCGAATGTCACCATAGAATAAAGGGTATCTAGCTTATCCCCGCTCATGCCTCCGGAGTTGGTGAAGCCAGCTGCAATTTTATCTCTCCATTGTTGCCTGTCCCATATTCTTGAGGTACGTTCCATAAACTCTTTCAGAACAGAAGACAATGAACCCATATAAGTAGGAGAGCCAAAAACTATCGCATCGCAATCATTAAGCTGTTCGAGCTCTTCTTTAGTCTTCAACGCATCCTTCACATGATACATCGTAACTTCAACGCCCGATTCTTTCTGCATTCCTTTCATAACTCTTTCAGCTACTGCATGGGTGTGGTTATAACCACTAAAGTATACTATCGCAATTTTGATTTGTTTAACCATGTTATACCTCTATGTAAACTTGTTTATGTAATTGTTCTGGCCCAGGTTCTGGGCTGGTTTCCGCAAATGCTAAAGCATCCGCAACCTCCACTTTAACTTTGTCTTCTTGCTGCTGAAGCCACTTATCATCAGCTATTTTATTTTTTTTCATATAAGTAGCTAGCCCTTCTAAGCAGTCATGTGTTTCCCGATATTTATTCACCTCTTCCTTAGTCCTGTATTTCGCTGGATCAGACATGGAATGTCCGCGATAACGATATGTTTTCATCTCCAACAACATAGGTCCTTTACCACTGCGCACATAATCCACAGCTTCTTTTGCAGCTTTATACACGGTTAAGAAATCCATGCCCTCAACTTGTTTGCCAGGGATACCAAAAGATTCACCACGTTGGTATAGATTAGGATTACCAGAAGCACGTGAGACAGCAGTGCCCATAGCATACTCATTATTCTCTACTACATATAGCACTGGCAAATTCCAGAGCTTTGCCATATTGAATGCTTCATAAACTTGACCCTGGTTGACCGCGCCGTCACCAAAATACACAACGCATATATTTGGTTTCTTTTGATATTTATAGGCAAACGCTATTCCCGTACCTATAGGCACTTGCGCTCCCACGATTCCATGTCCTCCATAAAACTGGCGCGTCAAATCAAACATGTGCATAGAGCCACCTTTACCTAAGGAACAACCGCCTATACGCCCGTATAGTTCTGCCATTACCGCTTTCGGATCACTGCCCGCCGCTAACATTGGCCCGTGGTCTCTATAACTTGTAATAACGCCGTCTCCCTCCGTCAAAGCCATTTGCATACCTACCGCGACTGCTTCTTGCCCTATATATAAATGGCAAAATCCAGCTATCAGTCCCATACCATAAGACTGACCAGCCTTCTCCTCAAATCGCCGCAATAACAGCATTTTATAATAGGCATCCTTTAGTATATCCGCACTCATAGCCATGGAAACATATTCACATTATATATATGTATGGTAGCATCTGTGTCGCTTACATACAAGATAGTTTGTTGGTAGATCTATACTTCTAACACCCTTCCTCCGTTATCTTTTATATTATATACACATCTTCATATGCTATCAAAATAGCATAGTTAGCATCTTTTAATTTAAAAATGGAACAAACAATGAGTCATGTAAATTATCCAGGTAGATTAGTAAAAAAAGGTTCGCAAGGCGAAGCTGTGCAGGAAATACAAAAATGGCAAGAAGAAAGTGGGCTTATCCCAGGCGGTATTTTAGAGCCTAAAAGTTGGGAGCACATGTTTGGCAAAGATATTCCTCAACAAGTGCTTTCAGCGGCTAATAGTAATGCGGGCAAGCTTATAGACTTAGCCGCTGCCAAAACAAAGTTAGCCAAACATGTCCCGCAATCCGTTCTGAACGAGCTAGACATATGTATAGAAAAATTCTCTATCAATACTGATTTACGTATAGCCCATTTTTTAGGTCAATGCTGCTATGAGAGCTCTCAATTCACCAGAACCAGTGAAAATCTTCACTATACGACGCAAGAGAGAATACTAGCGGTTTTCCCTAAGTATTTCAAAAAAGCTTCAGCGGCAGAATATACGAGAAACCCTGAGAAACTCGGCTCTAAGGTATACGCTAACCGCTTAGGAAACGGAGATGAGGAAAGCAAAGATGGTTACAAATACCGTGGCCGTGGCTATATTCAACTTACAGGAAAATCTAATTATAACGCGTGCAGCATGGCTTTATTGGGCAACACTAAGTTGGTCGATGAACCTGATCTTGTCTCCGCACAATACGCTTTAACCTCAGCTGCTTATTTTTGGACAAGACATAAACTAAATGAGACGGCCGATAAAGGAAACAGCGCCGCGGTATTACAAGAAATCACAATGAGGGTAAATGGTGGCACGCGCGGCTTACAGAAAAGAATCAAGCATTTCAATCATTATTACGCAGTGCTGTTGATGTGATTTATCCACTTGCAATATAGCGGGTGAACATGCTACAATACAAGTGTCTATTAAGGACTATAGTAATAAACGCTATTTGTAATAGATGTTTTGGACTCGGGGGCGGTACCCGACGTCTCCACCAATCGCGGGGACGAAATAGCTTCGACAGGCATTGAAAGATCTAGTTTTTACTCAGAATGATTCCGCTGTTTAAGGGTCAAAAAAATAAATGCAAACGATAATTTTGCAGATGCTGAAGAGTACTTTGATGACGCTGTAATGGCGGCTGCTTAGTATTGAGGCATCGCGGTTTTGGGGTTTTCCGGGCAACAGAAAAACCCCGCCTCGTTATGACTGACAGCCGCTATATTCGGCCAGTGTCTAAAAATGTGAGCAATGTTGAATAAAAAACTTGAGCCCCAGCGACGCTTATGTTATGATCCTGCCCATCTTTTGTTAATGAATTAATGGATGATCAGACATGTCACGTAAATGTACGTTAAATAGCTGCAAAGCAGTGCTCAGTGGGCACAAGGTTTCCCACTCTAATCGCAAAACCAAAACTAAATTTTTGCCAAACTTGCAGAACTTTTCTCTGGCCAGTGAGGCTTTAGGCCGCGTAGTGCGCCTACGCGCCACTCCTAATAGCATTCGCAGTGTTGAGCATAATGATGGGTTGGATAACTACCTTCTCAATACCTCTAGCTGCCAACTTAGCCCTGAAGCAAAAAAATTGAAGCGTCAGATAAAAGTTGCTATTGCTCAAAAAGCAGCAGCTAATTAGCCTAATACCGCTTTCATAAGCCGCCGTAGCACAGTGGTAGTGCACTTCATTGGTAATGAAGAGGTCGCAGGTTCGATTCTTGCCGGCGGCACCAGCTTTCGTAATTTATAGCTATTCGTAAGGGCTAGGTATGCCTTAAGAAGCCTGCCTACCGTAGCCCGCTCTTGGCAGGGAGCGGTAACAAAGTGCCACACAAAACTATTGCAAGGTGCTAATTATGTTCGGTAGTAAGCGAAATAATCATATACTGCTTGCGTAAAAACGCCTTTATGTGGTATAATGCTCGAGCGGTATGGTTGAAAGAGGTAATTATGGATAAAAGTCGCCCGAACGAGTATATAGAAGTTTTAAATAATCGTAGCAGACGCCTAGTTCTGCCAATGTTAGGAGGTGTGATAATAGCCGGTCTCACTAACCTCTCCTCTATTCAAGATGCTAAATGGTTATTTCAGACCCAACTTTTCCCTGGTGCTAGCGTGCTTGATGCTATGCTGATCGTGGGGTCTATAATCTCCGTTACCAGTGCTACTGCGTATACGCATTGCAAATATAGACGCCATTATCCAAACTCCGAACAAACACCAGCTATACATGCGGCAATAGCAGGGACTAGTGGAGCTGCTATGGCAATTTCATATCAGTTTGCATTAGTGATGACAGCGTATTACGGTGCTAAAGCTGGGATTGATCTCTCAGGATTGCTCGCTATATGCGCTGCTGCTACTCTTGGGGTATCTATAATATGCACTGTTTCCAAGAATTATGCCCTATATAGAGATCAAACGGAAAGCTACCAAAGAGAATATACCTCATTTACTGCATGGATGTGGAAAAATGGTAAAACCGGAGATGCAATATTCTTTGATTGTATTGTGCCAACTATATTCTCTGCCACAGCTGTTGGAGTATGTGGAAATCTCTTAAAACAGGCTGGCTCTAAGTCATTGCCGGCTATCATAGCTCTTGACACCATAGTGGTGAGTGCGATGCTCATTGGCTTGTACTCTGCGTTCCGTGCATATAGAAATGCTCCAGCTGGTTCGCAGGAGCTATAGTTATCCTTAGCTATTTACATCGCCACCGGTCTCGCTTGGTTTCGCACGACTAGATTTCGCCATCTGCTCTCCTATTATAATAGCATCGCGCAGCTGTGCATTGAGATCTTTCATGCCTCCCGGAGAATGCGGGACCATTAAGGTGTTTAGCCTACTGCTTTGCCCTAAATCTTTTAGCATATCAAAGTATTGGGTCATCATGATAAGGTTCATAACATCATTGGTGCTAGAGCCTTTGATGCTGTCTTTAAACTCGCTCAATGATTCTTTCAAGCCATCGATGATCGCACGACGCTGACCTGCCATACCTTTACCTTGCAATATCTTGCTTTCTGCCTCGGCTTCAGCTTGTTTCACCTTCAGGATTTTTTCAGCTTCTCCGCGCTCCATCGCAGCAATCCGCAATCTTTGCGCCTCATTAATCTCATTCATCGCAGTTTTGACTCGTGCATCAGGGTTGATATCCACTACCAACGCTTTAATAATGTCATAACCGAACTCATTCATCATCTCTTCCAGCTCTTCGCGCACGCTAATTGCGATTTCATCCTTCTTTGAAAAGACATCATCTAACTTAATCTTGGGAACTCTTGCACGGATAACGTCAAATACAAACGCCTGGATCTGGCGCTCTGCATCATCCAGGGTATAAAACGCCTCATATATCTTAGTGGGAATAATCCTATATTGCACAGCTGTTACAATATTGACAAATACATCATCCAATGTTTTTGTTTCCACTGCCACATCGAGCTGCAACAATCTTAGGCTCACAGTGCCGCGCACTTGCTCTATGAATGGGATTTTTATATTCAAACCCGGGGTGGCAACCCGCGCGAACTTACCAAATCTCTCCACTACTGCGGAAGACTGTTGTCCCACTATGAAAAACACCATGGGGCCGAATAAGATTGCAAAAAATAGCAGGAGAAATAATGAGAACATATTAGTGAACATTAGAATTACCATTAATTTATATGCATATTCTCATGCTAACATTTATATTTTAAGAAATCAATGTGATATCTATAGGGCTGATTTTATATGGTGTTTGGCTATGATAAGCGCTACCATGACCTGGTTCGTTAACTATAATGGCCAACACATGCGAAGCTCAATCATTGTTCTATTATACATATGTTTATGTGCTCAGATAGTTTGGGGTGCTGAGGTTTATCCGCTCTCAACCGAAATACAGGTTAGTCGGGCCAAAAATATTATAGAGAGGGCGCCATCTGGGGCTTACCTGACGGTAGGTGGAGAGCGTGCATTTCGCGCAGCAGCGATGTTTGAGCGTATTACCAATCTCTTGATTTTTGATCTAGCGCCGCCTATTACTAGGTTCAATGAGATTAATATCAAGCTATTGAGAGCAGGTAGTAGTCAGCACTATCGACACTTGCGCTGGGAGGCAGAGCTAGTAGAATGGCAAACAGTTGCGCCTAATCTCACAGCAGATGATTTCCAATGGTGGCAACAACATGTACGAAAGATGCCTGGTTACAATATTGTCGAGGAATTCAATCGCTATGGACATAGCGTGGATTATACAAAATATTCGAAAATAGTGGGCAAGCTGCAATCAGTATATCCATTACTTAAGGAGCGTTTTAATTATAGCGAGAAGTCTTTGTTAAAGCACGTAGAATGGGCTGATATTGCGAGTTTGCCGGTTATGAAGCGCGCACAACTGAACGAGCAAGAGCTGTCTTGGTGGATCATGAATCGGAGAAAGGCCGGTTCGTGTGTTAAAACTTTTATAGATCACCCTCAGCAGGCCATAGATCTTGGTTTGTTGGTTGACTATAAGGGTGGTAATTATTTGTTTGACGAAGCTGCTTATCAAAGGCTGCACACTCTTGTGATGGCTGATAAGGTGGCATTAGCTCAGGTAGATCTCACAACAGAAGCTGGCTTGAGTACAGCAGTTAAAATGATCAAGGACAAAGGCGAGAAAATCGGGATTGCTGATCTCAATAATTTGTTTTTGAAAGAGTATATGGGGGAAGAGAAGCTGCGGTCATTGCTCAACAGGATACTGGAGTTTGGAACAGATGAGTCTGTTTTATTGTTGATGAACAATTATACTAGGTACGCCTGTGCTCAGTTTTCTGTTTACGTAGGGTTCACTTTTGGTAATGTGAAAAAATGGCCATCACGGGTTTTGCTCAATGAATTTATTGATGGGTTTAATGAGGAGGAGTCGGCCTTACTTAACGGCAGGCTGTATTACAGCACTGATCCCGCTCCATTCCAAAGCTTTACACATTAGTGGTATGTGTTTATAGATGTGGCCTTGTATGCTTCGCAGCGATGTGTGATTGCTAGCATGATGCTCAGCAATCCCTTATTTCTTCAACTTGCTTAAGCTTCTGGCGATTCTGTTGCAAGCTGATTCTATTACCTGTTCAGAAACTGGGTATGATATCCTCAAGAATCCCGGGATGCCAAACGCTGCACCAGGGACTACAGCAATTTGCGCTTCTTCTAACAAGTACGCTGCAACATCTTCACAGCTTTTTATGGTATGGTCTTTGGCATGCATGCCAACTATGCCGCGGAAATCTGGTAGTACGTAAAAAGCACCTTGTGGTTTTGCACAGTGAATCCCAGGTATTTCGTTGAGTAAACGCACTATTAAATCCCGCCTTTTAGCAAAAGACTTGCTTTGGGATTCTAAGAAAGTTTGCGGACCATTCAGTGCTTCAGTGGCTGCAGCTTGGCTGATAGAGGATGCGCAAGAGGTGCTATGAGACTGCACGGTAATCATCGCTTTGATAAGTGCGAGGGGTCCAGCAGCATAGCCTAAGCGCCAGCCCGTCATAGAGTAGCTTTTAGACACTCCATTGATCACCAATGTACGGCTGAATAGAGCTGGTTCAACCTGCACTATATTGGTAAATTTTATGCCATCAAAGATTATGTGTTCATATATGTCATCAGACATTATGTAGACATGTGGATGCCGCAAGAGCACCTCGCTGAGTGATTTTAGTTCAGCGGCGCTATACACAGCACCAGAAGGGTTGCTTGGAGAGTTCAACATAAACCATTTTGTGCGCGGCGTAATTGCAGCTTCAAGCTGCGCAGCGGTGATCTTAAAATTATTATCAGGGTGGCCTTCCACTATAACAGGCTTGCCGCCAGCAAAGATGACCATCTCTTCATATGACCCCCAATATGGGGCAGGTATTATCACTTCATCTCCGTGGTCTACAGTCGCCATTAAACCATTAAATAATAACTGTTTTGCTCCAGTTCCTGCAATTACTTCATCTACGGTGTAGTCAAGGCCATTATCCCTATGAAATTTCATAGAGATCGCCTTACGTAGCTCTTTTGTCCCATTAATAGTAGTGTATTTTGTGGCGCCGGCCTCAATGGCTTTAATTGCTGCATGCTTGATATTTTGTGGGGTATCAAAATCAGGCTCACCAACGCCAAGGTTAATTACATCATAACCTTGGGCTTTGAGCTCAAGAGCTCTACTATTAATCGCAAGGGTTGCAGATGGCTTAACACCGTCCAAACGCCTAGAAAGGAATGACATAATAATACCTATAATTAAATAATGATGAGTGATAGTAGCATACCCTATTGTAGCATAGTCAAGACTTTTAAGGTGGATCACCTCATTAAAATAATCGCTTTACTATCCGATACAATTAGCATCTTGCCATACTTTTGTATGGTGCTCCGTTCTCACTGCTTGCGAAGAGTGGGTTAGCGTGTTGCAAGGGGTTGCAACTTATAGTAAAAATACCCACTTTTTACGCTTATTATCTTGATTTCAGCATGGCCGATGTAGTAGTATTGAGAAATGTGATGAGATGAGGTTTGTATGTTAGAGCAATGGATTGATGGACCAAAATATAAAAGCTTTATCAACGATCCCAAAAACCCATGGTATCGTTTTAGTGATGATCCACCTTGTAATTTTGTCGCATACCTGATACGGGGAGCGTCAAAGCTTAATCATTGGGTTGCAAATGCTGGCCCGCCAGATACAAACGATTTCAATGAGAAAAGTGCACGCAAAGAAGTGCATCAATATATGTCACATCTACAAAGAACTTTGCCGAGTTTGCGTGAAATAGCTCTAGAAGAGATAACGATCTTACAAACAAAGGGAATAAGCATAAGTCAAGGCTTACTAGAAGAACACGCGCCGCCTATACTAAAGCTTTTGGTAACCTTGGTTGATATAGATGGGTTTGATATAGGCGTGCAAGAGAAAGATAAGGAAGGGATTTGGCAGCCGTGCGGCATGTTAGATGCAGTGCGCAGGGTGCTCATCGGGCAGGATAAAACATTAGACATCGGTGTGTTCAGAGAGCGCACAGAGCTGCGCTTTAATCCTATTGACCACATTATGATTGGCCGTGGATGGCCTGAGGATATGGGTTTTCAGCAAGCGCTGGAAAAATCAGTAGATGGAGGAGCGCAAGAGCCTAAGAAGATGGTGCAGCAATCATTAGAACAGAAAATGAGCGCTACAAATCCCACGTTTAGCATAAGTTTGTTGTGTGCTGCGTTTAGAAGACCGAATACAGATGCGATTACCTTTTCTTATATTAGGAAGCACATAAAGCGGTTAATCATTGAAGCTCACAATGATTTACAAGAAGTAGAGCGTCAGGGTACTTACCGTGGCAAGGGCTTACAGACCAAATTTTTAGACATCACTACAGCCAATCCACTAGCTGTAACATTGCTTGCGGATCTTCATGACCAATTAGAGTTTACGGCTCAGGATGAGTGGATAAAAAAAGCAATAGAGGCTGCAGCGACGTTTTCTGCGCAAACTAATAATAATAAGGATGTGAGTGCTATTAAACGTGCTGCAAAGCAAGCTAAGGAGGCTTTGAACCTTGCAGTTGAGAGAATCATAAGAGAACAGCAGGAAGCACAGGAAGCGAGTAAAAAAACTTGGGTGGGAAAAATGGCGCCAGGCGTTGACGTGGCTTTACTTAAGGCAATGCATCAAAAGAGTAGAGAAAACTCTTTTCCTTTATTATTATTTCAAGGGTTTGAGCATCCAGAGCGTGCGCCGACCGAGCGGGATTGGTTTATGGCTAATACCAAACAGATAGCCAATCTCATGATCGCTAGTTTTGATCTCATGACTTCTCAGCATACACCAGGTTTTGATGAAAAATGCGTTGCGCAGATGAGGAAAACGATATTGATGAGTCCGGACCAGTTGGGTGGAAAGAAAGATTTTCTAGATGAAGCAACCAAAACGGTTGCGATCGGAGCAGAGATAAGCAAGATGAAAAGTAGATATCCTGATTCTAAGGTGGATTTGAGTGCAAAGTTAAGCGAAGTTCACACGTCAAAATTCGACGTACACGGTATGCCATCAGAGGATGATAAGCAGTGCCAAATTCAGACCATGATACGCTCTAGAAAGCTTTATATAGAGGTGCTTGAAGTGTATGCTAAGCATCTGCAAGCTCAGGAGGAGAACGCGAGCAAGCCGGTTAGTTCACCAGCGCCTGCAACCACTACGGCTGCGTCTAGCTCAAATTCTAGCTCTTCTTCTGCTAGCGCTCCAGCGCCGCAAGTGAAGCATACATATAAGGAAGTGAAAGAACATCTTGATCTATGCAAAGGCCAGCTGGCAGCGCTTGAGCTGATGTCTTCTCGTGATGATAAAGCAATTGAAGCGTTTGCTAAGCGAGCTGTATATACGATCCCTGGGCTGCTTGCAGTTGCTGGCGGAGTGTTTTCCGCAAAGTTTATAGATACCAAGCTTGCGAAAGAAGCTCTAGACGCTATCAATGATATGTTCAAAAATCAGTGGGATAAGCTGGGCCAAGGATTGGCGAGTGGTAACCCAGCTCTTCTTGCTATGGTTATAGGTATAGGTCTGTGTGCAACTGGTTTGGTGTTTGGCTTATGGAAAGGGGCTGCAGTAGCGCATAGAATTGAAGCGCGTACGCATAACTATGATGAGGGGTTGAAGTATTTTGTTACTGAGATGCACCAATATCTTACGACAGAGCAAAAGAATCTTCCAGAGCCTGTCCCACAGCGCTCTTAGGTGGTTTCGACACTACCTAATGTCCGGTCCATTTAATCACGCTAAAGCTTATTAGCCTTGAACTTTATTATTTTTGAGAGTTGCTATTATATAGCACTACACTATAGCACTGCACTCATTTATTATAAAAATCCTCGCTTTTTACGTTTATTAACTTGATCCTGGCATGGCTAATGTGATAGTATGAACAAAGTATATTAATATGAGTCAGATATGCAGGGAAATAAAAAGAGAGATGATGTGTTAAGTGATTGGCGTAATGGAGGGGAATATAATCGCTTTGTAGCAAAGCGCGAAAATCCAGGGTATACGATCAACCAAAAGGACTATACTTTTCCTGAATATCTGTTATGGGGGGCGTCTCACCTTAGCAGTTGGTTTGCAAGTGCCGGTCCACTGAATGCAATCGATTCTAATAGCAAAATTGCACGCGATGAAGCGCGTCAATATATGTGCCATCTCCAAAGAACCTTGCCTGATTTGCGTGAGATAGCTCTAGAAGAGATAATGGCTTTACAAAAACAAGAGATAGCTTTAGATAAGGCCCTATTGGAGCACAAGGATGCACCACCGATTCTGAAGCTTTTTGTAGAGCTGGCTAAGACCCCAGGGTTTGATATAGGCGTGCAGGAGCAAGATCAAGATGGAATTTGGCAGCCATGTGGCATGTTAGATGCGGTGCGCAGAGTGCTCATTGGGCAGGATAAAACATTAGATATCGCCGTGTTCAAAGAGGGTAAGCTGCGCTTTAACCCCACTGATCATATGGTAATTGGTCTGGGATTGTCTGATGATAACAGCTTTCAAGCTGGAGTGGAAAATTTTCTAGCAGAAAGTCGAGCGAAACAAGGCACTAATAAGATGGAGCAGCAGGCACTAAAGAAGAAGTTTGCCTCTGTAGAGGACAGTGTGTTCAGTATCAGCTTGATGTATGCTGCGCATAAACAACGCGATACCGTTGAAGGGGCTGGTGCATACATTGATCATCATATCAAGCGGTTAATCGTTGAGGCGCGTGCTGAATTACAAGAAGTAGAGCAGTCAGGAGTATACCGCAAGCAACCAGTAAATATTGACCCAAACACCGCTAATTTTACTAGTAATAATCCACCGGCTGTAGCCTTACTAGGATATCTTGCTGCGCATAATCAGAGTGCGGATGAAGAAGTAAAAAAAGCCCAGCAGGCTGTTGATCTATTTGCCAGTTCGTTCTCGAACGAGAAATTTAAAGCGCACGAAGCTAATAAGGTGCTAAACCCTATAGCAGATAGAATCATAAACGAGCGCCAAGCCGCGCAAGAAGTGAGTAAAAAAACTTGGGTAGAAAGGATGATGCCTGCGGTTGATTTGGCTTTGTTACGAAAAATGCATAGCCATGCACGACGGACAGTAGGTTTGGGTCTCCGAAATCCGCGCAAGGCAGAAATGACCGAGTGGGATTGGTTTGAGAGAAATACTTGGTATGCTATAAACCGCATGGAGGAACTCGTAAATGATATTATTGGAGGATATAGGCAAAGATTGCGTATGAACGATTCTGCATTAATTAGGCAAACAATATTAACAAGTCCAAATCAGTTAGGTGGAAAGAAAGATTTTCTAGATGAAGCAACCAAAACGGTTGCAATCAGAGCAGAGCTTAATACAGTGGCTGGAAAATATCCTGAATTAAGTCAGTTGGGTATAAACGGTGTAGGAATGGAGCTACATACAACTCACTCAGTTACTTTTGATCAATATGGCATGCCGTTTAAACAAGAAGATCTCAGCTTTTTCAGCATGATACGCTCTAGAAAGCTTTATATAGAGGTGCTTGAAGTGTACGCTAAGCATCTGCAAGCTCAGGAGGAGAACGCGAGCAAGCCGGTTAGTTCACCAGCGCCTGCAACCACTACGGCTGCGCCTAGCTCAAATTCTAGCTCTTCTTCTGTTAGCGCTCCAGCGCCGCAAGCGAAGCATACATATAAGGAAGTGAAAGAACACCTTGATCTATGCAAAGGCCAGCTGGCAGCGCTTGAGCTGATGTTTTCTCGTGATGATAAAGCAATTGAAGCGTTTGCTAAACGAGCTGTATATATGATCCCTGGGCTGCTTGCAGTCGCTGGCGGAGTGTTTTCCGCAAAGTTTGTAGATACCAAGCTTGCGAAAGAGGCTCTAGACGCTATCAATGATATGTTCAAAAATCAGTGGGATAAGCTAGGTCAAGGATTGGCGAGTGGTAACCCAGCTCTTCTTGCTATGGTTATAGGTATAGGTCTATGTGCAACTGGTTTGGTGTTTGGCTTATGGAAAGGGGCTGCAGTAGCGCATAGAATTGAAGCGCGTACGCATAACTATGATGAGGGGTTGAAGTATTTTGTTACTGAGATGCACCAATATCTTACGACAGAGCAAAAGAATCTTCCAGAGCCCCAGTCCGTTGCACGAAATTAGAAGCTCTTGTTAGAGATTTTATAACACGATAGCATCACTATTATGCCAAAGTTTGAACACAGTGATATATCACCCCATTCTCCACAAGAGCTGGCCTCGCTCGTGCTGGACATTGCCCGCTATCCTGAATTCTTGCCGTGGTGTAGTAAAGCACGGATTATTTCAGGTGAGCCGCATCAAATAGTTGCCGAACTAGTTGTAACCTTTGCTGGCTTTAATGAGAGCTATGTTTCAGAAGTGCGGATAAAAAGGAAAAAAACCGTGGTAGAGATCGATGTGCATGCGATATCTGGGCCATTCAGCCGTTTAGATAATAAATGGCGATTTAGCAAGAAGGCCACTGGCACAAGGATAGATTTTAGTATAGACTTTGCTTTTAAGTCAAAAATATTAGACCTGATGATGAGTCCGGTGTTTTATAAGGCATGCCAAAAGATGATCGCCGCTTTTGAAAGTAGAGCTGATGAGCTTTTTGGCAAAAGATAAAGGATGAAAGGCAGAACGAATGAAGGCGAAAAGAATAGCGATAAACGGCTTTGGCCGTATTGGCCGCTCTATTGTGAGAGCGTTCATGGCCAGAGATGGTATGGAAGACATTGAGGTAGTGGCGATCAACCTTGGCATGGGGAGCGCAGATGTGCATCTTCACCTGCTAAAGCATGACTCCACTTATGGTTCACTAGAGCTAGATGTAGCTGATGGCACGCTTAATTTAGGTAAAGGTAAGATAACTTTGCTGCAAGAGACGGAAATAGAGCGCTTGGATTGGGGGCGCTATGGGGTGGACATGGTTCTAGAATGCACTGGTGTATTTAGCAAACGTGCGCAGAGTATCAAACATATATCGCATGCGGGTGCTTCTCAAGTGCTGATCTCCTCACCATCTTTGGATGCTGATGCGATGGTGGTATATGGAGTTAATACTAGTGAGTTAAAAGCAGAGTATAAGGTAATTTCCGCTGGTTCTTGTACCACTAATTGTCTAGCTCCTATTGCTATGGTGCTAGACCAAGAGTTTGGCATAAAATCTGGATTTATGACAACTATTCACGCATACACTAATGATCAGAAGGTGTTAGATTCTATCCACAGCGATAAACGGCGTGCCCGTGCGTGCGCGCAATCGATGATTCCTGCTTCTACTGGCGCAGCTAAGTCCTTAGGTATGGTGCTGCCGCAACTAGCAGGTAAACTTGATGGGGTAGCCGTTAGGGTGCCAGTGCCTAATGTTTCTATGGTGGACCTAGTAGTTACCTTGGATAAAATGGTGAATAAAGAAATGGTGCATGATGCTATGGTGGCGCATAGCGCTTCCGGATCTCTGTATGGAGTTATGCAGGTTAGTTTTGAGGAGCTGGTTTCTGTGGATTACAACCGCAATCCACACAGCGCAATTTTTGATGCTACCCAGACTAAAATACTCGAAGATGGGCATATGTTGCGGGTTGCGGCTTGGTATGATAATGAATGGGGCTTTGCCAACCGTATGCTGGATATAGCGAGAGCTTGGTGATTATCCGGTAGTATTCGTTTGCAACGCTCTGGCAATTAAGCCGGCTGCTGAAACTATGTGCACGTTGTTATATAGTTTTATGGGTGCAATGCTATTGGTGACATAAACTCCTTCAATACCGCTATTTTGCATGCGCATGGCGCAACCTGGTGAAAGCACAGTATGGGTAGCGCAGGCACTTACTGCAGTTGCACCATTATTGCGCAGAACTTGCGCAGCTTGCTGCATAGTGAAGCCTGTGTCTATTATATCATCGCAAATGATGCAATGCCGCCCATGCGTATTGCCGAATACCATCTCCATAGGAGGGGTTCTATGTCTATCCTTATCAAGCAGGGTTACAGGCGCTTGCAGAGCATTAGCTAGCCGCTTCGCTCTAGCTATACCACCAAAATCAGGGGCAATGACCGTAATATCATTTATGTCTGTAAAATAAGGGGCAAACAAAGTGGTACTATCTATATTTACTGCAGGTACTGAAAATAGGGAGGCAACGCGCTGCGAATGCAGCTCTAAAGTCACCACTTTGTTGACCCCAGTGGCCTCAATCAGCTTGATGATAAGGTGCGCCGCTGCTGGCTCGTTATGTGTCGGCCTGTCTTGCCTAGCATAGCATAAATATGGAATTACTGCAGTAATGGTTTGAGCTTGCATCTTTGCAGCTGTATCTAATAATAGCAATAGTTCTAGCAAATGGTCATGGGTCGGCCTGGAAATAGACTGTACTATAGCCACATTGCGTCCTTTAAGCTCCGCATTAATGTGGATACGCATCTCATCTGCTGCGAACTTCTGACATTCCGCGATCACCAGAGGTGCAGAGATAAGCCCAGCTATTTGCTGTGCGAGTGCTATATTACTATGTCCTGATATAATTATCATCGCTGCTCCTTCCTTAGCCAAAATAGGGTTATTATAGTGAAATCATGTATCTTTGGTAAAAATTAGCCAGATAATTACGCCTACTACAATTGCAGAGTCAGCTACGTTGAATGCGGGCCAGTGGTATCCCATTATGTGGAAATCCAAAAAATCCATGACTGCCCCGTAATTCCAGCGGTCTATTAGGTTGCTGAGCGCTCCTCCAATGATCATTGCAATAGCGCTTTGGTTAAGTTTGGACATATATCTCTGCTTCAAGATCAACATCCACAGAGCTACAACGATCATGAGAGACAGTAGCGCAATTGGCATTTGGTCTTGTGCTGCGTCATTGCCTAGGCCGAAACTAACGCCATAGTTCCAGGTAGTCGCTATGTTTAAAAACGGCAGCGGTGCTATTTGGTCCCCGCTAGTCACCATACCGCCTACTAACGCTTTGGTAGCTTGGTCTATTAGGATTACAATTATAGCTATAAATAGCGCAAAAGCCGGATTTCTCTTTATGTGTTTACCACTAATCTTCTTACTTTGTTTTGTAGCCATTTTATGAATATTAAAAATTATGCCGAAGCCCTTGCAGCCCATTCTTGGTATTGACCGGGCAGTTTGATTTCCAAGATGACACTGCCATTGCCTGCCTCGCTATGCGATATAGCGCCGCCGATGCTGGCTATCATTGCTTGAAAGAGCAGTAAATCTAGCGTATCAGCGCTTAAAATGTCAACTATTTTCAATGCTCTTCGTTGATCGCGGCCTACTAACTGTTTGTCTACATAGTGTAAAACCACTCCACCTGGGGCAATCCGCACTTTCACAGCCATACCTCGGTGCAAATTGCGATTGATATGAGAAAAAAGGAGCCCGATAGCTTTACTGATTAATTTAGCTGAAGCGATGGGTTTGAAATCATCCACTCTATCAAACTCTAGTTTGAGCCATAAATCAGCCGCCACTTCAGTAATAATTGTATGTATGCTTGCATTATTAAGCCTATTAGATTGGCGTCCCCATGAGGTAACGAGTTTTTGTACCTCAGTAATCTCATCAGCAAGTTCGCCGTCTACCTGCTCCAAACTATCGCACATCATTTTGGAATCATCCTTATTGAGAATCATTACCCTCTTGCCGGGATATATACGCATCACAGATTCGCCGTGCCTGACATGGTCGGCAGCTACATGCACCGCTCTTTCGAACGCGCGAATGACCTGCGAAATTTTACTACGAATTTTATCATGGCTACTGGCCACCTTAGCTAGTACCGCGTTACTGGTGCCATATACTCTGTATATTTCTATTTCCTGATCGCGTCTGATTCCTACATAAAGCAGTATGGATAAAACCATATATAACACAGCGCCATCAAAATCCGGCAAAATGATTTTTTTTCCTATGGTCAGAGCTGCGATATAATAGGTGGAGTATGCGCAGATTATGCCACTAATTAGGCTGATAAAAAATGAGCGCGTCCTGAGGAAGCTGGCGAGGATAAAGGCTGAAAAAGCAAAGCCAAGGGCCGCTTCCATACTATCAGGTGCGATGAGCAGGGCGTATGTGCTAATAAAGGGCAGGCAATATATCATCAGTAGGCGCCAATAGATTGGCAGGTAACGCTCTCGAATCTTCTGTCTCCAAACTCCATATAAAGCGAGATTAACACAGCCGCAAGCTCCTATAATGCGCATAAATAACTCAATAAAGAGCATGGGCTCCAGATCGGTGTCTAAATGCAAGGTGGTAAATGGTGACGAGGTCCACAGCATTGGGTGTAAGCAACACAGTCCTCCGAAGATGGCGAATTGATAATAGATGAATGTATAAACATCCAAATCCCTACTCACTACGTTAGAGCCACTAGGTGTTAGACCAAAAGCGCCGTATATATACCGAAGCATGCCTCTCTTACGTCGTTTCTTGCTATCTTTACTTCCCATAGCGATTCCGATCAAAGCAACCCTAAACAGCAATACTCCCCCAAGTAAGAATAAAAGCAGGCAGTATAGAGCTAATACGCCCACCAAATTGCTGAAATTTGCCATCTTCAATACCACAATCTATCCGCTTGGTATGCTATGCAAATCGCATACCTTGGTCAATAGAAAATATATTAAATCGTATTAAGATGGTGTCGACGCCATCTAGTTGGAATATGGGCAATACTTGACTTATATGCGCCCGTACAGATAATATGCCGGGTAAATATTAACAGGGTAATATCATGCTATTTACGTTGAGCTGGCTACGTCAGCTGCTAAGCACCAGTGCTGATGCCGATCAAATCGCTACAACTTTAGGACAGATTGGCTTTGAAGTTGAAGCAATGGAAGATAAAGGCGCGCTTTATTCCAATTTCATTATCGCTCAGATTATTGAAGCTGAGCCACACCCAGATGCGGATAAACTAAAGGTTTGTAAAGTAAATAATGGGAGAGAAGAGCTGCAAATAGTGTGCGGAGCCTCAAACGCTAGGGCTGGCGTTAAGGTAGTGTTAGCGCCGATTGGCACGATGATGCCTTTAGATAAGTTTATGATAAAGGCGGCGAAAATACGTGGTGTGGAAAGCTACGGCATGATGTGTAGCGCTGAAGAATTAGGAATATCTGGCTTAAACTGTCCTACTGGTGGTATTGTAGAGCTGCCAGAAGACGCGCCAGTTGGTAAATTGTTTAAGGATTACCAAGGCTTAAATGAGGTGATCTTTGATATAGCTATAACTCCAAATCGTGGTGATGCGTTGAGCATCATGGGCATAGCGCGTGATTTAGCAGCAGCTGGGTTAGGAACGGTGGGTGGTATACCACAAGCAAATGTTGTAGAAAGTGTGGCGGGCTCGCAGCCTAAGTTACATATGCAGGCGGCAAAAGATTGCCCGAGTTTTTCTTTGCGCCGGGTTGAAGGTGTGCAAAATGGTACTGTGCCGCAAACGATGGCCAAACAATTGCAAGCTATTGGCAGCTCTTCGTTTGATAAAGGCGCACTGGTAGGGATCTCGAATTATACTATGTTCACCTACGGCAGGCCTAATCATATCTATGATGCTGCTAAGGTAATAGGTGATGTCTATATACGTTATAGCAATGAGGGCGAGAAATTTGTGGCCTTAGGGAATACGGAATATATTTTGTCAGCTGGTCTTCTGGTTATCGCGGATGAAGTAAAAGTGCTGGCGATTGCTGGTGTTATGGGAGGGGAGCTGAGTAAGGTTGATGAACATACCAAAGACATTCTCATTGAAGTTGCGAATTTCTCGCCGACAGCTGTGGCGAAGTCTGGGAGGAAGCTAAATTTACTCAGTGATTCGCGATACCGATTTGAACGCCGGATTGATCCTGCTACTGAAGCTTTGTTTATGGAATACATTACGGACGAGGTGCTTAAAATCTGTGGGGGCAGGGCAGGAAATGTGGTGTGCGTAACTGGTGAGAGCCCTAATCACGTGACCGAGATTTGGGTCAATTATGAGAAAATTCGCGCAATTGCTGGTATTGAGATAAGCGACGAGCACATTAATGCAATCCTAAATCGCCTTGCCTTGAGCGTGGATAAAGGAACAGTGCAAGTCCCATCATGGCGCTTAGGAGAGGTGTCTACCACTGAGGATTTAGCTGAGGAAGTGCTGCGTATGCATGGTTATCACAACATCCCAGCGCAACCGATATTTTCAAGCAGCGAGCAGTTATACGTGCCCCCAAAGATGCATGAGATTACTATTAAAGGAAAGATTATAGCTCAACTAGGGCTGTGTGAAGTTATGACATGGTCTTTCGCGTATTCTGCGGATCTTGATCGTTATGGGCTCAAAAGCACGATTACCATTGATAACCCAATCAATAATACTTTGGACGTGATGCGTCCCTCTATTATCCCAAATCTGGTCAAAGTTGTTGCAAATAACTTAGCTAGGGGACAGCGGGATTTTGGAATTTTTGAATATGGAAATGTATACGCAGAAGATCTGCCAGACTATCAAACACCTTGTATTGCAGGCTTACGTGTTGGTCAGACGCATCGCCGTAGCGTGCATAAAGATGCCAGGGAGTATGATTTTTTTGACGTAAAGGCAGATGTATTAGCGATAGCTCAGATATTCGGTTGTAACCCTTCCTCTATCCAAGTTGCAGCGCAAGCGCCTCAATACTATCATCCAGGGCAAAGTGCAAGCTTTGCTATAGGAAACAAGCTTTTAGCCGTGGCTGGTGCCCTGCATCCTGGTATAGCCAATGATTATGATATAGATGAGCCTGTAGTACTGTTTGAGGTGTTTCCTGCAAGCTTTCCGCCTGTTAAAGCGCGTTATAATTTTGGTGCGAAACTCTCTGACTTGCCAGCAATTTCTAGGGATTTTGCTTTTATATTTGATGAGCAAGTGCGAGCTGAAGACATTATAAGGGCGGCCAGTAGTACTAAAGAGCCATTATTAGAGGAGATATCTATTTTCGACATATATAGAGGAAAAGGCGTAGAGGATGGCAAGAAATCTGTGGCATTTAGTGTACGCATGCAACCATGGGAGCAAACGATGACCGACAGTGAAATCGAGAAGATTAGCGACGCAATAATTGCCGCTATTGAGAAAATAGGGGGGGTGTTGAGATAGTTATGTTTCATTCGGCAATTGGTATTTTTGATAGCGGTGTGGGAGGGTTGACTGTATTGAAGGCGGTGCAAAAAGTGCTCCCATATGAAGATATAGTCTATTTTGCCGATACTGCCCGCATGCCGTACGGTGCTAAGTCTGCTGAGCAGATTGTCAGCTATTCCCGGCAAATTCTGCGCTGGATGATGGAGGAGCAGCAAGTTAAGCTAGTGATAGTTGCTTGTAATACTAGCTCAGCGCTGGCTATTGAGGCGGTTTCAGGAGAGTTTGATCTACCCATTGTGGACACGATTAGGCCGTTGGTTTCGATGATGGCCACGCAACTACCAAATCGCAAAGTGCTGGTGTTAGCCACTGAAGCTACTGCGAAAAGTGGTGCGTTTGAGAATGCTTTCCATATAGCCGGCTATAGCGGTATCATCAATTCGATTGGCTGCCCGCAATTTGTGCCTCTGATCGAGACTGGCCAAGCTAGTAGTGTGCTCGCCTTAAATGTGGCAAGAGAGTATTTGTCAGCTCCGCAAGCAGAGCATGTTGAGGTCGTTGTGCATGGTTGTACTCACTATCCTTGGATGGAAGACACGCTGCGTGCAGTGCTGCCACCCCATGTGATTTTTGTAGATCCTGCTAATGCTATGGCACAGGAAGCATGGAGTTACCTGCATACTCATCATTTAGCCAGTACCAGTGACCAAGAAGGTAGGGTGACTTATTACACTAGCGGCGTTCCAGAGCATTTTACCGGACAGGTGCAGCACTTGCTGGGGATAAATGCTCCTTTGGTGAAGAAGCAGAATTTTGATGTGATGGGGTAAAGGTTATGCTCGCGTGTTACTTAGGATATTTCCATATTTATATGATTTTTAAAGCGCGCTAGTCCATTTTGTGAATACTAGCTATGATTTTTGCTTGCATGATGTTAATATATGTGTTACCATCGGACCCAAGAGTGATCCCAACATTTTTTGGGGCAGGCGATATTTAAAAAATAGGAAGAATAAGTATGAGCAAAAGTGGTAGCAGGGGACTGGTATTCAAGCCTGATTACGCGCCGCAGATCCACAGATTAGGTGAGATTTTATCGTATAGCCGTTCGGGTACTGTTATTGCTGTGGCATCGAAAGATACTATTGATTGCATTAATGAAAAGTTTGATGTGAGCACGGATGATGGCCATCAGGAGGCACTTTGGGGTGATGCAGATCCAGATATGACAAAATCTGACATGCCAGCGTTCCGGAAGGATTTCGTTGCCAAGGCTACCGTTTTGAGAAATGCTATATATCTTATTAAGGTGGAAGCAGCTGTGGCTTTGGGATCGAAGCAAGACAAAGATAAAGCACATGTACAAGAGCTGGTTAACGCTATGTATGATAGGGCTGATACCTTCATTACACCGGCTGATATACAGTTAGTGAACCAACAGATGCAAATAGTTGAAAAAGCCTTGGGTTTGCCAAGCAGGGTACATAGTGACGCGAAGAAGGCAGATGCAGATGGTACGACAACTACAAATACCACTGTGGAGAAGAAACAAATAAAGCAGAAAAGGCCACCAGTAATTAGCTACAGCAAGTTTAATAACTTTATGGACGACGTCGTCAAGGCAGCGCAAGCAAAGTCGGCAGAAATGGTGAGTAACGGCACTGCTATAGCCGGGCCATTAGCCAGCCTATATGCCATGATAGAAGCGATCGCTGCCAAAGCTTACCCTACAGATGATGGTGCACGGCTGAGCCTAAAGACTAAGTTTTGGGCTAAACTAAATATTCCGTATAATCTTAATGGTCCTATAGAAAGGTACGGACAAGATCCAACAACTCTTGGCGCGGAGCTGAAGAGCCCAACGCAACAAGTATTTCTACAGAATCAGATAGCGGTATGTCGCTCTGATCTTATACTTGCAAACCGAGATGATAAGCATCCATTGCACACCCGAGTCGATAACAAGCAGAAGCTAGATGCTGAGAAAGAAATGCTCGACTTTATAGGGATGTTAGCGGAAATGCCAGAAGGGAAGCATACCGCTAATCTATGGAAGCGTGGCCTTTTCTTCGTCTGTATAGGGATACTTTTGTCTTGTGCTGGCGCGCTAGTAGGTGCGGGAATTTACTTTGCAAACCAAGGGGTCGGCATCGCTGGTCATATGGCTGACGCTATAATGAAAGAAGACGCTAGTGTGTTCTTTAATAAGCTGTTAGAGGCTATCAACGCTGATCAAGCGCAATTTATAACGCTTCTATGTATACTCGCTGTTATTGGTGGAGGGAGCTGGTTTGTCGGCATGAGCGCTAACCCGAACAGCCCTATGTATGCAATTGGGGATAGCAGGAGCATGCGCGACAATATGGATGAGATTTTTCAAGAAACTGCGAAAGCTATAGCAGAAGAAGCAGCAAAAGCCAAAGCTGCTGTTGAAGGGGCTGGTAAAGTAGCCTCTGCGTAGAGCGGCCCTTGCGCCCCACTATTAGTAAGATCGAAGAAAGGCATTCCAGCACCTCAATGTAAGGATACAAATAATAGTATCTATATCAAGCGTTGACTGTTTGATAGTTGACAATCCAGACCTGAGGATTTGGTCTATTATAGACCGAATAACAATACACATTATGAACGGCTTACTATAGCAATATCATAGCCGCAGCTTTGACCGCACTACCCAGTAAAACAAATTGATAAGATGTACCGACCAGATGTTTTTTTCTATATAGTATTGCATTCGTAATATAATAAGATTATATTACGAATTGTGACGGTCCTGATTAGGGCTATAAACATCGTTTATCATATACAAAGAGGTTAATATGCAGAAATATAACGAAGCTTCATTTGCTTTAATTGGGGTCTTAGAGCAGATCAATAATACCGTAAAATCTTTTAGCGCTGGTTGGGTTGGTGTGAACGACCTACAGCAGAAGATGGCAGATATGGTTGATGCAGTAGTCCAATTTTCTAGTACGGATGAGATGTATTCTGGTTTATTGGAACAAGCGCAAGCATTTACTGCAAATTACGCTGATGCTGCCTCTTTGACCACTGCGCAGCTACAAGATTTCCAAAGCCTAGTATATTCCATATATACCTCGGCAGAGCATGATTACATGGTTGCTAGTAGCGCAGGCCAGACGTACGTTGATATTGTTTCTAATTTATCCGATGAAAGCTGGAACACTCTTTTCGCAAACTTGTCTAGCGAAGCTAGCGTAGACAGTGAGGAGGCTGCGGTGGTTGAAAATGCTGACGTGGTTACCGAAACTGCTGTTGAAGAAAATGGTGAGGATACAGGTGAAACTACTTTTGTTGCGACTGAATGCGCAGTTGAGGTGGATCAAGATGAAGAAGTTATCTCCACAGAGTTTTTCAACATCCTAGTTACAGATGATTATGTGCAGATTGCAATGGATCCTGAAACGGTTGTGAATGGTGATTATGCATCAGCCTTTGAATACAGCGTATACTTAGAGAACACAGATGGTTCAGAAATGTATGCTGGTGAGATGTATGTATATGTTGAATATTGCGGTACATATGATCCTGCTGGCCACATTGATAGCGCGCAGCCTTCTGTAATTTACGATTACACCTATGACTATGCATTAGTATAAGTCTGCAAAACATAAAATGGGTAGCTTAGCGAGTGCTTTAAAGCTGCCCATTTTTGTACATATCATAGTTTGAGAATGTTGATATTGTGTTCTCAGGATTGTTTGCTGATTTTAACGAATTAAAGCAACTAGCTCCATCATCCTACGTTCTGGTTTAGACCCGATGTGCTTAATTATGCGGCCAGCCAATAAACTACCCAATCTTGCACTTGCTTTCAAATCCATATCGTGAGTATAGCCATACAAGAAACCCGCGGCAAACATATCTCCCGCTCCTGTAGTGTCTGCAACTTTTTCCACTTGTTCGGCGGGCACGGCAATTTCTTCTTTGTCTGTAATCACAATAGCACCGCTTGCGCCTCTAGTAATTACCGCTATTTTTACCATATGACGAATTTTTTCTAGTGCAGTGCGTAAATCGCTGACTTGCATCATTTCCATCACTTCTAATTCATTGGCAAATAATATGTCCACTTTTGGCAATAAAGATAAAAAGCTACTTCTATAACGGCTAGCTAATTCGGCAGATCCTAAAGCAAAAGCGGTTTCTACGCCGTGTTCCTTTGCAATATCAAGAGCTTTGTGCGCAAGAGCTGCGCCACTTTTATCATTCCACATATGCCCTTCCAAAAACACCACCTTATAACGAGGTATTAACTCCCAGGTAATGTCACGATCTTCTAAATGATGTGATACTCCAGGGTAATCCAGCATTGTCCGCTCGCCATCTGCAGTGATGAAAGAAAACACTACGCCAGTATTTTCATGGGCGTTTTTTATTACTACACTGCGCGTTTCCACCCCTAAAGTACGCATTTCTTCATCGAAGCTATGTCCGAAGCGGTCACGAGCGATCGCCCCAATAAACGAAGCTGATCCACCAAGAGCAGCAACTCCAGCAGCAGTATTAGCAGCGCCTCCTCCGGCATTTTTCTTCAACGGATTGCGAATGGACTCCAATAATTTCTCAGCATCATATTTATTGATGCGTACGGTCTGTCCGGTTTTTACTCCAAATTTTTTGGTGTATTTGGCCAGTTCAACTTGGTCTTTGCACTCCACGTAGACGTTATATACGGCTTGCCCTATTGCTAGAACATCCCCGCTCTTATACGGTTGTGTAAAATCTTCCTTTGCAGCACCGTATGCAACCCCAATAGCAAGGTTGGCGAATACAGTAACCCCCAATAAGAATTGGGCTAAACTTTTCATTCCCCCCTCCATAATTGTTCTCCTCTAAATACTAGACGATCCCCATTGTTGTGATATAACCTCCAAGAGAAATAAAATGCAAGTAAATTATTAGGAATATTATCATGACCCAGATACATCCCAAGCCATTAGATGAAATGGTTATTCATCGCTATAACTGGAGCGAGAGCACGCAACTAGAAGCAAAAGCACTGTTTGAGAGAGGTGAACTGCGACATGGCATAAGTATTATTGCAGACAGACAAGTGGCTGGATATGGCAAAAATGGAAGAATATGGCATGACGAAGGAGGGAATGTAGCCATAACTATATGTCTTGATAGTTATGGCATGGAAAGCTGGCAGCAATTATGCTTTATTGCTGCTGTTAGTGTAGGCAATGTTTTGCGAAAATTACTGGCAGAAAAGCAGGTGGACAACGCGGAAGTTCGTTATAAGTGGATAAATGATGTGATCCTGGATGATGGTAAAATATCTGGAATTTTACTAGAGTCATTACAAAATCGCTTCATCCTTGTTGGTATAGGAGTGAATAATCAAAGCGCACCCAGCATAAAAAATATATCCACTAGTAAATTAGCGGATTATGTAGCCGTACCAGCAGACAGAATAATAAACCTTATACATTATGAATTTATGGAACAATACTCTATGTGGTCACAATACGGTTTTATACCAATACGTAACCAATGGATGGCTTCTCCTTATAAATTCCGAGAGGTTATAACAGTGCAAGATTCCTATAGTAAAAAGCATCATAAAGGAACATTCATTGGCATAGATCGAGAAGGCAATCTTGAGCTCAAGCGTGAGGATGGACAGCTAGTCAGAGTTAGTATTGGAGAAATGTTGTGATTATCGAAGATAACGGCATTATCATCTCTATACGCAAATTTGGCGAGAGATCCAGAATTGTTAGCTGCTTACTCCAATCACAAGGCATACAAAATGGCATTATAAGGGCGAGTAACAAGAAATATAGCGATGGGCTGCAACCTGGCAATATGGTATATGCGCGCTGGCAAGCCCGCATTTCAGAACATTTAGGTCAATACACAACATTAGAAGTCACGCATAGTATAGTTGCCGTGCATCATAACCGCATTGCCTTATATGTCTTAAATGCTGTAATATCTCTGCTTAAAGAGCTGCTGATGCCGCATGATCCAGCGCCAGAGCTCTACCAAGCAATGAAACGGCTCCTACATGTACTAGATGAGGATATAGCGCGAATATTACAGCAGTATGTAGCGTTTGAACTTGACTTACTTCAGCATTTAGGGAGACCGTTGGAGCTTGGCATATGCGCCGCTACTGGCAGTGTTGATGATCTTGAATTTGTTTCTCCAAAAAGCGGGAGAGCAGTTAGTAAGTCGGCTGGAAGCCCTTATAGTGATAGGTTGCTACGGTTACCTACATTTATGCGCACGGTGTCTGCCGATGCCCTAGCAAAAGAGCAGGTATTGCCTAATATACAAGAGATTATAGATGGATTAACACTGACCAAATATTTTTTACAACGGTATTTATTAGAGCATTATGGTAAAAAAATTCCAGAGGCCAGAAATATACTGATCTCTAAGTTAGAAATAACGCAAGAGTAACATAATAATCTTAACGCATTATTAACGCTAACCCTGCTTTACTTAGCATGATTATCTGACTATGATCGAAGGATCAGAGGGATTTGAATGAGGTGCGATGAGGAAACATGCTGTTGCTTTGCTGTTTGCATTGCTATTGATTTGTGGCCACGTGCTAGCGAGTGTTGCTATTGCGGATAACTATTCTCCACTATACGCCGGTCTTGTGATGGACCGACAAAGCGGTAGGGTGTTATATCAACACTCTGCAGACGAGACGCGCCGCCCAGCCTCACTCACCAAAATGATGACTTTGCACTTACTTTTTGACGCGCTCCGTGGTGGCAAAGTGAGCATGCATACTCAACTGCCGATTTCTTCATATGCAGCGCGCCAGCCTCGCTCAAACCTGAATTTGCGCCCTGGCAGTAAAATTTCGGTCCGAGATTCTATACACGCGCTTATCATACATTCTGCGAATGATGTGGCCGTGGTGGTAGCGGAAGCGCTTGGAGGTAATGAAGATAATTTCGTGCAGATGATGAATCGCAAGGCAGCAGCGTTAGGTATGGAAAGCACTAGATTCGCCAATCCACATGGGCTGCACGATGATTCACAAGTGTCCACTGCACGAGATATGGCACGTCTAGCCACTGCCCTGCATAAAAACCATCCGAAGTATATTCCGCTTTTCTCTAAAAAATCATTTACATATAAAGGAAGGGTGATTCATACCCATAATAGGGTTATCAACCGCTTCTCTGGCGCAAATGGTATGAAAACTGGCTATATTAAAGCATCTGGCTTCAACGTCGTCACCACCACACACAGACATGACGGAGACCTAGTTGCAGTGGTGATGGGCGGAGATACTGCTAAAGCACGTGATGATCATATGATAGAACTGTTAAGTAAATCTTATGTAAGGCTCGCTGAAAATAAAGGTGTACGCACAGATCGGAAATTAGATGGGCAATATCGCAGTATGTTCGCTGCCGTTGACCCCGCTGTATATAACGCTGGCAAACCTAGCAAAATCACAGCTGAGGGCGACGCCTCAGGTGGAGAAGAAGATGGATTGGAAATCAATCGCTCCAATGTTTTTGCTCCCATAGAAAAACAGAAGATAGCGGCAATAAGCGCTAGAGTCCTGGAAGACTCAGAAGAAGTAGAGGAAGTGGTGCAGAAAAAACAAGTGAACAAACCAGACTTAACGGTTGCAAAAAAAGCAAAAGTTAGTAAGGTTTCCTCTCATCAGGCGAAGGTAAAGAAAAAAATTAGTGTTGCCAAACATAGACTGAAAAATAGGAAAGTTCTCGCTAGTAAATCAGCAGGCTTATCATCCCAACGCAGGCTGGGATCCAAGAAAAATGGCTAACAGGCGCTGTGGATGAATATGGTTTGTCATTCTCGCGAAAGTGGGACTGACAGTCCATATTTGGACAATTCCGTTATTAACTCAAATGAGGTAAAATCATGGCATTACGCATGCCAAAGGTTAGACTATACACCAACCAACCTCTTGGTGTTGGTGCCAACCCATTGCTTGAAAAGGGGCAGCAGCATTATCTTGCTAATGTAATGCGTAAGAAAGTAGGAGAGCATCTACGAATTTTTAATGGCATAGACGGTGAGTGGAAAGCCATTATCACTGCGATATCACAACGCCATATTAGTATAGAGGTGGAGGAGTTAATCCGAACTCAAGTGCAAGATACTGGGCCTATCTTAGCGTTTGCCCCAACTAAGCATGATAACAGTAGCTTAGTAGTACAAAAAGCAACGGAGCTAGGAGCCAGTGCGGTAATAGGTGTATTTACTGACAGGACTGTGCCAAACAAGGTAAACCTAGAAAAATGGCGGGCCATTGCGAGAGAGGCAAGTGAACAATGTGACCGCTTGTCTGTCCCGATTATACATGATGCCATAAAAATGCAGCATCTACCGGTATGGTGCCAGACGCATAAGATAGCAACCACTATAGTTGCTGACCCTTATAGCGATCACAGTGCACATTTGCTATCTTCGCTTCCTAAAACTTCCCCATCACCACTATTGCTAATAGGCCCAGAAGGTGGCTTTGCTGAAGCTGAAATCAACCTGCTAAACGTACAGGGTGTTCATAGCGTCCGACTAGGCACTAACATCTTGCGGGCAGAAACCGCCGCAATTGCCGCATTAGTGGTGTATAACATAATACTAGGAGGATGGTAAGTGAAAGAATTCGCCAAGTTTGAGAAATGGGTGGGCAGTGAAATTAACAGCATTGAGGAGTGGATCAAAGCGCAGCAAGGTAGCATGAAGCCGGTAATTTATTGCTCAGTGGATGTCAGATATTCGGGCTTTAAGACTATACCTGTGGACACCAATCTTTTTCCTGCAGGTTTTAATAACCTTGCAGAAGCATCATTACAAACCGCAGCTCACGCTATACAGCAGTATATCCAAAACCAGTTCGGTGCTGTAAGGAAGATACTATTAATCCCAGAAAGCTTTACTAGAAATACGCAATATTGGCGCAATTTATGCGCACTATGTGATATATTATCTGATGCTGGCTATCATGTCCGGTGCGGAGTGTTGGAAGCAGCAGTGCTTGCCGCTCAACCTCCTTGTATGCTGGATTTATATGAGGTACAAAAAAATGGGAAAAGCTTACGGTTACGCGATAATTGGCAGCCAGACTTAGTGCTGTTGAATAACGACCTTTCCGCTGGTATACCTGCTATCTTGAAATACATAGCTCAACCGATAGTGCCGCACCCTCAACTTGGCTGGCACCAACGCAGCAAATATCAGCATTCTTTAAAATATGCAGCCATAGCGCAGAATTGCGCTAAAGAGCTTGGGTTTGATCCTTGGCTCATCATGCCTGATATTGATTATTGCGCGAACCTCAACTTTAAAGATCCTTCCAGCTTATATAAATTGGCTGAGAAGGTGGATAGCATGATTTATCGTATTGCTGAGCAGTATAAGCAGCGAGGTATTACTGAAGCGCCGTATGTTTATATAAAGGCCGATCATGGCACATTTGGAATGGGGATCATGACCGCGCGAAGTGGCGACGAAGTGCTACATATCAACAAACCTCGCCGCCATAGTATGTATGCGATTAAACAGGGGATGATCAATTCCTCAGTTTTACTTCAAGAGGGCGTTCCAACCAGCTTAAACGTTGATACAGCGCCATTAGAGAACACTTTTTATTTTTGTGGTGGTCAGAATATAGGGGCTTTAAGTCGCAGCAATTCTAAGCGGGATCAGTTTAATAACCTCAATTCTCGGGGCGCGATTGTAGGACCTGCCACAACCTCAATTGCACCGGTACAATGGCTAGCAGCTTCATTAGCTGCTCTAGCGGCGGCAGCTGAGAATGCTGTCATCCCGACGTAAGCCTGGATCTAGGACTGCATGAAGTGAATGTTGTGGCTATTATCTTGGACCCCGGCTTCCGCCCACTACTGTCCAAGTAAAATAAGA